>CAZVXL010000083.1:0-1529 GCA_964631595.1 uncultured Lachnospiraceae bacterium | reverse complement strand
GTCCAAACTTCTTTTTTGTCTGTCATCTTATTCTACCTGCTTTATTTCACCTGTTTTAACCGCTCTGCTTGATCTGCGGTAATCAGTCCGTTCAATAGCTCATCAAGCTCTCCGCCGAGTACCGCATCCAGCTTGTGAAGCGTCAGCCCGATACGATGATCGGTCACGCGACCCTGTGGGAAGTTGTACGTGCGGATACGCTCACTGCGGTCGCCCGTACCGACCTGGCTCTTGCGGTCAGCTGCAACCTGTGCGTGCTGTTCTGCCTGTGCCAGCTCCAGCACCTTCGCACGAAGGACACGCATCGCCTTCTCACGATTCTTGAGCTGGGATTTTTCATCCTGACATTGTACGACAATACCGGTCGGCAAATGCGTAATACGTACCGCCGTCTCCGTTCTGTTGACGTACTGACCGCCTGCACCCGATGCACAGTACGTATCAATACGCAAGTCATTCTGATTAATCTCAATCTCGACCTCTTCTGCCTCCGGCAGTACCGCAACCGTAACCGTCGATGTATGAATACGTCCGCCCGACTCCGTCGCCGGTACACGCTGTACGCGATGCACACCGCTCTCATACTTGAGCTTGCTGTACGCACCGTAGCCATCTACCTCGAACACGACCTCTTTCATACCGCCAAGCTCGGTTACATTGCTGCTCAAAATCTCCGACTTCCAGCCCTGCGTCTCAGCGTATCGCGTATACATCCGAAACAGCTCCATCGAAAACAGTGCCGCTTCGTCACCGCCCGCACCACCGCGAATCTCAACGATAACATTCTTATCATCGTTGGGGTCTTTCGGCAAAAGCAAAATCGGCAGCTGACTGTCAAGCTCCTCACGACGCGTGCGAAGCTCGCTAAGCTCAGCCTCTACCATCTTGCGAAAGTCATCCTCTTGCCCTTCTGCCAGAAGCTCCTCTGCTTCTTCGATGCCGGATACGACCGACTTATACTCGCGAATCGTCTCTACGAGCGTCGTCAGCGATGCATGCTCTTGCGTATACTTACGCCAAAGCGGAACATCTGCAATAACCGATGGGTCGGACAGAAGCGACTCAAGCTCAATATATTTTTCTTCGATTGCTTGTAATTTACTAAGCAACGGTACTTCCTCCTTATACGTCTTTCACGTTCTCACGGTCGGGACGCACCTCATTGAGTGCTCGAATCGCCACCTCAATCTGATCATCTGTCGGCTCACTCGTCGTCAGCTTCTGAAGCCACAGACCCGGAGCGATTGCGATTCGCATGAAGCTCCCCTCATGGCGACCTGCATAACGGATAATCTCATAAGCAACGCCCGCCACTACCGGTAGCAAGATAACACGGCTTACGATACGCTCCACCAGACTAGGCCAGCCGAGAAAAGCGAACATAATGATACTGACGACCATGACCACCAGCAAGAACGCCGTCCCGCACCGCGGATGAAGCGTCGTGAACGGACGCACATTCTCCACCGTCAGGTCAAGCCCTGCCTCATACGCATGAATCGTCTTATGCTCGGCACCATGATACATGA
>CAZVXL010000082.1:1022-1546 GCA_964631595.1 uncultured Lachnospiraceae bacterium | reverse complement strand
TTTCTGCAACACTTCCAATATCACTTAGTGTCACTCGCTGACTTTCATCAATGAAAAAAACACTGCATCTTGCAGCATGAATAATTTCCTTAATTTGATTTTCTCCCATATTATGGAACATGCCAGATTTTTCATTCAATCTATGTGCCTCATCCACAAGAATCGTGTCTATAACACTTTCCCCAGTTTCTGTGTAGATTCCTGATCCTTTGAACATATTATCAATACTGCTTTTTTTCAGTTCACCCTTTAATTTTTTCTGATAAACATTTCGAGGTGCACTATTTTTCGATACATATTGACAAAATTGATCTTCATTTGTAAGTTGTGCTAATAAATTGATTGCAACCACTGTTTTTCCAGTTCCGGGACCTCCCTGCACTATAACAACTCTTTTTTTATCATCTTCCATGGAATGTCGTGAAGCATTTAATATTTCCTCATATACGACCTTCTGTTCATCCAACATAACAAATTCTCGATTTCCTTTTAGCATTTTTGCGATAGATTCTTGCAAACTCTTG
>CAZVXL010000082.1:0-997 GCA_964631595.1 uncultured Lachnospiraceae bacterium | reverse complement strand
CCATGTTCAATGGAATACAATATTCCTTTACTATCGCCTTTACTAATTGATTTTTTTATATACGCTCTTAATTGATCAACCTGTCCTCTTGTAAATGCTGGAGCATCTTCCAGATAAATCTGATACTGTTCTTCATCCAAAGGATCGTTTTCTTTTCGTCTATAGTTATGTAAATAGGAACATGGCCATAAATGAATTTGATCTTCCTGTACGGACTGATTATAGTCTGCAATCAACATAGCATACGACCACGCTTGATAGGAGGGATGCACTACCTGCCTGATTGCATTACCTGTATATGTTTCTACTAAAGCATCTTTACTTTTCACAGCCTCTATTTTGTCCCATTGTTTTAATTCAACAATGATAACATTTCCTCTTTCATCTTTATCATAACCAGATATCAGAAAATCAACTCTCTTTGATGTTTGTGGTATATTGTATTCAATTGCAACGCCCGAATCTTCTGGAATTTCACTGTCGTTTAGTACCTTATACATATATTCCAAAGAATTTTCCCAAGAACGAAACTCATTTCTTGCTGTATGGCGATTCATTTTTTCATATATATTCTGCTCTATTTCATAAGCAATGGTATCTTTTTCAACACTTCTAAGAAATTCTGTTTTAGTTCCATCGTATACTAACATAGGCCGGCTCCTTTAATAAACAATCCTAAAATAATCCAAATACGCCTTATATTTATCCTGTGCAGTCAGACAAGTATCTGTCAGATAGCCCTTTTCGTTGTCCCACTCTTTCAAACCTCGATAGTAGAACAACTTCAAGCTGTCCTCGATAATAAACGGAACAATATTATATTTCAGGCACTCCTTGAACATAATCAGTCTGCCCACACGCCCGTTACCGTCCTGGAATGGATGAATTCGTTCAAACTTCACATGGAAGTCCAAAATATCCTCAAATGTTTTTTCTTCTTTTGCATTGTATTCTGTCAGCAGTGCTTTCATCCTATCGGCAACTTCTTCCGGAAGAG
>CAZVXL010000081.1:1123-1584 GCA_964631595.1 uncultured Lachnospiraceae bacterium | reverse complement strand
TCTGCCATGGCTGGTCGTACTGCTGGGACTTGGCTTGGTTGTCTCTAGCGTCGTGGGTCTGTTCGAGCAGGTCGTGGCAAGTCTTACGCTGGTCGTGTGTTTCCAATCGCTCATTCTGGACATGGCTGGCAATGTAGGCACGCAGTCTCTGGCCATCACCATTCGCGTGCTGATGGACGAACAGATCACTAGCCGCCAGAAGCTGCAGCTGACGCTCAAGGAGGCGCGCGTCGGTCTGTGCAACGGCGTGATCCTCGGCCTCCTGTCCTTCGGACTCATCGGTCTTTATCTGATGTGGAAGGGCGAAACTGCGCATCTGGCGTTCTCCATTTCCGCCTGCACAGGAATCGCGCTGCTGGTCTCCATGGTGCTGTCCAGCATCTCGGGCACGACGATCCCGCTGCTGTTCAAGAAGATGAACATCGATCCAGCAGTCGCGTCCGGCCCGCTGATCACCACCA
>CAZVXL010000081.1:0-1113 GCA_964631595.1 uncultured Lachnospiraceae bacterium | reverse complement strand
TGGTTGCCGTGATCACCTATTATGGTCTCGCATGGATGCTTTTGATCCGCGCGATGCATCTGGCTTGACGAGCCCAATCCCCACCAAACGCTGTCCAAGCGGTATCCGCCCTGTGCTGGATGCCGCTTGCTTTTGTTTATAATCATATATGCCCGAACATTTGGCGCGTATCTTCGCTTTTAAACCATAAGCAAATCCGAGGTCACAAATGTAAATCATTATCGAATTCGAATGTTTTTGTACGCATCGAACATATCGTTCAGCATTTTTTGTCCATAAATCACATAAAATCATCCCACTATTAGATTCTCTTTGGGTGAGCTCACGAACTATTAGTTGTCATTTGGCCAATTCACTCCTATAATGTCTAAGTCCAAAGCAAGATGTAATTTACGGAGGGAATTGACCATGAGAGATCAAATCAGGGAACAGGCATTGTTCGAGGAAAGTCCAATTATTCAGGCGATCATCCGTCTAGCATTTCCGACGGTGATTGGCCAGATCATCATGGTCATTTACAATATGGCGGACACGTTCTTCATCGGACTGACGGGAAGCGACGCAATGGTCACCGCCGTGACGATCTGTATGCCCGCGTTCATGTTCCTGTCGGCGATCTCGAACCTTTTCGGCATTGGAGGCGCAAGCGTCATCTCACGCGCGCTGGGCTCTCGGAAAATGGAGCGCGCCCGCGACACAGCTTCCTTTGCGTTCTGGGGCTGCCTTGCAATCACGCTGGTATATACGGTGGGCGTGTGGCTTTTCATGGATCTGTTCATCGACGCGCTCGGCGGTTCGAACGTAGCCGTTCACACTTACGCGCGCAGCTATCTGATGGCCACCGTCGTTCTGGGCGGCCTCTTCGCCGCGATGAGCACGTTCTTTTCTCACTTGGTGCGCTCGGAGGGACGAAGCATCCACGCCAGTGTGGGCATCGCACTGGGCGGCGTGCTGAACATGGCGTTCGACCCGCTGTTCATGTTCGTCATCCTGCCCAAGGGCAACGAGGTGCTTGGCGCGGCGATCGCTACTTCTCTTTCCAACATGATTTCGCTGATTTACTTCGTGGCGGTATTCAAAAGCAGCAACGACCGCTCGGTCCTGAGCATCCAC
>CAZVXL010000080.1:0-1600 GCA_964631595.1 uncultured Lachnospiraceae bacterium | reverse complement strand
CCGTTGCGCAGAATGACGGCAATGCGTTGGCCAAAATGCCCCACGCTACGACGGGTCACCTGTTTCGCGGGGTTCAGTAGCTTTGCGCGGCATGAACCTGTGCTAGCATGAACCCTTGCTAGAATGCGCACCAACGATGCGCTTTACCTTATTGTAGATCGTAGAAGGCAAGGATAGAGGAACCGATGCTTGCTCCCGAAGAACAATTGCACATTATAAAATCTGGCGCTGCGCAAATCGTACCAGAGGCGTCGCTGCTCGAAAAACTGAAGCGGGGCAAGCCCCTCAACATCAAGCTGGGCGTGGATCCTACGGCTCCCGACATCCATCTGGGCCATGCGGTGCCGCTGCGCAAGCTTCGCCAGTTCCAGGACCTGGGGCATCAGGTCACGCTCATAATCGGCGACGGCACGGCGCTCATTGGCGATCCGTCGGGGCGCAATTCCACGCGCCCGCAGCTCACGCCCGAACAGATCAAGGCGAACGCCCAGACGTACGTTGACCAGGCGTTCAAGGTGCTCGATCCCGAGAAGACCACGCTGCGCTACAACTCCGAGTGGCTGCTGGCGCTTGACATGGAGGGTCTGCTCAAGCTGACGGCGAACTTCACGGTCGCCCGCATCCTCGAGCGCGATGACTTCCACAACCGCTACACCGGCAACCTCCCCATCAGCCTGCACGAGTTCCTCTACCCGGTCATGCAGGCATACGACTCCGTGGTCATCAAGGCCGACGTTGAGCTGGGCGGCACCGACCAGCTGTTCAACCTGCTTGCCGGTCGCGAGCTCATGGAGAAGATGGGCATGGAGCCGCAGGTCTGCCTAACGCTGCCCCTGCTCGAGGGCACGGACGGCGTGCAGAAGATGTCGAAGAGCTACGGCAACTACATCGGCCTGACCGACGAGCCGGCCGACATGTTCGGCAAGGTCATGTCCATTCCCGACGAGCTCATGGTGAAGTACTATCGCTTGGCCTCCACCTGCCCCGTGGAAGAGATCGACCGCATCGAGGCCGGACTTGCTGCCGACGAGCTGCATCCGAACAAGGCAAAGCGCGCGCTGGCAGCGAACATCGTTGCTTCTTACTATGACGAGGAAGCGGCGGTTGCAGCCGAGGAGCAGTTCGACCTTGTGTTCAAGCAGCACGAGGTGCCTGAGGACATCCCCGAGTTCGCGGCTGATTTGACCCCCAACGACGAGGGCAAAGTGTATCTGGCGAAGCTCATCCACGACGCCGGCTTGGCGCAGAGTGCGGGTGAGGCTCGCAGGCTCATCGATGGCGGCGGCGTGAAGATCAACGGCGAAGCGGTGGCCCCCAAGGCCTACAACGTCGATCCCGCAGTGCTCGATGGCGCCACGCTCCAGGTGGGCAAGCGCAAGTTCGCTCGCATCATCGCTCAATAGGCGATTCCTTCGCTTCGGGCGAGAGCGAAGGCCGAGAAGAGCCGGCTTGCCCATCTTCAGGAACAACGAGAAAGCCCCGGGCTGCAAAAAAGCAGCGCGGGGCTTTGCTTATAAAGGGAGCCCTTGCGCTCGGCGGTGCTTGCTGTCTCATAGCATGCAGGGCCGTGCCATGCGCTCGCTGCCGAATACGGCCCAGG
>CAZVXL010000079.1:0-1647 GCA_964631595.1 uncultured Lachnospiraceae bacterium | reverse complement strand
CACATAGTCCTGCATCGTGTACAGCGTGGCATAGCGCACATGCGGATGCTCCGCCAGATAATCGCCCTTCGTCAGACGGTTCAATTTGCTGAAGCGCGAACCGTCGCGCATATTGTGACCGTAGAGGATGGTATTCTGTCCCAGCGGCCATGCGGAACAGCGGCAGTCTATGTAAATCATGCCTGCCGGGTCAGCCGTAGGACAAGCAAAACGGTGAAAATGCGGAAAGCGGCGAGACAAGCCGCTTCTACACATAGCCAGAAACGTTTGCCTCGCCGCCCCCACGTTCTTTGTCTGCTTGTCGTGAGTTTACAGCGCATTGCTTCTGACCTTTTTGTGGGCGATAATCGCACCTGCAAAGGTCAGGGTGGAAAGACTTGCCAGCGTCACAGTGGCAACGGAATGGTCGCCAAGTTCGGGGGTAGTGTTGCACTGTAAATCAGGTGCCCAAGAGGTTTCTTCTCGTTGCAAATCAGGTGTCAAAGAATATTGCTCCGCAAATACATTGAAGCCACCGAAGACGAAGAGGATAGCAAGGATCGTGCAGACTTTGGACTTTAATCTCATTCTGCATCACCTCGTGGAAAATGCTGTACGTTTGAGACACAAAGCCAACTCAATGTCACTCAACACGCTGCATCCCCTCGCGTCAGCGAGAAAAAACTCTGGATAGCGCCATCATGACGAGTCCCAAGAACAGCAGAAGGTAATAGCTGAAGAAGCGCCAGCAAATCATGGCGGCGATCAGCTCACCGTCCGGAAAGATTCCATGAAAAAACACGCAGAAGCCGCTTTCCTGTGCGCCCGCTGCGCCGGGCAGAGGAACGAAGGCTGCAGCGAGGAACAGCATCAGCTGAAGCGTCAGAATGTCCGTGCCGTTCGTTCCGCTCAGCCCAAAAGCCTTGTACAGACAGACTGCAACGGACATGTAGGCGACGATTTGCATCAGCGACAGCAGGTAGATGACCAGCGCATCCAGCGGTCTGTGCAGCAGTTGGATCAGCGCATCGCGGTAATCCTTCAGCGCATCCTGAAACGAGTTGTAGGTGCCGGTCTCGTTTCGGATGATGTGCAGTCGTGCGCCAAGGCGGATGAAGAATCGGATCAGACGGTCGATTGCCGGCCAGCGGGGGAGGGTCAGAAGGACGGCGAGGATCAGCGCGGAATTGACGGCGCAGCCCAGCAGTACCAGCCAGCGAAAGCCGTACAGCTGGCTGGCGATCATCTGCCAGTTCAGCAGCCAGCTCACACCGCCCAAAGACAGAACCGCGGCCTGAAAGCCCAGAAATTTGACGGAAACGCAGGCGGTGCCAAGGCTGGCGGGCACGCCCATGCGGCGCAGCCAAAGCACTTGCATGGGCTGACCGCCGCTGGAGGAGGGCGTGATGGCGGAATAAAACTGTCCTGCTCCCGTCACGCCGGCCGCCTGCATCCAATTGATCGGGTGGCCATGTCGAGAAAGATAGAACCGAAGGGTGACCATCCGCAGCAGCAGATATAGAACGATGCAGCCGCCTGCCGCCAGAACGCAGCCTAAGTTCATCGTATCGAGCGTGGTCCAGATCTGCTCAAGCTCGCTGCTGCGGAGCAGAAGCAGGAGCATGACGACGGTGATCAGTGCGATATAGATCAATCCGGAATACTTTT
>CAZVXL010000078.1:0-1691 GCA_964631595.1 uncultured Lachnospiraceae bacterium | reverse complement strand
AGTAGCCGCCGTAGCCGAAGCTGGGGTTATTGTAGTGCGCTCCAATGCGGGGATCCAGACACACGCCGTCAATGATCTGCCGTGTATTCAGACCGTTGAGCTCGGCGTAGGTATCCAGCTCGTTAAAGAAGGATACCCGCATGGCCAGGTACGTATTGGCAAACAGCTTCACGGCCTCCGCTTCGGTGAAGCCCATGAACAGCGTGTCAATGCTTTCCTTCTGTGCGCCTTCCACCAGCAAGCCGGCAAAGGTTCGCGCGGCATCCAGCAGCCGCGCGTCCTCCAACTCCGTGCCCACAATGATCCGGCTGGGATAGAGGTTATCATAGAGGGCCTTGGATTCCCGCAAAAACTCCGGACTGAACAGGATGTTTCTGCTGCCGGTTTTCTGCCGGATGGATTCGGTAAACCCAACCGGGATGGTCGACTTGATCACCATGACCGCGTCCGGATTGCACCGCGTCACCGTTTGAATCACCGATTCCACAGCGGAGGTATCAAAAAAGTTCTTCCGGGAGTCATAATTCGTAGGCGCGGCAATCACAACGAAATCCGCGCCGGAATATGCGGCTTCCGCGTCCAATGTGGCCGTAAGATGCAGCGTCTTTTCCCGGAAGAAGCGTTCAATCTCCGCGTCCTGAATGGGCGATACGCGGTGATTGATCTTATCCACCTTCTCAGGGATCAGATCTACGGCAGCCACCTCATGGTTCTGTGCAAGCAGCGTGGCAAGGGACAACCCCACATAGCCGGTACCGGCGACCGCAATTTTCATTCCGAAATGTCCTCTTTCTTCAGATCCTCCAACGCCGCGCGGATGACCTTATCCATATCATAATATTTGTACTGGCCCAGCCTGCCGCCGAAGAGCACGTTGCCCTGCTGTTTGGCAAGTTCCTGATACTTAGCATACAGGGCGCTGTTTTCCGCATCGTTTACGGGATAGTAGGGCTCCATGCCGGGCTTCCATTCGGCGGAGTATTCCCGGCTGATGATGGTGGTTGGCTGGGTGCCGAACTCAAAATGCTTGTGCTCGATGATCCGGGTGTAGGGCTGGTCCCAGGAGGTGTAGTTCACCACCGCGTTGCCCTGGTAGTCCTCCATAGGCAGTTCCTCCGTCTCGAACCGGACGCTGCGGTATTTCAGCGCCCCCAGCCGGTAGCCGAAGAACTCGTCGATGCAGCCGGTGTAGACGATTCTTTCCGCGATGTTGGGCTCGCGCCGGATCAGGTCAAAGTAGTCGGTGTTCAGCCGCACCTCCACCCCTTCCAGCATCTTCTCCACCATGGCGGTGTAGCCGCCCATGGGGATGCCCTGGTAGCGGTCGTTGAAATAATTGTTGTTGTAGGTAAAACGGCAGGGCAGCCGCTTGATGATGAACGCGGGCAAATCTTTGCAGTCCCGGCCCCACTGCTTCTCGGTGTAGTCCTTGACCAGCCTGGTGTACACGTCCGTACCCACCAGGCTCAGAGCCTGCTCCTCCAGGTTTTTCGGTTCCGTGATGCCAAGTTCGGCCACCTGCTCCGCAATTTTCGCCCTGGCCTCGGCAGGGGTACGAATGCCCCACATTTTGGAGAAGGTATTCATGTTGAAGGGGAGGTTGTACAGCTCCTCCTTATAGATGGCGATGGGACTGTTGATGTAGTTGTTGAACTCCGCGAACTGGTTCACATAATCCCACACCGCCTTGT
>CAZVXL010000077.1:0-1703 GCA_964631595.1 uncultured Lachnospiraceae bacterium | reverse complement strand
TATTCCCGAGAATGCAAGCACAATGTACCGAAGAGGCAATTGAACGAAAAAGGCTGTGAGTGGAAAATTCCGTACGAGATTTTACGCCGCAACTATTGACAAAGAGTCATTTTTTTAAGCTTTATTTGTTGCTTACCCCAACATTACAATAGAGCCATAAGCTAAAGGAGACAACGTTTTTCGTTGTCTCCTTTGAGTTTTAAAAATAAGGCTCTATAATAAATGTTGGGGTAAGCAACAAATAGAGCTTGAAAAAAATTTGAGAAAATTTAAAAAAAGTAGAGCATATTTGTTCAAAATCCTGTATAATGGAATTGACTAGAAACCATAGTCAGGAGGAATAAATATGCTCTACAACTATTCTACATCAAATTTAACAGGATTGCAAGACTTAATTATAAAAAATGTTGATAATTTAGGTGATGTGCTGTTAATCAATGCCGAAATCGAAAGAAAACCACACCAATGTCCCCATTGCGGAAAAATCACAGATAAAGTTCACGATTATCGTGTACAAATAATTAAAGATATTCCTGCTTTCGGAAAATTTGTTCTCATTTCATTAAGAAAGAGAAGATATGTGTGTAAACATTGTAAAAAAAGGTTTTATGAAAACATTCAATTTCTTCCCAAGTATCATAGAATGACAAACAGACTTTCAGCTTGGGTTATTCACTTACTCGAAGATGTTCGTTCATTTTCATCTGTTGCTCGTGAAGTGAATTTATCTGTATCAACAGTTATTAGAATTTTTGACGTTGTCGGATATTCTCAGCCACAATCTCCGCCTGAAGTACTTGCTATTGATGAATTTAAAGGGAATACCGGTGATGAAAAATATCAATGTATATTAACTGACCCTAAAACCGGTGTTGTTCTTGATATATTGCCCAACAGAACTACTGAATACTTGATTAAATACTTTAAACGATGGGATTTAGATAAACGGAAAACCGTTAGATACTTTGTAAGTGACATGTGGAAACCATATACTGATTTAGCGGCTACATTATTCAAAAATTCAACAACGATAATTGATAAATATCATTTCATCCGTCAAATTATATGGGCATTTGAAGCTGTCAGAAAATCCGAACAAAAGAAATATGGAAGAAAGAATAGATTATGTTTCAAAAATTCAAAACGGATATTAACCAAAAGAGCCGAAAAACTTAAAGATTATCAAAAAGAGCGTGTAAATGCTATCTTATACATAAGTGATAATTTAAGAATTGCGTACGAACTAAAGGAAAAGTTTTATAAAGTTGTAGATGCAAAAGATCGTAAACAGGCACGTGATTTGATGTCAGAATGGATCTATGCTGCGCAATCAAGCGGATTGGATGAATATGTAAAATGCTCAAATACAATGATAAACTGGCAGAATGGCATGCTAAATTCATTTGATGTTCGGTATACTAATGGATTTACGGAAGGCTGCAATAACAAAATCAAAGTTCTTAAAAGAAATGCTTACGGTTATCGTAATTTCAGACGTTTCAGAAATAGAATTTTGCATATATTCAATTACAAAAATATAGCTTCAAAACTAAAAAATGAGGTGGCTTAAAACCACCTCAAAAATTCCGTATGGGATTTTGCACCCCAACTATTGACAAAGAGCCCTTATTTATGCACGTTCATAACAAGCGAAAAGTATTAAAAAAGCTGATAACCGAGCCGTTTTTGGCTTAGTTATAAGC
>CAZVXL010000076.1:0-1735 GCA_964631595.1 uncultured Lachnospiraceae bacterium | reverse complement strand
CTTTCCGCAGGCGACCGCCGAGGACAACATAAGCAGTGCAAGAAGCAAAGAAAGAAGCTTTTTCATTCCCCTCATCCTCTCCGCCCGTCGGTGACGGGCATCTCAACGGTGAATGTCATCATTTATCCCGATCGGTCAGTCTCAAAGGGTCTCTATCTTACCGTCCAGTCGAACGGATCTCCGTTCCAGTCGATCTCATCGACCCTGCTCTCCTTCCACACTGTCAGATAGACGGCGTGGGCTTCGTCAAAGAGCGCCCTCAGCTCATCGTACAGCTCCGCCATGTACGCCTTTTCCTCGGCGGTGCCGTTCAGCGTCCTGCTCTCGTACCATACGCAGATCGCGTTGTAGACGGCGTGAGTTTTGATCATACGCACAAGATGCGCCTCTCTTGCATTGCTTGCAAGCAGCTCCGCAGTGTCGAACAGGCCGAGTATGTACTCCGAATTTGCTTCTATCTTCGGGTAATCAAGCTCCGCGCCCCAAGTCACACCATCCGTGCACATGAAGAACGTATTGTACAGCTCAAGATATTTGAGTATGCACTCGTAGCCCTCGCCGTAGGTGAGAAGCATTATCTCGTCTCTCAGCGCGA
Source organism: uncultured Lachnospiraceae bacterium (assembly GCA_964631595.1). Classification (GTDB taxonomy): domain Bacteria; phylum Bacillota; class Clostridia; order Oscillospirales; family CAG-272; genus UMGS1312. Next base: position 1,140 of record CAZVXL010000076.1, on the reverse strand, counting down.
TAAATTCCTCCTCCGACATCGTCGGATCCCACATCAGCTTTGACATCAGATACGATGCGGGGTGATGGAAGTCAAATTCAAGTATTGCGTGCTCTATCTCAATAAACATATTCCGCACACCGATCTCGTACATATACTTCATGTCGGCGTACAGGTTATTCATAACGTTGTTCGGGATATCGAAGCTTCTGGTGAAATAGTACAGTCTTACGTCAAGATACTTTGCGATCTGCGCCCAGCCCTGTATGTTGTTCTTCTCGTCCTCGGCGGAGCGGTGTCTGAAGCCGACTCTGTCGGGTCTGCATTCGCTTCCGTCAAGGGGACCGCCGTAGCAGGGGTAGATCACGCAGTACTCTATCGACACGTGATCGTTAAGCCTCGTCTTGCACGGTGTCTCCGTTCCCCAGTACGCGAACACGTTGAACATCACCTGCGGATATTCCTCGGCAAAGTACTCGGCAAACATATTCGCCTGTCTGACGATGTTTCCGGAGTATGAGCCCTCCTCGTACGTGACTGCCATGCAGTCGTCACACTGGCAGAAAACGGGATTATCGTTATGTCCGAGACTCACGTTGTATCTGGCACCCTTGTACAGTGCGCCGGATTTCTTCGCCGTCTCAAGGTACTCCCTTATTCCCTCAAGCACCTGCTCATTCAGCTCGTCGTTAGTAAAGCACTCGTTTTTGGCGGTCGCATCAACTCCCCAGAATCTGTAGATTCCGTGGTTGGTGTTAAAGCACTCCGCATAGCCGTATTTTGCCTCGTTGGGCAGACCGTTGAGCTTGTTCATCGCGGCAAAGAACGGCTTGTCGGCAAAGCCCGAGGTCGTGCCCTCGCTCGGGTACGTAATAGTATAGTTCACGGGATAGCGCATATTCATCTTGGGCGCGTCGGAGTAGCTGTCCGCCTCGGTGATGAGTATCTCGTCCGCCTCGTAGATGTAGGTGTAATCATACGCGACAAATCTCATGCCGAGCCACTTCTCCGCGATATCGTATACCGCATAGAGGCAGCCTCGCTTCAGTCCGCCCATTATCTCGACATTTCCCTCGGGGGTCACTGTGATCGTAAAGCCCTCGTTGCCGTTGTCACCGCTTCCGTCGCAGGTGAGGCGAATGTAGGGCACGCCTGCCTCAA
>CAZVXL010000075.1:0-1740 GCA_964631595.1 uncultured Lachnospiraceae bacterium | reverse complement strand
GAAAGCGTCTGTAACATCGCACGGAGCTGTGATAGCGACCAGACCTGCGAGGGAAGCGTTCAGACACATTGAAACGTCCGGCTTACCGTACTTAACCCATGTGAATATCATTGTTACAACAGTGGCAACAGCCGGAGCGATTGTTGTGGTAACAAAGATGGAACCGAGCTGATCAACGCTTGTTGCGGCAGCGCCGTTAAATCCGTACCAGCCGAGCCAGAGAATGAATACGCCGAGAGCGCCCAAAGCTATGCTGTGACCGGGGAAAGCGTTAACCTTAACGACCTTGCCCTTTTCGTCCTTCTTAAACTTGCCGATACGGGGTCCGAGGATCTTTGCGCCGATGAGAGCGGAGATACCGCCAACCATATGAATTGCACATGAACCGGCAAAATCGTGGAAACCGAGCTGAGCGAGCCAGCCGCCGCCCCAAATCCAGTGAGCTTCAATCGGGTAAATCAATGCTGAGATAACGCCCGAGTAGATGCAGTAGGAGAGGAATTTTGTTCTCTCTGCCATAGCACCGGAAACGATTGTCGCGGTTGTGGCGCAGAATACGAGGTTAAATACGAAGTTTGACCAGTCGAAATCGCCGTATGCCGTGAAGATATCAAATCCGGGCTTACCGATAAATCCGATAAGGTCCTCTCCGAGAAGAAGGCTGAAGCCGATAAGTATAAACATTACTGTGCCTATACAAAAGTCCATCAGGTTCTTCATTATAATGTTTCCTGTGTTTTTTGCTCTTGTGAAGCCGGCTTCTACCATTGCAAATCCGGCCTGCATCCAGAATACCAATGCCGCACCGATAAGGAACCAGACAGCAAAGGTTTGTTCTTCAACTACTTTTAGTACTTCTTCCATTAGTTATCTACCCTTTCTGTATATATTTAGGTGATTTACTTATCTTACGCCGAACAGCATCTCACCGTACGACGGATAAGGCCATTTTTCAGCCGATGCGATTGTTTCCATCTCATCTGCTGCTATGCGGAGCGCTCTCATATCGTCGAGAATGGTTGTCTTGTAGAACTCAGCAAGAGCAGTCATATCGTCAATCGACTTTGATGCGAGCAGATCCTGCTCTAATTTCTTAACGGCTCTGTGCGATACTCCGAGTAAAGCGCTCAGGCTCTTTACGCTGTCCTTTTCGTAGGAGCAATCAACATCGTCGAACAGAGCGGCTTTTGCAGCTGCCGATTCAGCAAGCTCTGCCGAATAAGCGCTCATTGCCGGTAAAATATCCTTTCTTACCATGTCGAGCATGGTGAGAGCCTCAATGTTAATAACCTTGCAGTAATTTTCGAGGCGTACCTCGTGACGGGCTTTGAGCTCCGGCAAGGTAAATACCTTGTGATCCTCAAACAGCTTGACATTTTTGTCGTCGAGCAGATGAGCAAGCGCGTCAGGCGTTGTTTTGAGATTGAGCAGTCCGCGTTTTTCAGCCTCTGTAACCCATGATTCTTCATAGCCGTCACCGTTGAATATGATGCGCTTATGCTCTTTAATGGTGTCTTTGATAAGCTCATGCAGCTCTGTTTCAAAGTCAGCGGCATTTTCCAGCTTGTCGGCAAACTGCTTAAGCTCTTCCGCAACCGAGGTGTTGAGTACAGTGTTGGCGCAGGAGATAGATGCCGCCGAGCCGAGCATACGGAACTCAAACTTGTTGCCGGTGAATGCAAACGGCGATGTTCTGTTGCGGTCGGTTGTGTCTTTCGGGAATTTAGGCAGCGTATGTAC
>CAZVXL010000074.1:0-1762 GCA_964631595.1 uncultured Lachnospiraceae bacterium | reverse complement strand
ACCGCTTGCTCCACCTTCGTCAACAGACGACTGCCGACAATTTTCAGCGAACAATACATCCCCAATGCAAACGGTAGATATTCCGCAAGAATTCGCCACATAACAGCTAAGACACCAACTGTCCCATTCGGCAAAAAACCTTCGAACAGATAGACAAAACCGCCCTCGGCTATCCCGCTTCCGCCCGGTGTCGGTGCGAAGTACAATACCAGATTCAACAAAATCATCCGTCCCAGAATTGTTATCCAGTCTACCTCTATACCCAATCCGAGAAAAAGTGCCGGCACAATCGCATACAGTGCCAAAAGACTGATTGCCGTATCCACCATCACCCGAATCATCTTGCAGGGAGCAGAGACGATCAGACTAGAGGCTACCTCAACATCACAGTATAGCCACCATATGCTCCTGCGACGATGCTTCGACAATCGTCTAATACACCATAAGATGAGCCTTCTCATTACACGCGTCTGTACACTCACCATGCCACCAATCAGCATAGCAATCATCCCGATTGCAATCGCGATAACCCCTTCTATCGGCACCCACGCTGACAACGCTCCATCCAGCCATAAGACCAGCGGTGCCGCTATTGCTAAGAACACAATCGACAGCATTGTCCGCACCAGCACCAATACCGTAGCACAGCCTGCCGATACACCAAGCTCCTTCAAGACCAATACCTGTGCCACCGGTCCGCCAGTCGCTCCCGGTGTCAGCATCGCTAAAAAATAATTGCTCAATATTACAGTAAGCGACTGCTTAAGCGTAATATGACGATTCGCCATCTCTACTAACAAGACCAATCGCGTACAATCAAAATACATTCCAATCGTCCAAAAGACGAGTGCCAATCCAACTGCCCACGGACGAAATGATTGCAAATGCTCTATCAATCCTGCATCTGCCGTTGCATATATCACGACTGCCGACACACAGCCAAGCAAAAGAGCTAGTCCTATCATTCGTTTATGATAATTCATCTTATCCATTCTCCTATATCCATCATCACTTGCTCTGTAACTCAACCGAGCGATAATCAATCAGCTGAATCCCACTATCACGAATCGTCGTCAAGACCTCGTCGCACATCAACGTCTCCATCTCATCTTGCCAATGATACTGCCAAGGGAACACTTTCCCCAACACAGCATTATCCGCTCCCGGATGTACCATAATCTCCGTCACACCATCAGACAAATGCTTCAGGATATATATCATCTCCGCACGATTCATCGAGCCACCCGCCATCATCCCGCGAAAATCCTCGGTAAATGCGAATCCTCGCATCGCATATTGGCATCTTGCCATCGCAGCACACACCGTCAAGGCTGTCTTACCCAACCAGCGACCGACCTTCCAACCGCCTGTCCCCAGATAGCCAATCGGCTCTGCGGGAATCCTGATTGTCTTCACGCCAAAGTCTGCGGCAATCCGAGCAATCAAGCTCGTCATTCCCGGCAATACATGCAGATGCTGATGACTGTCGATATGTGTAACCGTCACCCCGGCACCTACCACCTTCTGCATCTGACACGAAAGCTCACGCTCAATATGCTTCTTGTCGATCTTCCCTGTCAGATACCGCTTGACAAATTCACCATAATCAGCGAAAAATCGCCCCTCTTGTGTAAGTATCGTATGAATATCACCATGTGCTACCGGTCGTGCGGCAACCAGTGTCAAATGCACTCCAATGCCCAGACTTGTATGTCGTCTTGCCAAGCAAGCCGCATCATCGAATGCCGCACACCCCGCCATC
>CAZVXL010000073.1:0-1767 GCA_964631595.1 uncultured Lachnospiraceae bacterium | reverse complement strand
ACCCAGAACAGCCTGCCGTGCCCCCGTTTTTCCTCCAGAAAATCCAGGAAGAACCGGAAGAAGATACTGGGCACCATAACAATTCCCAGAAGAGATACATAGTGCCAGAAATTCACCGAGGGCCAGAACTGCACCCGCATCAGGAAGGAGCCGCCCGCAGCCAGAATCATACACACCAGCAAAAGCATAAAGGAGCGGATCACCTTTGTTTTCTTGGCAACCATGAAAGCCAGCAGCAAAAACAGATAGCTGAACAACGCCGTGATCGAAACCCAGCTGTAACTGGCCACTTGCTTTCCCTCCTTCCGTAAATACTGTCACCCTGCTAGATCTATATCGACAAGAATTTTGAAATCTCCAACTGCGTTGGATTGACGCGGCGAATGCGTTTTCCGCATTCGTTTTCGTAAGTCTCAAACACACCGCATTTGACAACTGTAATCTTCAGCGGATCCACACCCAGAATCTTTTTCAGATCGTTGTAGTCGCTGTCCAGATACTTGAAATAGACGCTCAGATGCTCCTTCAGTACATCCGTATTCACAGCCATGCCGGACAGGGCGGTTCGTTCCAGTTCCACATACATATGAAGCCTGGGCCGGTTTCCCTCCGTATATTCCTTCACCGCGAACCAATCCCGGATGGCCAGTCCCGACAGTCGAATAGAGTGATCGATGGAGTTTTCCGTAATTCTGGTAAAGCCGGCAATGTCAATCACATCCGGCACCCTGTCAATGTAAACAAATCTGGGGATCCGGGTCCGCTCCTCCCGGTCGCCGATCCCCACGCAGCGGTACACATCGCCCACCCGGTAGCGGACAAAGGCACCGCCCTTCAGCACAGAGATCACCAGCTCATACCGCTCCCCCGCAATCACCTGGTCCATCAGAACGGTGCGGGGATTGTACTCGGGATCGTCCATGCTCCGGAGCATTTCCGCTTCCGGGATAAACTCATAGAAACAGGCATCCGGGAACAGATACATCCCGTTTCTGGACCAGGTTTCGGTACCGATACAGGTTGGCTCCGTGCCGGCGAAAATCTCCATGGGCCGGATCCCCCACAGCTCCTCCAGGTCATCCTTGTAGCAGTTATTGTCCGTACCGGCGATCATGAACCCCTTCAGCTGGAACAGGTCCTTGGGCATCAGTTTGCGGTGCTCTTTGCGGCACTTCCGTTTGGCGTTCAAATACCGCAGGAGCATTTGGGGAGAAATCTCCCTCAGCTTGCCGAGCACCGAACCGCCGCTGGAGGAACGCTCCAGCTCCGCGACGCTCTGGCTGATGTAATAGGTCACGCTGCCCAAGCCAAAGAAGTATTCGATGCCCTTCTTCAGTCCCATCCGGAAGCCGCAGGCATTCCGCTCCCGGAAAGACATGGCCGCGGCCTGCTTCACGGGGGGAAGATATTCAATGTCGATTTCATCCTTCAGGAGCAGGGGCATCAGTCCGGTGGCAAAGGGCAGAGGCGCCAGGGCATAGAGCATATGGTCGGTAACCGCCACATCAAAATCTCCCCGCTGCTTTCCCGTGGCCAGAATAAAGCAGGCCATCATATTCCGCTTGTAGGTATCCAGCATTCCCTTCGTGTAGGGCGCGGTTTTCATTGGGTGCAGCCCGCCCTCCCAGGTAGTCTGAATCCAAAGGACCGCTTTCTCCGGCAAGCAGCTATCCTGCTTTTTCAGCAGAATATCCGCGTAATCCTCATAGGTGGTCAGCGGCACCATTTCCCGGAACTCCTCCAGCGTCCGGGGCATCCGCCCCCGGA
>CAZVXL010000072.1:0-1818 GCA_964631595.1 uncultured Lachnospiraceae bacterium | reverse complement strand
GCCCAGATAGTGGGAAGTGTATAGCTGAACAGCAAGGGTGTCCATCGTGAGGTGGAATCTGAAGGAAGCTGTAAGCAAATCTCTGGTCCGACGGATAGAAATCACATATAAGGCTAGGCTATGAGAGATAAGTTGGCTAAAAGCAACGAAGTCTAATAACTATCACCTTTGTAGTAGCAGAGTAAATGTGGCGGATATATGGAGAGAAAGAGCGTGCACCTTAAGCGTGGAGGTCTCACAGAGGTTTCATTAGCCTAGTAACAACGAACTGTGAGAAGTCAGCCGAGCCCATAGTAGTGAAGAAGTCTCTGTAATGGAGATGGAGTGAAGGGGCGAACAATCAATAAGTTTGAGTATATCTCGTATTGCAGAAATGACAACATCTGCCGTAACCAATCGGGGAAAAGGTGGTCAAATCAAGCGAGGCGGAAAGGAAAGAACGCATGGACACAAGTAGTCTAATGGAGCAGATACTATCCAGCGATAACCTCAACAGAGCATATCTGCAAGTCGTACGAAATAAAGGTGCTGAAGGAGTGGACGGGATGAAGTACACAGAACTTAAAGAACATCTTGTAAAGAACGGCGAAATCATTAAGGAACAGTTGAGGGCAAGAAAATATAAACCTCAGCCAGTACGAAGAGTGGAGATACCAAAGCCTGATGGAGGTGTCAGAAACCTAGGAGTACCAACAGTAACAGACAGATTTATACAACAAGCCATTGCACAGGTTTTAACACCAATCTATGAGGAACAGTTCCATGACCACAGTTATGGATTCAGACCAAATAGGTGTGCACAGCAGGCAATCCTAATAGCACTTGATATGATGAACGATGGCAATGACTGGATTGTAGATATTGACTTGGAAAAGTTCTTTGACACAGTAAATCATGACAAACTTATGACTATCATAGGTAGAACTATTAAAGATGGAGATGTTATCTCTATTGTCAGAAAATACCTAGTTAGTGGAATCATGATTGATGATGAATATGAGGATTCTATTGTGGGAACACCACAAGGTGGAAATCTCTCGCCACTATTGGCAAATATCATGCTGAATGAACTTGATAAGGAAATGGAAAATAGAGGGCTTAACTTTGTACGATATGCGGACGACTGTATTATCATGGTCAGAAGTGAAATGTCTGCCAATCGTGTAATGAGAAACATATCTCGTTTTATTGAAGAGAAACTAGGACTCAAAGTTAACATGACCAAGAGCAAAGTAGATAGACCAAGTGGATTGAAATATCTGGGTTTCGGATTCTACTTTGATTCAAGAGCACACCAATTTAAGGCAAAACCACATGCAAAATCAGTAGCAAAGTTCAAGAGGCGAATGAAAGAACTCACTTGTCGTAGCTGGGGCGTTAGTAACAGCTATAAGGTTGAGAAACTTAATCAGCTTATCAGAGGGTGGATTAACTACTTTAAAATAGGTAGTATGAAGGTGTTATGTGCCACGCTCGACCAAAACATAAGATTTCGATTGCGCATGTGTATATGGAAACATTGGAAAACTCCACAGAATCGCGCGAAGAACTTAATAAAGCTAGGGGTATATAAGAAACTAGCGTACTCAACGGCTTATAATGGTGCGAGAATCGCACACTGCTGTCAAGGCGGTGCCATGAATGTAGCCGTTACAAAAGAAAGACTAACCCGTTTTGGATTAGTCTCAATGTTAGATTACTACACCGAAAGGTGTGTTACTTGTTAAGTTGATTGAACCGCCGTGTACCGAACGGTACGCACGGTGGTGTGAGAGGTCGAAAATTTCTCATTTTTGAGAAATTTTCTCCTACTCGATT
>CAZVXL010000071.1:0-1919 GCA_964631595.1 uncultured Lachnospiraceae bacterium | reverse complement strand
GAGGCCCGTCACGGCAAGGCGCTCAAGGGTCTGCTGGAGCGTTACTTCAAGTAAGGCACGCACATTTGAAAAGAGGAAGCACGCGAGTGCTTCCTCTTTTTGCGTGGAAAGGATATCCTATTTTACTACGGTAACAGAATATAGATAATCGCATTCATTTTCCTTGATACTGAATTCTCCGTCAAAATTTTCTGCAAACCCAAATTTTACAGTGAATTTCTCATATTGCTCGGCCAATTCATTCGGAATCGATGCCGTGATGTAAAACTTCTCGCTTTTTAGCGGATCAAGATGTGCGTAGATATAACTGAAATCGCCACCTTCGTCGGCTGTAATGTTTCCCGCATAATTGTACTTATCGTCAAAAGTAAACTGTACATAGATATTATCCGCAAATTCATATTGATCTCCGCCTACATTTTTTATTGTACCATAAAGATAAACGTACTTTTCGTCATCAACATCGGGAAGGTAACTGTAGACACGCTGCGGATTGTCGGGTTTGATCTCATCACCTGAGCTTGCTCCGTCAATGGTTATTTCAACGAAGTCCAGAGAAATCTGCTCGCCGAAATTGATTTCCGTATATTCTACGGCAGGCGACTCCGGTTCGTTTACTTTGTTGCCATCGGAATCCATTACATTGCCTTCCCCATTTGAGGTTATAAGGTCATCAGCACCAAGGGAAGCACTGTTCTCTTCTTTAACCGCCTCTCCTACATCTCCCGCACTTTCGGGTTCGCTCCCGCACGCACATAGGGATAAGGACATAACAAGTGCCAGCAGCAGACTCAATACTTTTTTCATTTTTGATCTCCTTTTTCGATACGCATACTAATTATATAGGCATATTATAGCCTATACAGTTTATGTTATCTTACCATCTCCGCCTATATAATTCAAGTGTATTTTTACTACATGGGCGGTATTTGTATGGATTATTACAAGATCGGGCAGCAGATTCGGAAGATGCGCAAGGCGCATGGGCTCTCGCAGGAGGAGCTGGCGGAGAAGATCAACATTTCTACCACGCACATGAGCCACATCGAGACTGGCAACACCAAGCTGAGCCTGCCGGTCTTCGTGGACATCGCCGCTGCGCTTGACGTGCGGACGGACGATCTGCTGGAAAGCCGCTCACCCGCCGCGCTCAGCGCTGCCTCGGAGGAGATCGCCGCCGTGCTGGAGCAGTGCAGCGGGCAGGAGGCGAAAATCATTGCTGACCTCGTGAAGGCCGCAAAGCGCTCCTTGGACAAAAATCTATAAAAAACGGGGGAAGCCTTGATTCCCCCGTTGCTTTTTCTCTATTCTTATTGCTCTTGACGAACAAAAGTGGATAACAAAGCGGATACCGCAGTGCCGCTCATTTCAGCAGCCGGTCGATTGCGTACTCCAGCTCCTCGATCGCTTCACGATCCTGCCGCTCCACCGCATCGACAATGCAGTGGTCGATATGATCCTTGAGGATCAGGCGGCTTACGGAGCCGAGTGCCGAGCGCACCGCCGCGAGCTGCACAAGGATCTCCGAGCAGTCGCGCCCGTCCTCCACCATCTTTTTCACGGCCTCAAGGTGCCCGATCGTGCGGGCGAGGCGGTTCGTCACCGCGCGGGTATGCTCGTGGGAATGTGTGTGGCGGTATTCGTCCATGGGGCTCGCTTCCTTTCCTGCCGTGTCGGTGTGGGAATATCCTACCACAGCTTTTTCGGCTTTGCAAGTGCGGCAGAGGGATGATGCAAAATGAATAAATTGGAAATTTTATTTTCCGCATTGCAAAACGGAATATTCTGTGCTATGCTTGAACATAAGAATACCGTGCCGCACAAGCACGGATATGATGCAAAGGAGTGATTTCTTATGGTTAGGCTGATCATGGGTGAAAAGGGTACCGGAAAGACCAAAAAGCTGATCGAGCTCATCA
>CAZVXL010000070.1:0-1960 GCA_964631595.1 uncultured Lachnospiraceae bacterium | reverse complement strand
CCACGGCAACAAGATCAGCCCCCAGTGTGCTGGCGCCAACCGCCGAAATATCGCTGCCAGTCAGGCCGGCTTGCTGCAAAAGCTGCTTAGAGATTTTGCAAAAGTCACCCCACCACACTGCTTCAGCATCGTGTTCAAAAAAGTTTGGCTGTGGGTTTTCCATCCCATGTTTTTCCGAATGGGAGGCAACCACATTGCAATCTCCGTCAATAATGACGCCTTTGCTTTCATATGTACCTATATCAATACCCATGAAGTATTTGTGTGACATATGGCCCTCACTTTCTCAGTTCGTTGGCAACTGCCATAAACTCGCGCACACGGGCTTCATCCACCAAATTTTCAAACAATCCATCCTTCTTAAATGTGGTTCCCACAAAGCCGCCATCGCTGGTGCTCAGTTTTGTGCTCAGGGTGTTCTTGTTCATGCCGGTGTTGCACAAAACGCCCACCTTATCACCAACAGCTTCACGCACAGAGGCGATCAGGGAACTATCTGCATCAGAGCCTGCAGATCTGCCGGAAATGCACAGACCATCCGGCTGGCACTTAAACACAAGCGCCCGGGCAATATCAGGCAGGTTTCTGCCGCTGAGGTCGGAATCCGATTCACTGTTGATCATATAGAACATCAGCAGGTCGTCAAGCCCCAGTGCAGCTTTACGACGCAAAACGGCTGCAATATCCAGCTCTCTCAGGCCAGCCTCGCCCGCATATACACCGCTGAAAACCGAACGTACAAAGCTTGCTTCAGTGGCTGCCGCAAGTTCAATGGTCGCCATGGCATCACTGATCACATGAACGCCATAAGGAACCTTGATTTCATCTTTCAGCTGACCAATAACATATCCCATTGCGCCAACTGTAACATCGTCCACTTTATTCTGGTAAGGAAGGCTATATTCATTGCTGAACAAAACCGCATCCACACCACCGTTTTGAAGAGCTCTTAAATCGGCCCGTGCCGCTTCAACCACCTGCTTCATCGAATCCTTGCGGGTATACCTGGGGTCACCCGGCAGGGTCCGAATGTGCAGCAGCGCAATGATAGGTTTTTCGTGACCAAAAACAGCCTTAAACTTATTCATGATACAGTCCTCCCTCTAAAAATTATCTACTCTTTAACAAAGATATCTCTTTGATAAATTCTTCTGGGTCTTTTTCATCCATATGCAACTGATAATTGGGCAAACGGTTTATTTTTGCCTGTGTTGCACGGTTGGGTACCGCAATGGCTAATATATCTGCTGCTTCTGCCGCCTGCAAACCAATGGGAGTATCTTCAAAAGCGATACAATCCGCGGCCTGTACTTTCAGCACTTCCAGTGCGTGCAAATACAGATCCGGACAGGGTTTGATTCTTTCTTTGCCAACACATTCCCGGGTAATCACCGCATAAAACCGGTCGATTATCCCCAATTTGGTCAGCCAAAAGTCAATATACTTCCGGTCAGAATTTGATGCACATACAATTCTGATCTGATTACGATCTGCAAAATCGAAATAGTCCAGCAAGCCAGCTCTGGCCGGCAAATCTTTGGTCCTTTCGCGAAAATCGTCTCGAAGTTCAAAGTACAAACGATCCAACTCTTCCCTGGAACCCAAAGCATCTGCCAAAAGGCCCATCATTTTTGTGTCGCCGTCACCAATATAGTCCTCCATAACACTTTGGGGAATGGCAAGCCGATGGCGCTGCACAAAAGCCAGCAAACATTCAAACCAAACAGATTCAGTGTCAGCAATAACACCGTCAAAATCAAAAATAAAGCTATTATACCTCATCCGGCACTCTCCTTTTCAGCACCTCTTTAGAGCACAGCCCAACGATTACTGCCACGACCAGGTACAAAACAGCACAAAAACGAAATGCACTTGGCATACTGAGCCAATCAGCAATAACCCCCATCAAATAATTGACCAAAAAGTTAAATACACTGTTGACTGTAAATGTTAGGGAATA
>CAZVXL010000069.1:0-2021 GCA_964631595.1 uncultured Lachnospiraceae bacterium | reverse complement strand
GAAGTGAAAAAGCTCACTGCAGAGAAGCCGCAGGCGGAATCATGAACGAATGTGCAGGCATCTATGAGCAGAGGTTTAAGATTAAGGCGTCGGACTGTGATATGTTCAGACGTCTCCGCATGAGTGTCCTTTTCCGGTATCTGCAGGAAATTTCCATTGCACATACAGAAGAACTCGGTTTCCCGCGGGAAACCACTCTTGACAGAGGTGCTCTCTGGGTTATAGCGCGGATGCATATCCGCATGAACAGACCTGTCATGTATGACGAAGAGCTGATATTGAAGAGCTGGCCGGGCGAAATGATGCATGTCATTTTTCCGCGCTATTACAGTTTCGCGGTATTACACGGAGACAGAGGAGAGGTCGAAGAAATCGGGGCAGGATCGGCTGTATGGACGCTGATAGATATGAGAACCAGGAAGTTTGTACTGCCGCAGACCCTCGGCATTCTGATCCCCGGGCATAAGGCGGGGAATGAAATGCCGCTGCCTGAGGAAATACCTCCGATTAATGGAGAGAACGAGGGACTGGAGAAGGCTGAACGACGTGCCAGGATCAGTGAAGTGGATCTGAACGGTCATGTTAACAATACGAAATATCTGGACTGGATGGACGACCTGATGGACGATACCTTTTACAGAAACCATTTCGTCAGGGATATCCGGGTTAACTTTTACAGAGAAATTCATGCCGGAGAGGATGTCAGGCTGAGATACCGGCTGACGGATACCGACTTCCGTATGGAGGGAGAGACAGAAAACCAGCGGAATTTTGCCATGGAGTGTGCATTTTGCGATGGGAAACAGAAACGTTGAAAATCATAGCAGGGAGCTGATTTCAGGCGAAAACAAATGGAAAAACAGCAGAAGGATGCGCAGCGCGGCAGTCTTTACAGTTCTTGCCGCGCTGTTTATCGTTATTCTTGTTTTGAATATTAACATCGGAAATGTTCATATTTCACCCGGTGCGATGATGCGCATCCTGTTTCTGCATTCCGGCGATCCGGATGAGGTGAATATCATCTGGAAGATCCGGCTTCCGAGGGTACTGATGGCGGCGCTTCTTGGAGGGGCGCTGGCATTGTCCGGATTTATGCTGCAGACATTCTTCGGAAATCCGATTGCGGGTCCTTTTGTGCTGGGTATTTCTTCCGGCGCAAAAATGGTTGTTGCCCTCGTCATGATTTTCTTTATCGGCCGGTTCGGCGGAGTATCGTCCTGGGGATTAATTCTGGCTGCCTTTGCCGGGTCGCTGATTGCAACGGGATTCATACTGGCCTGTTCCAGAGCGGTTCGCAATATGGCGGCTCTTCTTGTGGCTGGTATTATGATAGGGTATATCTGCTCTGCAGTGACAGATTTTCTCGTTACTTTTGCGGCAGATTCAGACATAGTGAATCTCCATGGCTGGTCACAGGGAAGCTTTTCCGGTATGAACTGGTCCAATGTGGGCATTTCGGCGGTAATCATAGGAGTTACCGTAATATTAACGATTCTCATGTCAAAACAGATCAGCGCCTATCAGCTCGGTGAACGCTACGCTCAGAGTGTGGGAGTTAATATTAAGGCATTCAGAGTCATGCTGATCATGCTGTCGAGTCTTCTCTCGGCAACCGTCACCGCTTTTGCGGGGCCGATTTCATTTGTCGGGATTGCAGTTCCGTTTCTGGTGAAACGTGCCCTGAACAGTTCCAGACCGCTTATTGTTATTCCGGGATGTCTGCTCGGAGGCGCGGTTTTCTGTATGGGAAGCGATCTGATTGCCAGAGTTGCATTTGCTCCTACGGAACTGAATATCAGTACCGTGACGTCTGTCTTCGGCGCGCCTGTTGTGATTTTTATGCTGATCCGGGAACGCAGGCCGAGACGCTGATCAGCCATATGATTGCTTGAAATCCTGACTTCTGTGCAGCGGGTGATTTCCGGTAAATGCCCTGCGCAGCAGTTTATAAAAAACAGAGAGGAAGATCGGCTTGGACGAGTATCATGTTCTGCTTGATAAGGTATCTGTCGGGTATAATG
>CAZVXL010000068.1:0-2155 GCA_964631595.1 uncultured Lachnospiraceae bacterium | reverse complement strand
TTTTAGCATATTTCGCCACCGCTTGTCTACACCCCGCGAAGCACTTTATCCAGCATGAAAAATGAATTTTTAAATTCCACTCCTATTTAGCCCGGTGGAATTTAATCTTACTCAAGTAGAGTTTAATCTTTCATACATTTCTGATATTCTTCTAACGTTGTCTTTGACAGCGGTAGAAGGAGGATTACCATGTCTAACTTAATTCCAGGCAACCAGAAACATATGACTTTAAATGACCGCACATACATTGAAGATTCCTTAAACGCCGGATTATCCTTCAAAGATATAGCTCGTTATCTCTGCAAGGATCCTACTACAATCTCTAAGGAAGTCAGATTGCACCGGCTGGATGATGTACAACCAAAGCGGATTTTTAACAATCCACACAACTTCTGTACGAAACGCTTCCGTTGTAAACGTACCAATGTCTGTGAAAAGATTATTATCTGTGACACCAACTGTGCTTCCTGTATCAAATGCAATCAGGTCTGCAGGCACTTTGTCAAAGAACAGTGTAATCGCCTTGATAAGGCTCCCTATGTCTGCAATGGATGCACTAAACCAAAAAGCAGATGTACAGTTCCTCATAAATATACCTACGATGCCAAATTTGCCCAGCGTAAGTATGAGGAACTTAGGACTAAATCAAGAGAAGGTGTAAATCTTTCCAAACATGATGCCTTGAAGATGGATGCTGTTGTAACACCACTGATTGCACAGGGACAGTCGCCTTATGCCATTATTACAAATCATCCAGAGCTGAATATCAGTGTAAAGACCCTCTACAACTATATTGATCAGGGGATTCTTTTATCACGCAACATCGATTTGAAAAGAAAATCTCATTTCAAACCCAGAAAACATACAAAAAAGGGCATTAAAAACAGAGACGCTTTTATCGGCAGAACTTATGCTGATTTCAAATCTTTGAATCCAGACTACTTTTTTGAAATGGACACCGTTCTGTCTGCTAAAGGCTCCAATAAGTGCATTTTGACCTTTTATATTCCTGAGACAGAGCTGTTTATTGCCCGTCTGCTAAACCGCTGTACGGAAGGCGCCGTAAAGGCTTCCATTGACCAGATGGAACGCGCTCTTGGCACATATGATTTTCTGACTGTTTTTGAGGTCTGTCTCACCGACAGAGGTAGTGAGTTTGGTGATCCAGAAAAACTCGAAACCGGCATAAACGGTATTGAACGTATGAGTATCTATTACTGCGATCCTATGCGCAGTGGACAGAAAGGCGGTATCGAGGAAGTTCACACACTACTCCGAATGATCATTCCCAAAGGAACTATATTTACCCACCTTACACAATGGGATATACGAAAATGTGTAGATAATATTAATTCATATCCTAGAGAACAGCTTCAGGGACAGACTCCCTACCGGCTGTCCCTGAAAAAGTTCGGCCCAGAGATTCTCCGGGCTCTGCAGCTCAAATACGTTGCACCGGATGATGTAACGTTAACACCAAAGCTGCTTAAATAATTATATTTTTCAACCCCGCTGTCTGAGACCATGATTTTTAAATCTGATGACGCAACCTGTGGAATTTAGTCTTACACACCCGATTTCCAGAGGTTTGTTTGCCATACTCAAAAATATGGTTCCGAAGGAAAAATACAGTTTTATTCTACCACTATAACTAAACATTTGTGCAAAAAACTTATTAAAAATCTGTAATTTTGAAGCATAGGTGGAATTTACTCTTTCATACGGAATTTACTTTTTCAATTCAGCCTGATTCTATTATATCCATTTGCTGCTGATGACATAACTTGTATTCATTGTGGCTCACATTTCCAAAAAACCTGCCCTCAAAAAAGGACAGGTCATTTTCTGTGTTATTCAAGTAAATCAGTAACTTCGCATTTCAGAGCTTTGGCAAGTCGAATTACGATGTCAAATTGCGCCTTGTTCAAATCCTTGCTTTTTCTCTCATAAGCACGAATGGTATTCAGAGAAACACCGGATTCATTTGCAAGTGCTTCCTGCGTTAGCCCACATTGCTTTCGCAGAAGTTTCAGACGACTTTCGCTGGAAGCAAAGTGAGCATCCATGACTTCGTAGCTCTTTTGAATGTCTGCTTCGTGGAGTGTTCCGTAGAGTCCTAAAAGTTCTTCGTAGGGAACGGTATCCAAAATGATCT
>CAZVXL010000067.1:0-2298 GCA_964631595.1 uncultured Lachnospiraceae bacterium | reverse complement strand
TTTTGCAAAGAAATGTATATTTCTTTGCGCCGAGCGATTTAAGATAACTGCATGGCTACAGCAGGTTAAAGTTCTTTGCCAAGCTTTCTTTCAAGAAAGCGGTGCTTTTCTTCTCGAAAAAGCGATGCTTTCATTTCAAGAAAGCGCCGTTCCACGTCCGCGCCACATCAAACATCAATGTTTTCAACGTACTTCGCGTTTTGCTCAATAAACTGCTTTCTCGGCTCGACCTTGTCACCCATAAGCAGAGTAATAATCTCGTCGCAGCGCATGGCATCCTCAACGGTGACCTTCATGATTGTGCGTGTCTCCGGATCCATGGTAGTTTCCGCAAGCTGATCCGCATCCATCTCACCCAGACCTTTGTAGCGTTCGACAACTACGTTGGTGCCGCCCAGCTGCTCGATGCACCTGTCTCTCTCCTCGTCCGAGAAGGCGTGAAGCTCCTGCTTGCCCTTGTGGACTCTGTAGAGCGGCGGCTTCGCAAGATAAATGTGCCCGTCGTCAATGAGCTGCCTCATATGACGGAAGAAGAAGGTCAGCAGCAAGATCTGAATGTGCGCGCCGTCAACGTCGGCATCCGCCATAATGATTATCTTGCCGTAGCGTAGCTTCTCAATGTCGAAATATTCGCCTATGCCGCAGCCGAGCGCCTGTATTATCGGCGTAAGCGACGGATTTGAGAACACCTTGTCGATCCGCGATTTCTCTACGTTAAGTACCTTGCCTCGCAGGGGGAGGATCGCCTGAAAACGGCTGTCTCTGCCGCTCTTGGCGGAGCCTCCTGCGGAATCTCCCTCCACAAGGAACAGCTCCGATACATCAGTCCGCTTGTCAGAGCAGTCAGCCAGCTTTCCGGGCAGACTTGTGCTTCCGAGCACGCTCTTTCGGCTGTTCTCCCTCGCCTGACGCGCCGCCTCTCTCGCTCTCGATGCCGCAAGCGCCTTGTCAACTACCGCTTTTCCAACAGAGGGATTCTCCTCAAAAAATTCCGAGAGCTTCTCCGTGACGATGCTGTCTACTATGCTCCTGACCTCGGAGTTGCCCAGCTTCGCCTTAGTCTGGCTCTCAAACTGTGCGTCCGGCAGCTTTACCGATACTACCGCGCATATGCCCTCTCTTGCATCATCTCCCGTCAGATTCTTCTCCGAATCCTTCAGTGAGCCGCACTTTCTCGCGTAATCGTTTATTACTCGCGTGAGCGCCGTCTTGAAGCCGACCTCGTGAGTTCCGCCGTCAACGGTCGCCATGTTGTTCGCAAAGGTGTATATCGCTTCGTTGTAGCTCGTGTTGTACTGCATCGCTACCTCGGCGGTAATGTCACCCTTCTTCGCTATCATGTATATTACCTGACTGTGGATCGGATCTACTCCGCGCATATCGTTCAGGTATTCCACAAAGGAGCGTATTCCGCCCTCAAAGGACAGATCGTCCTCCCTCTGCACCGTCTCGCCCGCCTCGTTTTGTATCGTGGCGCCTTCTCTGTCGTCGCGCAGGATTATCCTTATCCCCGCATTCAGGAAGGACTGCTCACGCAGTCTGCCGAGCAGAGTGTCGTAATCAAATACCGTGGTCTCGAATATGTCGGAGTCCGGCATGAACGTTACCGACAGTCCGTGCCTGCCGTTTGAATCACCCTCGCATTTGAAATCACGCGTTTTCGTTCCGCGCTCAAATCTCAGAGTGTATTCCTTGCCCTCGTAGAAGTTGTCTATCTCCATCCACTCCGCAAGCGCATTTACCACCGATGCGCCTACGCCGTGAAGTCCTCCGGATATCTTATATCCGCCGCCGCCGAATTTTCCGCCGGCATGGAGCACGGAAAAGACCACCTCAAGTGTGGGGATTCCCATTTTGGGGTGAATAAGGCTGGGCACGCCGTGTCCGTTATCGGTTACGGTTATGGAGCCGTCTTTATTTATTACAACCGAAATAGTATCGCAGCGTCCCGCCATCGCCTCATCTATTGAGTTATCTACGATCTCATAAACGAGGTGGTGCAGTCCTCTGACAGAGGTCGTTCCGATATACATACCGGGACGCTTTCTTACCGCTTCAAGTCCTTCGAGAACTTGAATTTGGTTTTCGTCATATTCCTCTGTGGGAACATTAGTGATTCTTTCTTCTGACAAATTGTACCTCCTATAGCTCCAATGACCGTTGGCGGATGACCTTCGATCGGGTTTTATTGTTATTGATCCGAGCCGGTAGCACCGGCGGGGTCGGCAGCGCCGACAGGCAAACTGACGAAGTTTTATTTAAGGGTATTGTTTTGCTTTCTACATAGAGCGGTTGCGC
>CAZVXL010000066.1:0-2307 GCA_964631595.1 uncultured Lachnospiraceae bacterium | reverse complement strand
AAAATAAAACGGGCACTCCTTCGGGAGTGCCCGTTTTGCGCTGAGATAAGGACACCCCCGAGCCGATGCTCGGGGGCGCCTCATAGGAGCACTTAAAAGATTTTCTCGGTGCTTTACTTTCGGAATACGCGGAGATCTGCGCCCGTAGCGGTGCCTGCCTGCGGGATTTCCGCGCGGCACCCTTTATCGCTGTCGGGTCGCGGTGTCGTGCGGTGTCAGTTGCCTGCGGGAATGCTTCCGAAGAACTGATCGACCGTTACGCCGTCGATCTTGAGGATCGCATCGGCGGGGGATCCCTTGGGGATCGCCGTGAAGGTGAAGCCGAGCCCGTTGGGGACAGACTCACCGAGGACAAGCTCAAGCGCGGGATTGCCGTTGTCTCTTGAAACGGAGCCGACGCTGACCTTCTGTCCGAGCGCGAATACGGGAATGAGATCGTGTGTCTCAAAGAATTCCTCGTCAAACTCAGTCAAAAGTCCCGCAACGGTGACCTCGTTGCCGTCGGGATCGACCGGCTTGTCGGTGGCGTCAAGAGCAAAGTTCAGCAGATCCGCAAAAGCGTTTGCGTCGGTGATGACAGAGCTGTTTTTCGTCATGAGAGTCTGCGTGGGGCGTACCTTAAAATCGGTGACGTAGGGGTTCAGCGTGTATTCGAAGGTCTCGGCATCTGCCTCGGGGTGCTCAACGGAGAAGCCGCTCTCCTTTTCGGGAGCTACGGGGCCCGCGTTGTCCCAGCCGGCGATGTGCTTCAGCATCTCGGTGCAGTCTGCGAGAGAAATGCTTCCGTCGGCGTTGAAGTCAAGAAGTGTCTCGCCGCACTCAAAGCGCCTGAGCTGATTTATGACATCTCTGTAGCCGGAGAGGTATTTCAGCATAAATACCGCATCGGTGAGAGTGATACTGCCGTCGCTGTTTGCATCGCCGTAGCGGAAGATGCTTGCCGAGAGATCGAGCTCGCCCTCGGGCATTACAAATGTCTCGGAATCGGCGGCGCCGGAGTTGAAGACGAGCCTTGAGCAGAAGAAGCCGTCATTGCAGATAAGCTTGTAGTAAACGGTGGAGCCGGCATCGATCTCCTCGGTGCCGAAATAGGGAACGGTACAGTCGGGGTCGGCGTACATCGTGAAGGAAGCGCAGTCGGGGTCGATGTTGTTCGCACCGCAGAAATCAATGGGCGGTGTGAAGCCGAAATACTTTAGAATCAGAGACAAATCGTCCTTGGTTGAGTAGAAAAAGCTTGCGGTGGGGAAAGCGGTATAAACGTCGTCGCGCTCATAAAGCAGCTCGAGGGCCTCCTGCATATGGGCATCCGACGTGTCCTCGAGGACTATAATAAGGAAATTGCGAGCCTCGGGATCGTCGATGGCGGGCTGATAATTGCCGATGATGTCAATGTTTGTAACAATGAACTCCACGTCGAGATTCGGGAAATCCTCGGCAGTGTAGAAATCATTTCAGTTGACGCTTACCTCGTGAGTCATGTAGATGAAGATCCTGCCGTTGCCGTAGGTTTCATAGGGCTCGTTCGTAAACGGGTTTACGTATTGGGTCTCCTCCTCTGCAAAAACCGCAGAGCTCATAAGCATGGAGACGCATAACAGAATTGATAGGAACATGGATAGTTTTTTCATGATGTTCTCCTTTGGGGTGTATATGATATAAAATGATAACAAATAATTTTATAGGAAGTTAGATAGAGTGAAGTACACGCTGCGAGATGACGAAAGTAGTTCGGTTCGGTCGTCATAGTCAACCTCCTTTGCTCGAGCGGAACGGATCGGATCGGGGACATGCCGGGCTTTGATTATCTACAAATATATTTTACAGCCTTATTGAACGATTGTCAATCATATATATATATGAACTTTTTGTAAACAGTGGGTACTCGGGGGAGCTTAGGCAGCAGGTCGCGGGTGCGCCGAGGCGCTCGAGCGGATAACGGGGCGAGACGGCGAAACTATATGTAGAACAGGGATTCCGTCCGTTACACAAGATGTAGCGGAGGGCAAGACACGGATTAAAAAAATCAAAAAAACGGCAAAAAAAGTGAAAAAAGGGATTGACAAAAGAGGGGGGAGGTGGTATAATAAACAAGCTGTCAACGAGACAGGCTTTCCTTGAAAATTGAACAAAGACGAAAAGACAGACTCCGAAAATTCTTTTGAAAAACAAAAGCTCTAAAAACAATAAGAGCGGACAAACACTGATGTTGTATCGCAACCGAAAGGGAGCGATGTAATATACAATATATCAGAGAGTTTGATCCTGGCTCAGGATGAACGCTGGCGGCGTGCATAACACATTCAA
>CAZVXL010000065.1:0-2585 GCA_964631595.1 uncultured Lachnospiraceae bacterium | reverse complement strand
GTTATGATCTTTTAAGGCATTGAGACAGTTCATGATGGCATTGTGTTTTGCCTCTAAGGTTTCAGGCTTGATCTTTTCATCATCCATACTGTATTTCTTCATGAGAGATAACTGGGATTCAAGCTGTTCTATCTTTAGAATGAAACTGTCAAACCACGCATTTAATACATCATCAGGAAGATCTTTCAAATGTCTGATGGGATCATAGGTATGACGTGCTTCTTCATACCATACAGAAGGATTCATGCCTGCCTGGGCATGTTTGTTTATGGTATCAATGATATCTTTCAAAGTGTCATAGTCTTCTGAGCGGGCAGAAAAGTATTCCAGAAGAGACAGGGCATCATCATGGCTGTTTTCTATGAAGGACTGCAGGGCGTCTTCATACGCCTTGTTCATATACAGTTTGTCCTGGCCTTCATTGAGAATATTTCCAGATGTCGCCGGGTCAAGACCGATCAGAGAGAAGTATTTCTGAATGATCGTTAAACAATAGGAGTCTATGGTTGTGATATGGGCTGCCTCTAATTCAATCAATTGTGACTCCAGCCATTGTTTTGTCTCTGGATCTTCAGTAGTCTGATATATCTCATGTAAAGATCCTGCTAATCTTTTCTTCATTTCGGCAGCGGCTGCCTGAGTGAATGTCAATGCCAGTATACGGGAAACACGGATATGGTCTTTGACAACTCTTTTGGTTAAGCGGGCTACTAAAACACCTGTCTTTCCTGCTCCGGCAGAGGCAGAGACAAGGATATTCGTTCCGGTTGTTTCAATGGCATCAGTCTGATTCTTATCGTATTGCATTATTTCTGTATCCTCAGTTTTTCGTCATTCATAACAAGTGCTTTTTCTTTGCGTTTCTGACCATGAAATCTGCATATACAGTGATAGTCACAGAATTTACATGCATTCTCATCCGGATCAAGAGAAATATTTCCATTCATCAGCTGGTTATAGAAGTATTCATACAATTCAAAAATACATTCTCTTGTCTTTTCATAGTCATAAGGAAGATTAATGGATGTGATATGGGTTCCGGTATGATCCAACTCGGTTGTATCAGAGACAAAAGTCCATCCTTTTAATGTATTGTTATCAAGATATCTCTGTTTCTCAGATGATTCATCCAGATCATAAGGATCTACGGATTTCATGGATGCCTTATAAGCAGGTACAGTATAGTTTTCTGCTTTCAGGGACTCATAGTAAGCTCCGGCTGGTTCCATATGAAACATATCCGTGGCAATAATCAGATAGGACAATAACTGTAATTGTGTACCTGCCTTTACAGAGGTTTCTGACAGTTTATGCAGGGAAGACTTGTAATCTATGATTCGTAGTGATTGTTTCTGATATGTATCTATTCTGTCTATGGTTCCTCTTAAAAGAATATGATCAGTGATCTTTTCTTTGAATTTGTATTCTTCTCTGTATGGTTCATAAGCTGAAGAATCTTCCATGACTTTGAGAAATTCCATAGCCTGCATTAATCCATCCAGCATGCGCTCTTTTGTTAAAGAGACACATTCCTTTTCATCCGGATGCAAAGTCTCCAATACATGGAAAGAAGGCTCGAGCATTGTCTCTAGTTCTTCTTTTGTAATAGAAGGATAGTCTTTGCCTTTTTCTTTTACAGCCTGTTCCATGACGGCATGCTGGATCGTTCCGATACTGTTGGCCGCAAGGAAAGCAGTATCCTGCCTTCTGACTTTCAGACCGGATTGTATGAAGTAAGCATAAGGACAGGAAAACCATCTCTCTATAGTAGAGATAGAACCGGTTACGGCATTGTCTTTGCGGAAGAGATTTGCAGCTGTATCAGGTGATAAATGATGTACAGGCTCTGAAGCAGGCTTTACAGTCTTTAAATTCCATTTTTCTTTTGTGCCAGGATAAGCATTTTCAATGTCAAAAGCTAACTGTATTTCTCTGCCCTGATAGTCATTGGTGTGATAAGAATAAATCAATGTATTTTCTGCACTGGAAGACAGCCATGATAATTGTGACATATGCATGGCATAGCGCCTGGATTGAGAAGGAAATAACGGTATCTTTTCAGTATAAGCTTCATCAAAAAGGCCACTCTGTACCGGTACACCAGGATAATTGACACCAGATACATCTACAACATAGGTATTCTTGGCGGGAATGACCGGATGGGTAATATCTGTAACCGTACAGAAATCACTTTCAGTGATATCTGTATATGCCTGATCCTGGAGGATGGAAGAAGAGATAAAGCGTACATCTTCTTCTGTCTGAATGAAAGGCATGACATTCATTAATGACTGGCGTATCTTCATGCCTTCTTTTAATTCATCCGGATTCTTTAAGTATGGAGAGAGTCTCATGATTTCATAGGCGTTGTTAATGATATCTGCAGGTGTATCAGAGGAAAGCATGCGATTGTATTCATCCTGTATGGAAAGAAACCAGTTCTTTGTGCATTCTTCCATTTGTTTATAGTGATCTGTTTCAGATTCAAATAAAGAGTTAACTAGGACATCAGAGATGTGCTGCGGCATCTGGATATCATGTAATGTCTGAGTCAGAGAGTCATATACATTGGATGGACATGCTAT
>CAZVXL010000064.1:0-2608 GCA_964631595.1 uncultured Lachnospiraceae bacterium | reverse complement strand
GCCGCACCGAAAACCGTGCGGCGGTTTTTGAACCCACAAAACACGCAATAATTGCATGTTGCCCTTGCATTTATATTATTACAGGGTATAATGGTTAAAGATGCCACCAAAGGAAACAAAAAACTGCGACATCATCGAAAAGAACCTCGCACAATTTACAACGTGCAGTATGGATATAATTCATACTGAGGAGGAAAAAGAATGGCGATTAAAGACGTGTGGAAAGCACTTATTGCAAAAACTAATGCAGAGAACGATGAGAACAAATTGGAACGCCCCGGTTTCTCTGTGTACAGCGACGCTTTCCCAGTTGTGCATGTACAAGAAGACCGGCTGTCGGCGTATAAACAGATTCCATTGGCTACACTCGCTTCGGTGGGGACAGCGTTTTCGCAGCTTCCGGAAAGCGCCCGCACCATCGTCCAAACGGTCACGAAAACTGTTGCGAGCGACAAGACCTTGTTTGTCGGCATAAACCCGAAGGGAATACCGGGGTATTTGCTTGAAAACGAATTCGGAACTGTAGGCAATATTATTCAGATGAACGAACAGGGCAAAAGAATAATTGCAGGCAGAATGCGTTTCAAGCCGATTGATGCTTTGCCGGTAAAAGAAACCACTACCACGGTCATGCCAATAGATCCGACGCTGATGTTGGTTGCATTTGCGCTGATGACTATTGAGAAAAAGCTGGATGGCATTCAAAAAAGCGTCGGAGAAGTATTGCAGTTTTTGAAGCATGAAAAACAAGCCGAGCAGCGCGGAAATTTGAATATGCTTGCCGATATAATGGAAGGCTACAAAATAAATTGCCTTAATGACACGTTCTGCTCGTCGCGGTCAAGTGAAGTCGTGCGTATTATGTCGAACGCTCTAAAGAATATTGATTTCTACGAAAAGCAGATTGCATCTGAACTGAAAAAGAGGAAAACTCTGCACGGGGCAAAAGAATCACAGGATTTGGCCGAATCGCTTTGCTACCAATTTGCGGAGTATCAGCTGGCGTGTCATATATATGCTTTTAGTTCGTTCTTGGATATTCTGCTTCAACGCAATTTTGAACAAGAGGTTATTGAAAGCACCACAAAGAAAATGACTGATCATATCCAACGGTATGAAGGACTATATGATGAGTGTCATGCACAGATCGCAGAATACCATCGGAATTCAATTGAGGCGAAAATCGTCGGCGGGGTCTGTGTTGCGGCAAAGGGATTGGGGAAGGCCATTGCCGCTGTCCCGATTGTTCGTGATGGGGCTGTTGATGAAACGTTGATTTCTGCCGGAGAGACCATTGGAAAATACAGAAGAGACGACGTGAGAAAAAAACTGCAAGTCTTTGAGGCCTTTGAAGAGAGCCGAATGCAAACTTTTGTTGACGGTCTTCATACGGTTGACGTTCTGTATAATACAGAAAATGCAATGTTTACAGACGGCACGAATCTGTTCTTGTTGCAATCAGTATAATATTCCATCACAAAACAAAAAGCACCCCCACCGTTTCAAATCCCGAAACGGTGGGGGTGCAGCGGCAATAGGCATAGCATTATTTGCTTTCCAACGCGTCAATATTCAGCTTATAGTACACCACGCGTCCTTCCATTTGCTTTTGATATTAAGCTTCAAGCAATTGCGAACATCTTGGCGGTGATTAGATTACTACGCATCGATTAAGATGGGGATCAGCCCAATAAAGAAAAAGGCCGGAGAATAAAAGAACATAGTATTAAATATGTCAAAACCGTATGGCATATTAAGTTTGCATGTGTTATAATATCTACGACAGATGAGCTTGTTATCACGCGAAAGGGGGGTACAAACCATGAGCAATAAAGAACGTATAATCAGCCTGTTAGACCTGATACCGGATTATAAAATCGGCTATGTCTTGGCGTATGTGCAGGGTGTGGCCGCCGATGAAGAAGCCGACAACGCTTTTTGTGAACGTATGTATCAGAATTATTTGAACGACCCTGAAAAAGATGAAGAGTATACCCTTGAAGCCTGCAAAGCGGAATGGGGGATTGATTGATGTATAGAATCATCATCAAAAAGCCCGCGAAAAAGTTTATTGACCGTCTCCCGGCAAACGAACGCAAGCGCATTATTGCTGCTATTGAGCTTTTGCCAAACGGAGAGGATATAAAGCGACTGCGCGGCCATGATGATTTAATGCGCCTGCGTGTCGGCACATATCGCATTATATACACCGTCAATCACGGTGAGCTTATAGTGTGCGTTATTGACGCCGGAAACCGTGGAGAGATATACAACAGATACTAGCGTCTTAGATGAGGGTGAGGCTTGTCCCCGCCCTCGTTTTTGCCTTGTGAACACATTGAGCGAACGCCACTCCGCCCCTGCGCCCCGCGCGCGGGGGATTTGCTATACCCGCACATAAAAAGGGGCTTGCAGCCCCCACAGGTCGTTTTACAAATACTTTGCCGTGTAGTTATCGAAATGCGCAGAATGCACGGCAGGGACGCTATTTCGCCCGTTGTCTAACTTGTCAATCAAAGACGTCATTGAAAATATTTTTTATAGACGAGTTGAATTAAAGCTTACTTATTCCCACTCGTCACTTCTTGAAATCCATCAAAAAAGCGCA
>CAZVXL010000063.1:0-2888 GCA_964631595.1 uncultured Lachnospiraceae bacterium | reverse complement strand
AAGCCAAATTCATCCGCTTTCGGGTTCGGTGTCGGGTTGTAATGAATACCTGCACCAAATTCAATAGCAAGCAGTATAGAGAATGGTGCATAACCCTCACTCTCTTTTACTGCCCCTTTTGCAAGCAAGATTCCTTTGCACCCCATTTTATCAGCAGATATGTTTGTGGTAAGTGTCACATACTTTCCTAATGGGCTTTCTCCCACTTTCGCATTTGCTACCTCTATACCGCTTTCTAATAGCCTAGAAACGAGAGTTTCACACTTCCTGTTCAATTCTGCCTTGTAGTCCAAAAGTTGCTTCTTTAGGGCATTTAAGGACGATACGTTAAGACTTGCTTCTAGCTTTCTTTTCATTTTCCCTCCTCGACGGCTCGCTAATAGCTTTTTCAAAATCCCAATTAAGCGTGTAAATTCTTCCATATAATGTTCTTGGATTTATCCCGACCTCTTCCGCCCATTCCGTTAAAGTTTGTGTTTTTCCATTGTGTGTAAAATATCGGCACATTCTTTTGTTGTTTTGCTGTTCTTTCATTGATACCCATCTACAATTTTCAGGACAGTAATTTCCATTGTTATCTATTCGGTCAAGCGTACATTCTCCGGGTTTTGCGTTTTCGTCATATCCATTCGCATACGCCCATTTCATAAATGGAATAAATTCTTGCCATTCATCGCAAACTTTAATGCCTCTGCCACCATAGTTAAAGTATTCTTTATCTTTCTTATTTTTGCACCTTGTTTTCATGGCTTGCCAAACGTGGTATATTCTTTTATTGTGCATCCCATGTTTAGTCTTTCGTTCTTTTTGCAGTTCGCTTTGCAAACAACCACAACTTTTCTTGTCCCCAGACCTCAATTCTGCCGTACTTGCCAAAACGAAATTTCCGCAATCGCATCGGCACTTCCAAATTCTGCACATTCCCCAGCTTTTTCTCACACTTCCTTCGTATTCTAAGGCAGTAAGTTTGCCGAAACGTTGATTTGTTAAGTCTATCGTATTTTTTAATTTTCTTTCTTCTCTTCCGCAACCGCAATCTACAACCAATCCAGAGTTTAAGTGTGCAATCGAAACTTCTTTGTAAGAACCGCAATCACATTGGCATAACCAAATATAACAATCGTTTTTCTTTTTACCAGTAGAATTTAATGCAACCAGTTTTCCATATCGTTTTCCTGTAATATCCTTTGCCATTTTAGTTCTCCTTTTATATTTGTTCTACTTTCAACTACTTTCAATTGTATCATATTCACATAAATTTTCAAGTATTTCTTGAAATAAATTGAAAGAAGTTTTATAATACATGCAAAAAGGAGGACTAAATATATGGCAACTAACAGAGGACTCAAAAACCGTACTGCTATTTCCACTGCGGTTGATAACGAGTTATACAAAAGACTTAAAGAGTATTCAGAGAAAACCTCAATACCAATAAGCAAACTCATTGACAAAGCAATAGCAATGTTACTTGAAACCGTTGAATAATCAACGGTTTCATTTCACAATAGCCTTCAACACATACTTCACAAAGTTAAGGCTTTCAGATACCTTTATCACTGTGTAATCGGCTGTTAGAGGGTCGATAATCGTTTCATCGGTATCTTTATACCCTACCTTGCTTTTATGCCAAATAAGGCTACCCTCAACGATTGGATAAGCATTTTTACTACACACACAAGTTGCGTTGTAATCTCCGATTGACAAGCCGTACTCTCGTGCTTCTGCTTCTCCGCCTGCCATTGCAAGATTGGATAAGAACTCCACTGCCTTTGTATATCCAACTTCCGTTTCGCCTGTTTCTATCGGATAACGGTTGCCCTCTCCGTCCTCGTAGTAGAGAATATCTCCATTTTCGTCTGTTTCGTAAATCGGCACTTGGCCTTTTTGCAAAGCGTAAAACATCTTCTGTTGGTTCTTTTTCAGCATTCGCACAAGACCACCTACTTGCTTGCAATCTGCTTATAAACCTGATTTACGCCCGTGCTTGCAAGACCGCTGACGATACCTACTGCAATCGCATTTAATACGTCTGTAGCAGGGAAATCTGGAATAACGTGCATACCAACCACGCCAAGAATACCGCCAGACACACCAACGATAATCGGAATGTAGTTATCCTTTACCTTAGGCAATGCTTTAGCAAAAAGTCCTACAAGATATGCGATTACCACAATCGCCAATACTGTCCCCATTTGTGTAATATCAATCATTGCTTACTCCCTTCCATTCATACGCTCTTCAAGGGTATCTAACCGATGATGAGCAGATTTGCAACTCTCTTCAAGTTTTGTAATCTTGTTATCGTGAGAGTTGATGCTTCTTCTCATTTCTGAGATTTCCGTCTTAATTTCTCTTGTGTCTTGACCGATACTGTCAAGCTTTGTATTGATACGAGTATTTTCCTTTACTCGTTCCTCAATATCCTTTGTATCTGTCCGCTTATTGTTTTTCAGCCCAAAATAAACCGAAAAACATACGGACACTATGCTAATTAAAAGTGCAACTTCAATAGTCAATACACCTTACCGCCTTTCCGCAAATTTTTTGTTCCTAGCCCACCACCAATAAAAGAAACACCCTGCACCATTTTCGTGACATCACGAAAATGATACGCACAATCTTCTAAAGCACGGCTACATAGTTCGGAAAAGCACTATAAAATTTAGGGCTTATCCACGAACCATCATAACTTCGTGATATTCCGTTTTCAGAGTGTGATGTCTGTCCTTCTGCTCCTGCTCTTGCGTAAACCTCTGCACAAGCCATAGCAAGATTGTTTTTACCCTTTGATAAATCAGCAACTATGTTTCTTTCAGTAAAATGGCTAGGAAAATGACAATTCTGTGAAATATGCTCGATTACAAAATCTACAATCGACATTGGAAATG
>CAZVXL010000062.1:0-3564 GCA_964631595.1 uncultured Lachnospiraceae bacterium | reverse complement strand
TATATCCTTACCACTTCCCACTGTAGTGATCCAAACGGATTACCGTTATCAAAGTAATCCCAAATCGTCGGTTTTAACGGAGTGAAAAACCGACATTCGGTATTCCCTCTTTGCCCTTTTTGCAAAGAAATGTACATTTCTTTGCTCCGAGCGATTTAAGATAACTGCATGGCTACACCAAATTAAAGTTCTTTGCCAAGCTTTCTTTTAAGAAAGCGTCCGCTTCCTTCTCGAAAAAGCTTGCGTTCTCTGCCCCTGCCGTAAGCGATCACAGATCTCTGCCGGAAATAATGCGATCGGTGTAATCTTCTATCCAATCGTTCTTTTTTTCGGAATAAAGCTTTTCCATGCGGCGCAATAGCTCGTCCGCATTGCGGCGTGCTTCCTCGGCGAGCTGTACCGCTTCGCGCTCGGAGCGTTTTTTCGCGCCCTCGATAGAGCCGGCAAGCTCTCCCTGAACCTTTTCGGCAAGCTCCGCCTTGGCAACGGCAAGCTTTTCCGCAGAAGCCTTGCGATACTGCTCGGCGGCGGCAACAGCCTCCCGCGCCTTGCGGTCATTGTCGATTATCCTCTCAATGGATGACTGCATATGAGTTTCCTTTCGATTCCGTACAAATACCGTCTCGCATTTACGGAGACGGTAACACATCAGAATGTCTGTTATTTATACTATGGATATTTTACGCCTAAGTAATACATTAGTCAAGAGGGCGGCGCGCAAATTGCGGAGAATTTTTCCAACTATTTGTGCAAAGATTTGTTGATTTTACAGGCTCAAAGCGCCACGCCTCGCCTCGCGCATACCGCGCCGACGGCGCAATCAAGGGCTTCGCGCTCCCGCGCTTCGCCCTTGACTTTCCGCAAAATTTCCGTGCACCGCCTCCGCATTTATCGGCTTACTTGCGTATCAGCCACCACTCGTCCTCACTGTTGTACAGCTCCGCAAGATTCTTCGATACGTCAAGCTCGTCTGCGTGCTCGGAAATGTGGATATCCCCTTTTCCGTTGTACGATGCCGCAAGTATGAAATCGGCGCTCACGGCACGCTCCGTGAAGATATCGTATATCTCCTCGTACCTCGCCGCGGACTCCGCATCTCCATAAAGATACCAGCCCGTGTGAACCGAGACAAGTCCCGTAAAGCACATCTGAAGCTGCAGCTCGCCGATGAACCTCTCCTGCATCTCCGAGCCGGCAAGCTCAAGCGCACGCTCGAACAGAGCCATGTCATATTCAAAGCCCGCCGCCACCTTTTCCATATCCATGCGCTCCGAGGGATAGCTCCAAGCCATAAGCGACCAGCATTCGTCCTTCGCATATTCCTCGACGCGACGGTGATACTCGTATATGTACTCGTATCCGTCGCCGCAGAGGATCATGTAATACTCGCGTATCAGCTCATCGTATTCCTCGTCTGTCATATATGCGTTCCACGCCGAATTCGACAACGCATACGGCAACAGCTTCTCCATGGGTGTCGACAGCGCACTGCAGCATATGTACAGTCCGTCAACGCCGCATTCCGCAAGGAATCTCATATCCTCGAGGACGTGGGGCACGATGGGAGAGACCATTCCGTCATAATCCCAATATCCCGGATAATACCATACAAGCACGTTGCTCGCCATCTCGCACCAGCCGCGAAGCTCATCTCCGTACAGCTTGTTCGTTAATTTTCCGTACTTCATCTCCGTGCCGAGGCAATCGTCTCCGCTGATGCAGTGATTGTAGCAGACATATTTGTCAATATCGTTGTAGAAGCAATACGATACCGAAACATTGTCGCGCGGTCTGGTGACGTTCGGCACCGACGAGGTTCCCCAATACGCCAGCATCGAAACGTACAGCTTGTCACTGCACTCCTCCGCTATGGCATCCGCCATGATGTTGGTGAAGTTCAGCACGGGTCCTATGTTTCCGCCGTCAAGATATACAAGCTCCATGCAGTCGGGACACTGACAGAAATCACCGAAATCGGGCTGTGCCACGTCGACCGCCGTGAAATCGTACCCGGGAATACTTCCCGCCGCTATCTTCTCATTTGTCTTCGCCACAAAGTAATCTCTCGACAGCTCTATGATATCCTCGTCGGTATAGCAGGGCTGACGGTTGGCGGAAATGTCATAATCCGGATACTGCGAATACAGCTCGGGATTCAGCTGTATTCCGTGATTGGCTATCGTGTAGAGACTCTTTGTGTTGTACGTAACTCCGCCGAGGTTTATGCCTCTCTTATACTTGATGTCCACGCTTCCGGAAACCCTTGAGCGGTAGATGTTCTGTCTGAGCGCAAACGTCGGTACGCTCGTTTGGCTGAGTCCCGCGGGAAGCTCTATATGCTCCGTCTCGTACAGGTAATCTATATCGCCTGTCGATTTTTTGGAATAGCTTGTGAAATCGTAGAGAAAACGGTAGCCGATGCATTTCTCAAGGAAGCCGAACACGCCGTACATACATCCGCGGAGATATCCGCCGGATATCGTGAGGTTTCCGTCGGCGGATACCGACACGGTATAGCCCTCATCTCCGAGAACAGCGTATGCCTCATCCTCGGGATACACGCGCTCAAGTCTGATAGCCTTGCCGTAGCCGTCGGAATACTCGACGATCTCGGGGTAAAAGCCGCACGCCTTACCGATATACTCTCTGAGATTATCCGCCGCGTAGGCATGACATTCATCGCTCTCTTGCGGCAGCATTATCGAATATTCGGATATATCGAAGCCGGCAACGGTGATCCTTCCGACTCGGTAGTTTTCTCCGTGGGTATATGTATAGCTGTCCGCGTTTCCGTAATTTGCGTACTGTCTTACCGCGCGATCCATGGCGGCATCGGATCTGCCAAAGATCACCACGCTTCCGTTTTCGGCGCGGATCACGTAGCCTTCATCATCGACAAGTCCGCTGAGATCTACACCATACTCCTCGGAGGAATCCGCGATCTCAAGCACAAGAGATGACGGCATATCGCTGCCGAGTCTATCCTTCAGAAATTCGGCATATTTCACGGTCTCGTCGGATGCGGTTATACTTGTTCTGCCGAGTGCTCCGCCTCCGGCGGAGGAGCAGGCGGTAACCGAGCCGACAGTCATTACGGCTGCAAGCAGAAGTGAAAGCTTTTTTACAACACTCATGATATTACCTCGTTTTTCATATATCTTATCTATTTACGGTCAAGCCCACATGGGCTTGGATTTTTATGATTCGGTCGGGTCGGGGTCTGGTCGGGAAGCCCCGAGCCGAGAAGCCTCGGCGGGCAGGCTGACTAAGTTTTATTTAAGGATTTTGCTTTACTTTCTACGCAGAGCGGTTGCGCTTCGCGCCGCCCGCTCCGTTTCTACTAAGTTTCGTCCAAAGGCACTGTCTCCCTTACTACTTCATGGGTTTTCTTCGTTACTTTTCATACTGAAATGAAAAGTAACCAAAAGCTTCATTTAAGGGGGCGCTCCCCCTTAAATATCCCCCCGGGGCTTTGATTACGGGGTACTGTTGACGGTGAGTGCTACCGCCTAAACCGCTCGGTATCCGCGCGACCGCGGGCGGTCGAATGTGGTAGAAAGTCAT
>CAZVXL010000061.1:0-3591 GCA_964631595.1 uncultured Lachnospiraceae bacterium | reverse complement strand
GTAATCCTACATCGTCGGTTTTAACGGAGTGAAAAACCGACATTCGGTATTCCCCCTGCATCTTTTTGCAAAGAAATGTACATTTCTTTGCGCCTATCGCTTTAGTGATCCTATATGGCTACACCAGATTAAAGTTCTTTGCCAAGCTTTCTTTCAAGAAAGCTTGCGTTTCCCGTTCCGCGCCCCGTGCTGTTGCTTATCTGGATTTTTTTGCGCCGGCGGGAGAGAAGGCGCGACCGCCGCCGTCGAAGAAGCGGCTGAACATCTCGTAGAATTCAAGACGAAGCACCTGAATCGCCACAAGAAGTCCCTCCAGCGCGCTGACAATAATGTTGCCGATTATCACAATGGCGACGTATCCGATGCCGGAGCTCATCTCCGCCAAGGTGAATACCACCATCATCATTCCGGCATGAACAAGCACAAACGCGCCGACACGGAGGAATGACATAGTGTTGGTGACATAGGACAGACAGGTCTCAAAAAGCTCAAAGAAGCTCTGCGCGCAGTAATTGCCCCACTCGAAGCCGCGAAGCCGTTCGCGCTCACCGCCGATAAGCATTCCGAGAGGCTCCTTCAGGAATATAAGGAGCAGCGGCAAAATAAGAAGCCCGAGAATGTAGGGCACCGTCATCAGCTTCACACCGAGAAGAAGCTGACCCACAAGCCCGACTACTGCGGCAACGTAGAATATAAGCCCCGGCAGCCCGTTCGCACCGAACAGCAGATTCTCAAGATCGCGCCGCTTGATGCAGGCGTATATGTTGATGATCATTGCCGCCGCAACAAGGGCAATTCCGATGCCGACAGCCGCATAAATTATCATGTTGGTCGTAGCCGGCTCCATTACCTCTATCGGCTTTTCGTCCCAGCCGAATAATGCCTTGTACAGCGGATCAAGCGCGTGCTCGAAGCCGAATACCGAGCCGAATACGCACCCGAAGAACGCAGACGAAAAGCCGCATCTGATGAGGATCGGCCCGATCGCCATTCCCAAGCATTTCCACATCAGTAAGCCCGCAAGCGATACAAGAAGCCCCTGGCCGAGATCCCCGAACATTATGCCGAACAGTATAATGTAGGTCACCGCAACAAACGGTGTCGGATCCGGCTCGCCGTATGCCGGCATACCGTACATATCCACAAACATCTCAAACGGACGGGTGAGTCGGGAGTTTTTCAGCTTCACCGGAGGCTTCAGCTCGGAATCCGAATCCGCACTGTCCACCGTTACCTCAACTCTGCTCAGTGCCCCGAGCTCACGCAGGAGATGCTTGCCCTCCTTCTCGGGTACCCACCCGACAAGAATGAACTTGTTGTCGTATACGGCGGCAAAGCGGCGCATCTCCGCATATACGCTCTCCTCCGAAATGGCGGCGGCAACGGCGGATATCCGCTCCCGCTTCTCCTGCCACAGTCGGTTTGCCTCCGTCCTCGCTTCGTCTATCTCACGCTCGGTTCTCGCAATATCACTTTGCAATGTCTCGTATCTCGATTCGACCGTCACCTCGGATTCCGGCACGAATATCCTCTCAAAGTGAAGCGCGGACAGTATTCTGTCCATCTCCTTGGAGTATGACTTGGGAGAGAATACCACGCAATAGGCAAAGCCCTTGTCCTCGGTGCACCTGAATGCAAACAGCTTGCCTACCCTGTCGCGCTCCTCAAGGCGCGTGAAGCAGGTGCGCGGCATTCTTCCGAATCGAACCGACGTGTACTCCAGCTCGGATATCTCCTTCATGTTGAGGGACAGACCCACAAAATGCGACAGCCTCTCCGCCTTTCCCGACAGCTCACCGAGTGCACTCTCACCTGCGGAGATCTGTCCGGACAGCTCACCCATCCTCGCGGCAAATTCCTCCGCCTCGGCTATGAGCAGCTCTCTGTCGCCGTCAGCGGCGGGCTTTGCATCGGGATCAAGCACCGCACCCGCCGGAAGCGCGGAAAGTATGCGTCCGTTCACGGCAGCCCACGGATTCTTCTGCGGCATGGGCGAAATGTTGTCATTTGTTTTGTAAAGCGACAGTGCATCCTCCGGCTGGAATTGACCGGAGCCGCCGGTCATTCTCGCTACCGTATCAAACATTGACACGGGACCGACTATGTTCACCATCTTCATGGAAGCAACAGCCATAATTTTTGCCTTTCTTATCTGCTGAGCTGTTTGCGGCTCGCCTCGGTTTGCCTTACGCCTCCGCCGTCTTCGATTCCGGCGGAAGTATCAACAGCTCCATTATCTGTGAGGGCTGAAGTCCGTAACGGATGCCCTCTATTATCTTTATGATATTTGCCGTTTCAAGCTCCGACAAATTCAGGTATGATATCATGACTACCGGCGGGTGCGGCGAAAAGTATATCTCGTGCAGGCTCCGCTTCATAATATATCTGTCCGGAAGCTCATCTATGCGGTGGCAATGCTCAAGCTCGCGAAGCTTACCTCTGAACGGCTTCATTCCCGCGGCAAGCGCAAGCACCGCGCCCGAATCCGCACATTCCGCAAGCCTTGCCGCGATATTACCCGTCATATTTCCGTGCGGTATCAGCGATGCGCGGATCCTCTCCGGTGCGGCGGATTGATAGTAATCCTTGAATCTCACGACACGCACAAGATTTTCAAGATCTATCCGCGAAACAAACATATCGCGAAGCGTTTCCCGATCCTTACCGGACAGTCCCTCGTCTATGATCCGAAATATTCTGCGGTAAAATTCGGACAGGAGTGCGTTCTCATAGGTAATGATATCCGCCGACGGATTCCATTTGAGCTGCTTCAGCGGAGCGTAAAAGACAGAATCCTTTATCGCCTCCAGCAGCTCGTCATAGGTCTGTGCCTTGCCCATTGCGATGAAATCAAGCTTCAGTCTGCGGTCAAGGTAGGGCGATGCGCCGAGAACGACCGATTCCTCGATACGCGGCGACATTACGCGTGACAGGGTCTCCATGATAAGCTCGATCTCGGTCGACAGCAGCAAGTAATTTGAGAATTTTTCACCGATAGAGAGCTCATATCTGCAAAGAGCCTCAAAGCCGGTATAGTGGCGCTGGCGGAGGAGTATTTCAAGCTCCAAGCGGCGGATCCCGTTGACATTCACGCCGTCGAAGCTGCTTTTATATGCTTCGAAGCTGCCGAGGCAAGCGGCAGCCGACGAGACATCGCGCTTTTGTGCCAGCACTTCATAATCCGCCACGGTAAGTCTTTTACCGAACATGGCTCTGGTTTTTGATAGAATTGCGCCCGATGCCATTGATGACAGCACGGAATCACCTCCTTTGAGCTTACACTGAATTTTTCTGTCTCACGCGCCTTCGCGCCGCTCGTTTTAACTGCGTTTTATCCAAGGGTTTTGTTTTCCCCTACTACATTTCGGGTCTTTTCTTTAGTTACTTTTCATACTGAAATGAAAAGTAAGTCGGGAAGCCCCGTGTCGGGTCGGCAGCGCCGAGCCGGTAGCACCGGCGGGCAAATTGACGAAGTTTCGTCCAAAGGTTTCGTTTCCCCTACGACATTTCGGGTCTTTCTTCGTTACTTTTCATAGTGAAATGAAAAGTAACCAAAAGCTTCATTTAAGGGGGCGCTCCCCCTTAAATATC
>CAZVXL010000060.1:0-3641 GCA_964631595.1 uncultured Lachnospiraceae bacterium | reverse complement strand
TCGGTTTTTCACTCCGTTAAAACCGACGATGTAGGATTACTTTGATAACGGTAATCCGTTTGGATTACTACAGTGGGAAGTAGTAAGGATATGTAGTAGGGGAAACTCCACCTCAAAAACGTCATACCCCAAGCAAAACTAATGCTTTAGATAAACTTTTGCGAGCCTCGCCCCACCACTGTAACCGCTCACCGCGTAGGACTTTCAACCATATTCGACCGCCACGCGGTCGCGCGGATACCGAGCGGTCTAAGCGGTAGCACTCCCCGTCAGCAGTACCCCGAGATTACAGCCCCGGGGGGATATTTAAGGGGGAGCGCCCGTAAAGTAGGAAGAAAAACAAGGCTCTCGGTAAAAACTTCGTCCGCGCCCGTCGGGGCTTCCCGACTTACTTTTCATTTCACTATGAAAAGTAACGAAGAAAAACCCGAAATGTAGAGGGAAAGACAAAGCTCTTAAACAAAACGTAATAAAAATAAGAACGATAAATATGAAAACCGAAGAAAGGATGGATCACTCCCATGCTTCACCCCGAAGAAATAGAAAGCCAGCAGTTTGAAGTCTCGTTCAGAGGCTATAATACCCGCGAGGTAGATGAGTTTCTGACAAAGCTTCACTCCGATGTTGAGGATATGGTCAGAGAATATGACTCCCTCAAAAAGAAGATCGCCGCCGCAGAGCTTCTTGCAAAGGATGCAAAGGAGCATGAGGAGGAATTTCTTGCCGCAATGGAGGCGGACAGAAGCTCCGCAGATGCCGCTGTCGCAAACTCCAAAACAGAGGGCGAGAGGATAATCCGCGAAGCACGTAACGCCGCCTCGGGAATCATGACCGAGGTGCGCCGCAGAGCCGGAGAAATATCCTCCGAGAGCCGCAGAGCCTCGGGAGAGATCATTGACGAGGCACGTAAAAGCGCCGCCGAGATCAAGAAAGAGGCTCAAAAGAGCGCCGCGGATATCATCGCCGCCGCACAGGCGGAGGCGGATAAGCTCCTGTTTGCCGCACGCACAAAGGCGGATAATACGGTGAAGGCGGCACAGACTCAGGCAACCTCCGTCGAAGCTCAGGCAAAGCAGAACGCAAATGACATTGCCGCGCGCGCAAGGGCAGTGGCGGCGGAAGCCGAGGAATATATGAAGCAGCTCCGCGCAAGCGCGGATACCATCTGCCGTGAGCTTGATGCAGAGCTGAAGAACAGCGCCGCAAGAATAACTCTGCTCGGGAGAAAGATCGCGGGGATCTCCGACTCTCCCGCACCCGAGCTGTTTCGCGAGGAGCCGACAAAGCCCGATGAGGTCGATGAGGCACCCGAGGCGCCGTACACGGAGACATCAGCCGCGCCCGAGGCGGACGCATATACAGAGCACCGTATCGCGCGTGACGATAAGAGCTCCGAGGAGCGCACCGAGAACGGCGGATACTTCACCAAGGAATACAGACAGGTGATGGAGGAGCTTTTCGGTGAGGACGACGATACCTACGATTACCTCGACAAGGTGTCCGAGGCGGACACGATCATCTCCCCCCTCTCCGACAGCGCAGATGCGGCGGATGACGGCGCGGATGGGGTCGATTCCGACGAGGTGACCTCGGAATATGCCGGCTTTTCAATATCCTCCGACACCGATGACCTGCTTGACGTATTTTCCTCGCCCTCCCTTGACAGGATCTACAGGTCACCGAGCGACGAGGACATGAACGATATTTTGAACGGTTCAAATTGAATATGCTTGTTGTTTTTATTACAGCCGTGCTGTGCGTCGCAGCGGATCAGCTCACGAAGCAGCTTGCGGCGGCAGCCCTGTATCCGGATAAAAGCATTTCGCTGATCGACGGCATCCTCCGCTTCTCATATGTCGAAAACAGAGGTGCCGTTTTCGGCTCACTTGCGGATCACCGTTGGGTGTTCCTCATTCTGTCCACGCTTCTCATAGGAGCCATGATCGGCTACACGGTGTGGAAGCGCCCCAAGGAGAGGCTTCTTTGCCTCTCGCTCGGTATGCTGATCGGCGGCGGGATCGGGAACATGATCGACCGCGTTTGTCTCGGATACGTTATTGATTTTATTGATTTTTGCGCTTTCCCGTCGCTGTGGAAGTGGGTATTCAACGGTGCCGATGCGTTCGTTTGTGTCGGCACGGCTCTGCTGATGCTGTGGATACTGCTCTCCGACAGGGACGGCGGACGGACGCGCGGCAAGGACGACAAACAGGAGGAGGCGACTCGGGATGATGCGGAATGATCTCGGTTCCGCCTCCTCTGCTTGTGAGGCGGAGGTCACGGCGGAGCTTGACGGAGCCCGTGCGGACGCGGCGGCGGCGGCTCTTTTCGGAATCAGCAGAAGTGCCGCGGAGCGGCTGATCTCGGAGGGGGCGGTATTTTTGTGCCGTCCCACGGGGGAGCGCGAGGCGATCATAAAGCGGCGGCTCGTGCATCTCGGTGAGGTGCTGGCGGCGGAGCTTCCGGAGCCGGAGCCGACGGAGGCTGTGCCGGAGGACATCCCCCTCGACATCGTATACGAGGATCGGGACATCATAGTGATAAACAAGCCGCAGGGCATGGTAGTACATCCGGCGGCGGGGCACGCAACGGGAACTCTTGTATCCGCGCTGCTCTATCATTGCGGCGACGAGCTGTCGGGCATCGGGGGTGTACTGCGCCCCGGAATAGTCCACCGGATCGACAAGGACACGAGCGGGCTTATTGCCGTTGCAAAGAATGATGCGGCGCACAGGGGTCTTGCCGCACAGCTTGAGGATCACACCATGCACCGCGAATACCGAGCGATAGTCATCGGCGGGCATTTGGAGAGCGGAGTCATTGATGCTCCGATAGCGCGGCATCCGAGTGACAGGAAAAGGATGGCGGTGGCAAAGGCGGGCGGCAGGGCTGCGGTAACGCACTACGAGTGCGAGGAGAGCTTTGCGGGATTTTCGCTACTGAGGCTACGCTTGGAGACGGGCAGGACTCACCAGATACGTGTACACATGAGTCACATCGGGCATCCGGTGCTGGGAGATCCGGTATACGGAGGTGACAGGACGGCTTTTCAGAGGAAGCACCCGTCGCTTTTTGCGGGGCAATGCTTACACGCATACAGGCTGGTGCTTATTCATCCGAGGACGGGGGAGAAGATGAGCTTTGAGGCTCCGATACCGTGGAATTTCGGGGAGGCACTCCGACTTTTACGTGAATAGCCGAGGTCGGCAGCGCCGAGTCGGTAGCACCGACAGGCAAGCTGACGGAGTTTTATTTAAGGGTATTGTTTTGCTCTCTACCTTACGGGTCTTTTCTTCGTTACTTTTCATAGTGAAATGAAAAGTAACCAAAAGCTTCATTTAAGGGGGCGCTCCCCCTTAAATATCCCCCATGTCTATGATTTCGGGGTACTGCTGACGGTTAGTGCTACCGTCTAAACCGCTCGGTATCCGCGCGACCGCGGTGCGGTCGAATATGGTAGAAAGTCCTATGCGGTGAGCGGTTACAGTGGTGGGGTTAGGTTCGCAAAGTTTATCTAAGACATTAGTTTGGCTTGGGGTATGAAGTGGCTGACGGTTGCGTTTGCCCTACTACATATCCTTACTATTTCCCACTGTAGTAATCCAAACGGATTACCGTTATCAAAGTAATCCTACATCGTC
>CAZVXL010000059.1:716-3682 GCA_964631595.1 uncultured Lachnospiraceae bacterium | reverse complement strand
CGGATGCAGCTTGCCAATGCTTTCGTAGAGATATTTCTCGTAGCGGGCCTGGGCTGCGATGAAGTAGTGGAGCAGAGTCTTGTAGTTCTCGACAAACTGCTCGTAGCTCTTGCATTCCGTCAGCGGGATGGTCTTCGGTGCGAGATAGCCCCCCGCGATGGGATCATAGCCGCCGCGTACCGCAAGCTCCAGAATTTTCAGTGTTCCCACGCTTCCGTTGGGGGAGCCGAAGCTGTAGTGATCAAATTCGATCTCCCCGCAGCCCAGGGGCATATAGGTTTCCGCCCGGGCCCGGTCCACGTCAAAGGCTTTCATAACGCCGGGAACCAGTACATCATCGTTGTACAGCAGTGGGAAGGTGCGTCCCTCCCCGATGCACCGCATTGAGGCCTCCCATACCGCTTTGGGGGTATCCCTGTTAAACCGGAGGGTGAACTGGGGCAGGATTTCCTTCACGGTTCGGCAGGCCTCGCAGGCTACCAGGCAGTACCGGTCAGCGTTCTCCGGGTTCCGGCGGCCGTATCCGCCCACGATGACCCGTCCGTCGGTCTCATCGTCCAGGGAATCAATCAGGTAGAAGTAGGTCTGGGCCATTTTCAGTGCCTCGGCCTCGGTGATGATCCCGTTGTCGATGTCGTGGCAGTACAGGTCACCCAGATATTCATCCATACGTCCGAACTCCACCAGCGGGCACATCACGCCGTACAGCCAGCACAGCTGCATGGCTGCCAGCAGACTGGAGGGAGCATGGTCGGGCAGCTCATGAAGGGCGGCGGTTAGATCCGCCATTTCCTTGCGGCGCTGGGGCGAGGACGCGGAGGCTGCCTTTTCCGCGGCCTCCTTCTCGTAAAAGCGGATCATGTCGCACAGGACATCCAGCGCGCCCATCTCGCATCGGAGCATGGTGGCGTCGATTCCCGTGTCCGGGGCAGTATCCAGCAGAGCCTGCAGCTCGCCTCTCAGTCCGGGAATGCCCACGCGGACCAGCTTGTCAAAATTGATATACGCTCCTGCCATGCGGATGATCGGGCTGGCGGCCACAGGCTCCGTTTTCCACTGTTCGGTGGGAATGGCCGCCCGCAAATCCGCCGGTGTCTCCCGCAGAACCTTGCTGTAGGTGTTGCGGGATTTCCAGAAGGTCAGCAGATCGTGCAGATCCTCCCGGTATTTCGCGTTTCCTTCGGCAAATTCCAGAGCGGCAACCACACGGGGCTCGTCAATATAATAGCCGGTACCGCCAGTCTGCCCCTGAATGCCGTAGCCCACCAGGCCGAACTCCACCCGACCGGCCAGCACATCGTTGTCCTCGATGGGATGCATGATGGCGGGATACTGAGCCCTCAGCATGGCAAGTTCAATTTCCGCCGGATGTGTATATTGCCGAATCGCCCTGCGGTAGGCGTCGGTGAACGCAATCTCATAGGAGAGGTCTTTTCTCGGATGCTGTACTTTCCAATGATTCATATTCAAACCCCTTTCTTTCGTTTTCGGGAGGTCCCTTTGTTCCCGTTTATTATAGCATTTCGGATTTCACTTTTCTTGTCTTGCAATGATATAATTTTTGTTGTATATTGATATTCAAGGTTTTCCCGGCCCAGCGGCAGACAAATCCCCGTCCAGCGGCGAGCCGCGGGGCATGTCCCTCCCCGCCCGGCCGGACCAGCCCCAAATGGCGAAGATGGTTCCTTTTGATATGTCATTTTACACAATTGGCTGTTTGGAAATCCTTCTTGTCAGGGCAAACTTTCCATTCATTCAGGAAAATCGCTGCGGTGAGACCTCCCGGTCCGTGCCGCGCGCCATGGTTCCGAAAGCCGGCTCATCGGACCGCCGAATTGGGCCAATGACATTTTATTGATATTTATGCTCTCCAAAGCATCCTTTTCAGGGCATTGCTGAATGCTTTGTGGGAAGCGGGCGGATTGAGAGGAGGACATTCTATGGAGGTTATACGCCTTCGCGCGGACAGCTTTCTCCAGCTGCGCAGCGGCTGGGCAAGCGTCATCAGCGACCCGGAGCAGCTGGCGGTGCTGCACTGTCATGATTATTACGAGATTTTTGTTGTGAGCCAGGGCACCGCCCTGCATACGATCAACGGAATAAACCAGCGTCTGGAGCCGGGGATGCTGTATTTCATGCGGCCGGATGATATCCATGCCTATCTGGCCCCCTCGCCTCAGTTTCAGGTGGTCAACATCATCATCCCCAGCAGCGTGTTTCTGCTGTTCCTGGACTATGTGGGGGACAGCTACTACAGGCAGCGTCTGCTCTCCCCGGTGCTCCCACCCCATACCACCCTTGCCCACAATGAACTGGAGTCGCTGATGGAGACGATGAAACAGCTTCTGGCCCAGGGCAGAATCATGAAGTCGGAATCGGATACGCTGTTCCGAATCGCCGTATTTAATCTGCTGACAACCTATTTCCCCGTCCTGCCCAGGAAGAATACAATG
Organism: uncultured Lachnospiraceae bacterium; assembly: GCA_964631595.1. GTDB lineage: Bacteria > Bacillota > Clostridia > Oscillospirales > CAG-272 > UMGS1312. Next base: position 1,229 of record CAZVXL010000059.1, on the reverse strand, counting down.
CCCATCCCGGACTGGATCAGGGTCGTCAATATTGAGATGATGAAAAAGCCCAACTTTACGGAAGGACTGCCCGCGCTGTACCGCATCGCCGGGAAAACTCCGGAGCATATCTCCCGGGCCTGCCGGAAATACCTGAACAAAACGCCCTCCCAGCTGGTAAATGACATTCGGCTGGAATACGCGGCCCGCTGTCTGCTTCAATCCGAAACCGAGATTGTGGAGATCTGCGCGGACGTGGGATTCGACTCCCTCAGTCATTTTTACCATCTGTTCCGGAATCATTTCGGCATCTCGCCCAGCCAGTTCCGCAAGCACGCCATGGAGATTTCCCTGCCGGATCATATACTCGGCAGCTTCGATCAGCAGGATTCCCATCTGGAAGCCGCCGTTCCGCTGCGGAGCGTGATCAATATGAATGCGGGCGGGCAGCAGCAAACAGGCGGCCCCAGCCCTCAGGGATGAATCCGTTAAACGTCCGGCGGGCTCCCAAAAAATTCTTTTTGCGGCTGCAAC
>CAZVXL010000059.1:0-706 GCA_964631595.1 uncultured Lachnospiraceae bacterium | reverse complement strand
GTTTGCCGTGTAAAGCGAGCAGGAATCCGTCTTCCCATGCCATCCGCTCCCCGACTTGCGGGTTTCTCCCCCTTCTTCCGGTTGCTTTTTCCCGTTTGAAATGATAGAATAGAAAGGTTAAGGAGGTGCGCCATGTTTGACATCACCCTCATCGCCATGGGAAAGCTGAAAGAGTCCTTTTACCTCAGCGCGGCGGCGGAGTACGCCAAGCGGCTGTCGGGGTACTGCCGGTTTACCCTGCTGGAGCTGCCGGAGGCCCGGCTCCCCGAAAATCCCTCCCCTTCGGAAATCGCCCAGGGGCTGGAGAAGGAGGCGGATGCCATCCTCGCCCGGATTTCCAAAGGGGCCTGGCTGTGCGTCTTTACCCCGGAGGGCAAGCTCCTGTCCAGCGAGGCCTTCGCGGAAAAGCTCCGCGAGATCAAAAACTCCGGCAAGGGCAGCGCCTGTTTTCTCATCGGCTCCTCCTTCGGGATCGCGCCCCGGGTGAAGGCCCGGGCGGATTTCCGCCTCAGCATGAGCCCCATGACCTTCCCCCACCACCTGGCCCGGATTATGGTCCTGGAACAGCTCTACCGGGCGGAAGCCATCCAGGCCGGCAGCAAATACCATAAATAACTCCGCATTTTCAAATCACCGGCTTTCCTGAGCAGGCAGACAAATTGTTGTTTGACGGGATGCGTCCCAAATTACCTGTCATTGCGAACCA
>CAZVXL010000058.1:0-4089 GCA_964631595.1 uncultured Lachnospiraceae bacterium | reverse complement strand
ACCGCTTCCTCCAGAACGAGTGCGGCTGGGAGGGGCTCATCTACGGCGACAGCTACCTGAACGAGGCAGACCTCATAGAGATCCCCGCGGGTATCTCGGAGAGCGAGGTGCCGATCTTCGATTACATCAATCCGTATATCAACGGATGGAGACCGTGCGCATACGTGACCGACAGAACGGATGTTGCATCTACAAGTGCATATAACTCCTACGGACCTCACGGCATCGCCATGCACGGAATGCAGAACAATGTAACTATGTGGCTCGGCAAGAAGATGGAGAGCTGGATGCCTCAGATATGCTACACAAGCGAGGAGAATTACGAGACCGTATCCGAGAACATTTTTAAGTACATTGACACTAAGGTGGCGGAGGGCGAGATCCCCGGAGTTACGCTCAAGGATATTGATATAGCACAGCTTGATAACAATTTATATTGCCACTGCAACGAGTGCTTCGAGGTCATAGACGAGGACGGAACGGATGCAGGCCCCGTGCTGAGATTTGCTAACCGCCTTGCGGCGGATCTTGAGGAAAGATACGACGGCGCGGATATCGGAGTGCACATCTATGCATACTTTGCAACGAAGATTCCCCCGAAGGTGACAAAGGCGCACGATAACGTGTATATCACCTTTGCCTCCAACGGTAACTGCTTTAATCACCCGTTCAACGGTACGGAGTGTGTGCTCGGCCCCGATATCACGGAGGGCTATCTTGTGACGAACAATAACGTCGATCACGCCGAGTGGCTTCGCGAATGGTGCAGTATCGCAAAGAATGTGACCGTATGGACATACGCTCTTGACTCACTCCTCCAGCAGTATACGATACTTGACGTACTGCTTGACGATCTTCGCTTCTTTGGCGAGGTCGGAGCAAGGGGACTGTTCTATGAAAGCGAATATACCGGCTTCGGCTTTAAGAGGGTAGAGCATCAGCTCACCGCCGAGATCAACTGGGACAAGGATATGACCGACGAGGAGTACGAGGCGGCGCTTTGCCGTATGCTTGAGAGAGAGTACGGTGACGGCTGGCGCTATATGAGGGAGTACATAGATCTTCTGATCGAGGCGACCGACCGCATCGGCTGTGAGAATTGCTGGGGCTACGGAAGCAACGAGGATCCCGAGTACGATCCCGAGTTTGTGCGTCTCAACTTCGAGACTATGAAGGAGCTTGTTGACAAGGCGATAAGACTTGCGGGAAGCGAGAAGCAGGAGTACCGCGCAAAGCTGATAAGCTGTCATGTATACTACGACGGAATATTCTCGTCTTACTTCGCCGCATATGAGGCGGGCGACGACGAGCTTATCGCAGAGCTCAGCGAGCTTTACGACTTCACATATGCCCGCATCCTTGAGCTCGGCTTCAATCCCAAGAATATAGGCGGCATTTACGGCGGCAACGTCGAGCTGAATTCGACGCTTGAGAAGGAGGCATGGCTCGTCTGGATCGGTGAGCGTGAAAAGCAGGTCGGCAGCACCGATCTTCGCCCCGTACCCGACTGGGTGGCGGCACTTGAGACCGCAGAGGTCACCGAGACCGAAAAATAAAATTGTTTGCATTGTGCAAAAAAAGCTAATGTATATTGACTGAATATACAATATATGGTAAAATAGCCGTGAGATCACACGGCTGTTTTATTTTTTAAGGATCTCCCGTCTGTTTTGCTTTTTTGGAGGAATTGAATGAAAAAAATCGTATCGCTTTTTCTTACCGCAGCGCTGAGTGCCGGAGCGCTCACCTGCTGTGCCGAGATCGACGGAGACACGGGACGTATCGGCGTCGGTGTTGCCTCGTCCGATGCCGCAAAATACGGAAGCTGGCTTGAGGCAAGACTTGAAAATATCCCCGACGACGTTATCGTCGGAATCGGAGATTCCGCCGAATACGCCGTCGATATGACCGACTTCGAGGACGACGGCTACATAATTCGCACAAACGGCGGAAGGGTAGTGATCTTCGGTAAGACCGCCGACGGACTTGACAGAGGTGTAAGAAAGTACGCCAACACCGTGGATATGGGCGGTGAGGTCGAGAATACCACCTATCACGAGGGCTACCGCATTGAGGAGCTGAGACTTTTCGGTACGGATATATCCGAATTCTCGATAGTCCACACCGATAAAAATCTCAATATGTCCTTTGCCGCAAGCGAGCTGTCCATGCTCATCGAAAAGGCGTGCGGTGTAAAGCTCCCGATAGTTGTCAAGGAGGGAAGCAACCTCAAGCGGATCGAGCTGAGACACACAGATGACGAAGCACTCCGCGAGGACGGCTACCGCTATTTCGAAGAAGACGGTAATCTCATCATCGAGGGAGCGGTCGATCGCGGCTGCCTAAACGGAGTGTACCGCTTCCTCCAGAACGAGTGCGGCTGGGAGGGACTCATCTACGGCGACAGCTATCTGAACGAGGCAGATCTCATAGACATCCCCACAGGTATCTCGGAGAGCGAGGTGCCGATACTTGATTACCTGTATACCCACATAAACGCGTGGGCACCCTGCTATTACGTAAATGACAAGACCTACGTTTCGTCTGTAAACGACCCCCGCTATTCCTACGGCCCCCATACTCACGCGCACCACGGAATGGAGCGTTTCCAGTGGATGGGATACAGCTTGGACAGCCAAGGCGGTCAGATATGCTACACGAATGAAGATAATTACGAGATCCTGTCGGAGAACGTGTTCAAATATGTAGATGCTCACGTTGCCGCGGGCGGAGTTCTCGGTGAGACTCTCAAGGATATTGATATCGGACAGGCGGATAATAACAATTACTGCCACTGCGAGAGCTGCCTTGATGCGCTGAGTGAGGACGGCGCCGAGTCCGGAGCGATACTCAGATTTGCGAACCGCCTTGCGGAGGATCTTGACGCAAGATACCCCGGCGCAAACCTCGGTGTGCATTTCTTCGCTTATACTGCATCGAAGATACCGCCCAAGGTGACAAAGGCTCACGATAACGTGTACATCACCTTCGCCTCCAACGGCAACTGCTTCAATCACCCGTTCAACGGTACGGAGTGTGTTCCCGGCAAGGATCTGAGCAAGGGCTATCTTGTTACAAACAGTAACGTTGATCACGCAGAGTGGCTTCGCGGCTGGTGCGATATCGCAAAGAACGTGAACGTGTGGCACTACGCCCTTGATTCCGTCCTCCAGCAGTATACGATACTTGACGTACTGCTTGACGATTTTCGCTTCTTTGACGAGATCGGAGTGAGAGGAATGTTCTGGCAGATCACCTACCACGGCTTCGGAATAAAGAGAGTGGAGCAACAGCTCGGTGCCGAGATCAACTGGCAAAGAGATATGACCGACGAGGAATACGAGGCGGCGATGTGCCGTATGCTTGAGAGAGAATACGGCGACGGCTGGCGCTACGTGAGAGAGTATATCGACCTCTGGATAGAGGCGACCGATCTCATCGGCTGTGCCGATTGCTGGGGCTACGCAAGCAATATGCACCCGAAGTATGATGCCGCGTATGTTCGCGCAAACTTTGATGTCATGAGGGAGCTCATAGACAATGCGGTGAGACTTGCGGGAAGCGCAGAGCAGGAGTACCGTGCAAAGCTTCTTAGCTGCTCGGTATACTATGACGGTATCTGTGCATCCTACTTCACCGCATATGAGGCGGGCGACGATGAGCGCATTGCAGAGCTCAGTGAGCTTTACAGCTTTACGTATAACCGCGTTGTCGAGCTCGGCTTTGATCCCGAGGCGATAGTGAGCGTGGATAACGGCACGACCAAGGTCTACCCGACACTTGAGGAGGAGGCTTGGCTCGTCTGGAAGAACCTCCGTGAAAAGCAGGTCGGCAGCACCGATCTTCGCCCCGCACCCGACTGGGTGGCAGCTCTTGAGACCGCTGAAGCGTAAAGATAAAATCGTTTGTTTTGTGCAAAATGTTAATTATATGTTGACTGCATATGCAATATGTGGTAAAATAGCTGTGTTTGACACGGCTATTTTACTTTTTGTCATTTTACAGCTTGATTTGGAGGATATCTATGAAAAAATTTGTATCGCTGCTCCTTACCGCGGCGCTGAGCGCGGGGGTGCTGACCTGCTGTGC
>CAZVXL010000057.1:0-4192 GCA_964631595.1 uncultured Lachnospiraceae bacterium | reverse complement strand
GTAATCCTACATCGTCGGTTTTAACGGAGTGAAAAACCGACATTTGGTATTCCCCTTTTGCCCCTTTTGCAAAGAAATGTACATTTCTTTGCGCCTATCGCTTTAGTAATCCTATATGGCTACACCAGATTAAAGTTCTTTGCCAAGCTTTCTTTCAAGAAAGCGATGCTTTTCTTCTCGAAAAAGCGTCCCCGTCCCCGTATCAAACATACTTCCCGACGATCAAACGAATGCGAGATTTGCGAGTAAAGCCGTCGGTGGAGAGAACGGAGAACTTGCCGAAGCCCCTCACCGATACGGACATACCGACACGCACCTCGGCGGCGGGATCGTCCTGCACCGAATCGGAGAGACGTACAAGCCCCGAGGAAATAAGCTCGGCGGAGCTTGAACGGGACATTCCCGTCACGGCGGATATCACCCCGTCAAGGCGCATGGACGCGACCGTCACGGATATCTCCTCCGTTTTCCGCTCAAAGGTAAAGCTCTCGGGTGAGTCAAGCGGCTTCACGCGCACGCCGTCGGAGCCGACCTTCGTCAGCTCACCGCAAATGTACGGAGCCAGCTTCCCGACCGATGCAAGCACCGCACTGCTGTCCGAGGTCATGCATATGTCTCCGACGGAGCTCCGCGTGATCCCGAGCCCCATCACCGAGCCGAGTATGTCTCTGTGATCAAGTCGCCTGTGACCGCTTCCGACCACCGATATGAGCATCAGCTCCTCCGCCAGCTCCACAAACGGCGCATCCGCGCCGAATATCAGCTCACGTAAATATCGCTCCCTCTCGGGGGAGGCGTGCCCGCTCTGCCCACTCTCGGCGCCGTACGGCGCCGAGCCGATAGCCCACTCCGGTAAAAATACCGCGGCTCTCCGCTCCGCTCCGATAAATCCGCCCCAGTAGAACAGCCGGTGCGGATAACGTACACGCCGCCATAGCTCCGCCTGCTCCGACGGAGTCAGATATGACGATACCGCAGGCGCGTATTCGCACCTGCCCTCCAGCTCCAAGGCGTGAAGTATGATGTCGCCCGACTCTGCGCCGCTCCTCATGGAAACAGCACCGCCGACAGCATCGAAATAAGCAGAAACGTGATCAAAAACGATATGTCGAACGGGAAATTGCGAATCGAGGGGAAACGCTCGAGAAATCGCCTCACCGGAGCGATCACCGGCTCCGTGATCGTGTATGCAAGCTCCCCGATCACGCTTCCGCTTCCCGTGGGAAACCAGCTCAGTACGGCTCGGACAAGCATGGCGATCTGCAAAAGCATCAGTATGCCGTCCGCGACCGAGCGTATTATTGCTATGATTAGCACAGGATCTACATCCTCCTGTCAGAAAATGCAAAAGGGGGAGAACAGAATCCGTCTCCCCCTGAGAACAATACTATTGTTGCCGTGTCGAACTGTACACGGGGAGAATCACATATCTCCGAAGCGCTCTCCGGACTCGGCGGATTCCTCTGCCTTGGGAGCCTGTGTACGTGTGCCGCCCTTGAGCTGTGCATCACCGACGTCAACATTATTGGGTGTGATAACGTACGCATTGGAGGCGATCTTCTTGAGAGAGCCGTCAATGGAGTATGCTACGCCGGAAAGGAAGTCGATGAGTCTGCGCGCAGTCTCCTTGTTCGCGTTCTCAAGATTGAGCACAACGGTGCGCTTGTTCAAAAGATGATCCGCGATCTGGGGAACACTCTCAAAGTGCTCCGGCTTTACTACCTTCATTTCAAGAGCGGCACCGCCGATGGAAATACCGCCCGTGGGGTTTGCATTGCTGTAAGAGCTCGATGAGGCGGAAGGGGTCTCCTGACCGTAGGAATTGTAGCCCTGATCATCATCGCTCTCCTCGCCGGATTCGGTGAAAACGTTGTAGCCGTAATCGTCGTAGATGTCACTGCCGTACATTTCGTCGTAATTCTCCTCACCGGTAGTCGCTCTCTTGAGTTTGTCCATGAATCCCATTTCCAAAAACCTCCGTTTTTTATGTTGAAAATTATTTTACGGGATAAGTGCGTTCTCCGAAAATGGATGAGCCCACCCTTACCTGTGTCGCTCCCGCCAAAACAGCGGGCACATAACTGTCACTCATGCCCATAGATAATACAGGCTCTATTATATTATGCATTTTTTTGCCGAAAAAGTCAATGAAAATTTGATAAGTTTCCGTAAAGAATTTAAAATATTCTGTGTCCGAGGCACAAATCGGCGCCATTGTCATGATACCGCAGGTGCGAATGTTGCCAAATTCTGACAGCCTATCCAGAAATTCGGGAACCTCCTCGGGCATGACACCTCCCTTGGATTCCTCGCGACCGATGTTCACCTCGCAGAGAATGTCGGTCACAAGACCCGCCGCGGCGGAGCGCTTGTCAAGCTCGGCGGCAAGCTTCAGTGAATCCACGGATTCGACCATGGAGACCTTGCCGACGATGTCCTTTACCTTGCGCGTTTGCAGAGATCCGATCAGATGCAGGGCGAGGGGTGAGTCCTTCAGCTCGTCGTATTTGGAGAGCAGCTCCGCGGTGCGGTTCTCTCCGGCAAATCGAAGCCCGAGCTCGTTTGCCGCAAAGAGGATCTCCTCGGCGGGAACTGTCTTCGTCGCGGCAAGCAGTCTCACCGGAGCATCTCCGCCGCGCTTTATCCTTGCGTTTTCGATGTTTTCCGTGACGCGCAGGTAATTGTCGCGGATCACGGATTTTCTTTCTTCTGTAAGCATATCTGTCCTTTCGCGGATCAACCGATTATTTTTCCGTTGTGAAGCGCCTTGCCCTTTACTATGATGAACTCGTGCGCTTCAAGCCAGTCGTATTCCTTGCGCCCCGTGCCGTCGCCGGCGGAATAGTCGGCGGAGGTGCTGCCCTCGGCGGGCGCGCCGTCGGGCGTGTCGGATGCGGCGGTCTCGGGCGGCGGCTCGGTGACGGGGACGTTGTCCTCGGTCGTCACGATGTAGAGCTCGTCCTGCTCCGCGGCGATCTTCACCTTGCGGAATCTGACCATGACTCCGTTGTAGGTGTACACTCCGGTAACTCCGTCCTGAATACGCACAGCCTCCTTTGGAACGCCGAAGCCGGTTATCTCGTTCAGAGTAAATTCAAGTGTGAGGTGTCTGCCGATATCGTAATCCTCAGGCAGAGTACCGCAGGAGAAGGTGACGGCGGTTCGGTTATCCGAGCCGGCTGTCACGGATTCGACGGTGAGGGTGATCGGCTCGGAGATGCCGGCGAGGGTGACCTCGGTCGTGCTGCCCTCGGTGAAGGCGGCGCCGTCGGCGGAGTCCATATTCACCGCGATATACCAGCGGTAGGTGCGGACGACTCTGCCCGCCGCGGAATCCACGGGGGCGGGGGCTGTACCGAGCAGTGCATCAAGCCCGTCGGGGGATATGCCGACCGCCGCGTTGGGGGTAAAGACAGCCTCATAGCCGTCGGCGGTGCCGTAGTACCATCCGCTGTAGGGAGTGAAGATCTTTCCGGAGGATGTGCCGAAGGAGGCGATGAGCTCCTGCTCCTTTGCACTCAGAGCCGCGATGACGGAGCTTGTGTCCGCGCCGCCGGAGGCTCTCACCGCCGCGAGAGCGGTCAGTCGGGAGGATATATCGGAGGCGTTCGACAGGTCGCCGTTTTTATACGAGGCGGACAGGGAGAGCATTAGCTCCCCGATACCGAGGTCGCCGCCGAGGGCGGAGGTATGCTTGCCCTTTACGAGGCGGAGCTGATTCCGCACGGTCTCAAGCTCCGAGAGTGCGGAGGAGGAGACGGAGGAGTACGCCGAGGCGACGGGCTGTGTCTTTGCCACTCTTTCGCCGTTTCTGACAGAGGGCACTATCACGCCGCCGGCGCCGGAGGCGGATATCACAGCTTCGTCGCGGAACACCCACGCCTCATATTCGGCGGTGACGGAATAGGTCTCCGTCACGGCGGGGATGGTCTCGATCTCTCGGTTGAAGCCGAGCCAGAGGTGGTAGGCGAAGTAGCAGGCGAGGCCGATGGCGAGGGCGCTGCCGGCGATATAGATCGCGACGCGCTTCAGGTATTTACGGTCAAGCACGGTATCATCACCTCCAAAAAATTATAATTATCGGGATCGGGTCGGGTCGGCAGCGCCGAGCCGGTAGCGCCGGCAGGCAAACTGACAAAGTTTTATTTAAGGATTTTGTAAGCTGTTCTACGCAGAGCGGTTGCGCTTCGCG
>CAZVXL010000056.1:0-4421 GCA_964631595.1 uncultured Lachnospiraceae bacterium | reverse complement strand
CCCTTTGCAATGCCACAGATGTAATAAGTTTCTATACTGCCTTATCAACCCGTAGTATACGTGAAAGCGTTTTTTTTATCATATTATTTCCTTTTTTGTTAAATCGGATCCGAATCATCGCTCAGAGCGGTATCGCCCGCCTCGGAGGTTTCATCTGCTTCGGAGGAGCTGTCGGCATCGGGAATATCCGACATCTCCGTGTCAAAGGTCGCAGATGCGCCGTCTGCCTCGGGAAGCTCTGTGTCGGATGCGCCGAGGTCGGACGATGCCGCTCCCGCGCCGACGGTGACGGCAGCTCTCTTTTTCTTTATTACATGTTCTGCAACACATACCGCCGCGAATATAACGATTCCGGCAATGGAGACAATTGATCCGTATACGGCACAGTCGGGTCTGTATTTCATCTCAAGGCTGTGCTCACCGACGGGAAGTCGGAATGCGATGAGGGAGTCGAGCACCTTGAAGGTTTCGATCTCCTTGCCGTCCGCCGTGACCTTCCAGCCCTCGTCATACGGTATCGTGGTGAATATCAGCTCGTCACCCTCGGATACGTTGATGCTTCCCGAGAGGGTGTCCTCGGTCCACTCTGTGATGTTGAATTCCGAGCCCTTCAGCATCGGTGCGACACTTCTGTATACGTCATCATCGAAGTAATAGAAGAAGCTTGAATCGTCTGTGGAGATATAGAGCTCGTCCTCGTTGAGCTCAAGCTTTATCGTGAGCTCCTGTCCCGCCTCGTATGAGCCGAGCTCCACGATGCGGTGAGTCTCGTTTCCGAAGTAGGTTCCCTTGGATGCTCCGTTTACCGTCAGATTGCACTCTCTGGGGTAGGTGCTGGGAATGTACATATAGATAACGTCGTCTGTCTCGGCAACGATATCGTAGGTGAGATATGAGACGGAATCGGAATTGACGGGGTAGTACTTGACGTGCCCCGTGGTGCTTCCCGTTGTGAGGTTGTTCGATACGGGGTGCCCCTGCTTCAGATTCACGAAAAGCTCCGTGCTGTCCGTGCCGATAAGTGAGGCGTAGATCGAATTGAGCCGCTCAAAGGGATTGCCGAGCTCGGAATCGTCTCCGAGCAGATCCACCTCGGTGATCTTTTCGCTTGCACCGAAGACAACGGACATTGCGTAAGGATTGTTATACACGTGAACCGTCTTGCTTGAGCTCTCCAAGGAGCCCACACCGTTCTGACTGAACACCTCGGAATAGTATTCGGGCAGAGAATCTCTGCCGAGTCCGGCGAGGTATTTGATGCCGAGAAGCGTATCGGTGGCGGGAGTTGAGCCGAGGTACTTCGACCAGTGCGATTTTGAGGCAAGACCGAGAGATTGCAGGAAGCTTATCGTGTTCGCGTTAAGGGTGGAGGTGGAGTTGGAAAGTCCGAATACGCCCTGCGCGAGATTGTCGTTCGTGCGCTTGTATATGACCTTTTCCGAGCGGTAGAAGGAGGTATCGTATTCCTGAAGCTTTTCAAAGGCGGGATCGTAGGTGTCCATGTGATTTCTGTAGGTGGTGCGGCTGGTGTATACCACGTCGGAGTCGAGACGCATCAGATTTGACAGTCCCGCAGCATACATCTCAAAGCCGACGAATATCGTAAGGATCAGCGTGGCAGTCCTTTTCGTGACGGCAACGGGGAATGTAACGCCCTTCATTACCAAAAGGTATGCCATGAGGAAAGCGAGCGAAGCCCATACCGCCTCAAGGTCGGGCAGATTCTCGTAGTCGAGCTTCTGGAGCACGAGGAGGATACCCGAGATCGTGCACGCACTGAAAATGATCGGGCGATAGCCCAGCTCATCAATGCTTTCGAATACACGGTGCGCCATAACAATAAGAATGAAGCAAACCATGTAGCTGTAGCGGTAATTGAGCCAGTTCGGTCTTTGCATACCGTGCCAGAATATATCTACCGTGGAGGTGTTGAAGCAGAGAAACAGCGCGGCGACGAACAGCGCGGTGGCGATCTTTTCCCGGAGAGGGATCTTCTTCACAAAGAAGAACAAGGGAAAGAGCATGAAGGTGAGCATACCCGAATAAACGAAGGGCCAGCCCTCCGGACGTACCGTGTCGTATGAGCCGAAATAGAGCTTTGATACCAGATCCAGAAAATCGAAATTCTGAGCAAGACCGTAATCGGGATTTGTAAATTCCGTTTTGCCGAATTTCAGCGCCGTGTAGGAGGACCAGAGCATGACGGCACAAATGCAGACCATCAGCAGAGCGCAAAGTCCCGCGCGTATTATCGAGCGCAGGAGGTGATTCTTCTCACCGATGGGATTTCTCTCCTCCTCGGAGCGGGAATAATAATAATAGAAGAAATACAGCGCCGTAAAGATGCAGGTCATGTAGCCGATGTAGAAATTGGAGAATGCCGCAAGAGAAAGAGTTATCACGAAAAGCTTGTATTTTTTGCGGCAAATGAGCTCCTCAACGCCGAGCAGTATCAGCGGCAGCAGATACAGATTGTCGATCCACATGGTGTTGTGCTGCATCACGACGGCATATGCGGAAAGCGCATACATGAGGGAGAACATGACCGTGACAGTCGGATTTTTCTTTCTTCTTCGGTCAAGATAAATGCCAAAGGTCAGTCCCGAAAGACCTGCCTTCAGCAGGAATATGCAGAGCAGTGCCTCGGTGATCATTCTTTTCGGGAAAAGAGCCACTATCAGTGAGAGGGGGCTTGCGAGATAGTAGCCGATGATGCCGAGAAATTCTCCGCCGAGAGCGCGGCGGAAGGAATAAAGCAGGCTTCCGCCCTCCGTCAGAATGTCGCGGAGAGCTTCGAAATAATAAACATACTGACCGTTCAGGTCGAGAACGAGCACAGACTCCTCCCCGAACGGGAATACCGACATTGAAATGTATATCAGCCACATTATCAGCGCTGGTACGATGAAGCAGAGCCCGAGATAGCCGCGCTCCTTTATTGCTCTGCGTATGCGTGAGCCGATGCCGGTGTCATCAAGGGGAGCGGGACGTGCGGCGACCTTCGGGATCGCTCTCATGCCGTCATCGGCAACAGCTGCCGACTCACAGTCGGGAATACCTGTGACGGAGAGCTTCGATGCTTCGCCGTCTTTTCTTATTTCTTCCATCTTCAACCTCCGAAATCAATCCTTGTTTTCTGCTTTTGCCGTGTCGGCGGGGAGCAGATGCCGAACAGCCCGTTCGAGCTTTTCCCTCGGAAGTGTCATGTCACGGCCGCAGCTCTTGCAGATGATGCGTACATCGGAGCCGGAACGGACGACCTCAAACAGCTTGCCGCCGCAGGGGTGAGGCTTCTTCAGCTCAACTACGTCTCCGGCGCTTATTTTCATTATTCCGGACATAAAAACCTCCTTCCGTAATACTACACCAGTATACCATAATATTTTGCAAAAGTAAACCTTTGATTATAAGTACGGGAAATAATGTGCTCCCGTATATCAAATTTTTTTGCATATTTTGAGATTAATTGCGGATATGGTATTGACTTTTCCGCCTTAATCGGATATAATATGTAAGAGGTATGTGTGGATGTGTATCCGCGCACGCGAAGGGAGGGAAGTCTAATGGCAGAAATCAGGGTTAAAGAGAACGAGTCTCTTGACAGTGCTCTGCGCCGTTTCAAGCGTCAGTGTCAGAGGTCCGGAATACAGGCCGAGCTTCGCAAAAGAGAATGCTATGAGAAGCCGAGCGTAAAGAGAAAAAAGAAGTCCGAAGCAGCCAGAAAGCGCAAGTATAAATAATTCGGATTCGGCAAAACGAAATTAACGGAGGGTCACCTCCGTTTTTTTGTTTTTCGGCGCTAATAATATAAGGAAGCATCTCATCGGCCACACACAAAAAACAGGAACGGCATGACCGCAGTCATGCCGTTCCTGTTTGAAGCCGAAGAATATCGGCTTGTGCGAGCCTGTGTCCGCTGTCTCTGCGGATATCGCTTCGGTCACTTATTTTGCTGTGTTCTTAATGTCGTTCTCGTACTTCTCGATCATCTTCTTAACCATCTGGCCACCGATAGAACCTGCCTGACGGGCAGTAAGCTCACCGTTATAGCTCTGATTAAGATTAACTCCGACCTCGCTTGCGGCTTCCTTCTTGAACTGATCAAGAGCAGCCTTTGCTTCGGGAACGAGTGTTTTGTTAGATGCCATTTTTCAAATCTCCCGTTTTTGTTTTCCGCTATCATGCGGCTTCGATCTATTTTAATTGAGAACGCTCTTGCGCTCTCTGCTATTATTATTATCAAAGTGTGTGTAAGTATGAATGGTAATTTTTTAGAAATAAAAATCGAAAAAGAGGCGATATGACGCCTGAAAAAGCCGAGTGGGCGCCGACAGTGCGCTAAATGCACAACAAAGACGCGTCCCACCGCAGAAAAATATACAAAAAGAGATAAAGAGTAAAAAACGGCAAAAAAAGTGAAA
>CAZVXL010000055.1:0-4872 GCA_964631595.1 uncultured Lachnospiraceae bacterium | reverse complement strand
ACATGACCTAAACGGTCATGACCTGCGTGTTGGAGTAAAGATCGGATACAACGATGTGCCCCTTGGCGATAGACCTTGCGAGCGTCATCCACGCCTCCTTCAGGGTCTCGTTCTCAAAATCGTACCAGCCCTCGTCGGTGTAGAAGTCGTCCTCACCGTTCTCCATTGCGTAAAGCTCCATTGCCCTTATGGGGTAGTCGAGCGCGCAGAACGGCTTTCCGCCCGAATATTCATAATATTTCTCGGCGGCGGCGAGGAAGCCGTCCCACGTGGAGAGGCTTTCGTATGTCACGCCGGTCGCGGCGGAGAAACGGTCAAACTGCACTCCGGCGATAAACAGCAGATGAGTGGATTTGGATACGGGAAATACGGCGAGGGTCTCACCGACCGTGCCGTCCTCCAAAAACTCGGGCACGTACTCACCGAGCTCCTCCTCGGAGAATACGTCGCGCCAATCGAGCAGGTTTTCCGCTCCGAGCTCCTCGGCGTTGTTGTTGTGACAGAAGAACAGATCGGGCATATCCATTGCGCCGGCGGCGCCGGACTGCGCGGTGAGCAGCTTCTCACCGATCTGCGCGGTCGAGGACATCAGTGCAACGTCGATTATCACGCCGCTCTCCTTGCCGACGGTGCTGTTGAATTCTTCGATAAGGCGATTCATGGGAGAATCCGCCTGCTCACCGTATACGTGCCACATTGTCAGCGTCACGGGCTCCTTGGGATCGAGAGCGCTCTTGCCCGAGCATCCGACAAGAGATGCCGACAGAAGGATCGCGGCAAGCATCAGCGTAAGAATCTTTTTCATGTATTTTCCTCCATGGCGGAGCAAACCGCCGCTTTGTATAATATTTTCAAAAAAATTGATTTTTTCGGCGCCCACCCCCACCTTTTTGAGGTTTAGGTGGGGGACAGCGGGCAAAAAAATAAGTATAATTAGATGTCTGAATGTGCAAGAGTGTCAAAAGAGATGCGAAAATGCCGTATGCGGGGGTCGGGATGACGTGCGTCGAGCACAAACGCTCCGATTTGCACGGCGGTATTTCGGGTGCGAACAAACTCGGCGTTTGTCCGTTCATTCAATTTTAACACATTGTACGGCAACAGTCAAGAAAAAAATGAGTCGCGCTCATATCCGCCGCGCGCGGACAGGTGGGGCGGCATCTGCTTTCGGGACTTGCAGAAAATCATTTTGTGAGAGGAAAGACAATGAAAACAAAAAGAGTGAACAGAATACTCAGTATGCTTCTCGCGCTTGTCATGCTTGCGGCAATACTGCCGCTCGGCATATCGGCAGACTACAGGGAAGATGCGTGGCCGAATAAGGGCTACTATTCCGACATCAGTATAACGACTAATATGGCAGAGGTGTGTCGGACGGGAAATTACGCCATAGGTCCGAAGATTCTCGACATTGAGTGTACTCCCGAGGGAGAGCTTGATAATGCAAGTGTTTTTTATTCATGGTATCTGGTCGGAGAGGACGGAAAGACAAAGGGCTGTTCCCTCATGCAAAACAAGATGTTTGAGAAGGGCAATACCTACCGTTTGAAATTAGAGATATACTCTCCGGGACGGACCTCGTATGACTATCGGGGCTTCAAAGACTGTACTGTAAAGGTTGACGGCGCGGAGTATGCCGGATTTTCGCACGACACCTCAAGCGGCTATGATGATTTTTGGCAATACACGATATATCACGATTGTATACTTGTACTTTATATAGACATAACGGCGAACGAGGATTATCCTCTGCGCGGAAAGGTCTCCTACAACGGAGAGGCTATGTGGGGCGAAACTCTCTACGCTACGGATATTGAGCTCACCACCGAGGGAGTGCCTACGTACAGTCTCAAGCCGCAGTGGCAGGTGAAAGAGGACGGCAAGTGGGTCGATATCGAGGGAGAAAACTACTTCTCGATAAAGCTTCAGGGCGAGAGCAAGAGATATCTTGTCGGTAAGGAGATCCGCGCCTCCTATGCGGCGGACGGCTACCGCGCCTTCTACGGTGACGCAAAGACGGTGCAGAAGCGCGATCTCTCGAGGATAACCGCGCCCGAGGCGCCGAAGCTTGTGACCTACGATCACGGGAACAGTGTAAAGATCTATATTGAGAATTACGATCCCGTAGAGCAGGTGTACTACTCCTCCATAGGCTATTCGGGCAATACCGCAATGAGCACGCCCGTTGAGGTCACCGACGAAGCCGTTACGATAGAGAAAAATTCTCAGGATCAGATAGTGGAGATATCCACCAAGGTAAAGGCGACTGCTTGGCAGGAGGGCGGACTGAAGATGTCCCAGAGCAGGACCATCGTTCCCGCACTCTCGTCGGGGAATGTCGCAAGAACGCTCATATATCCCGAATATAACACGCTCACACCTACGGTCTACGTGCCGATCGGCGGAACGGTAAGTGTTAAATATATGATAGGGCCGGCAGATGCCACCGACAATCTCCCGAGATGGGTGTCGGGCAGCCGTGCATCCGTTATCATGGGCAAGGCAGAGGGCCAGGGTAACGGCGAAGGAGTTATAGCGATAAAGGCGGGAAATACCGCGGGTACCGAGTATGTTACGGCGTATAAGCCGAACGAGAATACGCCGTGGTACTACGGTCAGGATTACAGCAGTGCCGGACGTCAGATCACGGTGATAATCTACGATCCCGCCGACATAAGCTCCATTCCGACGGCGCAGAACAGCAGAACGATCGAGCTGCCCGAGGGCGAGACCTACGAGATAGACGCTCAGGAGCTCAGAGAGATCCCGTTTGCGCCTATCGAGCTGGGCGTAGATATTGACACAGATCAGTATGATTACGATATTGCCATATACAAGTCCACGCTTCAGGGCTACGAGTGGGTAGAACTGAACGATTACATCTCCGTCGGCAGAACGGAGGAAGGCGGAATATGCATCAGCGGCGAAAACAGTAGCGGTGATGAGATCAGCCAAGCCACCGTATTTGCGGTATCGAAGCGGGACGGCACGAGACGTGAGCTTGAGAAGATCTACGTGAAGGTAGTATCCAACGGCGTGAACGTCAGCGGAAATGTCACAAGCTACGGAGACGAGAGTGACGAGATAACGGTGCGCTTCGTTCTGAACGGCGATCCCGCATATGAGCAGATACTCACCGGCAACAGCGCAAGCTACAGCGTGGATCACGTTGCGGGCGCTTCCTATACCGTGACGGTATCCAAGAGGGCGCACGTGACCGGAGCATACGCCGTGACTGTCGGCGCGGAGGATATTGTCAGAGACGTCGTGCTGATACAGTACGGTGATGCCGATGAGAACGGACAGGTAAACATTGCCGATGCAGTGGCGGTGCTGAAATACGTGGCGAAGTGGAACATCGAGCCGAACCTTGATGCGTGCGACGTCGATGTGAACGGCGAGGTATCTCTCTCCGATGCGGTGAAGATACTGAAGAAGCTTGCCGGCTGGGACGTAACTCTCGGTGAGTAATGACCGAGACGGTCACCTGTAAATGATGAAACGGGGCGGCGGGAGGTCACGCGCCCCTCACCCGTGCCGACGGCGCGGATTTCACCCGATTTTCGGGTGAGGCTCCGCCGCCTCGGTATTTACGGGGAAATGCGAAAATATATTTATACCGAGTGATCTGCGGCTGACCGCTCTGCGGGGCGGCGGTCACGGAAATTTTGAAGGGGAGGCGCAGGATATGCGTTTGCGATACGGAGTCATTACGCTGACGGTGCTCGGGCTTTGCCTTTCCGCGCTTGCGGGCTGTGCCGGAGACGTGGGAGGGATCGCGGATTCCGATGCCCCCGAGACTACGCTCTCGGATACTGCCTCCTCGGAGGTGACAACCTCTCCCGCCGACGGCGAAAATGCCGAGAACGGTGAGTCCGAGCTCTATGAGCTTATGGCGCTGAGAAGCAGGATAAAGGACAGCGGCTCCTCGGTGGGCATTGCCTTTGTCGATTACTTGGAAGCAAGGCTGTCGGAGGAGGATCTGTCAACGTATTTCGAGCACTCGGAGACCGCCGAGGAATACCCGTTTCTGCGCGGTATCGACGCGGTGTCATGCGCGGGTGAAAATATCTTCGTGCTTGTTCCGGCAAGCGATGACGGGGTTATCACGCTCTATTCCGCGGGACTGAACGATGACGGCGAGTTTGAGGTGGACAGATCTCGGGAGCTGTACAGGGGAGAGGCGGGTGCGCCGCTTCTGCTGAGCTGTAACGAGAGCGAGAATTTTTCGAATGTTGCGGTCTCGGTCACCGACGGAGACAAAGCGCTTGAATTTCACCCGATGCTGTCGCTGAAGGACGGGTGGAGCGTAGATCTGCAAAGCGGCTGCTGCGATATCTCGATAGACAGCATCCTTAAATATGTTGATCGGGCGTACTATATGCTTCCGATGAATTTCCCCGAGATAGCGGATGCGCTTGAAGACGGGAGAGATCTGTGCTTTGCGGGAAGCTTTTACTTCTGCGATCAGACGATGCTTCGGTTTGAGCTCGGCGTACCCGACGAGGCGGGCTTTGTATGCGAAAAGCAATACGCCGTTTCGTTTGATGCCACGTATGCGACGGATATGGATACCGAGGATCGGAAATGGTACGTCCTCGGCGCGGGCATAGGCTCATTTGATGCGGAAGAATGAGAAGAACGTCTCGGAGCGGAGGCTTTGTGATGTGCCTTCTGATAAACATGCTTTTGAATATTGACGGTGCGATCCCCGCCGCGATACTGCTTGCACTTCATTTTTTGCTTCGGATATCGCTGTGGTGGTCGGTGCTGGCTCTTGCGGTATGGCTTGTCTGGATCCTGCTGTATATGCTTGTGATAGGCTGGGCGAGAGACTGCGGAAATACCGCGGACGAATACCGCGAAAACAAG
>CAZVXL010000054.1:0-4965 GCA_964631595.1 uncultured Lachnospiraceae bacterium | reverse complement strand
GTTCTACGCAGAGCGGTTGCGCTTCGCGCCGCCCGCTCCGTTTCTACTCTGTTTTGTCCAAGGGTTTCGCCCGCCCCTCTCCACTTCGCGGGCTTTCTTTCGTTACTTTTCATACTGAAATGAAAAGTAAGTCGGCAGCGCCGACAGGCAAACTGACGAAGTTTTATTTAAGGATTTTGTAAGCTGTTCTACGCAGAGCGGTTGCGCTTCGCGCTTCCGCTCCGTTTCTACTCTGTTTTGTCCAAGGGTTTCGCCCGTCCCTCTCCACTTCGCGGGCTTTCTTCGTTACTTTTCATAGTGAAATGAAAAGTAACCAAAAGCTTCATTCAAGGGGGCGCTCCCCCTTAAATATCCCCCCATGTCTATAATTACGGGGTACTGTTGACGGGTAGTTATCCCGTCTAAACCGCTCGGTATCCGCGCGACCGCGGGGCGGTCGAATGTGGTTGGAAGTCATGTGCGGTGAGCGGTTACAGCGGTGGAGTTAGGTTCGCAAAAGTTTATCTAAGGCATTAGTTTGGCTTGGGGTATGAAGTAGCTTGGCGCACGTTTACCCTACTACATATCCTTACTACTTCCCGCTGTAGTGATCCTTGCGGGCTACCGTTATCAAAGTGATCCTAAATCGTCGGTTTTAACGGAGTGAAAAACCGACATTCGGTATTCCCTTTTTGCCCCTTTTGCAAAGAAATGTATATTTCTTTGCGCCTATTGCTTTAGTGATCCTATATGGCTATAGCAGATTAAAGCTTTTTGCCAAGCTTTTTCTCGAAAAAGCGTCCGTTCTCCTTCTCGAAAAAGCTTGCGTCCTTCCCCGTCCGCAAAATCAAGAAATCAAGCTCCAAGAAGTGCCTTCCTTGGAATCCTTGAGAGCGACGCCGAGAGCGGTCAGCTCGTCGCGGATAGAATCCGCCTTGCCCCAGTCCTTGGCGGCCTTGGCAGCGGCACGGTCGGAGATAAGAGCCTCGACCTTCGCGCAGAAATCCGGATCAAGCTCGGCGTGCGCCGAGGAGCCCGCAGAAGCCGACTCGGGAGCGGCGGAGCGCAGCTTCTCCGCGGCTCGGAGCAGATCAAGAGAGAGCACGGAATCGAACTCACCGATGAGGGCAAGCTTCGTTTTACCGTTCGTCTTGTATTTCAATACGTCGTAGAGGGCGGTCAGCGCCAGCGACGTGTTCAGATCGTTGTCAAGCGCATCGCGGAACTCGGCACGCAGCTTCTCCGCCGCATCACCGTCAAATTCGCCGTCATCGGGAGAGAGCTTTGCAAGCTTCTCCGCAAGCTTCGCATATGCGGCGGCGGCATTGTCAAGCGCCTCCCAAGAGAATACCAGACTGCGGCGGTAGTGCGATTGCAGGCAGAACAGCCTGTACACCGCCGGAGCATAGCCCTTCTCCTCAAGGAGCGGCACCGTCAGAAATTCACCCTTCGATTTGCTCATCTTTCCGCTGTTTGTGTTGAGATGAAGCACGTGGAACCAATACTTGCACCACGGATGACCGATGTACGCCTCGCTCTGCGCGATCTCGTTGGTGTGGTGGGGGAAGGCGTTGTCGATGCCGCCGCAGTGAATGTCAAGATACTCTCCCAGATGCTTCAGACTTATCGCGGAGCACTCGATGTGCCAGCCGGGGTAGCCGACTCCCCACGGGGAATCCCACTTCAGCTCCTGCGAATCAAACTTGGACTTCGTAAACCAAAGCACAAAGTCGCACTTGTTACGCTTGTTCTCGTCTGCCTCCACTCCGTCGCGAACGCCCACCTCAAGATCCTCTGCATCATGCTTGTTGAATACGTAGTATTCCTCAAGCTTTGAGGTATCAAAATATACGTTCCCTCCGGCAATGTAGGCGTAGCCCTTGTCAAGAAGCCCCTCTATCATCTTTATAAACTCCGGAATACAGCCGGTGGCGGGCTCCACTACGTCCGGCTTCCTTATTCCGAGCTTCTCCGCATCCGCAAAGAACGCATCCGTGTAGAACTTCGCGATCTCCATGACCGTCTTCTTCTCACGCTTCGCACCCTTGAGCATCTTGTCCTCTCCGGTGTCGGCATCACTCGACAGGTGTCCCACATCGGTGATGTTCATTACACGTCGCACGTCATAGCCGATGTATCGGAGATACTTCTCCAGTATATCCTCCATGATGTAGGTACGCAGATTTCCGATGTGCGCGAAATGGTATACGGTGGGTCCGCAGGTGTACATACGGACTATGCCCTCCTCGTGGGGCACAAATTCCTCTTTTGTTCTTGTGAGTGAGTTGTAAAGCTTCATATATCTCCCATATCTCCTGTAGCTTGTGTGATTTCTGTGATTTTTGTATGCCGACCGATCAGCCCTCGGCTCTGTCCTTCCTCAAAAGCAGATACGTGCTTCCGATGAACAGCCCGACGGACAGACATCCGCCTGCGGCAAGCAGAAGCGGATCGGATATCTCCGCCACCGCGAAGGACAGCAGATTAAAGCCGGAGTGAAAAGCGAGCGGAATAAGCACCGTCCCGAATCGCGAATAGAGCAGGGCGAGCAAACATCCGCAGGCGAATGCGACGAGCACGGCGATGGGCTCGGCGTGGATCAGCGCGAAGCCGAGTGACGATACCACGCAGGCGATCGGCAGCGGCATGGCCCGCGCGGCTCTGTCGTGGACTATGCCGCGGAAGAATATCTCCTCGATCAGCGGCGCGAGCACGACGGCGTAAAGGAGCTGTACCCACATCGGGGACGTGCAGGCGCTCACCACCTCACCGTGGTTTTCAAGCATCTCCTCGGAAAACGGGATCAGCGCAAGCGCAAAGCCGACGGGGATCTGCAACGTAAGTCCGCACACGAATGCGGCGCCGACCTTCAGCGGAGGTGCGGAGTGAATATTTGCCGCAGATACGAGCGAACGGCGGCGAAGCGCGTAGAACACGGCGGCGGCAAGCACGCAGATTCCGGAGAAGATGATGTTGAGGTAGCCGGAATCGCGGTTGAAGGCGGCGGTGTACTCGGAAATGTATTGCTCCTTGGTAATGCCGGAGGTGATCCCGGAATTGAAGATGTATATCCAGACAAGGCTGACGGCGTTCATTACCGCGTAGTAGAACACGGGGACAAGCACCGCGAGGAGCAGTGACTTCGCCACCGCCGCACCCTTGCTCGGCCTTCTCTCCTGCGGTCGGAGCGGAGCACCGCACTGACAGCAGAAGCCGGACGACGGCAGATTCGGGAAATTGCAGAATGGACAGTTCATTTCTATCTCCGTTAAGTGTTACTTTTCCTCATTGCCGCCGCTCTCCTCAAGCTCGGAGATCCTGCGGCAAAGCTTATCTATCTCTGCGCGGAGAGCGCACAGCTCAGCGGACACGGGGTCGGGGATATGCGTTTGGTCAAGATCCGCTCCGTTCACCTTTGCGCCCTTCTTGCGGACGACCTTTGCTGGGATTCCGACGGCAGTGGAATTTTCGGGCACGGCGCCGAGCACGACTGCTCCCGCAGCGATCTTGGAATTATCGCCCACCTCGAAATTGCCGAGCAGCTTTGCTCCGGAGCCGACCATTACGTTGTTGCCGAGCGTGGGGTGGCGCTTGCCGACCTCCTTGCCCGTTCCGCCGAGAGTCACTCCTTGGTATATGGTGCAGTTGTCGCCTATGATCGCGGTCTCTCCGATAACAACTCCGCTTCCGTGGTCGATGAACAGCCCCTTGCCGATCGTCGCGGCGGGGTGTATCTCGATTCCGGTGAGGAAGCGCGCGCTTTGGCTTATGAAGCGAGCCGACAGCCGATGACCGCGCTTATGAAGCGCGTGCGCGGCGCGGTAGAACACAAGCGCGTGAAATCCGGAGTAGAGCAGCATTGCCTCGGCTCTGCCGGTGGCGGCGGGATCGCGCTCCACGATCGCATCAACGTCGCTTTTGAACCACTCGGCGGTCTCTCTGAGCTTTGATTCGGCGGATCTCACCGAATGGCGCACGTTTCGGCGCACCGTCTCCGGAGTGATCGTGAGTTTATATTTCATAGAGCTATGCTCCTTTCGTATATTCGTATGTTGGTATATCGGCAGTTCGTGCAGGTGTACCCGCAGCCGCGCCCTGCGGCGCGGGGCTAAATTCAAAAACCGCCTCTATGCTCGGGGGCAAAGAGGCGGTGTCCGCGGTTCCACTCTTATTTATAGCTCTGGACCCGATAACGGAGGTCATTCCGCCGCGCCGCCCGTTTTAAGTCGTTGCACGTTGCATCACCGACACCAGTACATCGTCAGCCGATGCGTGGAAACGTGAATCTCGGGCACTTCGCGGAAAGCTCACGGGCGCACAACCCGCTGCCCTCCGAGTGCACTCTCAGCCCTTGGTACACACTCTCTTTCGGATCGCTCACGGCTTCTTCCCGATCTCTGCTTCCTTTATTTATAATTACACTAATTACATTATACGCCCATTTTCCTTTTTTGTAAACCCTTTTTACAAAAAAATATCCCCCAACCGATCACATTGACGGATTAGAGGCAGAGGGAAGGACGCGACGCTTTTTCGAGAAGGAGAACGCAAGCTTTTTCGAGAAAAAGCTTGGCAAAAAGCTTTAAGCTGCTATAGCCATGCAGTCATCTTAAATCGCTCGGCGCAAAGAAATGTACATTTCTTTGCAAAAGGGGCAAAAGGGGAATACCGAATGTCGGTTTTTCACTCCGTTAAAACCGACGATTTGGGATTACTTTGATAACGGTAGTCCGTTTGGATCACTACAGTGGGAAGTGATAAGGATATATAGTAAACAAATCTGCCGTTTTCCTCACGTAGCGCAGAAAGACGAAACTCCAAAAAACTTCATACCCCAAGCAAAACTAATGCCTTAGATAAACCTCTGCGAACCCCACCCCACCACTGTAACCGCGCATCGCACATGACTTCCTACCACATTCGACCGCCCCGCGGTCGCGCGGATACCGAGCGGTCTAAGCGGTAGCACTCCACCCGAGCAGTACC
>CAZVXL010000053.1:0-5427 GCA_964631595.1 uncultured Lachnospiraceae bacterium | reverse complement strand
TTATAAATAACTCTTTTAGGATTAAATATATCTGGTTCGAAGAATAACTTATCGTAGATAAGAGTATCATCTTTATCTACTTTATCTCCTTCTTTTACATTAGGAACCATTATATGTGTATAACAAGCATCTGATTCTTCTTTAGTAGTCCAGTTTCTATACTTATAAGTTTTTTTCTTTTTATCTTTACCATAAGCAACTTCTACTTGTGAAGAAGTAACTTTAGTAACAACTCCTTTGTCTTCAGCTACAACTACGAAACGTTCACCTGCTCTAATAGGTATAACAGCTTCATAACCAGTTCTAACATAAGGAGCTCTCATAGTGTTAATAGGAATAACGTGAGCGTTATGAATGGATGCGAAATTTAAGCGTTTTCCGTCATCTTGTAAACCAAAAGGACTTAATAAAGCGGATGTGCTAAATGTAGTAGCTATACCATCTTTATTTTCATCATACTCTCCTATGGTTCCTCTCAAGTTTTCTATTTTAGGAGCTGCTGTCATATACGCAGTAATACCAACATCACTACTATCTTTAACAGCTTCTGAAATGATTCCTACTTCACTCTCGTTAAATATACGACTTTGTCTTACTAATGTTTCTTTATTAAATCCTAATGCACCTAGATAACTAACATCTTCAGTTTGTTTAATAGAAGATACAGGATTTAAATCATCTACTAAGACAGTAGTACTATCTTCTTGTATAGCTTGTATAATAACATAAGGATTCATATTAATCTTAGCTCTAGAGAAAGCAGATTTACCTTCATACTCTCTAACTGCTTTAGTAAGATTATTATATATTAATCCGGCTATACGTTCATATCCTTTTATAGCCATACTCTTTATATTATTAGGATTAGTATAATTGTCGTCTAATAATAAATTATTAGCTTCCATTAATAATCCTTTAAAACTAGTTGGTAATCTACCAGCTTTTAATATAGTTAATGTAATAGGATCTACGAATAGAGTTTCCATAATTTTAATTTCGTTTATATAAAGAATAGAATACTCTAACTTATTACATAATACAGAGAATGAGTTCTTATCATTAAGAACTTTAATAGGAAGATCTTTTAATATTTTTTGTATACTAAGTAACCCACCTACTACCATATCTCCTAAGTCGTGATCTCTAGTTATAACTAACTTTTTATCTTGGAACTTAATAGCTATCTGATTAAAATCAGTAGATGCTCTTTGATTAGGTTCTATTAATTCAAACTTCATTTCTAAAGTTTTAAGTAAATTAGTTAATCCTAAATAATAAGAAAGCAATAATACAGTTGGTATTTGTTTCTTAAATATTCTTATAGCAGAGAACTCTATAGGTGCTATATCTCTAGATATATCTAATAGAGTAAATATATCTCCTATATCTGTATAATTACCTTTAACATATTCATACATAGTTCCATCTATTCCCATTAAGATAGGAGTTCCTTTTCTGTGCCCCATTAATACACAAGAATTATCATTTTCTAATGTAGCTAATGCTTCTTCTTCTAAATCTTTAAATAGTTTAGCTCTGTTCTTATATTCAAAGTTGAATTGATAATCTTTAAACTTAAAAGCTTTTACATATCTAGAGAAATGAGAATAATCTAAAGGTAATTTAACTTCTTCATTATTAGAAGGTAACATAATAAGATCTTTAATATCACCACCAGCTTCATAACGTTTAGCAAGTTGTTGCATAATAAAGTATCCTATATCATCTTTCTTATATGTAGCTTTAGAAACAAACAATTTACCATAATAACTACTTAACTTAACTTCTTCTCTAGATAACTTACTTATAGGTAAGTTATTACGTTGAAATCTTTGCATATAATTTTGATTATTGATAGTCATCTCACCGTTTTCTTTTATAAGAGGTAAAAAGAATTTTATATTATGTGTTTTGTTATCTAAAGTTCTTAAAGTTAAACTATGTTCTTCTAAAGTTCCTAATGCGTCCTCTATGGTATTAATATCATAATTCTCCACGATGATATTACCATTCTGTAAACTATAGACGCATCTTATAATATCTTTATGATATTGATTCTTTAAATATTGCCTTCTTAATACATTAGAAGTATCATTATTATAACTTTTATCAAAGACAACTTTATTTTCAGTTATCATAACTTTATCTAATTCTAAATCTAATTTATCTTTTTCATCATTAAGAATATCTTCTAATGTCTGATTAGATTTATAAGGATCTTTAGATTTAGCTTGCTTTTCTAATATATCTTTCATTTTGTTAGCATTCTTTTTATCTAATACTTTATTTTCTTTTAGATAATCTATTTTATCTAAAACATTATTATAATTATAAACTTCAGATTCAAGTTCTGCTAAAGTCTTAAGGTTAATTTCATCGTCTGAGATTTGTATCTCTGATATATTTACTTTTTTATCTAGAAGATTAACATCATCATCTTCTTCCCATCCATCATCTACACTATTTTCAATTTGTTCATTTTTCTCTATTTCTTCTACTAGATTATCATAAAGATCTTCACTTTCTTTTTCATCTAGCCTTTTAAGAACGCCATCAATAGCGTCGTCTAAATCTGTTTCTTGTTCACTTTGTATTTTAAGCATAGGTTCTTCATTAAGTTTCTTTAATTTACCAACCATATCAGATATAGAAGTATATTTAGGAGCTGGTTTATTATTATTTACACCTATGACTTGTTCTTTTAGAGAAGACTCTTTTATAGTCATTTTGTTATCTGGTTCATTAACTTGAACAACTGAGTCTTGTGAAGAATTAACTATAGTTTGTCCTGCGTTAGTATTAAGATTATTTTCTAATTTTTCTAACTCTTGATCAGACATAGCTGGAGTTGCTATAAATTCTTCTAACATAACATAGAACATTTTTCTAAATACATCAGCTTTTCTAGGTTTAATGTTTTCAAAACTAACACCTAGTTCACTAACACATCCAGCTAATGCTTCCATATTAAGTAAAAGTAATTTATTATCTAAAGAGAATAATAAGTTAATATTTTTGTATTTTAATTTAGGTATCTTACTAAATAAAGAATCTTTAGAATAAGAAGGAGTTAAAAACTTCCATAATTCTAAAATAGTAAATCCTTTAGAATCTGGAAACAAATCCATATGTGCAGGTCTTAATCCTTTAGCTAATTTATCATATTCAGTTCTCTTTAATAACTTAGCTGGTATTTCAACTTGAATAAAAATATGTTGACGTTCTTCGTCTATAAACATATGTTTTAATATAGAATTAAACATATTAGAATATTGATTAAATTGTAATAAAGGTTGAGTCATATACTTATAACACTCATTAAGAGCACCATAGTTATTAATCTTAAGAACCTTATCGTTACAGTTAATCTCTTGATCTGGTTTGAGGAATTTATATTCTTTTATAAGTTTAGCATTTTCTGTTATAAACTTATTAGTAAGGAATACTTTTTCAGTTGTTTTACCAACTAAGTTTTCTTCGTCATACTTAGTTATAGTTCTAACTTGTGCTTTACTAACATTATTATAAAAACCATCGTTCCTTGTGAAATATTCTGCTTTATGGGAAACTTTCCAAGTATGGAAACTTGAGTTAGTTGGAAAACTAAAGTTAGATGCTAATAGAACTCTTGGTTTCATAAAGTGTTCTATTCTTCTTAAACCATACTTTTTATACAGTTTGTCAAATGTAATTATCATAGGGTTTTCTCCTATTAGTATATCAGTCAATTATTTTTTGATGATATTAATATATTTAAATTAACCCTAAAGAGGAGTATATACTATGGGTAAAAAAAATCGTAATCAAGTTAATCAAGATACTGAATTACAACAAGAAGAGGTTGTTGTAGAAGTTCAAGAACAACCAGTTGAACCTAAGAAAGAAGAACAACCAAAAGCTAAAAAAGAACAAGCTAAAATTGAGTTAAGTTCTGATGAAGAATCTAATGTTATTGCTAAAATACTATCTGATTCAAAATTAGATAATAAATCTAAATTTGAAGCTATTTGTACTAGTGGTACAAAATATTCATTACTTGCTTTAAATCTTAAATCATATCAAGATAAAATGGGTAAATCTTCTCCAGTTCCAACTGGGTTAGATGGAGCAGCTAATAATTATAATCTTTATAATATACTTATATCAATAGCTAACACTCCTATCTATACTGATTTTAAATTAAAATTTGATATAGTTAACCTATGCTTCTTAGCATATAGTGATGATGCTTATTCAGAATTTAAACTATTCAGATATAGTCTTGAATGGAAATATGGTAAAGATAAATATTTAACCTATAGATCACTTGCTATATTAATATGTATGTTATGTAATAAATCAACTAGAGCTGAAGCTCTTAAGAAAATAGTTATTAGTAAAGCATTAACTTTAGATGGTACTAAATTTACAGAAACAGCTATTCAAAATGTTAAAAGATATTATGAATCTTAATGAAAAAATAATATAGGAGGAGCTATGCTCTTCCTTTTTTTATTAGTTCTCCGAAAGTTTACATATTAAAATAACTATATATTATTCATATAGGTAAGAACTAGTAAAATGGTTTTTATAATTCATTATAAAGGAGAATCTATGGTTACAACAATTGAACCCGTAGATAACAATGAAGTCACACAGGAAGAATTAGAAGAGGAATTAAAAGAATATTACAGGGAATGTGATAAACTTTTATTCATATCTCTTATGCTTGCTTTACGAGAACCGCTTCCTGAAGGATTAAATAACGAAGAGTATACTAAAGAAAATACTCTTGAAGTTATAAGCGGACACATTGAAGAGCTTGAAAAGCTTGTATCCGAATTTAACAGTCCTGTTGGTTATTTAGGACTTGATCTTAAATCTGCAGCAGTCGTTCTAGCTATGGCATTAATTGCGCCTGAAGCAAAAGAAAAGATTGTTAAACAACTTCTGTTGACTTACAACGATGGGCAATCTGAAAAGAATGCGCATCAAAAATTCTACACATTTAATCTTGATAGATGCGTGAAATTAGTTTACGCATATCCAGGAATATCAAGAGAAGAGTTGCCTCTATTGTCTAGTTTATTAAGGCACATAGCGGCTAATCCTAATGACACAATGACAGGTCCATTCTTAACTATAAGGTCACTTGTTGATCTATCAAAAGTTGAGTTTAAAGATCTTGGATCAAATTACAGAAACCTACTAAGGGAGGAAATTGAAATGGCAAAAAAAGCTACAAGCAGAAAAACAACTGCTAAAACTCAAGTTAACAAAATCGAGGAAGTTGCTACTACAACAACAGAAGTTGGAACTGAAAAGGTTACAACTAAAGCTGTTAGCAATAAACAAGAACAGGAAACTGTTGAACAACAATTAAGCCAAAAGGAGGAAAATACAATGGTAAAAAATATCAACAATCAACTAGATGCGGTAGAGAATGAG
>CAZVXL010000052.1:0-5508 GCA_964631595.1 uncultured Lachnospiraceae bacterium | reverse complement strand
AAGATTATCTACGCCGAAGTGTTTTGGTACCCTGTTAATTCTTAATGCAATAAAACGATTCTTCGCATAAATAAACTTATTTACAAGTTTTGGTACCCTGTTAATTCTTAATGCAATAAAACTACGAAACAGCAAAACATACGTAAGTACAAGTTTTGGTACCCTGTTAATTCTTAATGCAATAAAACCCTTTATCTCCTTACTTGCCATCTACTCAGTTGTGGTACCCTGTTAATTCTTAATGCAATAAAACAACATCAGCCGCATTGTACAAAAACGGATGTTTTGGTACCCTGTTAATTCTTAATGCAATAAAACCCGTTGCCGGCTCGGCGAAAGCAACCTTAGTTTTGGTACCCTGTTAATTCTTAATGCAATAAAACTATATTGTGTGGAAATTGTACCACAATCAGTTTTGGTACCCTGTTAATTCTTAATGCAATAAAACATGCGTAAGGAAGAAGCCGTATACGGTGGGTTTTGGTACCCTGTTAATTCTTAATGCAATAAAACCCGTCTCCGTTCCGTCCTCATTCGGACAGAGTTTTGGTACCCTGTTAATTCTTAATGCAATAAAACACGATGCGACCGACCAAACCGACAGGCTGGTTTTGGTACCCTGTTAATTCTTAATGCAATAAAACTCGCTGTCGCAGTCGTCTTGCAAGCAGCCGGTTTTGGTACCCTGTTAATTCTTAATGCAATAAAACTACTCCTGCTTTTGCCCGGCGATATATGAGGTTTTGGTACCCTGTTAATTCTTAATGCAATAAAACTGCAGAGTGCTGCTGCTGCACGACATGGCGTTTTGGTACCCTGTTAATTCTTAATGCAATAAAACGACCGGGCGACGTTGAGTGTCGCGACGAGTGTTTTGGTACCCTGTTAATTCTTAATGCAATAAAACTCCATCGCACCCGAATAACGATCCTGCATCGTTTTGGTACCCTGTTAATTCTTAATGCAATAAAACATCGATTGTTCTGCTCTTACGAGTATTAGTTTTGGTACCCTGTTAATTCTTAATGCAATAAAACTCCAATAAAGAACCGTATCGTGTAAAAGTCGTTTTGGTACCCTGTTAATTCTTAATGCAATAAAACCGTCGGCTCCGTGCAGAGTGTTGCCGCTGCGTTTTGGTACCCTGTTAATTCTTAATGCAATAAAACTATAAAGCACTCAAAAAAGAAGTTTCACGTGTTTTGGTACCCTGTTAATTCTTAATGCAATAAAACTGGTGCAGGCGGCACCTGCTGTTAATCAGGTTTTGGTACCCTGTTAATTCTTAATGCAATAAAACTACTGATTCCCCGCAAAACAAAGTCTATCGTTTTGGTACCCTGTTAATTCTTAATGCAATAAAACAAGTCGAGGGGATCGACTTCCTGGGGGAACGTTTTGGTACCCTGTTAATTCTTAATGCAATAAAACTAGTTTGCAACAAAAGTTCAATTTCTCTTTGTTTTGGTACCCTGTTAATTCTTAATGCAATAAAACCAGTTGCAGGACTTTCAAAGAAAAACGGTGTTTTGGTACCCTGTTAATTCTTAATGCAATAAAACCGTCGGCTCCGTGCAGAGTGCTGCCGCCGCGTTTTGGTACCCTGTTAATTCTTAATGCAATAAAACTGAATTTGCTTTGAAGGTTTTCTTTTCTTGTTTTGGTACCCTGTTAATTCTTAATGCAATAAAACTTCCTCCAAAATCATCGGAGAAAGTTCGTTGTTTTGGTACCCTGTTAATTCTTAATGCAATAAAACGACCACCAACAGAAGATGCACCGCCCGTATGTTTTGGTACCCTGTTAATTCTTAATGCAATAAAACCGCAGGCCTTGGCCAGTACGGACTCGTGTAGTTTTGGTACCCTGTTAATTCTTAATGCAATAAAACTCACTGTTCACATCTAGTGATTTCACAAGGGTTTTGGTACCCTGTTAATTCTTAATGCAATAAAACCATATCCGCCCATCTTCATAACCGCCTGATGTTTTGGTACCCTGTTAATTCTTAATGCAATAAAACCCAATGGTCGGACAACCGGTAACTGCCTTGTTTTGGTACCCTGTTAATTCTTAATGCAATAAAACGGTCCTTCTTCACCGACTACCGACCATCCCGTTTTGGTACCCTGTTAATTCTTAATGCAATAAAACTCCAAACCACATAATCATTTGCTACAAGTGTTTTGGTACCCTGTTAATTCTTAATGCAATAAAACAAAACAGTCCAATCTTCCGCGTGCTTCAAGTTTTGGTACCCTGTTAATTCTTAATGCAATAAAACTGATTGCGTTGAATGTATCGCGTCGTACCGTTTTGGTACCCTGTTAATTCTTAATGCAATAAAACTCGTGTGCCGCGGATTCCTCAATGCTAGTAGTTTTGGTACCCTGTTAATTCTTAATGCAATAAAACCATCCGCTCACCTCCTTAGCCACATTATAGTTTTGGTGCCCTGTCAATTCTTAATGTGATGGATCAAAGCATCTTCCTTTTTCATTGTTTTTCTGATATGATGAAGTTGATAATATTAAGGGGAAAATCCCCTTAATATTACCTTCCGCCTCTACGACGTTTGCATTTTCTGCACGCTCGCGTCCGTTGAGGCTTTTTCTTTAGCTATCATCGTGTTTTAGATATTCTGTGAATTTTAGTGATAATATTTGCTATTATATCGAAAGTATGATATGATTTAAGTACCCCTCAAGGGGTGGGAAGCTATTTTTGCTTCCCCTTTCGAGCAGCCTCCAGAAGAATCAGAGCCGTGAGCAGCTTAACGATTTCTTCTGCGAGGGTAAATGTTCTTTCTATCACCTACAGCCTGTAACGATTGGTTAGCCAAGTGTTGCAGGCAATTCTTTTATTGGGGAAGGTTATTCTTGCGGTGCGATGAGCGTGGGATGGATTCTATCGCAGGATGTATTGATCGTACGAAGGCACAAAAAAGACGCTGTTTATTCAGCGTCTTTTTTCATGGATTCAAGCTTTTCGATTATCAATTTCGCCACGTAGGCGGGCGGTGTGCGAGTTCCCATGTCCCAGCTTTCTAAAGTTCTTTTTGGTATCTCAAACAGCTCTGCCATTTTCGCTTGCGATAATCCGGCGGCAATGCGAGCCTCTTTTAATTTATTATTCATTTTCTTCCTCCTGCGGTTCTGTTTATTCGATGATTCGACAGCTTTTTGGCTTTTTGAAGATTTTAACAATCAATAAGATTGCTATAATCAATGCGAGCCAATCGGTTTCTAGGAATAGGTCGAAGCTACCTTTTCGACACCAGACAAAATACCCGACCAACAAGGCACTAATAATCATATCTTCCTTGTCGAGGTTTTTCCTAATATGATGAAGAATCGAGGGAGAAGTCACCTTATTCGACTGAACTTTCATCTCTCCGACGTTTGCGACGTGGGCGTTGATGCGTTGGTTAAGATGGTTTTTTCTTCTTCGGCTACATAGTTTGATATTGTGTTTCTGCTTATGCTCTCTGGTGATTCTGAGTGTCATCAAGAACAGAACGATGATTGTTAATGCATCGACAATACTGGATAGAGTAGGTGATTTTAGGGAGAGAACAAGGTATCCGATCAAGGCGATATAGAGTAAAATGTCTTCAATTTTCATATGATGCCTCCTGTATTCTCGTTCGGTTGCCCGGCGATAAGGTGGGGCAAGTGCTACTGTGTAGTAGACTTGCGTCTGCTTGGGGTTTGCTTTATTTGAAAGCCAACCAAACGTTCACGATTGTAATTGCGGTGATGATTGCAATGCTTGTCCAAGAATTCAATTCCATAGCTTTTGCGGGTGATACAAGCTCGATGAGGGCGATTGATTCGCACTCGTATGCTATTGTATGTAGCCCTACCTTCTCTTAAAGTTTAATTATACTATACCATGTATTTTGCGATATGCCAATGCTTTGAGATGAAATTATTTTTATTTTAGATGGTGAAATAACGTGCCAAAGAGATGGGCATTGTTGGGCTATGGGATTTATCTTATAGGCAATCAAATAAAAAATGTGGTACAATAAGTATAAGTTGTTATGGCGAGTGGCTAATGCCGGTGTATAGTGACGATAAGCCGGTTATCACATGATGTTTCTCAATATTCTGAATGTTTGATGATGCGGGTAAGGAGTGGGCGGTTATGACTGCGTTTCGTTTAATGTCGCGGAATTTTATGGGCTGTTGTTTGGCAAGCTTTTTTTATTTTGGCAGTTTTTATTTGCTTTTACCGGTGCTTCCTCTTTATGTGGAGGGGTTTGGTGGTGCGGCGAGTGAGATTGGTTTTGCGGTGGGGGTGTTTACCTTGTTTTCGGTGTTGGTACGCCCTCATTCGGGTAAGCTGGGCGATCAGTATGGTTTGAAGCGGTTCATGGTGCTGGGTGCAGGGCTTTTTACGCTGATGTTCGCGTGCTATTTTTGGGTGTCGGATTTGACGATGCTGTATGTGGTGCGGGTACTGCATGGTGTGGCCCATGGGGTCTTTTTGGCGGCGGTATTCGCGTATGTGGGCGGTATTGCTCCTCAGAATAGACGCGGTGAGGTGATGGGAGTATTCGGTATGGCGAATGTTCTTTCGATGGCGATTTTTCCTGCGGTGGGGACATATTTTGTGCAGCGGTTCGGCGGGTTTGCGGAGCTGTTTGGTGCGGCGGTCGTGATGGCGGTTGTGGCACTGGTGGCGGTGCTGTCGGTGGATGAGCTACGTCCGTGTGTGCGTCAGACGGTTGATGTGCGGTTGAGAGAGATTATACGGATACGGGCGGTGTGGCTGGCTTGTGTGACGTATATTTCGGCGGCGATTGCGTATGGTACGGTGATTACGTTTTTGCCGGTGTATGCGATGGAGCTGGGGATTGTGGAGTTTGGGCAGTTTTTCATGGTGTATGCGGTCTTTACGTTGATTAGTCGCAGGGTGGCAGGTAAGCTGTCGGATGAGTACGGGCGGTATGCGGTTGTGGTGCCGTTTATGGTGCTGATTCTGTGTGCGATGGTGTTGTTTGCATGGCTGGCGAATTTGGCGATGCTGTGGCTGTGTGCGATGCTGTTCGGCTTGGGGTTCGGGGCGTTTATGCCGGCTCTTAATGCGTATATTATCGATAAGACGAGTCCTGCACAGCGGTCGGGGGCGTTGGCTATCTTCAGCTCGGCGATGGATGTGGGGATTACGGCAGGTGCGGTTGTGCTTGGCTTGGTAAGTGAGGCTGCCGGCTATACGGTGATGTATGGCGTGAGTGCAGGTCTTGTGCTGTGCGGGCTGGTGCTGTTTGCACGATTGGGCAGAGGATGAATAGAATAGGATGTTGGTCGTGGCTTGCGGATGTTCGGTAGGATGTCGGCGAGTCGTGGCTTTTTCTTTTGGCACATAAGATTTCGGGTGGGCATATATATGAACAGAATATAGAAAAGGAGGGGGTCTCTGTGGGAGATCAGCCGAAGCGTGCGAAATATTATTACGATCCCTGTTTTCCGATGCAGACGGGGCCGCAGTCGATGATTGTGC
>CAZVXL010000051.1:0-5707 GCA_964631595.1 uncultured Lachnospiraceae bacterium | reverse complement strand
GCTTGTCTCGGCGAGGCGTAGCCGAGCCGACTTGTTCAAGACAAGCACACGCGAGAATCTCAAATCGGTATTTTTAATAGAATTTTTGACGGCATATAGCGGTATAACTCCAAGAACAAATTGGCAGATAAAAATATTATAACAAATGTATCGCAAAGCGCCCAATTGTGACTTATAGTCCGTTGTGAAAAAAGTCACTTTTTATTATAATTAAAACATTCCCAAGGAGAGCTACCATGGACATTAAAATTTCAGTCGGAAAAAGAGTTAAAGAATTGAGAAATAAGCTTGGCGTAAGTCAAGAAGAACTGGCAGATTTAGCAGGCTTGGATAGAACTTATATCACAAGCGTGGAATGCGGCAAAAGAAATATTTCGATAGTAAACATTGAAAAACTTGCCACCGCTCTTAAAGTATCATTGAAAGAATTTTTTGATTTTTAATAAGGAGATAAAGCTAATGACAAAAACGGAACTATTTATAAAGTTAGCTCAACCAGATTCAAATGGGATTAGTCGTTGGGTATCTGCAAGTGAATTTATTGGAGAATATGCCGATTTAAAATTTGGCAACGGCGCCTCTTGGGCAAGAAAAGAATCCAATCTTGCCAAAAAATATATAGTAGAATTCGATAAAAGCATAACGCCAGGAAACGGAATCGATCGAATTCGCTTGAACGGTTTTAATGATGGCAGTTATTCGCAGCATATTAGGACTGATATCAAAAAAGCCATTAAAGCTCAACGTTGTGTTGTGCTAGGTACTTCAAATCCCGAAGTCGATCACAAAAACGGAATGAAAAACGAAGCTCGTGTTATGCGAAATGAAGATCAAAGATTAGAAGATTTTCAGCCATTAAGCAAAGCTGCCAACGATGCAAAGCGTCAATATTGTAAGGAATGCATGAGAACTGGTATCCGTTATGATGCTAAAAAGTTAGGTTACCCTATGTCATACTATCAAGGCTCTGCCGAACATAATTTTGAGGAGAATGCCTGTATCGGCTGTTATTGGTATGATCCTATTGAATTTAAGAAACATCTTGTTGAAAAGAACTAATAGAAACGACCGAGGAAATTCTCGGTCGTTTACATTTTATATTATCATTATAAAGAACATTACTGTCACAAATGAAAATATATGAAAAAAAGAATTAGCGTTCAAATTGTCATAACCCAATATTCGCGTTTTCTTGTGCAAATAATAAACCTCTTATTTTCTAAAAACAAAAATGTACTCGTGCTTAAACAAATATAAGCCATTTTTTAAAGCACGTTGACGCCAAAGAGCTCTTTGGTTTGCTTTTCCTTTTGTTTCTTCAAAGTTTTTGACTATCGTGGCTTTTAATGTTAATCCCTCTTGTTGCATTGCTTGCATACAGTAAAAACCAAGCGGAACAAGTTGACTATTGGCATATTTATCGCCGATTACGACGGCACAATATCTACCTTTCTCAAGAATAGCAGATGTGTTTCTTACTACTTGACGAAAATTATCGAGGAATTCATTCAGCGATTTTGAATTTGACAAATCATTTTCGTCTTCACTAAACTTGACTATATCCCAATACGGTGGGTGATAGATTACAAATTGAACATCCTTAATCTTATATGTATCAAGAATTCTATTAACGTCAAATGTTCTACTATCATCAACAAAGGTATCGGCTATAACTCCGTCTTTGCTCTCCGAGTGAATTCTGGTGATTGCTTCTGCTGCAACACTTGGTTGAAGTTCTATTCCTATAGAATTGCGTCCCATTCGTTGAGCTTCTATAAGCGTTGTTCCACTACCGGCAAAAGGGTCTAAAACAAAATCTCCAGCCTTTGTGTAGCGCATCAGTAATTGATGTGGTATTTGAGGGACAAAGTTGCCGTGATAATGTCCGTCGTGAGCTCCTGAATTATCCCTTTGCGGAATAATCCAAAGGCTGTCAGTCCAAACATCAGTCAATTCTTTCCAATTAGACATGTCTAAATCGTTAATTTTTCCCATCAGATATCTTCCTTTACCAAACAATGCAGATATTCGATAGTAGAATCTGATTTAGCATCTCTTGCGTTATCGGCTTTGAAACGACGATATTGTTGCATATAAACTTTATATTTGCCATACTTTCGCATTATTTTTTCGATAGTTTCAAAAGACATTAGTCCTTCGTTATTATAACTCAAAAAGATGTATTTGAACTTGGCATTCTTAATCAATTCACTAAAGGCATCTGCAACTTTACTTTTATTACAGAAAACGCTTTTTTGATCGGAGTAATCACGCAAGCCTGTTTTTCCTTTAATTTCGGGATTGTCATATCTTGCTATTGTTTCAAGCAAGTGATAGTTGGAGCAATATTGACGTGCGTTATAAGGCGGATCAAGATATAATATATCACCAGAAACGTTTTTTATCAATTCGCTTATGTCTTCATTGTATACTTTACAATCAACCGATCCTTGCATTATTGGAAGAGCGACTAATTCCATTTCTTTTAATGCCGACTTTTTAAGTGTTTTCAAGTATGCGCCATACACAGAAGCGGTATTGGCGTATTTGTCAATGCTATTTAGCAAAGATCCTAACAGAAAGAAGTATTCGTTCTCGTTTACTTTTCCTTGTTTTAGCCATTCTTCAATGGTTATTCGTATAGCATCGCATTTTTTTGCGTTGAAATCCGAAAAATACATACGACGGAACTCTTGCCCTTCTGTGCCGCCATATGAATAATTTTTAAATATAAAGCCTTCAACTCCATCCAAAAGGTTAAGCTCTTCAATTAGACTATTACAGCGCTCTTTGTCAAGGTTGCCGTTGTTTTCAATCATGTGTTTAGTGATCACATAACTGTAATATTGAATATCATTTGCAATAATAGAATAGCCTTGTTTTTTAAAAGATCCACTGACAACACCTGTGCCCGCAAACAAATCTGCAAAGATCATTTCAGATGGTTGCTTTGTCTCTTTATGCAATAACAGTGTTTTATTTATAGATGATTCCAAAAAGTCAATTAGGGAATATTTAGATCCTATATAATTCATATTATTCTCCTTTTTGCAGATTCTTCAACAAAACGCCATCTGCATTTTTCCAATATACATTACCGCTTATACTGCTGCCTGCAACGAACTTGGCTGCAGCAGAACTACTTGTAAATAGTGTATCTTCCAATAAAATTCGTTCGCCATTTATTATATGCGATTTTTCTTCTCTCATTTGGCGGATCAAAACAGGACAACTTTGAGTGACGGATACCGATAACTTACTGCCTTTTAATAACAAAAAGCCATCATTATTCCACAAGCACGTCGCAGAATACTTTTCCATCGTAAAATACAGCATAGTTCCCTTGTGGGGACCATTATCTTCTGTACTTAAAGAGGTGCTGTCTGTTTCGATTAGCTCAGTTTCTTTATATTGTCCATCGTCTTCAAGCCTTTTCCTTAATGCAGACAATATTTCACCGTTATATGCAAAATGAAGTGTTCCTTGAACTCCGTTTTTTCGATTCAGCAATTTTTTTGCCAAAGCACTAAGCGACGTTAATTTGCCATTGTAGTTAATTTCTCTATCGTTTGCGACGGTGCAAGTAATGTTTGTATCGTGAACATATGTTATTACCTCGCCCACTTTTATACCACATTTAAAAAACGAAAATGGCGATTTTCGTTCCGAAGCAATTGCTGCCTTTTCAGCCATTGCTTGTTCATCTTTTTCTTCGCTTGTTTGTTCAAAAAGCTGTGGTGTTTCTCCATAAATTCCACCTATGGTATCAAGAATTTCAACAGCTTCTTTTGCCGACATTGCAAAAAACTCTCGGATTCGTATTTTTCCATTTACATTTTCTTTTGCTCGCAACTCTGGTTTAAATCTATCAATGAGCTTATGAACGTTTTTATCTGCAAGTCTACTAGCGACAGGCAATACTGCATATTTTTTAAATGCGAATGGGGTACATTCACTTCTGTTTAATTGCGCAACCCTTGCATCAACATTGTCCGCATAACCGATTTTCACATACTCTGGAAAAGATGGGTTGACTAAAACGTATATGTATCCTATTTTCTCTTCCATAATTATTTATCTCCCAATTGAAGATTTCTCTTTTCACAAAACTCTTCAAATGCTTTTCTTGCTAGTCTACTTGGATTGTAATTTCCATTTTCCCATCTATTGATAGTGGCAAAGCTTACACCGAGCTCATGCGCAAGATCTTCTTGCGATAATTTTAATGTAGCTCTAACATATTTTACTTTTTCAGCAAAGTCCATACTGCTTATTCTCCTTGATATAGAAGATATTATAACACTTTCTATAAAAAATGTAAAGATAAAAAAGTATTTTCTTGAGAAGTGTTGGCATATGTGATATAATTAAATAGATATCAATCGCGATAATCTTAACATAAAACTTTCGTTCTGTGATTTAGTAGATTATATCGAAAATAAAAGTTTAGCAAATTAATCGATGAGGAGCAAAATGAAACAATCAAACAAAAAGCAGTTTCTTGATGAAAAATTAATCTATGAGTTTATGGATTTGATTAATAATAATGAAATATTTTTTAACAAACCGGAGTTGATTTCTCTTTATAATTTAATATGCACTTTTAAGGATCGGGTATCTTCAGCAGTACACTATTTAAACGAACATAACGAACGTCCGAAAACAGAAGAAGACTTTATCATATATTTGGTTTTTGCTTGTATTGTGTATGATGGCTTTAATAAAATGCATGAAAACTTATTACACGACATTCCACCATATAAAGGTCATAAAAAATACTTTAAAAATGCAAAACATTACAAAG
Organism: uncultured Lachnospiraceae bacterium; assembly: GCA_964631595.1. Lineage (GTDB taxonomy): Bacteria > Bacillota > Clostridia > Oscillospirales > CAG-272 > UMGS1312. Next base: position 903 of record CAZVXL010000051.1, on the reverse strand, counting down.
AGTATTTCTTTAATGACGAAAACTGTCCGACCGATGATGTATTCTTTGAGTATTTGCGAGCAATGGCTTTTGCCCATTCATATGAAGTTTCAAAAAGAGGTCGACCGTTTATGCGGGACAAGGAGATACATTATTGTCCCTGGGTTGTTGTTAATAATATGATGAATTTTGACGATATACAAGATAGTGTTGGAATAAGAATTTACACTAGTGCTGACCAAAATGAAATCATATCACTAACATTTTCATTTAATAGTTTAAAAAAGTATATAAAGGCTATCTATGATACTTTTCCTACTCTTATTAGCTGGGCAAATGACATAATCAATGGACAAAATGAAGAGTGGAAATTGATCAAAATAAATAGAAACCAGGAGAATATTGATATATTACGTGAAGCGAGAAATATTCTAGAAAGCAGGTTCGCGGATTACAGTTCAATAGACAAAGCAATATCATATTTGACATGCGAAATCACTGATGTTTCAAATTTAAATAATGTAGAGATATTTAGAAACAGCATTATCGCCCTTATTCCCCAAATATGCGATGCTATAGATAATTTAGATTATGAGTTAATGGAAGAAGGCTTAGCTATTATTTATGATACACCAAGAAATATGCATCAAATGGCTTACTATCAATTAGAAAAAATATTTTCATATTTGAATACAAGAAGTGAACATATAGATCTTTATTCAAATGAAAATTGGGGATTGCAACAAGCCCATGCTTTTTCTCTAGAATTTGCGAAGAAATGGGTTTCTATTAATGTTTCTACCATGCAATATGATGAAATTAAACTATTGGTTGCTGTAGCTTGTTTTTTGGAAAAGAAAGAACAGTCCAAGCTGTTATAGAACCAATCGGTTTATTCGATTTTCGTTACCGATTCTCCGCCAA
>CAZVXL010000050.1:0-5740 GCA_964631595.1 uncultured Lachnospiraceae bacterium | reverse complement strand
AGTTCTTTGCCAAGCTTTCTTTCAAGAAAGCGGTGCTTTTCTTCTCGAAAAAGCGCGATCCCGTTGCCACGGAATCGCGCTTTTTTTACCTCGTCAGCCTTCGCCGGTGAGCTCCACGTAAAACGGCGTGTGCTTCACCGCCGGAAGGAATTTCTCAATAATATCCGTCGTCTTCAGCTTCAAGCTCGACGTGTTCACACACGGATGACAGCCGATGTGCTCTCCCGCAATAACGTCTCGGTCGATCACAAGCTGTACCTCGCCCTGCGTGTCATTCATAAGCCCCATTATGCTCACCGAGCCCGGCAGAAGCCCCAATAGGCGCTCCATGTCCTCCGGCGTGGCAAATGATACTCGCGATATTCCCAGCGCCGCCGAAAATTCCTTAGTCCTGAACGGCTTGTCCCCCGGCATCATCAGTAAATAAAACGACGTCTTCTGCCGATTGCATAAGAATAAATTCTTGCAGATCAATACCCCGAGTATCGCGTCGATCTCGTTGCACGCCTCCATCGTGTCCGCATGACCGTGATCGGTGCGCGTGTATTCGATCCCGAGTGAGTCAAGCAGATCGTATACCCTCGTCTCCCGTTCCTCTCTGCCCGATTCGTCCTCCGGTCTGCCGCTGTATAGCTTCATCTCCATTTTCTCTCCTCCGTGTGCTTTTCTCCCGCAAGCCCATAGCCCCCGCATAAATCCAAAAGAGGGCGACCGGCGCCCTCTTTTGACTCTGTCGAAGCCTTGGCTTCTCTTTGTTCTGTTTTATCTGCTGTGTCTGCGGCTATCAGCCGAGTGTAACATCCCAGCCTGCAAGATACTTGAGCAGGAGTGTTGCGTCTGCAAGGTTTACTTCACTGTCTCCGTTTACGTCGGCAGCCTCGCTAACGGTAACATCCCAGCTTGCAAGATGCTTCAGCAGGAGCGTTACGTCTGCAAGATTTACTTCACCGTCGGAGTTTACGTCACCCGGCTTAACGAGAAGTACGGGGATCGGCTCCTCCTTCGTCTCGTTACACTTGGAGCAGGTGTAGGTAAGTACGCCTTCCTCGGTGGTGGTAGGCTTCTTGGTAACAACACCGTCATCCCAGCTGTGCTTGCAGAGCTTCGGAGTCTCTACCTCGTTCTGTGCAGCACAGGTCTTACAGGTGTATACGATAAGTCCCTTCTTGGACGTGGATGCCTCAACCTTTACAACGCCCTCGTCCCAATCGTGACCGAGCGCCTCGGTCTCCGCATCGGAGTAAGCGTGTACGCAGTGGGAACAGATGTGACGTGTGTAACCGCCCTCCTCACAGGTGGGAGCGATCACGAAATCTCTGTAGGTGTGATCCTTTGCGGGGATCTCAACGTCACCCTCGATCACCTTGTGACAGTCGGCGCAAACGGTGTCTGCGATACCGCCCTCGGTGCAGGTAGAGGCTGCGTGAATACGTGTCTCGGTGTTGTCGTGAGCACATACGATAACAGCGCCTTCGACGGAATCAAATCTTTCGTCCGCGACCTTGATGTTGTATCTGCCTGCGGCAATGCCGTCGTCAAGCTTTACTATAAGATATGCGAGGGTGAGGACCTCATTGTCACCGACTTTACCTGTCATGGCTCCGTCTGCGAACAGAACGTCGGTCAGATTGCAGAATACGCTTTCGGAATCAAGAACGCCGGTTACGGTAAGTCCCTCGGCAGCCTCGATAGTGAGAGCCAAATTATCGGTATAGAAGCCGGCAGGTGCGAGTACGGGAACGAGAACCGTCTGTCCCGCCTCACCGTATACGTCGTTTACGCTGATATAGGGTTTTTCAAGAGCGGTAACATCAATGGGGAAGTCAGCGAAAAGCTCCTCGGTGTCCTTCAAGACGCAAACTTTGATTCCTGCGGGGATCGCATCTGCGGCAACCTGCGGTGCGGCTGTCTCGCTTACGATCACGATGTCACGCAGACCGTCACAGCCATCAAATGCCTTTGCCATGATGGTCTTGGCACTCAGAAGCGTTACGGTGTTTATACCGTCACAGCCCCAGAAAGCGCCGCCGCCGATAGTCTCGGCATAATAGATGTGAGCCTCGTTGAGAGCGGTACAGCCCCAGAAGGCAAAGCCGCTGATCTTCGTGGATATGGTGTATACGTATGAAAGCTCGGTGCATCCGGCAAAAGCAAACTCACCGATCTCGTCGCACAGGATCACTGCGGACTTGACGGGAGCGCCGTCGAAGGCGTTTCTGCCCACTGCGGCAACGGCGTAGGTCTTGTCACCGAGAGAAACGGCTTCGGGGATCACGATGTCCACAGCAATGTTCTCGGTCGCTGCGGAAGCGGAATCGGAATAGGTATTCTTACCGACGATCGCAGTCATGGTATCGTCATTCAGAGTGTAGTACACGCCCTGAACATCGACATGAGAATCGTTCAGCTCAAATACGTCGAGAGTAGGCATGACAGCGGCACGGGATGCGGAGCCGGAGGCAACCGTTCCGACGTCACTGTCGGCACCTACGGACATCGCGAAACAGCTTACAAGCATGGCCGCGGTGAGAAGGAATGAAAGTAGTTTTTTCATTGTATATCCCCTTTTCAAATAATTAACTGTTTTATTTCAACAGAGGCGTGCGCCCCTGCAGATGACGGGATCAGTCTGCGATCGCCCTGAGAGCAAGTATCGCATCCGCGAGAGTCAGCGTGCCGTCGCCGTTGTAATCGGCATGGGAGGAGACGTTTACGCTCCAGCCGGCAAGCTTTTTGAGGATGAGCGTCACATCCGCGAGAGTCAGCGCACCGTCGCCGTTTGCATCTCCGCTCACGGGCGCGGCGTTTGCGAATGCGCTTGCCGATGCCCTGTCGGTGAAGAATTTCACGCGGCTTATGCTGATGCCCTCACCGACGGCACCGATTCCGGTATCGTCGAAAAGCTCCATTCGGATGTAGTTCATGCGCCCCGTCCATGCGGGCACGGACGATAGCTCAACGAGCTTTCTCTGCACGGTGCCGTCACAGCCGAAGGTCAGCCTTTGACCGTCGGAGACGGTCGGATCGAGCGTATAGCCCGCCGACGGATAAAGCCCGAGGGTGAAGATGCCGCCGTCCGTTTGCGTCGGCACGGCTTCGATCACCATATATTTATATGAATCCGCCGAGGCTCCGCCGAACAGGTCGAGCTTAAAGGCGGGATTCTTGAAATCCGAGGCGGTGACGGTAAGAGAGCCGCCGCTCTCGGAATAGGTGACATTTTCAGCTTCTCTTACGAGCACGTCGGCTGTATCGGCGCTTATCGACGTATCGACGGAGCCCGCGCCCGACTTGGACGGGCCGAGAGCGAGGATCACGGAGTTGATGACGGTACGCTCGGTGTTGCCCGAATCGCACGGCTTTCCGGTGAGCTCATAGCCGCCGGTGACCGTTTCCGCCACCATGGTGGCAGAGCCGCCGCCGTCAAGCATGAACGCATCGACGATGCCCATTTCGACAAGCAGCTCGGGCATTTCCCTTATGCGAAGTCCCTCGCTGTAGGTGGATGCCTGTCTGCCCCACGAGGTGAGCAGAACGACGTTGCCGTTCGCCTTCTTTCCGATGATCGTGCAGGGGTAATTGGCATTTTGATCGGATCCGTACACGGAGGGAGTTCCGTTTATGACGTGGGGGAAGTGACCGCTCACGCAGTCGGTGACCGTCTGCCATTTTTCGGTATTGCCCCGAGCATCGTTCATTACCGTCTTTATCGTTACGGTATCGCCCACCGTATATCCGGCAAGAGCATCGAGCTGATCGCCTCTTGCGGTGAGAATGATGCGATTTGCCACCACGTCGTACTTTTTGCCGCCCGGCTCGGTGATGGCGGTGACCTTACCGGTCACGGTCGAGCCCGAGGCCACCGTGTAGTCGTAGTCGCAGTCGATCACGACCTCACGTGCATCGTTCAGTGAATGATTCTTGTAGAAGCCCTTATCGGTAAACATCACGACGGCGTTATTTGCGGGGATACGGTTGATGCCGTGCACCGTGGTGGTGATGCCGCGCGAGATATTCGTCGCCGTGATCGCGGTAGTGATCTGACCGAACAGAGCCTCACCGTCGGCGGAGACCCCGAAGGTCCAGCCGAGTCCGGAATACGGCTCCTCCTGCTCCATTCTGGCGGTGCAGATTATCTCTCCGCCGTACATGGTGTGATTCATCGGAACGGAATATCCGATGGTCACGTTTGCCTCATATTTCTTGTAGTCTCCGACGTAGCTTGATTCCTTACCCGCGACGCGGACGTCGTAATTATTCATCAGCCACAGATCGCCGTTGGTACCGGCAAGCGCGCGCTTGCCCGACGAGGCGTTTGCCGTATTATATGCGGCAATCGTGTTCGAAGTGGTGCGAAGACTGCTTATATAGCTTCCGCCGCCCATCACCTCAAGATACAGATCGTCTTGGGAGGGGTCGAATTCTACCGTGGAGAAGCGCTGCTGACCGCCGTAATTGGAATATTTCGAGGTGGTGTCCAGTACGAAATCCGTTCTGGTCACGCCGTCGTATATGTACGATACGGTACGGCTGATCTCTCCGTCTACGGTCGGGGTGGAATTGTAATACGCCTCTACCGCCGCGGCGGGCATTACACCCGAAAGCTGCACGGTCAGCAGGGTCGCAAGTATTATTCGCGACAGCCTTTTCAAACCACACCCTCCTTTCTGCCGAAAAGAGACGGCGCCATGAGCGTTATTTGGCACGCAAGCGTACAATAACACTATTTTATAGGAGTATTATACCATAAGAATTCGTAAATATCAATATATTTGTACAATATTTTTTTACTTTTTCGTGCCGCAGTTGACTATATTTTATATAATATCGCGCTCTTTTCCGTTTTTGGGTATTGCAATAACGGCGCGACTGTGATAAAATTTTTCGGTAGAGTACAAGATACGGCGCACGTGCGGCGCAGGTACTCAACATATCGAATTTGAGAGGTATTTGGATATGAAAAACGTTATTCTTATCGGTGATTCGATAAGGCTCGGCTATCAGGGCAGAGTTGCGGAGCTTCTCGGCCCCGATGTGAACATTTTGGCGCCCGAGGAGAATTGCCGCTATTCGAAATTCACGCTTTGGGGTATGTTTTCGTGGATCGAGGGCTTCGGCAATCCCAAGGTAGATCTGATCCACTTCAATGCGGGCATTTGGGATCTGCACCGCTGCACCGCCGACGGTGAGATCTTCACACCGATCGACGAGTACGCAAACAACATCCGCCGTCTCGGGATCCAGTGCCGCAGCTACACCGACAAGGTGATCTTCGCCAACACGATTCCGGGCAACAAGGCTCTTGACGACAGCTTCAACACCTTTAATCCGCTGATCAACACCGATCCCGGCTACATGAAGGTGCATCTGACCGTGCCGATGAACGAGTGGAATTCCGACGTCGCGCGCTACAATGCCGCCGCCGAGGAGGAGATGCGGAAGCTGAACATCCCCGTAAACGATATGTTCTCCGCCATCGCCCCCGACACCGACAATCTCATCAGCTCCGACGGCATCCACCCCTCCCCCGAGGGCTACGAGCGCCTCGCCCGCATGACCGCCGACATGATCGCTTCGCTCCTTTGATCCCCCCTCTCACCGTGCGTTTCTCCCCCCGAGACACGCACGGTGTTTTTATATGGGGAACACACGGAAGGACGCGTCGCTTTTTCGAGAAGGACGCGACGCTTTCTTGAAAGAAAGCTTGGCAAAGAACTTTAATCTGGTGTAGCCATATAGG
>CAZVXL010000049.1:0-6133 GCA_964631595.1 uncultured Lachnospiraceae bacterium | reverse complement strand
GAGGTCATGGCGGGGCTCGGCTCATCTGCATCTATCCTTTATTATAATGATACGGTCACCTATCCCGACAACACCTCCGAGCCGATGGATCTGCAAATTCTGCCGCCGCCCAAGGCAGACGGCACGGACTTGCTCGTCACGCAGGCGGGTGTGGGTCTTTGCGCCTACAAGACCACCGAGCAAAAGGCGGAGGCTGCCGCCGTATTCGCGCGCTGGCTCACGGATCCCGACCGCAATCTGGAATTCTGCGTTGAAACAGGTTATATGCCCGTGAGCAAAGCCTCGTTCGACAAGATAGAGGAGCACGAGTTCTCCTCCGAGGCTTACAGAAATCTTTACAATGCGATAAGCACCGTAAACAAGACCGCGACCGCGGTGAGAGAGCCTTCGTTTGCAGGCTACTACGCAAGAGTATACGCCCTGTACGATGCTCTGCGTGAGGAGCAGAAGACGATGCCCGCACGCTATGCCGCAGGTGAGGACTCCGAGGCTCTGGCAACGGAGCTGTGGGAGCTTTTCAAGGGCATCAAGTAAGCCGATGATAAAGATGAAGCTTCCCGTATCAAGAAAAAAGCAGACTCTCAAGCGAAAGCTGTTCGGATATATGTGTATCCTCGCCGCATTGCTTTGCGTTCTGCTTATCACAGGTCTGCTTCTTATCGGCAGCTTTACGGGCACCAAGCAGCGCTTGGCGAAAACACTCTCGTTTCAGTCCGAGGTATTTGAGCGGCAGATCGACACATACTACGATGGTCTTGCTCTCATGAGCGTTCAGCTGTCGAAGGATACCACAGCGGCGCTTGAGGAATACCTTGAAGATAACGCGATCGGATTTTCCGAGCTGAATCATTCCGAGGAGCACATATACGCGCTCCAAGAGAGGCTCATAGATGAGCTCAGGCACAAGCTGTGGGAAGCCGATTGCACGGGCACCTTTGTAATGCTTGAGGCGCAGGTGAATCCCGACGTGAGCAATGCGGCTTCATCTCGCACGGGAATATATCTCCAGCGCAACAGTCTCGAGGGCTCGGACAAGCGTGTCCTGCTCTACCGAGGACTCTCTCAAATAGGCAAGGAGCACGACTGTATGCCGCACCGCAAATGGCGGCTGGAATTCGACACGGATCTTTTTCCGAGCTACAGTGAGCTGAAGGGCTCCGCCTCCGCTTCCCTGCTCGAAAGCTACAGGATCACCGACGTAGCGCTTCTTGCGGGCACGGATCAGCACGTTATGCTGATGACCATTCCGATACTTTCGGAGGACGGCGAATTTTGGGGGCTGTGCGGCTTTGAGCTGAACGAGGGCTTCTTCAAGAAAATTTTCGCCCAGCCCTCCGAGCTTGAGCGCGCCGTATTTTGCATATCCAAGAGCAGCAGTGCTCCGGTGCTGTCCGATCAAACGCTGAGCGCCGGTGTTTTGAATGAGTATTATCTGGAGCCGCACGGCGATTTCACCGCAAAGCCCTTCGGAGAAGGTCTCACCGAATATGTGGGGGACGGTGCATCGTACATCGGTCTCACAAGCGAGATACGCCTTTGCCCGAGCGAATGTACGTCTGCCGTAAGTGTCCTGATCCCGAAGGAGGATTACGGCAATATGCTTTTCGGTGACACGCTTCGCGCGGCACTGCTGATAATCACGTTTTCCACCGTTGCCGTAAGCCTGTCGCTGTTCTTCACGAGGCGATATCTACAGCCTCTCAAAAGCAGCCTTGATCTTATCAAAAAGAAGGAATACGCGAAAAGCACCGCATACACCGCTGAGATCAGCGACCTGTTTGAGTTTCTCGCCGAGCAGGATCGCATAAACGAGGCGGAGCGGAGCCGTCTGCTCAAGGAAAAGACCGATGCGCAGAGCGCCTTTAACGAGATGCAAAGCCAATTCGACACGGAGCGTCTCAAGGCGGAGCGCCTCGCCTATTCCCGCAAGGATGAGATAGATCCCTACGAGTACGAGTGCTTCAAGGCGGGCATCGAAACGCTCACCGCCAAGGAGCGTGAGATCTTCGATCTGTATCTCTCGGGAAAGACCGCCAAGGAGATCACGGAGCTCATCAAGATCCAAGAGAGCACGCTCAAATTCCACAATCACAATATGCTGGCAAAGCTCGGCGTATCCTCACGCAAGCAAATGCTGAGATTTGCCGCACTTATGCAGCGTGAGGAGCAGGGCTCGGTATAACCCTGCACCGAAAAAAGACAGCCACAGGGCTGTCTTTTTTTATGCCGCCGAAAGCGCAGGGCTCACGGGGATTTATCACGCACGCCGCCGCGCCGAAGACAGATGCAGGGCTATCTTTTTTGCGGCAAAAAGAGAGTGACCTCCGTGGAGATCACTCTCTTGAAATTCCGGTTTTGGGGGATCAATACATACCGCCCATGCCGCCCATACCGCCGGCAGGAGCTGCTGCGGGAGCTTCCTCGGGCTGATTTGCCACAAGAGCCTCGGTGGTGAGCACGGTGGATGCAACGGATGCAGCATTCTGAAGCGCGGAACGTGTAACCTTTGTAGGATCCACGATGCCCTTCTCCATCATGTCGCAGTAGGTCTCGCTGTAAGCGTCGAAGCCGAAGCCGATCTTGCCGCTCTCGCGGATCTTATCGACGATAACGGAGCCCTCGAAGCCTGCGTTCTCTGCGATCTGGCGGATAGGTGCCTCAAGCGCCTTAACAACGATCTTAACACCGGTCTTCTCATCGCCGTCAACAGTATCGACAAGTGCCGCAACGTCATCAATAACATTTACGTATGCAGTACCGCCGCCGGCTACGATGCCCTCCTCAACTGCCGCTCTGGTAGCATTGAGTGCATCCTCGATGCGGAGCTTCTTCTCCTTCATCTCGGTCTCGGTAGCAGCGCCGACCTTGATAACGGCAACACCGCCGGAAAGCTTTGCAAGTCTCTCCTGAAGCTTCTCACGGTCGAAATCGGAGGTAGTGGTCTCGATAGCGGACTTGATCTGTGCAACACGGCTTTGGATATCCTCGGAGGAGCCTGCGCCGCCGACAATGATGGTGTTGTCCTTATTGATCTTTACCTGTCTTGCGCGTCCGAGCTGATCGAGGGTGGTATCCTTCAGCTCAAGGCCGAGCTCGCTGGAGATGACCTCACCGCCGGTGAGGATAGCGATATCGCGAAGCATTTCCTTACGTCTGTCACCGAAGCCGGGAGCCTTGACAGCTACGCAATTGAAGGTTCCGCGGAGCTTGTTGAGCACGAGAGTCGTAAGAGCCTCGCCCTCGACATCCTCGGCAATGATCAGGAGCTTGAGACCGCTCTGAACGATCTGCTCAAGGAGGGGCAAGATCTCCTGAATATTGGAGATCTTCTTATCGGTGATAAGAACGAGTGCGTCATCAAGGACAGCCTCCATCTTATCGGTATCGGTAGCCATATAGGGGGAGAGGTATCCGCGGTCGAACTGCATTCCTTCTACGACCTCGCAATAGGTCTCGGCGGACTTGGACTCCTCAACGGTAATTACGCCGTCGGCGGTAACCTTCTCCATTGCATCCGCAATAAGAGTACCGATAACGTCATCACCTGCGGAGATCGTACCGACTCTCGCGATATCGGCAGTTCCGTTTACCTTCTTGGAATTTGCAACAAGGCAGGATACCGCCTTATCGACAGCCTTCTGGATACCCTTGCGGATGACCATGGGATTGGCGCCCGCGGTAACGTTCTTCATACCCTCATGGATAAATGCCTGTGCAAGCAGAGTTGCGGTAGTCGTACCGTCTCCTGCGGCATCATTCGTCTTTGTTGCGACCTCGCGAACGAGCTGTGCGCCCATATTCTCGGCGGCAGACTCAAGCTCGATCTCCTTTGCGATAGTAACACCGTCATTGGTGATGAGGGGTGCGCCGAACTTCTTGTCAAGAACGACGTTTCTTCCCTTGGGTCCAAGGGTGATCTTTACGGTATCAGCCAGCTTATCTACGCCGGCAATAAGAGCATTTCTCGCTTCAGCTCCATACAGAATATCTTTTGCCATGATAATTTCTCCTTTTCAATCAGCTAATCTTTACTCTACTATTGCCAGAATGTCGCTCTGACGAACAATATTGTATTCCTTACCGTCACACTTTACCTCTGTGCCGGCATACTTGCTGGTGATAACACGGTCACCGGTCTTAACGGTCATAACGACCTCCTTGCCGTCAACAAGTCCTCCGGGACCTACGGCAACTACCTCTGCAACCTGAGGCTTTTCCTGAGCAGTACCCGGAAGAACGATTCCGGACTTTGTAGTCTCCTCGGCTTCTACGGCGCAGACAACTACACGGTCTGCAAGCGGCTTTATAGTCATAATTTCCTCCTTGATCTGCGGATATATCCGCGTTAGGTTATTTTTTCTTGGTTTAGCACTCGTAATATCCGAGTGCCAAGCTTTGAGTATATTTTATACCCCTCTGTAGTGAAAATCAACCCCTTTTTTTATTATTAACACATATTTAACAAATATTTCCTTCATCATATGATTTTACTCATCGGCTCGGAGTGCTAATCTCCGCGATGCGACAGATTTCGTCCGAACCTGCGGAGAATTATCCGTGAGGGCGCGGAATACTATATTGTAAAAAGGCTTTGAGGTGCGCTATGCTGCTTGAACACGTCAATTCCGTGATGTCCGGCGCGGTGCTTCCGGCAATCCTGCTTTTTGTCGGCGCGGCGCTCGGATACCGAATGAGATTCTTTTATATCATTCACCCGCTAAGGCTCTGCCGAAGCATAAGGGATTCGTCCGACGGCGGCGGCGTATCCCCATTTCGCGCACTCTCGGTGGCTCTTGCGGGAACCTTGGGAGTCGGGAATATTTCGGGCGTGGCATCAGCGATAGCGTGCGGCGGAGCCGGAGCGGTATTTTGGATGTGGGTATGCGCCTTTCTCGTAATGAGCGTAAAATATGCCGAAGTATATCTCGCCCAGCTCTACAAAAAGCCCGACGGCAGGGGAGGCAGTGTCGGCGGAGCGATGTACTACATCTCCGAGGGCATGAGCCCGCTCATCGGAAAGCGCATCGCCTCTGCCGTCGGCTCTGCCTTTGCAGTGCTTATAGCCGCCAATTCAGTACTCACGGGAAGCATCGTTCAGGTCGAGGCGGCGACAGGAGTTATTACGGAGCTGTTTTCGGGAATACCGCCGCTCATATGCGGAGCTGTTTTTGCGATATTCGCCGCAGTCACAGCCGCAGGCGGACTGAAGTACGCCTCCGAGCTGACAGTCCGCCTCATTCCGCTCCTCTCTGCTCTCTACATTTTTATATCGGTCGTATGCATAATTCGCTCATCCTCCGCCCTGCCGCACGCGCTCCGCAGTATATTCACCGATGCATTCACCCCCGATGCCGCCGCAGGCGGAGTATTCGGCTTTGCCGTAAACAGCGGTATTCGGTACGGCGTGACGCGCGGCATATTTTCAAATGAAGCGGGGTGCGGCACAGCCCCCTCGGCGCACGCCGCCGCAAATGCAAAAAGCCCGCATTGTCAAGGCTGTCTCGGAATATTCGAGGTGTTTGCCGACACCGTCGTTCTCTGCACATTGACGGCACTTGTGATCCTCACCTCCGGCATCACTCCCTCGGAGAACGGGACTGTCTCGGCGCTTGCATCATTTTCCGCCGCCGGCGGCAGTGTATGCGGAGCGATCATCGGCGTATCGGTGATACTGTTTGCCCTTGCGACCGTTGTCAGCCAAGGCTATTACGGGCTCGGCGCCGTGCGGTATCTCTCACCCTCGGCACGCTGTAGGCGCGGATATATATCGGTTCTTGCGGCTTCCGCCGTTGTCGGCTCGGTGATCTCCGCATCGCTTATGTGGCAGGTCGCGGATCTCATTATTGCGCTGATGACCGCCGTAAATACATCAGCGGTGTTCATTCTGCGAAAGCAGGTCAAGCCGAGCTGAGGCGTATCCTTGAGGGTGCGGCAGTGCGTTCGCGCGTAAGCAAAAAAGAGACTCCGTGGAGTCTCTTTTCGTGCAATTATTCGGTCACTGCTTATGCGTCGATCTTGGCGCTGTTCACCTTGATGCCGGGGCCCATGGTGGAAGCGATAACGCAAGACTTGATGTACTGTCCCTTAGCGGCAGCGGGTCTTGCCTTGATAACTGCGCCCATAAGTGTGTTGA
>CAZVXL010000048.1:0-7544 GCA_964631595.1 uncultured Lachnospiraceae bacterium | reverse complement strand
ATCCTACATCGTCGGTTTTAACGGAGTGAAAAACCGACATTTGGTATTCCCCCTGCATCTTTTTGCAAAGAAATGTACATTTCTTTGCGCCTATCGCTTTAGTAATCCTAACCGGCTATAGCAGATTAAAGCTTTTTGCTAAGCTTTTTCTCGAAAAAGCGTCGCTTTCATTTCAAGAAAGCGGTGCTTTTCTTCTCGAAAAAGCGGTGCTTTTCTTCTCGAAAAAGCTTGCGTTCCCACTGCCCGATACGATCAGGTGTTTTTGCGCTTGATGCGGACAACAATGCCGGAAATGGCAATGATAGCGGGGGGGAGCACGGCAAATACCACAGTCCAACGAGATGCCTGAGCAGTCGTGATGGAGAGGGTGGTGTTGTCGAAGGGCTTGTATTTCAGATCGACGAGCAGATTTTCCCTGCCGACGGCACGCATTGCCGCATAGAGAATGTCGGAATTGCCGTAGGAGTTGGAGCCGAGGTAATCCCCGCTGACAAATGAGGGGGAGCCGCAGGCGAATACGTACGAGTAGATGTAGTCGGCGTTGATCGAATTCTCGTTGTTGACGATGATCTTGTCTCTGGAGATGGTCATGAGACTGCGACTGCCGACACTGTCAACCTCGCCGCCGCGAATCAGCTCCGCCGACGGATACGAGGACAAAACGGAGAATACCTGCTTCGTGCCGCTCTCAACGGGATCCTCCTCCCAGAGAATGTTGACCGGCATGGAATTCTTGGACAGCGTGCGGGGCATGGAATCAAGATTCTCAGACATATCATTGTAGATGGATGCGCCGAGCCCCGATTCCTCGTACTCCGCCAAAATGGTGGCACCGTTGACCGATACCGAATTCTCCTTGTCTACGAGGTAGGTGCCGTGCTCAAAGGCAATGCCCCACTCCTCAAGGAACTCGTTGAGATTTACGAGATTCTCGGAGGACTTGTAATCCTCAAATACCATGAGCGCGCCGAGCCCGTCAAGGAACGAATCCAGCTTCGCTATCTCGTTGCCGCTCTCGGACTCCGCCTCCATGCCGATGAAATCGTACTTGGGATCGTTTATCACGATGATGCGGCAGTCCTCGGGGATCTCCTCCTTGGCAAGATCTATCTTGTCCACCTCAAAGCCGGCATCGGTGAACAGATTCATCATGGCGGAGGCGTTGCCGGCGAGAGTCTCACCGTGCTTTTCGGTAAAGAGCACCTTGGGCGCATCTGCCGCGGTGAGCTGGAGAATGGTGGCGGCGAACTTCTTTTCGCCGTTGTACGCCCACGCCTTGGAGGAATCCTCACTGTCGAAGATGAAGAACGCCTCGGGCGCCATGAGGCGGAACTCGTCGCCGCTTTCGATGATTATCGAGGTGGTGTAGATGTTGGAGGCGGCGGTGTCGGCGTATTTCTTGAAGAAATTGTATTCCTTGATAACGTCGTGACATTCCACGGTGATGTTGTCGAACTCGGCGGCAAGATTTTCCGCGGTCTTGTAGACGAACTGCATATACTCCGCATCCGCCATAAGCTCATCGGGGTCGGAGCAGAAGATGATGCGGACGTCGCTCTCCACATTCTTCACCGATTCGATCATGGCATCGGAGAGGGTGAACAGCTCCGACTCGGTCATGTCGGTGTACCAGCCGAAGCGGGAGGCGAGGTTGGAGAACACGATGTTCAGCGCGATAACGAGCACCACGGTCAGCGCGGTGATGGTGTGCGCGACGGAGCCGTACTTAAATCTCTTGGAATGAAGGAAGCCCTTGTTTTTCATTGTGTATCCTCCCTCCGATCAGCTCCAGCGGCGCCGCTCGTAAACGCGGACCGCGAGGAACAGGAATATGCCTGCGACGGAGATGTAGTAGAGCGCCGCCGCGTAATCGAACACGCCGTAGGTGAAGTTGTTGTAGCGCGAATATATGGAGAAGAACGCGAGCAGAGCGCGCAGGGGATAGAAGTCGATCACGGGATTCACCATGGCGAGCCCGAGAAGCGCGGCGAGAATGCCGATTGTGCCGAGGCAGGCGGTGAACTGATTGTCGGTTAGGGAGCTTACGAAAATGCCGATCGCGATGAAGCACATACCGACGAGCGCGACGGCGACGGTGCAGCCGAATACTCTGCCCATGTTGGGCTCACCGTACAGGCACAGGGGGATCATGTAGATCCAAGTTACCGCGATGGTGGCGATGAGGAGAGTGAGGGCGGCGAGGAATTTCGCAAACACGATGGAAAAGAGGCTCACGGGCGCAGTCAGGAGGAGCTGCTCCGTTTTGGTGCGGCGCTCCTCGGCAAAGGATCTCATGGTGAGCATGGGGATCACGATGACGTAGGCGAACATAAGCATCTGATAGTACATTGACACGTCGGTCGTTTGGTACAGCTTCATGGTGAAAAGCCCGAACAGAAGTCCGGACAGGGCAAGAAACAGCGCGGCGAAGACGTATCCCGACGAGGTCGTGAAGAAGGATCTCATTTCCCGCTTATATATAGCAAGCATAGCAGTGCTCCTTTACTTTTCGGTGTAATATTATTTGGAGGTGAGGCTGATGAAGACATCCTCAAGCGCGGCGGCGGCAGCCTCCATGCCGATTATGGGATATCCCGCCTTTGACATGGCGTAGAACATCGGCTTACGGGGATCGACGCCCTTCTCGGATTCGACGATGTACGTGTAGCTGTCAAGCTCACGCTCACCGGTCGCCTCGGCGCGCGCGATTCCGGAGACATCGGAGAGGATGCGCTGCACCTCCTTGGTGGGGCCGCAGATCTTCACGGTGTATTTGCGGCTGTCCTCGACCGTTTTCGAGATGTTCTCGGTCTTTTCGTCTGCGACGATCTCGCCGTCCTTGATGATGATTATTCTGTCGCACACCGCCTGCACCTCGGAGAGGATGTGGGTCGAGAGGATAACGGTGTGGCTCTTGCCGAGGTTTCGGATGAGGTTTCGGATCTCGATTATCTGCTTGGGGTCGAGGCCGACGGTCGGCTCATCGAAGATGATGACCGGCGGATTTCCGACGAGAGCCTGCGCGATGCCTACCCTCTGGCGGTAGCCCTTGGACAGATTTCCGATCACGCGGCTGCGGACGTCGCTGATCCGCGTGACCTTGCACACCTCCGCCAGATGCGCCTCCCTCGGGAGCTTACAGGCGCGAAGCTCGTAGACGAAGCCGAGATATTCGTCTACGGTCATATCGGGATACAGCGGCGGCTGCTCCGGCAAAAAGCCGATCAGCTTCTTCGCCTCTGTCGGGTTTTCGAGTATGTCTATTCCGTTGACCTTGGCTGTTCCCTCCGTGGAGGACAGGTATCCGGTCAGTATGTTCATCGTCGTGCTCTTTCCCGCTCCGTTCGGCCCGAGAAATCCGACGATCTCTCCCTCGTTTACCGTAAAGCTTATATTGTCTACGGCGGCTTTATTGCCGTACAGCTTTACAAGACCGTTTATTTCTATCATGCCTTCTTGCCTTCCTTGACTTTCGTTTTTGTCCTACCTTACATTTTATCACATATTTATAAATAAGTCTTGAACATCGCAAATTTTTTATACGCACTTACAATTTTATACGTGAATGGAAACGCGGCGCTTTTTCGAGAAGAAGAACGCGACGCTTTTTCGAGAAGAAAAGCATCGCTTTCTTGAAATGAAAGCGTCGCTTTCTTGAAAGAAAGCTTGGCAAAGAACTTTAATCTGGTGTAGCCATATAGGATTACTAAAGCGATAGGCGCAAAGAAATGTACATTTCTTTGTAAAAGGGCAAAAGAGGGAATACCAAATGTCGGTTTTTCACTCCGTTAAAACCGACGATTTAGGATTACTTTGATAACGGTAATCCGTATGGATCACTACAGTGGGAAGTGATAAGGATATATAGTATCAAATCCGCCGTTTCCCTCACGTAGCGCAGAAAGACGAAACTCCAAAAAACTTCATACCCCCAGCCAAACTAATGCTTTAGATAAACTTTTGCGAACCTAACTCCACCGCTGTAACCGCTCAGCACGTATGACTTCCTACCATATTCGACCGCCCCGCGGTCGCGCGGAGATCGAGCGGTCTAAGCGGTAGCACTCCGCCCGAGCAGTACCCCGAGATCTTAGCCCCGGGGGGATATTTAAGGGGGAGCGCCCCCTTAAATGAAGCTTTTGGTTACTTTTCATTTCACTATGAAAAGTAACGAAGAAAAGACCCGTAATGTAGAGGGAAAAACAAAACCCTTGGATAAAACAGAGTAGAAACGGAGCGGGCGGCGCGAAGCGCAACCGCTCTATGTAGAAAGCAAAACAATACCCTTAAATAAAACTTCGTCTATTTGCTTGTCGGCGCTGCCGACCCGACTTACTTTTCATTTCACTATGAAAAGTAACGAAGAAAAGACCCGTGAGGTAGAAGGACGGGCGAAACCCTTAGACGGAACGTAGTGGAAACGGGAGAGATGCAGAAGCGTGAGACAGAAAAAAAGCGAGCCTCCCTTTCGGGAGACCCGCCTCTCTGTCATTGCTCAATTCCCCTGAGTAGCTGCCTCAGCACCGGCAACGTGGTCATCGTGTCAACGTTCATAAGAATGATAACGCCGTCGGGGGAGACCTCCGATACGGTGCGGTAGATCGAATCGGAATAGTACCTCGGGTCGATCATAATAATGTCGAAATCCGCCGCAAGAAACGGCACAAGACTCTGCGCGAAGCTGTCCTTGATGATAAGCAGCACCTTCCTGTCGCCGGAGCCGTCGAAATATCCGATGTCGAGCCGACCTGTGTTCTCCCCGAGAAATACCGAATATTTGTCGCGCTCGGAGAGGTATTCCGTGCGGTAAAGCCCCTCGTGCACCTCGCCTCTGTCCTTGTTTGTCACCGGTATCTCCGAGTCGCCGTCAAAGCGCCAAAGCTCTATCGTGTCGGGCGTTATCCACGCCGCACCGGAGGCGGAATACGAGGTTCCGTAAAACGAGTCCGTCACTGCCTCGCGCGTAAATTCCGAGGAAGCGCGGCAGTCCGCACCGCCGGTCACCTCGTCCGGCAGAGAATCCCATAAAGCGGAATACGCCATGTATGCCCCGTAAGAGGTCCAGTGGTGGTCTGTGCGGTAGTACATATCCTCACCGAGCATGGCGAACATTCGCAGACTGTCTCTGAGATTTACGTACTCTCCCGCAAAGCTCTCGCCCGCGCCGTCCACCGTCAGCCACAGCGAATTTTGGAGCCCGCTTCCGTATAGGCTCGGAATATCCTTGCCGCAGACGTCAACGCGCCTTCCCGCCGGCGCAAATACGGTGGGTATTCCCGCCTTCTCCACGGCGGCGGTGAATTTCTCGGCGGCGGAGAGATTTATCTGCAAATTCTCCATATCGGGACGGTCGATACGCGCGGTCAGCGCATCGTCACCGAACATGATACCGCCGTTCTCCATGCGGAGCGCGGCTCTCTCCGTGCCCGCCTTCAGTGTGACAAACATATCCCTGAGCGGGAACTGATCGGAGAGGTACTCCGTCATGTCCGAGGCAAAATCTCCCGAAAACAGCGTTTCCGCCGAGAATTTCGGGAAGCCTTGTAGCATACGGTTCTCCTTCTCGGAATACTCCCTGTCGGGAGTTATGAGGTGGAGGAGGGCGAAGCCGCCTATAAACAGGCAGAATACGGCTATTATGGCGATGTCGCAGATGCGGCTTTTCGGTGAGAGCGCGCTCTCGCGCTCAAGCCTCTCTCTTTGGAGGATATCCGCGGAATTTTCTTTAGCTTGCATAAAAGGCTCCGATCGGTTAGAATCTGAAATAGAGGAACGGATTATAGGAGGATGCGACCATGTAAGCGGTGGAGAGCACGAGCACGAGCACCGCGACGATCGCGATAGCCCATCTACCCGACCGCTTTTCGTATATCCTGCGGAACAGGGTCAGCGGATACGGCGTCGATGCCACGGCAAGTATCGCGATCAGCACAAGTGAGCGCACCAGATCGTAGACCACTCCCGAGGCAGTCAGCGGTGAGGCGAACATGGCTTTGAGGTACGTGCCCATAAAGCCGAGCCCGTCGGCGGAGGCGAACAGCAGCCAGCCGATCATGACGAGCACGAAGGTGACGGCGCGGCGAAGCCACTGCGGAAGCCTTGAGAGCACATTTTTCAGAAGCGTTTTCTCAAGGCAGAGGAGCACGCCGTAATAGAGTCCCCACAAAACGAAATTCCAGCCTGCGCCGTGCCAAAGTCCGGTGAGCAGCCAGACGGCGAACAGATTGAAGATCATGCGCGCCTTGCCCTTGCGGTTACCGCCGAGGGGGATATACACGTATTCCTTGAACCACACGCTGAGGGAGATATGCCAGCGGCGCCAGAAATCGGTCACGCTGTCCGCCACGTACGGGTAATGGAAGTTTTCGCGGAAGACAAAGCCGAACATTTTGCCGAGGCCGATAGCCATATCGGAATATCCGGAGAAATCGAAGTATATATGGAAGGTATAGAACAGGAGGCCGAGCCATGCGCCGAGCACCGAGGGGGACGACAGCACGCCCTCGGAGAGGGAATCCCACATTGCGCCGGCGGAGTTGGCGAGAATGAGCTTTTTCGCAAGTCCGCAGATGAAGGTCCTGACGCCGGAGGCAAAGAGCTGAACGCTCTCGCTCCTCACGCGGAGCTGATCGTCAACATCGCAGTAGCGGACGATGGGTCCGGCGATGAGCTGGGGGAACAGGACAACGTACGTTCCGAAGGTGGCGGGATTTTTTTGGACTCTGCCGTCGCCGCGGTAAACGTCGATCACGTAGGAGAGGGACTGGAAGGTATAGAAGGATATTCCCACGGGAAGGGTGACGCCGAGGGTGGGGAGAGACGGGACGAACGGGAGCGCGGAGAGGGCGGTCATGAAGAAATCCCAGTATTTGAAGAAGCCGAGGAAGGTCAGGTTAATGACTATCGCGGCTATCATGGCTGCTTTTGCTTTCTTTTTTGAGGTCGGCAGGTATTTTGCGACAAGGAGACCGCCGACGTAATCCACGAGGATAGTGACGAGCATGAGGGCGATATAGACGGGCTCGCCCCAGCCGTAGAAGAACAGGCTGAACACGAGCAGCACCGGATTTCTGAGCACGCTCGGCACAAGGAAATAGGTGAGCAGCACTACCGGCAGGAATACGAAAAGAAAGTCTGGACTTGAAAAAACCATAGCTCCCCCGAAAAAGTTGATTTACGGATATAGTATACATTATAATGCGGGAATAGTCAACAGGATCGGGGGCGGAGGCGGGCAAATCGGTGAAGTTTTTTTGCGGTGCTTGCCGCTATGATTTGCGTTCGCTCACTCGCGCGTTTTTACCTTTCCGTCGCGCGCGACCTCGTTGCCGTGCGACACCCGTGCCCGCACAACCGTCACATCTCACCGCACGCACCGTCCGTGCCATGCACCACATCACGCCGCCGCTCCGTCTCACGTTCCCGCTACCCACTCATTTCCACTACGTCCCGTCCAAAGGTACCGTCTTTCCCTCTACCTCACGGGTTCTTCTTTCGTTACTTTTCATAGTGAAATGAAAAGTAAGTCGGGAAGCCCCGAGCCG
>CAZVXL010000047.1:0-7755 GCA_964631595.1 uncultured Lachnospiraceae bacterium | reverse complement strand
AAAGAGGGAACGGAATGTTCCGCTCCCCCTTGTTTCAGGTGGTTTTATCTTACTTAAAATACCGCTCCAGCAGACCCTTCAGTGCCTTGCCGTGTCGGGCTTCGTCACGTGCCATCTCATGAACGGTATCGTGGATAGCATCAAGATTTGCAGCCTTTGCTCTCTTTGCAAGATCAAACTTGCCGGCAGTTGCGCCGTTCTCGGCATCTACTCTCATTTCGAGATTCTTCTTGGTGGAATCGGTAACTACCTCACCGAGAAGCTCGGCAAACTTTGCGGCGTGCTCAGCCTCTTCATAAGCTGCCTTCTCCCAGTAGAGACCGATCTCGGGGTAGCCCTCGCGGTGTGCGACTCTTGCCATTGCAAGATACATACCGACCTCGGTGCACTCACCCTCAAAGTTGGCTCTGAGATCCGCAAGAATATCCTCGGATACGCCCTTTGCTACGCCGACAACGTGCTCCGCAGCCCAAGTCTTCTCACCGGACTGCTCCTTGAACTTCTCGGCGGGAACACCGCACTGAGGACATTTTTCGGGAGCGGAATCGCCCTCATGAACATAGCCGCAAACGGAACATACGAATTTTTTCATTTTTGTTATCTCCTTTATGTAGGTATTTATTTGTTTTTCTGACATTCATCACAAATGTAATGAATTGTGAGATCGTAAGAAGTGACGGGAATTCCCGTCTGCGCGGAAATGATCTTTTCAAGATCGGTCGTGCAGATATCCGAAACAGTACCGCACCGATCGCATATCACGTGATCGTGGTACACGGGGTTCTTGTCAAATCTGTCCGGAGCGCCGGCAATGACCACTCGCATTATCTCTCCGGCATCGCACATCAGATTCAAATTCCTGTATACGGTACCTACCGCAATGGACGGCATTCTCTTTTGTGCAAGCTTATGAATTGAATCCGCAGTCAGATGTGAATGTGACGTCGAGATAATATCATATATAAGCTGTCTCTGCTTTGTCATTTATGCCTCTCTTTTAAGAATAATTCCTAATCCTAATATTATTATACACTAACATCCGTCGCTTGTCAATAGAAAAATCGAAAAAATCAAATTAATTTGACAGCCCGAACTGTGAATTGAAGGTGCGGTCGGCGGCAGCCTGCCGTCTTTTTATCAGCGTACCTATATCCGAATTTGTCATCGCCGTATCTCTGATGAGCCCGTAGGTGCCGTTTGCGATGTTTTGGTAGGTATCACCGTAGGTGTATGCGAAATCATAGATCACACCGTCAAAGATGTAATCGAGCATATTTGCGGATTCGTTGTCACGCAGGAGATTGTACTGAAAATATCCGATATAAGCATCCTTGATCTCTCCGGCGGAAGCGGCATTGAGCGCCATGAGGATATGTGAGGATTTATCGGGAGTTGATACGGTAGAAGGACAGGTAAACATGAGGCAATCAGCACCGGAAAGAGAAATGTAGTCCGTTCCGCCGCTGAGATTCGGAAGGGGAAGTACGCCCCACGAAAGGACGGTATCACGCAGAGCTGCGGCAGCGGATAGGCGTTCTATCTGAAATACGGAAGACCCACCGGAAAAGCTTGATATAGCGCCCTCACTTGCGCCGAGAGAGCCCTCTTGGGCGTAAAGCCTTTTGAGAATATCGGCGGCAGGCGCAGAGCTGTCGGCATCAAAGGCAAGGGAGGGTACCTGCATGATACCGGACTTAACCATTCTCATGCCGACAGATGCAAACGCACTCTCATATACCGCCTCACCGAGCTCGGTAGAGCCCCAGCCGAAGACTGTCTCACCGTCGGAGGCGACGGTGCAGAGCTCAAAGAATTTGTCCCAAGTCCATTCGCCGGATTTAACAAGGGCATATGGATCTACTCCCACCGCCTCGCAGAGCTGCTTGTTAAAGAATACCGCGGGCAGGGAATACGGGTAGATCGATGCATCTCCCGCAATGGCGTATGAATGAAATCCTCCGGAGGCGGCGGAAACGGAGCTCTCGTTAAAATAGTCGGCGGTAAAATCAAGCGTGGGCATACTCCGCATATTGAGGAGCAGTCCGCCTGCGGCAAATGATGAGATCATATTCTGCGGAAGCATCAGCAGATCGGAATAATACATCCCCGAATTTGCGGCTGATTTTACCTCGGCGTAGAGCACGGAGTAATCGGCTTTTGATGCAACGATCGATATGGAATACCTGTCGCTTATTCGCTTGTTTCGCTTTGCGGCGGCGGAGGAGATGACCTCATAGTCCCCCTCGGAATCGAAGGCGGCGACATCGGGGGATGTGATCTTGAATACCGCACCGTCATAGCCCGTCGCGGGCAGGGAAGCAAGCCTTTCCTCTATCTCGGTCTCATAATCTCTCTCAACGGGGCTGACAGTAGCAGGAGGAGAGGTGACCTCAGCTGTCTCCGTACCGCCTGCCTCCTTGTCGGAGCCGCCCGTGAATTTATCGCGGTTGATGACCACTATCCCGCAGGAAGTAAGGGACAGAACGGAGACAGCCGCCAAAAATAGTGAAAATTTGCGGATAATATTCGACATGAATTTTCTCCTATGGATATTATAATGAATGTGAGGACAAGAAGCATTTGTTACATAAATAATTATATTATACTTCTCCCGTAAAATCAATGAATAAGTAGAGGAATAAATTAAATTTTTCTTGCATAAAATCTGCACGGGAGGATAATAATAGAAAGTCGGCGCAAATAATGAGGTTGACCTTATATTGGAAATCCCCACGGAATGGCAATAACGGAAGGGGTCACGTACCTTCTTCCAGATATTGTGCATTGCCGCAAGGGACAGGCAGTGTTAGAATAAAAAAGCGCTACGGGCGTAATTAACCTGAAAGGAGAGATCTTTCCGCAGACAGCGGACAGATCAAAAGAAACCATGCTTGAACATCTGAATTATCGCAAGAAAAGGCTGATCTCCGCAGTAGCAACCGCAATGTCCGCAATAGTCGTTCTCAGCGGAGGGGCTGTACGCACCGGTGTATACGCCGCCGCAGGAGATGAGGATAAAGCCTTGCCGATAGTGACCGAGGAAGTCGGTATAGGTATCGGACGGAGCATCGGAGAGGCGGAGACGCAGTCGGTATCCGCGCCCGAGGAGGGCAGACGCAGTATCTCGGTATATATCGACGGGGAGAGCTACGGCGGCAGAGCGTTTCTCTATAATGAGGTCACGTACGTCGGAATACGGCAGTTTTGCGAAACTCTTGCGGGTGCGAGCGTAAGCTGGGACGATACTATCGCCACGGCTACGGCTGTAAGTGAGGGCGTTACCGTATCCGTCGCAAAGGGCGCCGAATATATAACGGCAAACGGCAGATACCTGTGGGTAAAGGACGGAATTCTCATACAAAACGGACTGATGTATGTGCCGATAAGGGCGCTGTGCAAGGCATACGGAGCGAGTGTTGAGTGGAATGGAGCGGACTACTCGGTAAAAATCGAGCGGGGCGACGGAGCGATTGTATCCGGCTCCGAGTTCTACGACACCGATGCCGTATACTGGCTCTCCAAGATCATTCATGCGGAGAGCAGGGGAGAGGTGCTGGCAGGGAAGATAGCCGTGGGAAACGTGGTACTCAACAGAGTGAGGAGCGATGAGTATCCCGATACGATATACGGCGTGATCTTTGACAGAAAATACGGTGTTCAGTTCTCACCGATAGCAGACGGATCAATAAATCTTGAGCCCGATGAGGAATCGGTGGCGGCGGCAAAGCTGTGCCTTGAGGGATACACCGTGTCGGATACAATTCTGTTCTTCATAAATACCGATGCCGCGGAAAGCCTTTGGGTGAGCAATAACAGACCGTTTGCGGTAAGCATCGGAAACCATGATTTTTACGCATGATCAAAGCGGAGCGGAGTCTCAGAGTGAGGCTCCGCTCTTTTGCGCCTAATGTCATCTCCGTCACATTTGACGTCTTATGTGCTCAAGCGCGCCCTTTTCGAGGCGTGATACCTGTGCTTGAGATATCCCTATCTCCTCCGCGATCTCCATTTGTGTCTTTCCGCCGTAAAAGCGCATTGCAATTATCCTCTTTTCTCTTTCCGAGAGCTTTTTCATCGCCTCCTTCAGAGCGATGTCCTCAAGCCATATCTCATCGCTGTTGTTGTCGTCACGTACCTGATCCATGACATATATCGAATCTCCGCCGTCGTTATATACAGGATCGAACAGCGATACCGGCTCCATTATCGACTCAATGGCACTCGTGACGGTTTCCACCTTTTCGTCTATTTCACGCGCGATAGCCTCAATTGTCGGCTCTGCGGAGAGCTCAGACGAAAGCCGCTCCTTTGCCTGAAGCGCTCTGTAGGCAAGATCTCTCACCGAGCGACTGACACGTATCGTGTTGTTGTCTCTCAGATACCTTCTCACCTCACCTATTATCATCGGAACGGCATAGGTGGAAAACTTCACTTCAAGCTCTGTGTTGAAGTTATCCACCGCCTTTATCAGCCCGATACAGCCGACTTGGAAAAGATCGTCCATGTTTTCGTGTCTTCCCGAAAAGCGCTGGATTATGCTGAGCACGAGCCTCAAATTTCCGTTGATGAGGCGGCGGCGCGCGTTTTCGTCACCCGACTTTGCAAGATTCAGCAGCTCCTTCTTTTCGTCGGTGTCGAGTGTTACGAGCTTTGAGGTGTTGACTCCGCATATTTCAACTTTATTGTAGTACATTCCGTCCCCCGAGAATCAGTTCATTCTGAACTAATTATTGCCGAGGGAATACGGCGGTTATTCAGAGCGGGGTATGTATCTTTTTTCCACATACCTCGGAGCAAAAAGCACCTTCGGCAAACGCATAAGATGCAGACACGGTGCAAACAACAGAAAAAGGGACAGCCGAGGCTGTCCCTTGCCTAAAAATTTATTGTTACGAAAAGAGCTCTGCCGAGTAATCCGGAACGGCTTCAAGGCGTGATACAACAAAACCTGCGATCCTCGCGGCGTAGTCAAGACAGCTTGGAATATCACAGCCTCGGAAATATTTTGTGAGAAAGCCGGCGGAAAAGCTGTCGCCCGCACCGACCGTAGATGCTACGCTAACTTTTTCGGCGCATCTGAAATATCCCGTCATTGTATTACAGTCAAGAGCATATGCACCGGCATCTCCGAGCGTTATTATTATGCACTTGAGATTTTTCCGGCGGCGCGCCAGATATTCCGCATACGCGGTATGATCGGGCAAGGCACCGATGCCGAGCGATTCGGCAACAAGCGGCAGCTCCTCAAGGCTTATTTTCAGTATATCCGCATTAGCAAGGCAAAATTCGATCTGCTCGACGGAATAGAAGGGAGCTCTTATGTTTATATCCGAAAACTTCAATGAAAAGCTGTGCGTGTCAATTAGCTTTTGGAGTGAGCGGCGGTTGTATTCACTCCTCATCGCAAGTGTACCGAAATACAGAACGTCAAAGCTGTCGGGCACCGTGTCAATGCTTATGCGGTCATATGCGGTGTTGTCGGTAAGGGTGTATGTCGGTATGTGCTCGTCATTCAGGACAACAAGGCATTTTCCGGTTTCCGCTTTATCGGATACCTCAACATATTCGTCATGTACGCCGAGCGCCCGCAGCACCGATATCGCATCCGACCCGAGCTCATCATTTCCGACCGAGGAAAGAAGATACGATTCCCCGCCGTTCTTGGCAACGTGAGCGGCAAAATTAAGCGGAGCACCGCCTATGTGGTTTTCGCTCTCGTATATATCCCAAACGATCTCACCGAATGAAAGTATCTTCATCAGCTCCTCCAAATCGAATCGAGAGACGATATCTCAATGCGGCCAAGCGTAATATCCTTGTCGGAGCAGACCGAAAGGGAAGAAAGGCTGTAATCGCTCACAGAGTAATTGTCAAGCCGGGAGATAAGTATCTTTCCTCCGTCGGAGTCCACCTCATCGGTCTCTCTGAAGCTCAGCTCCACCTCGGGAGAGACCGAAATACCGAGAGTCTTACCGAGGAAGCGCGACATATCTATGTACGCATAAAAGTCCGGATTGACACTGTCAAACTTTATGTTCAGCTTGTAAACGAGACTGTCGCCGTCACTGAAGGACAGGACTTTTTGGGCGGCAAGGGTATTTACGGGAAAGACCGGATACTTTTTCGTGATAGTTATATTCATATAGACCTCTCACTTCACGCGGATTACGTAATTGAAATGCACCGCAAAACGCCGTCGGTGCTATTCACCCGTATTATAATATAAAAATCTGCAAATATCAATAAAGATGACGGAAAATTTGTCCGCGCGTTTTTTGCACTTTCACCGTCCCCGCAAAGGAAGTTCGAGGAGAGCAAGCGCGACCTCGCACAATGCAAAGTCGCGCTTGCCATATCACCATTATCGGGCGGCTCTGAGCCGTATTTGCGCACCCTCCGAGATAGCTCCTACTTTACCTCATTTTCAGTAAGCTGATAGTTTCTGAGCAGCTCAATAAGATCCGTACCGCTATGATACTGGAGATACCGGGCACAGCCTGCCGCAGGATCGCGTATATATTTTTGATTCGTCTCAGCCTTTAATATCCGAACCAGCTGTTCCATCTTCTCCGGAAGTATTTCATAATGAGAATCATCCGACATTTCCACATCGAAGCTGTATTTTGTGAAGTTGCCATCCTCATCCATATATGAACTCAAAAAATACGTCCGGCTTTCTTCCAACTGATAGGTTCTTCGAAAAATCTTCGACAATGGATCCCAAGCAAGCCTGTCTCTGCCTATACCCTGATCATAATTCTTTGCACCAAACCGACGGACAAGATCTGTGAGATAGGCGAAGCCTTCTGTGCCGTGCCCCAAACGGAATTTTACCGTAAACCATTCAACAAAACAGCTGACTTCCACCGTGATATCAGTTTCTTTTATTTTGGCACTGATAATAATGTCTTTGTAATCCAAACTTGAAAACCATGAGCCATACATTTCCTTGGCTTTTTCTTCGGCTTCGTCTATATCTCTCATGCTGTTTTCAACAAAAGCTTCCAGCGTACCGTAAGAATTCGCGTAAGCTACGTCTCCCGTATGAGAAATTTCCGAACATCCGCCACCGATTGATATACACATAATCAAACCGCCCATGTCAAGTATATGTTTTCCGAGGTTAGCCGCTTCCCGAAAATTCCACGGCAGTTCCGGATAAGCAAGATCTTCTTTTTTCTCAGAGAATAAACCCCCTGATTTATCAAAATTGTATGTGTATGCTCCGGCGGAAATAATACCGTCCCTAATGAACACATATTTGCCGCTTACTTCTGAGACAGCAGTCTTTTTTTCAGGGGCAGGCACAGTCGATTCCACATTAGATATGTTGCGCTTCGGGCTTCTTTTCGGCTCTTTTTTCTTGAGCTTGAAACCCAGTCGGCAAATCAAGCCGTTGACAAAAGCTAAAGCCATAAAGCCTATCAATATGAATATGCGCTCTGCAAATGCCACATCGTCCACAATAAAAGCCGCAGGAAGGCATATTATACCGCAAAAACAGTGGAATCCACCTAAAATGCACAGAATCCACCCAATTGCCTTTTTCATTCTTCGATCCCTCCTTCCTCTGTTTCATTATAGCATACAATATAGAAAAAAGACAAGGGGCAAAATCTGCCCCTGTCAAAAATTCATCCCGCCGCTTCCAGCATATTTTCAATAAATATCCCATATCCGCGAGTGGGGTCATTGACGAGAACATATGTAACTTGATGATACCTACACCCCAAAGTCCTCAACACTCAGCTAAAT
>CAZVXL010000046.1:0-7834 GCA_964631595.1 uncultured Lachnospiraceae bacterium | reverse complement strand
TTTTTCTTCCTACTTTACGGGCGCTCCCCCTTAAATATCCCCCCATGTCTATGATCTCGGGGTACTGCTCGGGTGGAGTTATCCTGCCTAAACCGCTCGGTATCCGCGCGACCGCAGAGCGGTCGAATATGGTTGAAAGTCCCGCGCGATGAGCGGTTACAGCGGTGGAGTTAGGTTCGCAAAGTTTATCTAAAGCATTAGTTTTGCTTAGGGTATGAAGTGACTGGCGGGAGTCTCCCTTACTGTATATCCTTATCACTACCCACTATAGGAATCCTTACGCATTACCGTTATCAAAGTAATCCTACATCGTCGGTTTTAACGGAGTGAAAAACCGACATTTGGTATTCCCCCTGTATCTTTTTGCAAAGAAATGTATATTTCTTTGCGCCTATTGCTTTAGTAATCCTATATGGCTACACCAGATTAAAGTTCTTTGCCAAGCTTTTTCTCGAAAAAGCGGCGCTTTCATTTCAAGAAAGCGATGCTTTTCTTCTCGAAAAAGCTTGCGTTCTCCTTCTCGAAAAAGCTTGCGTTTCCCGTCCTCGTATCGTGTTACTTTTTATTATAATACATTTGAGAAAATTTGGCAATACCCGAGAAGGGAGTGAAAGAGCGGGAGAGAGATAGGGGAGGCGTATTCATAATTATTTAACAAATAAAATAAACAATCCTCTTGACTTGGTGGCGGATAAATGGTAAATTTATAGCATGATTAGCACTCACGGCGCTAAAGTGCTAAAAATAACCGCTGAGGAAAGGCAGATGAGGAGAAATGAGCGGTTCTTCCGAGCTCAGCGAAAGAAAGAAGCAAATACTGAAAGCGATAATAGACGCGCACATTCGGCTCGGTGAGCCGGTAGGCAGTAAATACCTGACTCAAAACCAGCAGTTTTCATGCTCGTCTGCTACCATACGAAACGAGATGGCGGAGCTTGAGGGCATGGGCTACCTCGAACAGCCGCATACGTCGGCGGGGCGCGTGCCGTCGGAATCCGGATATCGCTTCTACGTGGATTGGCTGATCGACCGCTACCGCTTCAACGCAAGCGAGATCGAACGGCTGAGACAGGCGATACGTACAAAGCAGGCGGAGATGAAATCCATCCTCGAAGCGGGCGCAAAGCTTGCCAGCTCCATGACGAATTACACCGCGCTTGCAATAAAGAAGAAATCCGCCGGAATCACCGCATCGCGCTTTGAGCTCGTGCGGCTCGATCCGTATAACCTTGTGCTGGTAATAATGACCTCGGAGGGCTCGGTAAAGACACGCCACCTGAAGCTCAGACTTGAGACCACGCAGGAAAGCGTCGCCGTCCTCACGGAGCTCATGAACGATCTGCTCTCGGGACTCGGTGCAGAGGAAATAACGCTTCCGCTGATGATGGAGCTTGAGAGGCGCATGAGCGAGTACGATTATCTTGTGTCGCCCGTGGTCAAGGCGGTGTGCGAGGAGCTGTCCTCCTTCGACGGAGGCGAGCTGTCTGTGGAGGGACTCAACCGTCTTCTCTCCTATCCCGAATACTCCGATATGGGGCGCTTCAAGGAGCTGCTTGCCATGCTTGAGGAAAAGGAAAACGTGGTTCGGCTCATTGATAACGCCGGCGCCGCAGACGGAAACCTGCACGTGTATATCGGCTCGGAGAATACGGTAAAGATAATGGAGGGTTCGACCCTTGTGCTGAAAACGCTGAAAAGCGGCGGAGGCACGGTGGGCGCCATCGGCATCATCGGCCCCGTGCGTATGGACTACTCAAGAGTCATATCCGTCCTCGATAATCTCACAAACCAAATAGCGGATGTAATGGGCGCTTCGGAGCCTGCACTTCCGGAGAAAAACGAAGAAACATAAAATACAGCTTTACGGAGTAAAATATGGAAGAAAACAAAAGAACAGACCCCGCCGCCGAGGAGAATACGGGCGCGGATACGGCAGATGTAAAGACCGCCGAGAACGCTGAGACCGCAAGCACAGCGGATGCGGCAGAGGATAAGAAGGATAAGAAGAAATCCGACAAAAAGCTGAAGGCGGAGCTTGATGCGCTGAAGGCGGAGCTTGAAGCAAAGACCGCCGCTCTTGCGGAGGCGGATGACAAATATCTGCGCCTGATGGCGGAGTACGATAACTTCCGCAGGCGCAGCCGCGAGGAAAAGGATGCGGTGTACTCAGCCGCCGTTTCCGATGCGGTGTCCGAGCTCCTGCCGCTGTTCGATAATCTCGAGCTTGCCGCCAAATATACCGGCGACAATTCCTCGGAGGCGGCTAAGGGCGTTTCGATGATCCTTGCCTCGGTTCCGGATATACTCGGAAAGCTGAACGTCTCCTCCTTCGGTGAGGCGGGCGACAGCTTCGACCCCAATATCCACAACGCCGTGATGCACACCGAGGACGAGTCCCTCGGAGAGGGCGTCATCACCGATGTGTTCCAGAAGGGCTACAAGCACGGCGATAAAATAATCAGATTCGCAACGGTAAAGGTTGCCAACTGATCGGCACGCATATGATGCGACTGCCTTGCGGTCGCGTTTACACCATATAAATCAAATATATAACACGGAGGACCGTAAAAATGGGAAAAATTATAGGAATTGACCTCGGAACAACAAACTCTTGCGTAGCGGTATTTGAGGGCGGTGAGCCCACCGTTATCACAAACAGTGAGGGCGCGAGAACCACTCCGTCGGTCGTTGCATTTTCGAAAACAGGCGAGAGAATGGTCGGTCAGGTGGCAAAGCGTCAGAGCATCACCAACCCCGATCATACGATCATGTCGATAAAGCGTGAGATGGGTACGAGCTACACGGTGTCCATCGACGACAAGAAGTACACTCCTCAGGAGATCTCCGCGATGATCCTGCAAAAGCTGAAGGCGGATGCGGAGGCTTACCTCGGCACGTCCGTAACTCAGGCGGTCATCACAGTCCCCGCATATTTCTCCGATGCACAGCGTCAGGCGACCAAGGATGCCGGCAAGATCGCAGGTCTTGAGGTGCTTCGTATAATCAACGAGCCTACCGCCGCCGCTCTTGCTTACGGCATGGATAAGGAAGCGGAGCAGAAGATCATGATCTACGACCTGGGCGGCGGTACCTTCGACGTATCTCTCCTTGAGATATCCGACGGCGTATTTGAGGTGCTTGCCACCGCAGGCAACAACAAGCTCGGAGGAGACGACTTCGACCGCAGAATAATCGACTGGATCGCGGATAAGTTCAAGGCGGAGAACTCCATCGACCTCAGACAGGACAAGATGGCTCTCCAGAGACTCAAGGAAGCGGCTGAGAAGGCGAAGATAGAGCTGTCCAGCACCGCCTCCACAAACATCAACCTGCCCTTCATCACCGCAGATGCAACGGGCCCCAAGCATTTCGATGCAACTCTCACCAGAGCGGTATTCAATGAGATCACATCCGACCTCGTCGAAAAGACGATGGCTCCTGCAAGACAGGTGCTCTCCGATGCCGGAATCACCGCAGCTCAGGTAGACAAGGTGCTCCTCGTCGGAGGCTCCACAAGAATCCCCGCAGTTCAGGATGCGGTAAAGAACTTTATCGGCAAGGAGCCCTTCAAGGGCATCAACCCCGATGAGTGCGTTGCACTCGGCGCCGCTATTCAGGGCGGTGTGCTCGGCGGAGACGTAAAGGATCTGCTTCTCCTTGACGTAACTCCCCTCTCTCTCGGTATTGAGACTCTCGGCGGCGTATTCAACCGCATCATCGACAGAAATACCACTATCCCCGTAAAAAAGAGTCAGGTCTACTCCACCGCCGCAGACGGACAGACCTCCGTTGAGATCCACGTGCTTCAGGGCGAGAGAGATATGGCGGCGGGCAACACCACGCTCGGCAGATTCTCCCTTGACGGTATTCCCTCCGCTCCGAGAGGAGTGCCGAAGATCGAGGTCACCTTCGATATCGACGCGAACGGTATCGTAAACGTAACCGCAAAGGATCAGGGCACCGGCAAGGAGCAGCACATCACGATAACCTCCTCCACCAACATGAGCCAAGAGGATATCGACAAGGCAGTCCACGAGGCGGAGAAGTTTGCCGAGGAGGACAAGAAGCAGAAGGAAGCCGTTGAGGTAAAGAACCACGCGGAGACTTTGATCTTCCAGAGCGAGAAGACTCTGGGCGAGGTCGGTGACAAGATAGATGCCGCAGACAAGACCGAGGTCGAAAATGCGATAGCAAAGCTTCGCGAGACCGTAAAGGGCAATGACACGGATGCCATCAAGGCAGACACCGAGGCACTTGAGAAGGCGTTCTACGCACTTTCCGAGAAGCTCTACAAGGCGAGCGGTGCGGATGCCGGAGCTGCGGGCTTTGATCCGAGTGCCGGTGCCGATGCGGGCGCATCCTCCGACGGACAGACCTACTACAACGCAGATTTCGAGGACAAGAGCAACTGAGCATGATCCGAGGACGTCGGGCGGGCATGACCCGTCCCGAGGTCTCGGCAGTGCAGAAATACGGCTGATGCCGTCCGAGCCGATACCGCGCTCGGGCGGGCGCGGGGACTCCACGGTAAGTGTCGGGAGTTCCCGCTAAACCGATTTTATACAAAAGGATCTATTATCAATGGCAGAGAATAAGCGTGACTATTATGAGGTGCTGGGGCTGTCCAAGGGCGCCGGAGAAGCGGAGATAAAAAAGGCGTACCGCTCTCTTGCGAAAAAGTACCATCCGGATATGAACCCCGGCGACAGTGATGCCGAGCAGAAATTCAAGGAAGTGAACGAGGCGTATGCGGTGCTGTCAGATGCCGACAAGAAGGCAAAGTACGATCAGTACGGACACGCGGCGTTCGATCCCTCCGCGGGAGGCTTCGGCGGAGAGGGCTTCGGCGGCTTTGACGGTTTCGATTTCGGAGATATCTTCCAAAGCTTCTTCGGCGGCGGCTTCGGAGGCGGCTCATCCCGTCGCAACGGCCCCGTTCGCGGAGAGGATATCGGTGTTCGCCTTACTCTGAGCTTTGAGGAGGCTGTCTTCGGCGCGAAAAAGGAGATATCCTACCAAAAGGTACACCGCTGTGAAAGCTGTAACGGCACCGGCGCACATGAGGGCAAGGGAGTAAAGACCTGCTCAAAGTGCGGCGGCTCGGGACAGATGCGCGTCACACAGCGCACGGCGCTCGGAATGATGCAGACCATGCGTACCTGCGATGAGTGCGGCGGCTCGGGCAAGCACATCGACGACCCCTGTAAGGTCTGCCGTGGCTCGGGCTACACAAGGATCACGAAGAAGCTTGACGTGTCTATCCCCGAGGGCATCGACGACGGACAGCGGATCGTGCTTCGCGGTCAGGGCAGCGACGGTCAGAACGGCGGACCGGCGGGAGATCTCACCATACTTATAAGCGTTCGTCCGCACAAGCTGTTCAAGAGAGACGGCAGAGATATATACTGCGAGGTGCCGATATCCTTTACGGAGGCGGCGCTCGGAGCGGAGATAGAGATCCCGACTCTTGAGGGCGAGGACAAATACCGCATACCGGAGGGAACGCAGACAAACACGACCTTTACTCTGAGGGGCAAGGGCATCAAGGATGTGAACTCCTCAAGGCGAGGCGATCTTATGATCACCGTGGTGATAGATGTACCGAAGAATCTGACGGGCGAGCAGAAGGAGCTTCTCCGCAAATTCGCGGACAGCCGCGGCGAGAGCAATCACACCGAGAGAACGGGATTGTTCAAAAATCTGAAGAAAAACCTTAAACGTAATTCATAAGAGGTAGCTATGAACACAAAGGAATGGACCTGTATAAAGGCCACGTCCCCGAGGGAATATCTCGATGAGCTGTGTGCCGTCATGAGTATGTCGGAAAATTCTCTTGCGATAGAGGATTACTCCGACGTTGAGCAGGAGCTCGACGGCGTATACGGAGATCTCATCGACGAGAGCCTCCTCAATGCGGATAAGACGGTCGTTTCCGTATCGGTGTATATCTCCGCAGACAGAGATGCCGTCGAGGAGGAGCGCGAGATCAAACGGATGCTGACCGCCGCGGGGATCCCCGCGGAAATATGCACCTATACGGTAAACGAGGACGATTGGGCGGACTGCTGGAAGAAATACTATCACCCCATAAAGACGGGAAAGCGCATCGTGATCGTCCCCGTGTGGGAGGAATACACGCCCGCCGAGGGAGAGCTTGTCGTGCTGATGGATCCCGGAATGGCGTTCGGCACGGGTACTCACGAGACCACACGTCTCTGCGCGGCTCTGCTTGAGAAATACACGGAGAGCGGGGCAAGGATGCTCGACGTCGGCTGCGGCAGCGGAATACTTGCGATATGCGCGGCAAAGCTCGGCGCCTCGGAATGCTTTGCCTGTGATATAGACCCCGCCGCCGTTCGCATCGCGGGTGAAAATGCGGTGCTGAACGGAGTTGAGGACAGAGTCGGCACGGCAATGTCGGATCTTCTTGCCGACGTGCCGAAGGACGGCGGATATGACGTAGTCTGCGCGAACATAGTGGCGGATATAATCATCAGAATGTCCGCCGACATCGACGGATTTGTCGCGGACGGCGGAACGGTGCTCGTTTCCGGAATCATTCTGGAGAGATGCTCCGAGGTCAGAGCCGCAATGAGCAAGGCAGGCTTCAGGGAGGACAGCTTCCTTGAAGAGAACGGCTGGTATGCGGGCGCGTGGAAGCGCGCATAACGGAAAAGGGACGGCAGTGCCGTCCCTTTTATATTATTTGAAACGCTTTACGTATTTGCCCATGACCGCCGGCAGGAGGGCGGCGAGAACGGAAGTCAAAATGATCTCGGGGATCATGTAGAGTCCGTTGTACACCACGGAGTAGACGGCGGCAAGCGAGAAGCCGTCAAGAGCGCCGAGCACGTGCTTTCCGAGCGACGGCATGACATCGGTGAAGAACCATTCCGCCCACGTGCCGAAGCATATCGCTCCGGAGGCGATGTGGCAGAGATACCGCAGACCCAACGCGACGGCAGCGCCCGCGCACAGCTCGGCGGATGGGGATCGAAGCTTTCCGGCAAAGCAGCCGGAGAAGCCGAGCACGGTGTATGCGAGCACGTAGTCAAGCAGGCATACGAGGATCGCCTTCCACCAGAGCATCTGAGAATCTCCCGGCAGGAAGAACGCGGATACGGTATTCCAGCCGAGAAGCATCTGAATGACCGCAAAGACGAAGGCTCCCGCAAGTCCCCATTTCACTCCGAGCATATAGCCGATAAGCACTATCGGGAGCATACTTGCAAGTGTTACGCTTCCGCCGAACGGAAGCTGAAGCGGTATCGCCATGGAGATCACCGCAAGGACAGTCGCCAGCGCCACAAGCATCGCCGACAGTGCAAGCTTTTTTGTGTTTTTCATAAAACACACCTCACAAATAAAAATACCGCACGGCAGCAATCCGTACGGTGACAGTCAGAACGATAAATCGAGTCGCTTTGATTCTCCCTACGCCGGAATTACCCGTATCAGGTTATAGGGTTCGGTTTCCCATCTCAGCCTCAGCCAAAGCCTCAGCACCCCTGTCAAACTGCTCATTTGCGGTTCGGGTAGATTATAGCACAGCCGCGCGCGCTTGTCAAGCCCCGAAAGCTGCGGGCTCGGGGGGATTTTGCCGTGCCGCCTCGGTGCGGGAAGCCCAATTGTAACCATTCGGTAAATTCGTCACGATTCGTTGAATTTTCACAGAGCTTTTGTTATAATGGTCTAAACGGCATTGCCGTAAACGTACAAAAAGGAAGCAAGGCTATGAAAAAGCTACTGACACTGTTCCTGACGGCGGCGACCGTCTTTACCTGCACTGCGACGGTATTTGCGGAAAATGCGGCGGGCGCTCTCACCCTCTCCG
>CAZVXL010000045.1:0-7849 GCA_964631595.1 uncultured Lachnospiraceae bacterium | reverse complement strand
GCTCGGGGCTTCCCGACTTACTTTTCATTTCACTATGAAAAGTAACGAAGAAAGAGCCGAAATGTAGAGGGAAAGACAAAGCCCTTGGATGAGGCGTGCTGGAAACAGAGCGGGCGGCGCGAAGCGCAACCGCTCCATGTGGAAAGCAAAACAAAATCCTTAAACCAAACTCCGTCAAATTGCCCGCCGGTGCTACCGGCTCAATTTGCCTGTCGGCGCTGCCGATCCCGCCGAGGCTTCTCGGCTCGGTGCTACCGACTGGGCAGACACTTGCGTAAAAATAAATCCCTCATCGGGATAAAAATATATAATAACCTATTCGGAGGAATTAAAAATGAACTCACTTGTTACAGCAATTCTTATGCTTGCTCCCTTCGCAATTTTGACCGCTACCGTGGCATACGCCGTTCGCCTCGTGAGAAACGGCTCGTCGCCTAAGCGCGCACTTGTCCGCCAGCTCTGTATGTTCGTGGCGGCGGGAGCCGTAATCTGTATCGGAACAGCCGCTCTGCCCTCGGCAGCCGAGGAAATAGCCGCCGAGACTCCCGAGAGCTCCGAGCAGATAGCCGATGCAGCAGACGAGACCGATGAGATCGAGAGCGCATCCGACGGAAACGGCTTTGCCGCAGGTATGGCATATATCGCCGCGGCAATAGTTACCGGTCTGTCCGGAATCGGCGGAGGTATCGCGGTTGCGGCAGGCGCTCCTGCGGCGATCGGCGCTACCTCGGAGGATCCCAAGGCATTCGGTAAGGCGCTGATCTTCGTGGCACTCGGAGAGGGAATCGCCCTCTACGGACTGCTTGTGTCCATTCTGATACTTGCCAAGGTATAAGCGGTACCGCATTTGAGAACGGTGATGCCATGAAGTTTTATTTGCTCAGCGATAATAAAGATACGGTCATGGGTATGCGCCTTGCGGGAGTTGCGGGAGAGGTCATTCACGATGCCGATCGGGTGCAAGCCGCACTGACCGAGGCAATGGACAGAGAGGATATCGGAGTGATCCTGATAACCCAAAAGCTTGTGTCGCTTTGCCGCGACTATATCTACACCCTGAAGCTGACAAGGCCGAGACCGCTGATAGTGGAGATCCCCGACAGACACGGCGGAGCCGGAGTCAGCGATGCGATGCTCGGGTATGTGCGGGATGCAGTCGGAATAAAGCTGTAGCCCCTGCCGAAAGGAAAAGAGATTTGGTATGAAGGAAAAAAAGATAGAGAGCTTTCTTGACACGGTGTACAGCGCCGCCGAGAAGAAATCACGGCAAATGCTCCGTGAGATCGACCGAGCCGGAAACACCGCGCTTCGCGAATACAGCGCGGAGCTTCGCCGCAGTGCCGATGCCGCACGTCGCAGAGAAAATCTGAAGACGGCAAGGCTCAGCGCGGAAAATGCGGCGCATGACGAATCTGCGCTCAGATGTGAGCTGCTCGGCAGACGTGATGCCATGGCGGACGAGGTGTTTGCGGAGGTGTGCAAGCATCTTGAGGAATACCGCAGCACACCCGAATATGGGGAGCTTGTGCGAGGCCTTGCAAGGGATGCGGCGGTAGCGCTTGAGGGCTGTACCGATGCCGCGCTGTATTTGATGGAGGCCGACGCGGCGTATGCCGATGAGGTGGCATCATTGACGGGGCTTCCCGTGAGGATAGGCGGAGGTATTGCCGTAGGCGGGATAAAGGGCACCTCGGAGGAGCTTGAGTGCGACTGCACTCTTGATTCCCGACTTGCGGCGGCAAGAGAAGCCTTTGCAAGAGAATCCGGACTTACCGTGGTTTGAGAATTTGGAGTAGTATATGGCACTTTCTGATATAAAAGGAATAAACGGGCCTGTAGTCACCTCCGGCAGTGACGGCTTCTTCATGAAGGAAATGGTGTATGTAGGAGAGTCGCGCCTTATAGGTGAGGTCATCGGACTTTCCGGAGAGTATTCGACCATTCAGGTGTACGAGGAGACCGAGGGGCTCGGGCTCGGAGAGACGGTTGAGGGCACGGGCTCACCGATGAGTATTCTGCTCGGCCCCGGCATAATGAATAACATATTCGACGGCATCGAAAGACCGCTGAAGGAGCTTGAGGCACTTGACGGCCCTTTCCTCGGGCGCGGAACAAAGCTGTCCCTGCTCTCCGAGACGGATAAATGGAAAACGGCTGTCACCGTGTCGGTGGGAGATATGCTTGTCGGCGGCGACGTTATCGCGGAGGTGGCGGAAACTATGTCCGTCACGCATCGCTCACTTGTTCCGCCCGAGCTCTCGGGCGAGGTGGTGTGGACAGCCCCCGACGGCTACTACACCATAACCGAGCCAATTGTCCGCATACGCGACAGCCGCGGTGAGGAGCATGAGCTGTTCCTTGCACACAGGTGGCCCATAAGAACGCCGCGACCCATAAAGAAAAGACTGCCGATGACGGTGCCGCTTATTACGGGACAGAGGATCATAGACACGCTTTTCCCCGTGGCGAAGGGCGGAACTGCCGCGATCCCCGGAGGCTTCGGCACCGGTAAGACCATGAACCAGCATCAGCTTGCCAAGTGGAGCGATGCGGATATCATAATCTACGTCGGCTGCGGAGAGCGCGGCAACGAGATGAGTCAGGTGCTTGACGAGTTCTCATCCCTGATAGATCCGCGCACGGGCAGACCCATGACGGAGCGCACCTGCCTTATTGCGAATACCTCAAATATGCCGGTGGCGGCGCGCGAGGCGTCCATCTACACCGGAATAACCCTTGCCGAGTATTACCGCGATATGGGGTACCACGTCGCGATAATGGCGGATTCCACCTCACGCTGGGCGGAGGCGCTCCGTGAGATATCCGGAAGACTTGAGGAAATGCCCGCCGAGGAGGGCTTCCCCGCGTATCTGCCGTCAAGACTTTCCGAATTTTACGAGAGAGCGGGCAGAACGCTGTCGTGCGGCGGCAGAGAGGGCTCCGTGACGATCATCGGCGCGGTATCACCTCAGGGCTCCGACTTTTCCGAGCCTGTTACACAGAACACAAAGCGGTATGTGCGATGCTTCTGGGCGCTTGATAAATCGCTTGCGTATGCACGGCACTACCCCGCGATAAACTGGATACAGAGCTACAGCGAGTACGGCGAGGAGCTGGAGGACTGGTTCGGTGAGAACGCCGGCGACAGCTTCCTTGAATATCGCAGGAGGATAGCGTATCTCCTCGGTGAGGAGGACAGACTTATGGAAATAGTCAAGCTCATCGGCTCCGATGTGCTTCCCGACGATCAAAAGCTGATCCTTGAGACGGCATCGGTCATTCGCACGGGCTTTTTGCAGCAGAATGCCTTCCACAAGGACGATACCTACGTCCCGCTTGATAAGCAACGCCGCATGATGCAGGTGATACTTCATTTGCACGACGGAGCCGCAAGGCTTGTTGCCTCGGCTGTTCCGATCTCGCGCATAAAGCAGCTCGGGCTTTTCGAGAAGCTCAACCGTATGAAATACGATATCCCCAATTCCGAGCCGGAGCGCTTTGACGAGTATATTCGTGAGATAGACGAAGCGCTGGCGACGGTACGGTGACGGTGCGAGCCCCGCAGACAGCCGTGCTGTCGGGATTTCATGATAGGAGCAAATTATGATAATAGATTACAAGGGCGCCTCGGAGATCTCGGGACCTTTGCTTGTGCTTCGGCACATTCCCGAGATAAAGAACGAGGAAATGGTGGAGATACGGACCGACTCGGGCGCTGTCCGACAGGGCAGGGTGGTACAGCTTGACGGCGAGCACACGGTGGTGCAGGTGTTTGAGGGTACCTCCGGTATTTCACTGAGTAATACAAAAACGAGATTTCTCGGGCATCCGATCGAGATATCTCTGTCGCCGGAGATGCTCGGCAGAGTGTTTGACGGCGCGGGCAGACCCGCCGACGGCATGGGCGGGATATATGCCAAGACAAAAAGGAGCATCAACGGCTCACCGATAAATCCCGTGTCGCGAACATATCCGCAGAACTGCATCTGCACGGGCATATCCTCAATTGATGTGCTGATAACTCTTATAAGAGGGCAGAAGCTGCCGATCTTTTCGGGCTCGGGCATGAGCCACAATGAGCTTGCCGCCCAGATCGCACGGCAGGCAAGGCTTGCCGGAGAGGATGCTTCGAAATTCTGCATCGTGTTTGCGGCAATGGGCATAAAGAACGACGTGGCGGAGTATTTCCGTCGGAGCTTCGAGCAGTCCGGCGCGATAAGCCGAGTCGTCATGTTCCGAAATCTCTCAAACGATCCGATAGTCGAGAGGATACTGACGCCGCGCTTTGCGCTGACCGCCGCGGAATATCTTGCATATGAGGAAAATATGCACGTGCTCGTCATCATGACCGATATGACCTCGTACGCCGAGGCGCTTCGTGAGTTTTCCTCCTCCAAGGGAGAGATTCCGGGAAGAAAGGGCTTTCCGGGCTATCTTTATTCCGATCTTGCATCTCTGTTTGAGCGCGCGGGCATCGTTCGCGGCAGAGGCGGCTCGGTGACTCAGCTCCCGATTCTCACAATGCCCAACGACGATATCACCCACCCCGTCCCCGATCTTACGGGATATATCACCGAGGGACAGATCGTGCTTGACCGCTCACTCGGTATGTCGGGAATATACCCGCCGGTGTCTGTCCTCCCCTCACTGTCGCGACTTATGAAGGACGGTATCGGAGAGGGCTTTACGCGCGAGGATCACGCGGCGCTTTCCGGTCAGCTCTTTGCCTCGTATGCGCGTGTGATGGATGCAAGATCGCTTGCCTCCGTCATCGGAGAGGAGGAGCTGTCTGACGATGATAAGCGGTATCTGGAATTCGGCAGACAGTTTGAGGCGCGTATTCTCACTCAGCGCTCCGACGAATACAGATCAATGGAGGAATCTCTGGATCTCGGCTGGGAGGTGCTCTCCGTTCTGCCGCGCTCGGAGCTCTCACGTGTTGAGGACGAGATACTCGATAAGTATTATAAGGGATAGAGACATTAGACGGTATACCGTAAAGGAGGTGCGTATTTACGGCAAAGCTTGCTCCAACAAAGGGAAATTATCTTGCGGAGAAGAAGCGGCTTGAGCTTGCCCGCACGGGCTACGAGCTGCTTGATAAAAAGCAGAATATCCTGATCCGCGAAATGATGCAGCTCATCAATACGGCATCGGAGCTGCACGGCAGGATAGATTCCACCTTCGGTGAGGCGTATGCGGCGCTCCAGCGAGCCAACATCACGGGAGGCTTCCGCGAGGATCTGGCGGAGGATGTGCCGTTCGACGACAGCCTGTCGGTGAGATACCGAAGCGTAATGGGAGTGGAGATCCCGATCGTGGAATGTGATATTCGCCCGCCCGAGGCGCCCCCGTTCGGACTTGCCGAGTCCAACTCGGCTCTTGACGAGGCTTATCTCAGATTTATCGAGGTAAAGAAGCTGTCCGCGGTAATGGCGGAGGTGGAAAACAGCGTTTACCGCCTTGCCGATGCGATAAAAAAGACACAGAAGCGGGCAAAGGCGCTGAAGAATATCATCATTCCGGAGGCGGAGGCCTCGGTGCGCGAGATATCCGCCGTGCTTGAGGAAAAGGAGCGTGAGGAGTTCTCACGGATGAAGATAATCAAATCGAGAAAGTGACGGCGCTGTCTGCATCGCAGAAAAGTATTTTCGCGGCACCGAGCCGTAAATGCCGAAAACCCCTTGACAATTCCCGCGGAATGTGGTATTTTAATAGATATAGAGATCATATTAAAGGCAATGACGAAGACAGAGCTTAGCTTACTGCTCCAAAGCGAGTCGAAGATGGTGCAAGTTCGATGTGCAGACCAAGCTCAAATCACTTCCGAGCCGCAGGGTGAGCCTACGCAAGCCCGTGCCGGAGCCGCACCGTTACAGGCGGAGCATATAATTGTATGCAGGTGGTACAGCGGTATACTCCGTCCTGACATAGGACGGAGTTTTTTGTTTGTCTGTGCGACTGCAATAAGGAGGTCAACAAAATGTACAGGAAAGTGTCCACAAGCCTTGATTTCAAGGAAAAGGAAAAGGAAACGCTTGAATTCTGGAAGCAAAACAAAATATTCGAAAAGCAGAACGAGATCCGTCGCGACGGTCCCTCCTACACCTTCTACGACGGCCCTCCCACCGCCAACGGCAAGCCTCATATCGGTCATGTGCTTACCCGTGTAATAAAGGATATGATCCCCCGATACCACTCCATGAAGGGAGCGTACGTTCCGCGTAAGGCGGGCTGGGATACGCACGGTCTGCCGGTCGAGCTTGAGGTGGAGAAGCTGCTCGGCCTTGACGGCAAGGAGCAGATCGAGGAGTACGGTATCGCGCCGTTTATCGAGAAATGTAAGCAGTCCGTTTGGAAATACAAGGGAATGTGGGAGGATTTCTCCGACACTGTTGCGTTTTGGGCGGATATGGAGCATCCCTACGTCACCTATCACAACGATTTTATCGAATCGGAGTGGTGGTCGCTGAAGGAAATATGGAATAAGGGACTTCTCTACAGAGGCTTCAAGATCGTGCCCTACTGCCCGCGCTGCGGTACACCGCTGTCATCTCATGAGGTGGCACAGGGCTATAAGGACGTGAAGGAGCGCTCCGCCGTTGCAAAGTTCAGGATCAAGGGTGAGGAGGGCGCGTTCCTTGCGTGGACTACCACGCCTTGGACTCTCCCCTCAAACGTGGCGCTCTGCGTACACCCCGATGCCAAGTACATCAAGGTAAAGGTCTCCGGCGAGGAGGGCGAGGATATATACATTCTTGCCGCCGCGCTTGCGGACAAGGTGCTGGGCGAGGGAGGCTACGAGGTCATCGGTGAATACCTCGGAAAAGAGCTTGAGTACAAGGAGTACGAGCCGCTCTTTGCCTATGTGTCCCCGAAGGAGAAGTGCTGGTACGTCACCTGCGATACCTACGTCACCATGGAGGACGGCACCGGTATAGTTCATATCGCACCCGCATTCGGTGAGGATGACGCGAATGTGGGCAGAAAATACGGGCTCCCCTTTGTTCAGCTTGTCGATCAGGCGGGCAATATGACCGAGGAGACCGAGTTTGCCGGAGTCTTCTGCAAGGATGCGGATAAGCTCGTGCTTCGCACCTTGAGAGAGCGCGGACTTCTGTTCTCCGCACCCGAGTTCACTCACAGCTATCCTCACTGCTGGAGATGCGGCACACCGCTCATCTATTACGCCCGCGACAGCTGGTTCATCAAGATGACCGAGGTCAAGGATAAGCTCATAAAGAACAACGCGACCATCAACTGGATCCCCGAGAGCATCGGTAAGGGACGCTTCGGTGACTGGCTTGAGAACGTTCAGGATTGGGGAATCAGCCGTAACAGATATTGGGGCACGCCGCTCCCGATCTGGGAGTGCTCCTGCGGTCATAAGCACTGCATCGGCTCTATCGAGGAGCTTCGCAGTATGTCCGATAACTGCCCCGAGGATATAGAGCTCCACCGTCCTTATATCGACGAGGTTGAGCTCAACTGTCTGGAGTGCGGCGGCAAGATGCACCGAGTTCCCGAGGTCATCGACTGCTGGTACGACTCCGGCTCCATGCCCTTCGCACAGCATCACTATCCCTTTGAGAATAAGGAGCTTTTCGAGTCTCAGTTCCCCGCGGATTTCATCTCCGAGGCTGTAGATCAGACAAGAGGCTGGTTCTACTCACTGCTTGCCATCTCCACGCTCCTGTTCGACAAGGCACCTTACAAGAACGTCATCGTGCTCGGTCTCGTGCAGGACGAGGACGGTCAGAAAATGTCCAAATCCAAGGGCAATGCCGTGGATCCGTTTGAGGCACTTGATACATACGGTGCAGATGCGATCCGCTGGTATTTCTATACA
>CAZVXL010000044.1:0-8017 GCA_964631595.1 uncultured Lachnospiraceae bacterium | reverse complement strand
CTTGTCGGCGCTGCCGACCCGACTTACTTTTCATTTCAGTATGAAAAGTAACGAAGAAAAGACCGTGAGGTAGAGAGGGAGACGAAGCCCTTGGACGGAACGTGGTAGAAACGGAGCGGGCGGCGCGAAGCGCAACCGCTCTGCGTAGAACAGCTTACAATACCCTTAAACTAAACTTCGTCTATTTGCCCGTCGGCGCTGCCGACCCGACTTACTTTTCATTTCAGTATGAAAAGTAACGAAGAAAAGACCGTGAGGTAGAGAGGGAGACGAAGCCCTTGGACGGAACGTGGTAGAAACGGAGCGGGCGGCGCGAAGCGCAACCGCTCTGCGTAGAACAGCTTACAATACCCTTAAATAAAACTAAGTCTATTTGCCCGCCGAGGCATCTCGGCTCTATTTGCCTGTCGGGGCTTCCCGACCCGGCTCGGCGCTGCCGACCAAATAACGTAAATTAAGATTAACTCCCATAGGAGGTATATTTTGGCAAAAAAGAATGTAAGACGAGATCAAAATCAGGATCTCAGCTTCCAAAATCAAACGATCGTCGATGTGGATATGGGAGATCGCTTCAAAACAGCGTTCATGGAATACTCCATGTCAGTCCTCATCGATAGAGCTCTCCCCGATGTAAGAGACGGAATGAAGCCCGGTCAGCGAAGGATAATGTACGCAATGTACGAGGACGGACTTGTC
Organism: uncultured Lachnospiraceae bacterium; assembly: GCA_964631595.1. GTDB lineage: Bacteria > Bacillota > Clostridia > Oscillospirales > CAG-272 > UMGS1312. The sequence goes on along the minus strand of CAZVXL010000044.1, from coordinate 7,321 downwards.
CATTCAAATCCGTTCCGTAAATCCGCAACGACCGTCGGTAACGTGCTCGGTAGATATCACCCCCACGGTGATGCCGCCGTTTACGGTACAATGGTGCGACTGGCGCAGGATTTCTCCCTCCGCTATCCTCTTATAGAAGGTCACGGTAACTTCGGCTCCATCGACGGAGACGGCGCTGCCGCGTACCGTTATACCGAGGCGAGAATGAGCCGTATATCCGATGAGCTCATGCGGGATATAGATAAGGACGTTGTCGATTTCATGCCGAACTTCGATAACAGCCGAAAGGAGCCCACGGTGCTCCCGTCGCGCTTCCCGAATCTGCTCGTAAACGGCACTATCGGAATCGCCGTAGGTATGGCATCGAATATACCCCCGCATAACCTCACCGAGGTCATCGACGGAACTCTGTTCTATATGGATAATCCCGATGCGCCTCTGACCGAGATAATGAAGTATATCAAGGGGCCCGATTTTCCGACGGCGGCGACGATATACGGCTCCGCCGGAATATACGAGGCATACGCGACAGGTCGCGGCAGAGTGACCATGCGCTCAAAGGCGGAGGTCGATGAGGAGCATCACAGGATAATCGTTACGGAGATCCCCTATCAGGTAAATAAGAGCTCAATGATCGAGGCTATGGCGGATAAGGTCAAGTCGAAGGTCATAGAGGGAATCACGGAGATCCGAGACGAATCGGATATGAAGAACGGCATCAGAATAGTTATCGAATACCGTAGAGATGCCAACGGCAACGTGATCCTCAATCAGCTTTACAAATACACCCAGCTTCAGGACACCTGCGCGATGAATATGGTAGCCCTCGTAAAGGGCGAGCCGAAGCAGATAGGACTGAAGGAGATACTGCGTAACTATATCGAGTTCCAAGAGGAGGTTATAGTTCGCCGCACGCGCTTTGAGCTTGACAAGGCGGAGCGCGAGGCTCACATCTTCGAGGGCTACAAGATCGCCATAGACAATATCGACGAGGTGGTAAAGCTTATTCGCGCATCGGCGGATATTCCCTCGGCAAAGGCGGCGCTTATGGAGCGCTTCAGCCTGTCGGATGCACAGGCGCAGGCGATAGTTTCCATGCCTCTCGGAAGGCTCTCCGGACTTGAAAGAGACAAGATCGAGGAGAGACTGCGTGAGCTGTACGAGCGTATCGGAGAGCTCCGCGCGATACTTGCCGACGAGAACAAGGTAAAGGCGATAATCCGCGAGGAGATGATACGCATCCGCGACAAGTACGGTGACGAGAGAAGAACGGAGATAATCGAGGCGGAGGATGAGATACTGATAGAGGATCTCATCGAGAGGCACAACTGCGTTATCACGATGACGGATGCCGGCTACATCAAGCGCCAGAACACGGCGGATTACACCGCACAGCGCAGAGGCGGCAGAGGCGTTATCGGAATGGGAACCAAGGATGAGGACTTCATCACGAGAGTCAAGGTGGCACACAGCCACGAATTCCTGCTGTTCTTCACTAACCTCGGCAGAGTCTACTGCAAGAAGGCGTACCAGATACCCGAGGCATCGCGGACGGCGAAGGGCACGAACATCGTGAACATACTTGAGCTCATGGAGGGCGAGAGCGTATCCGCGATAGTAGCCGTGCCGAGCCTGACCTTTGAGGGACACATCGTAATGGTCACAAGGCGCGGAGTTATCAAGCGCACCAGCATGAAGGAGTTCGAGAATCAGCGCAGAGGCGGAAAGCTTGCGATAACTCTTGACGGTGATGACGAGCTGATGTTCGTCGATCTTGCAAAAGACGGCGACGATATCATAATTGCCACAAAGGACGGCGTAGCCGCAAGATTCGATCTGTCGAAGGTGCGTGCGATGGGCAGAACCGCCGCAGGCGTGCGCGGAATAAAGCTTCGCGGAGACAATGCCGTATGCGGAGCGGCGGTCATCAGAAGTGATGAGGAGTGGCAGAGAACGCACAAGATAGTGACTGTGACGTCGCGCGGCTTCGGAAAGAGAATGAGCATAGATCTGTTTGATGCGAAGGGCAGAGGCATACAGGGTGTCATTTGCCACAAGCTGACCGAAAAGACAGGTGAGCTGTGCGGAATGTCGATGGTTGCCGAGGATGACGATCTGATGCTGATGACGGACGAGGGAGTTCTCATAAAGACGCCCGCCTCCGGAATCCCCGAGTACGGCAGAAGCGCCTCGGGCGTTATAGTCATGCGTATTGCCGACGGCGGCGTGCTTGTGAATTTCGCGATATCCCCCGCCGCGGAGGATGCAGAGGACGAAGCGGATGAAGCAGACGAGGCGGCAGTTGATGCATCGGAGTCGGAGAATGAAGAAAATGAGTAAAACTGCAAGAGGGCGCGGAGCGGCGAGCGTGGCAAGTGCCGCGCTTGCGGCGGCGCTTTTCATAGGCTCGGTATTCATCTGCGGCTGCGCGGAGGAGCCGGCGGACGGAGATGAGGTGCTTGCGGCTGCGGAGGAGCTTGTGGCTCAGGCGGTCGAGGTAAATCGGATATTCTTCTGGGAGGGCTTACCTCACGAGGAGCCGACAGACAGCTCCGACGGGATAGCGACGGAGGCGGAATATCTTCCGCTGACGGAGGAATACAGATATCTCTCCGAGCCGGAGCTCATGGGCACGGCGGAGGCGGTATATTCCGAGAGCTTTTGCGCCGACATACGCAGGATAGCCTTTGAGGGAGTAAAGGTCACGGATGACGAAGCGCTGTTTGCCAGATACATTGAGGAAGGCGGCGTAATGAAGATTAACCGAAAGCTGTCCGAGGAGGGGCTTCCCGAGAGGCTGCCCGTCGAGGGCTCATCAAAGCTTTCGGAGGTCGGTCACGACCGTGCGATCGTATCGGTGGAATTTCGGTCGGGTGACAAGGTCGAGGAGCAGTCGGTGACGCTTGTTCTTGAGGCGGATGGCTGGCGGCTCGACACGCCGACGTACTGAGGAAGTTTGAAGGGTGGCACGAATGGAAAAGCTCAAGTCATGGCTTGACAATTACTGGTACCATTACAAATGGCACACGCTGATAGCGCTTGTATTCATACTGACCTTTGCGATAGGCATAGGGCAGATAGCGTTTGAGAAGAACGATTACGACGTATATATGCTGTACGTCGGAGGCGAGTACATCGAGAAGGAGCCGCACGAGGAGATCATAGGCGTCATAGAGGCGGCGGCGAACCGAGCTGCGGGTATATCGGAAGCCTCGGGTGATTCCGATGACGAGGGGAAAGACGTAAATTTCCAGATGCTGATATACCAGACCGACGAGCGGATAGCGAAGATGCAGGAGGAGGCGCGTGCCGCGGGCGAGGATTTTGTGTTCGACTTTTTGGAAAACAACAATGTCCTTGAGACGTTTATGAAACAGCTTGTATCGGGGGAGAACGTGATAATGTTCCTTGATCCCGAGCTATACGCCACGGCGGAGGTGAACGAGGCTCTTTATCCCGTGGAGGATATCCTCGGGCGGAAGGTCGCCGGCATGACGGATTCCGGTCTCGGCGTGCGCCTTGCGGATTCGGGTCTGCTTGAGGAGTATCCCGAATTTGCCGCTATCCCCGAGGACAGCATTATTTGCTTTAAGAGAGTTACTCATGCGATGAAGCTGATCGGCAGATCGGAAAGTCAGGAAAAGCACGCTTTTCAGCTTAGCGTCGCCCGCGAGCTATTTAACTTCGATCAATGAAAAAACAGGGAGTCTTCGGACTCCCTGTTTTTATACTGTGAAATGGAAACGGACGCTTTTCTTCCCGAAAAAGCTTGCGTTCCTGTTCCCGCAGATCACTTCGCGGACATCTTCAAATAAGTGTTCCAGCCGCTCTCCGAGTGACAGACGATCACGCCGGAGGAAACGGACTGAATGTAATCATAGGCAAACGGCAATACAGTGCGACCGCCGTTGTCGATGAGCCCCCACTTGCCGTTTCTCTTGCAGGCGGCAAGCCCCTCCGAAAAGGGCTTTGCATCCTCGTAATCGGGGGTGTTCAGCCACGCGCCCGTGTAATTCATGTATCCGTAGACACCGTTCTTTTCAAGCAGCATGACACCGTTTGAGTACGAATCCACCGAATAGCCCGAGGGTACGGGAAACTCCGTTCCGTCGGAATAGAGCATCACGTATTCGTCGGACATGACGAACATTATGTCGTAATCCTTGAGCTGATAGAGATCGTAGATCTGGCGGCGCGCCTTGACGAGCCCGTATTCGAAATAATAGCAGCCGAGCGCCGTTGACTCGTCGAACGGGAGCAGCAGCCGCTCCACCACGTACCTCTTTCCGGAATTCACATATTCCTTCTTCGTCTCAAAGGTGCGGTTTCCGTCCTCGTCAACGAAATACATTACCCCTTCCTCGTCCGTCACACAGGCATAGCCCTCGGAATAAGGATACGCGGCATAGTAGACGGCATCGTTCAGGGGCTCGCCGTCGCGCGTGATAGTCCAGCGCGTGCGAATGAAGGACTTCAGCTTGCCCTTCACCGTTTTCTGAACAACATCGTTGTACGCACAGCTCCTGCCGAAATCGGAGCTCATCGCGCCGTAATAGGCGGGGTAATCCGCTATCAGTCCGCGATCCTCCACGGCATCGTTGTAATCAGTCTCGTAAACGCCGCCGTCCGCCCCGAGAGCGAAATATTCAAACGCCTTGAAGTCGGCGCTCTCCGCGCGATCCTCGGTGAAGGCGGTGTATTTGTAGGCTCTGCGGAGCAGTGGATTCCCGCTTGCATCGCGCTTGTAGGCAAATTCGTAATAGCCCGAGCTGAAGCGATTCAGATATTTCCCGTAGGAATCGTAGATCCTGACAGTCTCCCCGTCATCGGCAAAGAGAAAGCCCATGTACGCCTCAAGCGCCGGCATTGCCTCCTCCGTGGGAGTCCACACCAGCTCCGCCTCGCTGTTCTCGTATTCATACTTGTACACCGGCTTGTTCCAAAGGCGGTTTTGCAGAGTGAGCGCGTCCGTCTTCTCCACTGCGGTGCAAAGCTCGGCAAGGATCATGTCCGAGGTGTACGGCTGAGTCGTCAGATAATACCCCTCACTGCCCGCCGTGTTCACGTCGGTGAGTGTCGGAAGCTGTACCGGCTCACTCGGAGACACATTCGTCGCGGGAGCATCGGTCACGGGAGCATCGGACGCCTCCGTTTCGGGCGGTACGGTATCCTCCGGCGGAGAGGTCTCCTCGGGAGCAGTCTCCTCGGGGACGGCATCCGGCCGCTTTATAAATATGAAGTCATAGTACCCGAAGGCGTAAAGAAATACCAGAACCGCCGCAAGAAACAGCGTGACTGTCGGCAAATATTTCTTCATTTTATACCTCCTTGCATGACATGGCAGTGCTTTTGTGTTGGGCGTCAGTTCTTTGCGTGGGAATCAACCGCTTCTCCGTTCCAGACCTTGTTGAAGTCACTGATGAGCTTGTTTGCGCGGTCGAGGTAGACGTAGAACTGACCCTCGCCGTTTACGGTGAGGAGCGTTCGCCTTGTGGAGTACTGCATAAATTTGAGGGTGCGCTTCGTGCCGGAATCCAAGGTGTACTCAAAGGTGAGAACACAGCTCTTTTCATCGGCGGTGAGGGCGTCGATCTCCTCCTCGGTGAGGGGAACGGCGGCTTCGATCTGCGTGTAAAGCATGGTGCGGTAGGCGGAGCGGAAATTCCACACGTCATCGGCATCTGCAATGGTGCGGCTCTTGCCCGTGATGTTGTTTATCGCATCAACGGTCAGCGTTGCCTTGTTTGCGGAATCGGTGCCGTGTCTGAGGTAGAATTCAAGGTCGGTGTTCTTGCCCGTGACGGAGATCTTTTCAACCGAGGTTATGCTGTAGGCAAAGGGATTCGGGGATACCCAGTAAAGCAGCTCCTCCTCAAGGAAGTTTAGGTTTTCGCCGTCCACCTTGACTATCACGGTGGGATTAAAGCTTGATGTGGCGTAGTAGGAGCCGTCTTCGAGAGCGGCGCTCACGATTATCGCGTAGCTTATCTTATTATAGTCGAAGACGATCATGTATTTCGGGTTTGCGAGACCGTATTTCTCAAAATCCGCATCGGTGGCGGTGGCATCTACGGTCTCGGTGCCGGCAAGCACGGACACCTTTTGGAGTATCTGGTAGTAGATATCGTCGTTGGTATTGTATTCGGCGGGATAGGTGAGGATATTTTCAACGATGGCGTCGGGGTTGACCTGATCCTCCTTATCGACGATCTTCACGGAGAGGAATTTTTCCTCATCCTTGAAGACGGTGAAGTTATTCATCAGATAGAAGTCGTTCGAGTCGATACCGGCGACAAGGACGGGGGTGACGTAAAATTCGATCGGGCGAAGCACGGTGACGTCGAGAGACGTGCCGCCGCCCGCTACGTCTATGGCGGAGGAGAGATCTCCGCCGAGCACGTACACGGCTTCTCTGTCGGCGTAGCTGACGTAGTAGCCGCCGGCGGTATGAGTCATATGACCGACGGTCATACGGTAGATCTTTCCGTTTGTCGCGGTGATCTCCCAGTAGATATCGGAATCGGTGATACCGTACTCGTCATAGCGGTCGGAGCCGGAATCGACCTTTGCAAGGGCAAGCGGATTTCCGACGACGGAGATGAGCACGGAGAGGTATTTTTCGTTATAGGAGAGATCCTCCATGCCCTCTATCACGAATTCGCCGCTGCTATCGCGCACGAAGGCGTATTCTCCGAAGGAGTTATGAACATAGATCCGTTTCATCTCGCTTCGCTCAAGCTGTTTATAGATCTGGTATTTTCCGAGAGCTCCGATAGTCTCACCTTCTTGAGTGACAGCCGGCTCCTCCTCGGTATTATTTTCGGTGAGGAGCGGTCGCAGGACTGCGGTGAAGGTTATGATGACTGCGGCGACGAGGAGCAGCAGGATCACGACGAGGGCTTTATTTTTTTTATTCATGACGCCTCCTGAGAATTGGCAAACTGACGAAGTTTTATTTAAGGGCATTGTAAGCTGTTCTACGTAGAGCGGTTCGCTTCGCGTCGCCCGCTCCGTTTCAACTAAGTTTCGTCCAAGGGTTTTGTCTCCCCTTACTACATCACGGGCTTTTTCTTCGTTACTTTTCATAGTGAAATGAAAAGTAAGTCGGGAAGCCCCGAGCCGAGAAGCCTCGGCGGGCAAATTGACGAAGTTTTATTTAAGGGTATTGTTTTGCTTTCTACATAGAGCGGTTGCGCTTCGCGCCGCCCGCTCCGTTTCTACCACGTTTCGTCCAAGGGTTTTGTCTTCCCCTACTACCTCACGGGCTTTTCTTTCGTTACTTTTCATAGTGAAATGAAAAGTAACCAAAAGCTTCATTTAA
>CAZVXL010000043.1:0-8101 GCA_964631595.1 uncultured Lachnospiraceae bacterium | reverse complement strand
GCGGGCGGCGCGAAGCGCAACCGCTCTATGTAGAAAGCAAAACAATACCCTTAAACCAAACTTCGTCTATTTGCCCGCCGAGGCATCTCGGCTCTATTTGCCTGTCGGCGCTGCCGACCCGGCTCGGGGCTTCCCGACCCGGCTCGGTGCTACCGGCACGACCCCGATACCCCCATAATATCAACCCAAAGGAGATGCGTATGAAACGTGTTGTCATCACCGGCGGAACTCGCGGAATCGGCAGAGCCGCCGTTCGGCTGTTCTGTAATAACGGCGATCGGGTCGCGTTCCTGTACCGCTCATCCGATAAAGATGCAAAAGCCCTCGCCGCCGCCACGGGCGCCACGCCGATCAAGGCGGATGTTTCACAGCCCGAGAGCTGTGCCTCTGCGATCAAGCAGGCGATCGACCTTCTCGGCGGTGTGGACGTGCTCATCTGTGTCGCGGGTATAGCGCATAAGAACTTCTTCGATGCCGAATCCGAGGCCGATTGGGAGCACGTCATGAATACAAACGCCGGAGGCACCTTCCGCTGTATAAAAGCCGTCATTCCGTATATGGTGGCGCAAAAATCCGGACGGATCATCACCACCTCGTCTGTCTGGGGCATCAGCGGCGCCTCCATGGAGGGCGTATATTCCGCATCAAAGGCGGCGATCATCGGAATGACCAAGGCTGTGGCGCGTGAGCTGGCACCGTCGGGCATCACGGTGAACTGTATCGCCCCCGGCGTGATAGATACCGATATGAACAACGACCTCTCGGACGGCGACAGAGCCGCCCTTGCGGAGGAAATACCGCTCGGTCGCTTCGGTACACCCGAGGAGGCGGCGGCGCCCATGCTGTTCCTTGCATCGGATGCGGCATCGTATATTACCGCACAGGTCATCTCGGTAAACGGGGGCTTCGGTGACTGATGGTCTGCACAAGAGATGAATATTTCATGCACCTTGCCATAAAAGAGGCGGTGGCGGCGGCGGCACGGGGCGAGATTCCTGTGGGCGCGGTGATAGTCCGCGACGGACAGGTTATAGCCTCGGCGGGAAACAGACGTGAGCGCGACCGCGTGGCAACGGCTCACGCCGAGCTTCTTGCAATCGAATCAGCGTGCAGGGCTCTCGGCGGCTGGAGACTTCCCGCCTGTGAGCTGTACGTGACTCTTGAGCCGTGCCCCATGTGCATGGGCGCGATCGTAAATGCGCGCATCGGGAGAGTGGTGTTCGGCGCAACCGACCGCAAGGCGGGTGCCGCAGGCGGCTTGTTCGATATGAACAGCTATCCGCTGAATCACCACCCGACAGTTGCGGCGGGCGTGCTTCAAGAGGAATGTTCCGCCATGCTGAAGGCTTTCTTCAAAAGCCGCAGGAACGGCAACGGCTTCGATCCGTCGAAGGACTGGCGAAAAAGAAACGCACAGCCGAGGATAGAAAAATAAGATAAATGCTCCGCACTTGTCCGAGACAAGTGCGGAGCATTTTAAGCGCGACCGGATCCCGCACGGCGCTCATCGCCCGATGTGGGGCGCAAGCTCCTTTTGCGTTCGACGCAGCATTATCAGCGCAATAACGGATACGGGTATGTACGTTGCCGCCTGATTCAGCCAAAGTCCGTCAAGCCCGAGCGGCCAAAGCACCGTGACCGCGATAAGGGGGAATACGAACGCCGTCGAAAGTGAGATGATGGCGGCATTCCTCGGCTTTTCGATCGCATTGTAAAAGCTCTGCGATGAATAGCAGAACCATCTGAGGAAAAGCTGGAGGCTGAAAAGCCGCAGAGCGTGAGTGCACAGCTCAAGCAGCTCCGCCTCGCTTTTCTTGACGAATACCGAGGACAGCTCCCTCGGGAACAGCAGCATCAGCAGTGCCGCGATGCAGGAGACCGCAGCGGCGGCGGAAAAGATGCATTTTGCAAGGCTCTTTACGCGCTTGTACGCCTCGGCACCCCAGTTGAAGCCGATTGCGGGCTGCATGGAATCGCAAAGGCCGTAAAGGAACGGCTGAACGAGATCGTTGCAATACATGAGCACCGAGAATGCCGATACAGCCGTAGTACCGCCCATGCGAATGAGCAGGACATTCATGATGAGCGCGAAAAGACGTCCGGCAACGTTGTTGAGGAAGGTCGGAGAGCCGCAGGAAACGATCTTTTTCAGTATCTCCGCATCAAGCCTCGGCTTCTTGAATTTGAGCAATGTCTTGCCGCGGACGAAGGGTATCAGCGCGATGATACTGCATATCACCATTCCGAGATTTATCGCAAGCGCGGCGCCCGTCAGACCGAGCTTCAGGACAGCCACAAGCAGGACGAGCAGTGCTATTTGCAGGAAGGACATGAAAATGTTCAGTATCATGCTGCGGCGGAAAAGCCCGCAGATCTTCATGTAATTGTCCATTGCGAAAACGAGCGCCGTCAGCGGATTCAGCATAGCGTAGATCCGCAGATACGTGACCGCAAGCCGTGCCACGTCGCCGTCGGCTCCCATCAGACGCATGATGGAGGGGGCGAATACAAACATGAGAGCGCCCGTTACGACAGCCGCAAGGACTATCAGGAGCACAGCGCCGGAGAATATGTTGTTTGCCCGCTCGCGGTCGCCTCTGCCGTGCGCGATGGAGATCGGCACCGACGAGCCGACACCCACCATATCCGACAATGCGAAGGTGATGAAGACGAGCGGCATGGCAAGATTCATTGCGGCAAAGGCATCGCCGCCGATGAATTTACCGACGAATATTCCCTCTATAATACTATAGACCGACATTGCAAGCCTACCGATGACACCGGGCGCGGCGGCTCTGAAGAAAAGCTTTACCGGCGGGGTTTCGGCGTAAAAGCTGTTTGTTTGGGTACTCATAATATCTCCTCATAAAAACAGCCGGATAAGTACAGGCATTCCAACCTGCGCCTTATCCGGCTGATCATTTCCGATGAATGATCTGCCCTCCGAGCGATCGTGTATATTATACCCGAATCGCCCGGAGATGTCAACACCTCCGCACTCTTTTGCGATGCGTCCGAGCACTCACCTCTTTTTGTAGATCAAAAGCTCGGGATCCTTGCCCTGTGCCTCGTAGGTGCAGACGAGGATAAAATCCATGTTGGCAACGACACCGAAGCATCTGTCACCGCCAAGCTCACATTCAAGCTGATTTCCGAGATACGTCGCCCCGTCATCAAGGAATTTCGCGCATATCCCGTTCGGGAGCCGATATTCAAGATTGACATATCCGCCCACAAGCGCATTGAGTGCCTCGACCCTCGGCATTCCTTCTATGTGCAGTCCGTTGATCTCGTCCATGAGCTTCCTTTTGAATTCCTCAAACTGCTCCGCCCCGTCAAGATTTTTGTACGTTTTCCAGTAATCCAGCCTTGGCAGAGTCTCTTTCATGTATTCGCGAACCTGCTCGGGAGAAAAGCGGTCATTTGCCATATGCTTCACGCAGACCTCTATCAGCTCATCCATATTGTGATACATATATTTCCCGTCCGCATAGCACCATTTGCAGTAGTCCTCGTTAAAAAAGCCGTCCTTCTCCCTGCTTGTGTTGGAGTCCTCCAACGGCATACCGCAGCACTGGCAGATGAGCTGTCTCGGAGAGCCGAGAAGTGTGTTGATCGAAACGTCAAAGAGCTGCGACAGAAGCTTCAAAGTCTCGGTGTTCGGTACGGTCTCGCCGTTCTCCCAGCGTGAGACCGCCTGACGTGTCACGAATACCCGCTCGGCAAGCTCGTTCTGCGAAAGCCCCGCCTTTGTCCTGAGCTCAAATAAAATCTCCTTTGTGTTCATAAACGGTCACCTCTCATTATGTAAAAATTAAAAGCTCGGTCGCACACGCGCGCCCGCGCATCTGCGGTGGGCGTGTACCGGAATAAAGCCATCGGTACGCCACCGCCAAGGGCAGCCTCGTCAGTCCGCCCGTCGAGGCTTCCCGACCTCGGCTCACTCCACCGCCAAGGATAACTTCGTCAGCCCGCCCGTCGGGGCTCCCCGACTCGGGGCTTCCCGACTCCAATTCACTCCACCTCCAAGGATAACTTTGTCAATCCGCCCGTCGGGGCTTCCCGACTCGAGGCTTCCCGACCTCGACATACCCCACCGCCAAGGATAACTTTGTCAGTCCGCCCGCCGAGGCTTCTCGGCTCGGGGCTTCCCGACCCCAATTCACTCCACCTCCAAGGATAACTTTGTCAATCCGCCCGTCGGGGCTTCCCGACCTCGGGGAATTTTCGACCCACTATTTCATGTTTTTTCGCTTTTTGCTATTGACAAAGCCTGCAAAATGTGCTATTATATATAAGCTGTACGGATACCCGTCAGTATGCGCCCTTAGCTCAGCGGATAGAGTGCCCGGCTACGAACCGGTAGGTCGAGAGTTCGAATCTCCCAGGGCGCGCCACAAAAACCGACTTGTTTCGACAAGTCGGTTTTTAGTTAGCTCCACTCTTTCGGGTGGGTGAAATATTACTTCGAAATGTGAAATCGCATTAGTTCGAACACTATATCGCAATACTTGCCGTTATCATTTGACATATCTCGCTACCGGTGGTATAATATATTAAAAAAAGAAAGCTGGGACAAACTATGCAAAATCTTCTTGAAGCTGTAATGCTGCTGTGCTTCGGCTGCTCATGGCCGATCTCTCTCGCAAAGAACATCAAGGCGGCAAGCGCGAAGGGCATGAGCCTGCAGTTCATTCTGCTCATAATCATCGGTTACATCGCCGGAATCACGGCAAAGCTGATCGGCGGTCAGATCAATTACGTGCTCATCGTATACTTCTTCAATCTCGTGGTCGTATCCATGAATCTTGTCGTATACTTCATAAATCTCCGTAAGGATCGCCTTGCCGATAAGGGCAAGGACGCCTGATAGGGTAAAACAGATCGGCTGTAGTGCATAGCTCTACAGCCGATCTTTTATATCTCACAGAGCAGTGCTCTCAGCTCGCTCGGGCTTGCGGCTATCACGGATGCTCCCGCCTCGGAGAGTTCCTCCGCCGAGCCGTAGCCGTAGGATACGCCTATCGCATCTATCCCCGCCGCCGCCGCGCCGAGTATGTCGAATTTCCTGTCACCGACCATTACCGCGTCCTCTTTCGGGATGCGGTATTTCTCAAGCAGGTGAGCTATCACCTCCGCCTTGTCCGTGCGTCTGCCGTCAAGCTCACTTCCGACAGCTCCGTCGAAGCTGTCCGCTATCCCGAAATGCTCAAGTATCCGCTCCGCATACACGGTAGGCTTTGATGTAGCAAGATACACGCCGCAGCCGGCGTCCTTCAGCCCCGAGAGAAGCTCGGGCACGCCCGCGTACAGCTCATTCTCAAATATTCCCCTGTCCGCGAAATACTCGCGGTAGTACGCCACGGCATCGGCGGCGCGCTCCTCGGGCACGCCCGCAAATTCCGTAAAGCCGTATGCAAGCGGCGGCCCGATATAGCAGTACAGCTCCCTTACGGGCGGCACGGGAAGCCCCATTCGTCGAAGCGCGTGTGCCACGGAACCGGTGATTCCCTCGGCGGGGTCGGTCAGCGTTCCGTCAAGATCGAACAGCACATTTCGAAGGCTCATTCGTCTGCACCGACAGATCTTTCCCGCCGCTTCTCCTCGATCTCCTCAAGCGAAAAGCTGTAGCGCTTGCCGCAGAAATGACATTCCGTCTCGATCGGTCTGCCGTCTCTGAGGCTGTCCATATCTCCGTCGGAAAGCCCCGCAAGAGCAGTGAGATATCTCTCCCTTGAGCAGGTGCAGACGTACGCCGTATCAAACTCATCGAACATCTCATATTCGATTCCGGCAAACGCCTCCGCGATTATCTCCTCGCCCGTTTTGCCCGAATACAGCATATACGACACCGACTGCATATTTGCGATGTTCTGCTCCAGCTTCGGGATAAGATCGGGATCAGCCCCCGGCAGGAGCTGTATCAGAAATCCACCCGCTGCGGTGCAGTGCTTCTCCTTATCGACGCGAACTCCGAGAGCGCACACCGACGGAGTCTGCTCGCTCGCGGCGAAATACTCCGTAACGTCGTCACCGATCTCGCCGCTGACAAGCTTCGACACTCCCACGTACGGCTCATTCATTCCCATATCCTTTATGACGTACATACTGCCGCCGCCTATAGCGCCGCCCACGTCAAGCTTACCCGCCTTGTTCGGAGGCAGCTCCACCTCGGGATGATCGGCACAGCCGCGCACGTTTCCCGCATAGTCCGATACGCAGATCACCGTGCCCGCGGGGCCGTCCCCCTTGAATTGCAGTGTGAGGGAATTATCCTTATCCTTCAAAAGAGAGCCCATGAGAGATGCGGCGGTAAGTGCCCGTCCGAGCACTGCCGTCATCGTCTTGGAGGTACCGTGTATCTCCGATGCCCTCCTGACTATATCGGCAGAATCGGTGAATATGATCCTCGCACTGCCGTCCGTGGTTATTGCTCTGCAAATATATGCCATATTAAGTCCTCGCAAAAACAGTAGTAATTTATGTGCCCGTGGGGCACCGTATCATTTTCCCGTATACGGTGTCACCGTCCAGTCGAACGGATCCCCGTTCCAGTCGATATCCGCGACGGGGCTCTCCAGCCATCCGTCCAAATATACGACGTGGGATTCCTCAAGGAGCGCCCTCAGCTCATCGTACAGCTCCGCCATGTACGCCTTTTCCTCGGCGGTGCCGTTCAGCGTCTTGCTCTCGTACCACACGCATATCGCATTGTAGATCACGTGGGCCTTCAGCATACGCACAAAGTATGACTCGCGCGCACTGCCCGTGAGCGCCTCCGCCGAATCAAACAGCCAAAGGGCGTATTCCGAGCCCGCCGCCACCTTGGGATAATCAAGAAGTCCGCCCCAATCAACGCCGTTTATGCAACGGATAAAGCTGTTGTACAGCTCAAGATATTCAAGGATATATTCATACCCGTCGCCGTAGGTAAGAAGCATTATCTCGTCTCTGAGGGCGATGTATTTCTCCTCCGGCATCGTCGGATCCCACATCAGCTTTGCCATAAGGTACGATGCGGGATAGTGGAAATCGAAATCAAGCACGTCATACTCTATCTCAACGTACAGATTCCGCACGCCGAGCTCGTATATGTACTTCATGTCGGCATACAGAAGATTCATTACGTTGTTCGGCATATCAAAGCTCTCGGTGAAATAGTACAGCCTTACGTCAAGGTACTTCGCAAGCTGTGCCCAAGCCTTGATATTGTTCTTCTCGTCCTCGGCAGTGCGCCCGTCATGCCCTATCCTGTCGGGTCTGCATTCGCTTCCGTCAAGGGGACCGCCGTAGCAGGGAGCTATCACGCAATACTCTATCGACACTTGATCGTTAAGCCTTGTCTTGCACGGCTTCTCCGTTCCCCAATACGCAAATACGCTGAACATCACCTGCGGATATTCCTCGGCAAAGTGCTCTGCGATCATATTCGCCTGTCTGACGATATTTCCGGAGTATGAGCCCTCCTCCTGCATCACCGCAAAGCAGGCATCGCAGTAGCAAAAGCTGTTGTTGTCATTCTGCCCGAGATCCACAGTGAACCTCTCGCCCCTGTAGAGCGCGCCCGATTTCTTTGCCGCCTCAAGGTACTCCGTTATCCCGTCAATTACCTGCTCATTCAGAGCATCATCGTTGTAGCACTCGTTTACCGCGCGCGCATCCACTCCCCAAAATCTGTAAATACCGTGGCTCGTTCCGATAAGCTCCGCATAGCCGTATTTTGCCTCGTTGGACAGACCGTTTATCTTGTGTACGGGTGCAAAGCTTCTCAGCTCCAAGAAACCGATCGCAGATCCCTCGCTCGGCTTGTTGTTCGTATAGTTCGCAGGGTAGCGCATATTCATCTTAGGTGCGTCGGAGTAGCTGTCCGCCTCGGTGATGAGTATCTCGTCAGCCTCGTAAATGTACGTGTAATCATACGCGACAAATCTCATGCCGAGCCACTTTTCCGCGATATCGTATACCGCATAGAGACAGCCGCGCTTCAGTCCGCCGAGGATCTCGACATTTCCCTCGGGGGTGACTGTGATCGTAAAGCCCTCATTACCGTTGTCACCGCTTCCGTCGCAGGTGAGGCGAATGTAGGGCACGCCTGCCTCAA
>CAZVXL010000042.1:0-8224 GCA_964631595.1 uncultured Lachnospiraceae bacterium | reverse complement strand
ATTCGGTATTCCCTTTTTTGCCCCTTTTGCAAAGAAATGTACATTTCTTTGCGCCTATCGCTTTAGTAATCCTATATGGCTACACCAGATTAAAGTTCTTTGCCAAGCTTTCTTTCAAGAAAGCGATGCTTTTCTTCTCGAAAAAGCGGCGCGTCCTTCTCGAAAAAGCTTGCGTTCCCCATGAAAGATAAGGAAAGGAAAAAGATATGATCCAGCAAGATCGGACAATAGCCGCGATATCGACACCGCACGGAAAAGGCGGGATCGCCGTTGTGCGGATCAGCGGAGATAAGACAGCGGAGATCCTCGGGAGGGTGTTCCGCCCGAGCGGAAGAATCCACCCGATAGATGCGCCGCGGACTGCCGTGTACGGGAGTATAGTCACCGCTTCGCTTGCTGCGGACTTACCGTCCGCGATCGCTTCGACCGCTTCGCTTGCTGCGGACTTACCGTCCGCGACCGAGTGGAATACCGTTGATACGGGTGTCGCCACCTTCTATAAGGCTCCCGCCTCCTTTACGGGAGAGGATACCGCGGAGCTGTCCTGCCACGGCGGGATCCTCGTGACGAGCTGCGTGCTTGAAGCGGTGCTCGCCGCCGGAGCCGTCCCCGCAGAGGCGGGTGAATTCACCCACCGCGCCTTCCTCAACGGAAAGCTCACCCTCAGCGAAGCCGAGGCTGTCGGCCTCCTCCTCGATGCCGATACCCACTCCAAAATGAAGCTCGCCTCGTCCGGGATCAGAGGCGTCCTCTCCGACAGACTCTCCGAGATCGCGGATAAGGTCTCCGCCGTGCTGTCCAACCTGTTCGCCCTCATAGATTATCCCGATGAGGATATCGACGAGCTCGGCTCCGAGCGCCTGAAAAGTGAGCTGCTCGCGGCGGCAGATGAGGCAAGCGGACTTGCCGCCACCTTCAGAACGGGTCGCGCCGTTGCCGAGGGCGTGCAAACTCTCATCTGCGGTAAGCCGAACGTCGGCAAAAGCTCGCTCTATAACGCCATCGCCCGCGACGATCGTGCCATCGTGACCTCCGTCGCCGGAACTACCCGCGACGTGCTTGAGGATACGGTCGATCTCGGCGGTATCACCCTGCGTATCTGGGATACGGCGGGGATCAGGAGCACCTCCGACGAGGTCGAAGCGATCGGCGTAGACCGCGCCCTCCGACGAATGGATGAGGCGGAGCTGATACTTGCCGTCTACGACGGCTCGCGCGGGCTCGATGACGGAGATCTGCGCCTCATCGACGAAATAGAAAAACGAGCCTTGGGCAGAGATGTCTGCACCGTGGCTGTCGTAAATAAATCCGATATGGGTCTCGCTCTCTCCGAGAAAGAGACGGAGCTTTTGAGGGATCGCCACAGAGCGGTCGTGACCGTCTCTGCCGCCACGGGCGACGGAATGGAGGAGCTCGGCAGGACAGTCTCCGAGCTGTACGGGCTCGGTGAGCTCACCGTCGGCACCGATGCCGTGATCTGGGATGCCGCGCGGAGAGCGGAGCTTGAGCTTGCCGCCTCCCTCCTGCGCGAAGCGGCGGCGGAGCTTGAGAACGGCGCCCCCGAGGACGCCGTCTGCTCGGATGCCGAGCTTGCCCTCGCCTCCCTCCGCCGTACCGACGGCAGAGGAGTTTCCGAGGAGATAGTAAACGGAATATTCTCACGCTTCTGCGTCGGGAAATAATATCGCGGACTGCACAGACGGGATCCCGTCTGTGCAGTCCGCCTCTTTTTCTACAGATACGGCTGCATATCCTCGCTCAGTCCCAGCTCGGCGCTGATTATGCCGTCGCACAGCTCCTTTGCGCGACTGTCTGCGCCGATATACCGATTCTTGTACCTGTGCAGAGCCTTCATGCCCATGTAACAGCCGTCGTACACGAGCTCCGCCGCCGTGCTCTCCGAGGAGTCCATCGCAAGCCTCATCCCCGTCTTCAGTCGGCTCATGCCCTTTGCCGCCGCGGGCTCCTTGCCGTCCGCGCCCTCCTTTTTGAGCTCGGAGGATACGCGCATTATCAGCCGCTCGTGCTCCTCCATGCTGCCGATAAGCTTCTCTCTCAGCTCCGCCGTCTTGACGTGCCCGAGCATCTCGTCAAGTGTCCGCGCACCCATCTTCAGCCCCGCATCACATTCGCGAAGCAGTCGCACCGTGTCCGTCTGTGTCATCTTTTCCCATCCTTTTCTCCGCCGAGGGGCGGTGATCTCGGGAAAAGTATTCCCCATATCCCGTGCGCCTATTCACGCAAGCTCCGCCCATGAGGCGATGCACTCACCGAGCCTTGCATACCCCTCGGCGTTGAGATGCACCTGATCTGCATACATGGGATACGGCGCACCGTACTCCGCCTGCGGATCGTAATCCGCCGCCTCCGCCACGGCGGAATTGCAGTAGTGCTTCCAGTTCAGCCTGCCGATGCCGCTGTGCTTCCACGTGTTGCACACCGTCAAATGGTATTCGGCGCCGATGCGCTCGAGCTCCTCCGCCATGGTCGCAAGGCTCCTGCCGCTCCCTATCGGAAAATCCTCGTAGCCGTCGCGGTCGATCCAGTCGTATTTCCCCGTGCAGTGCGGTGTCGCAAGCATGATGTGACAGCCGTAATTGTTCACCGATTCGAGAATACCGTACAGGCGCTCTATCACGTATGCAAGCTTGCCGCGTAGAGTGTCCTTCTCGGGGTACATATCCCCCGCTTCGCCGTATTCAAGATGCCGCTCGTTGTACGGGCCGTCAAGGATGATGAGCTCCGCCCACGCCGCATCCTCCGCGCTCAGCGGGCCGAAATTTCCGTTGCACCCCGTGTAGGGATCGTACCTCATGCCGTTTTCCGCGGCGCCGAGCCCCTCTATCATATCAATGAGCCCGATGCCGCCGTAGGCGTGAGTTCTCACTCTGCATCCGGTCAGCTCCGCAAAGCGCGCCTGCCATCTGCCGTCCGCCGTGATGCTGTCGCCTATCACCAGCACGTTTCTGCCGTTCCACTTGCTGTGTATATTTTCCATTCCTGCCTCCGATGCTTCATTTGGCTTCATTTACCAAAGTATACCACAGCTTTGCGCCGATGTCTACGGCTCTGCGTACTCTCATCGCAATATCCGCGAAAAATCCGCCCCGAGCAACAGCGTTTTCACGGGAAATAATGCGTACCGCCGCAAAAGCCCCGCTTTTCCGTTTCCCGCTCCCGAGTCCCGTTTTATCGACAGCGCCGTGCGACATCTCTTTCCTTGCCGCCGAGGTATGATATAGCAAAGAAAAGCATCGGGAGGTCAAAATGAAAAAGGATCGTCGAAAAGCAAAGGAAAACAGGCTCGAGAGCTCACTTGAGGCGGAGGCTGTCGCGCAGTCGGTACGTCTTGCGCCGGAATCGGGAGTCGAAGCGGGAGGAGCAATGGAAGCGCCGTCCGACGCGGTATTGCGCTCGGAGACGAGCACGGGCACGGGAGATGATGCACGGTCGGGACTGCTCGGGAGATGCGCCTCAGCTCTCCGCTCCGCCTCGGCTCGCATACGCAGCTTTGCCGCGGCAAAAAGGGAGCTTCTCCTCGGCACCGTACTGCCGGCGGTGTACACCCTCCTCCTCGGAGGCTGTGAGCTGTCCGGCGGCATCTACCCCTTCGGAGTCGCAGCCGTGTGCGCCGCTCACGCCGGAATACCTGCCCTCACCGCGGCGGCGGGAGCGGTCATGGCATCTCTTTTCGTCCGCGGCGGATTTTTCATCGCGGTAACGAGTGCCGCCGCCGTTGCCGCTGTCACGCTTATACATAAGCTCCGAGGCTCTGCCTCGGAGAGCGCCGCACTGCGCGGAGGGCTGTCCGTACTGCTCGGCTCGGCGCAGGCGGTGATTTTCTCCGTATCCGACGGGATCGGCTTCTACGAGCTGTGCGGAATATTTCTGTCGGCGGCGGTCTGCCCCGTGCTGACCGTATCGCTCCGAGGCGTGTTCTTCGCCTCGGCTCCCGACACCCCATCCTCGGAGGCGGGAGTATGCGCCCTGCTGTACAGCGCCGCATACCTGCTCCGCCAAATCTCTCCGCCGTCCGCTTCTCTTTCCGTGGTGCTCACCTTTCTTTGCGTGATATTCTGCGTTTATCTGTACGGAATACATCGCGGGGCTCTTATAGGCATCGTGCTCGGGCTTGCCGCCCCTCCCGAATATTCCTTCGTATATGTCACCGCGGCGGTCGGCTCGGGCGTGCTGATGAGCATATCACCGACTGCGGCGGTCATTGTCGGCGCCGTACTTGCAATGGCGTTCGGCATCTGCTCCGCGGGAGCGGCGGCGGTGGGGGATCTGCTCCCCGAGCTGATATTCTGCACCTCGGTGGCGGCTCCGCTCCTGCACTACGGAATCATACCGACTCCGAGGGCGCGCGCCTCCTCCTTCAGTGAGCTTGCGGAGGTGGAGAGGGAAAGACACGCAAGCACAAGACGGCGCATCTCCGCCCTCTCGGACGGTCTCGGCGCGATATCCGCCGTGCTCGGGCGCGTGGCGCGCAGATTTTGCAGACCGTCCCTCACCGAGCTTCGCCAGCTATGCGACGGCGCCTTCGACGAGAGCTGTCGCGACTGCGGGGACAGATATATCTGCTGGGACAGAGAATACCGCGCCACGGCAGCCTCGGTCGGTGAGCTTGCGGCGGCGGTGCGCGGCGGCAAGCCCGTTTGTGATGTCCTTCTGCCCGAGGGACTTCGCTCCCGATGTGCCCACACCGACGAGATACTCTCCCGAGTGAGGATAGCGGCGGCGCGCGCCCGCACCTCCTCGGACAGCACGGCTATCCTTGCGGAGGACTATGGGATAATGTCCCGTCTCATCGGAGGAATATCCGACGGGGACGGCGAATACGAGCCCGATACGCAGGCGGCTCGGGCGCTGTCCGCAAGGCTCGGACGAATCGGTGTCGGCGCACCCGAGGTATCGGTCTACGGAAAAAGGCGCAGGCAGGTATTCGTGCGCGGGCTTGAGCACGGCTGCGGTGCAACGGGGGAGGAGCTCCGCGCGGCGACGGGCTCGGTGCTCGGCTGTGCGATGAGTGTACCCGAATATCGGATAGACGGGCGGCAGGTGATAATGTCGCTCCACACGGCGGAGCGGTTTCGCGCCGAGGCGGGATGCGGATCTGCCGCGAAGCGCGGTGAGCGGAGCGGCGACAGCATGACCTCGTTTCGCAGAGATGACGGGCGGTTTTACGTGCTGATATCCGACGGCATGGGAAGCGGCGGTGAGGCGGCTCTGACCTCCGGCATCAGCTCCATGCTTTTGGAAAAGCTGCTTGTCGCGGGTGCGTCCGTCGGCGCGGCGATGGAGCTGCTCGGGAGTCTTCTGTCGGGGCGGCGCGAGGAGTGCTTTGCCACGGTGGATCTCATGGAGGCGGATCTGGTGACGGGAGAGCTGAGCTTCATCAAATCGGGGGCGGCGCCCTCGTTCGTGCTTCGCGGAGGAAAGCTGTTCCGCCTGTCGTCGCATACCGTGCCCATGGGAATACTCACTCCGTTCGATGCGGAGCAGCTCCGCTTTACCGCCGAGGCGGGAGATCTTGTGATCATGATATCGGACGGAGTGCTCCCCGACGGAGAGGATGACACATGGCTCTGCGAGCTGCTTTGCGGCGACGCTTCGCCGCTCACCTCGGGCTGCGATCTGTCGTCGGCGGCGGCGCGGATAGCCGAGCTTGCCGCGCGGAGGGCGAATTTCGGTGACGATATCTCCGTCGGGATAGTGGAGATAAGCGAAGCGGAGCGGTGAATCCGAAAAAAGATCCCCTGTGGCAGGGAGTGCAGTCCTTGCTACAGGGGAAAATATTTTGCCGATGGCTTTATCAGTCGATAACGACCTCTCTGCCGGCATCGGAAGAATCGTAGATGCCCTGCATGATTCTGGAGGTGGTGATCGCCTTGTCGATGAACGCCTGATTCTCGGTGCCGTTCTTTGCACAGTCGAGGAAGCTCTTGATCTCCTCGAGGTACATATCGTTGCCCTCGTAAACAGGCTTGTTCTGGTAGAAGCCTCTGCCGTCATTGCCGTATACGGTGAAATCTCCGCCGTATCTCAGGCGGATAGCCGCCTTGCTTCCGAGGAAGTCGAGGTAATCGTCGGCTTCTTCGATATTCTGAGCCCATGCGCCCTCAAGGGAGATGGTCGCCTTTTCGGTGCGAATGAAGGCGGACACGTTGTCGTCAACGTCGAAGGTACCGTTGAGGTCGCTTGTCTCCTTAGACCACATTCCGCGGTAGAGGTACTCGTTCATGGGAGTTCCGATCTCGGAGAATACCTTACCGGATACGGTGAGAGCCTTGGGGTCGCCCATGCAGTAGAGCACCATGTCGATGCGGTGTACGCCCCAGTCGATCAGCACGCCGCCGCCTGCGATAGCCTTCGTGGTGAAGGCGCCGCCGAGTCCGGGGATGCTTCTGTGAGCGCGGAAGTTTACGAATACGTGGTAGAGGTTGCCGAGCTCGCCGTCGAGGATGCGCTTTCTTACCTCCTGAACAGCCGCGTTGAAGCGGTTGCAAACGCCGATCTGGAGATACTTGCCGGTCTCATGCTGTGCGTTCTGCATTGCAAGAGCCTCGGAGTAGATGCGCGCCGCCGGCTTTTCGCAGAGCACGTGCTTGCCTGCCTTGAGGCAGTCGATGGAGATGACGGAGTGCATGAGGTTGGGTGTGCAGACGGACACGGCGAAGATCTCGGGATCTGCGAGAATGTCGTGATAGTCGGTCACGGCGGTTCCGCAGCCGTACTTTTCAACGGCAGCCTGTGCTTTTTCGGGAATAATGTCGCAGAAATACTTGATCTCTACGTAGGGGAGCTTCATATAAGAGGGAATATGAGCGGCATTGGCGATACATCCGCAGCCGATAATTCCGACCTTGATCTTTTCCATGGTGGATTCCTCCGATTTTTATTTTGATATCTTAATTATATCAAGTTTGCAGAAGATTTCAAGTGCAAAATGAAATAATATCGCTTTTCACGCAATTTTTTCTGCGGATAATGTTGATTTAAGAGCGGTTTTGTATTAAAATGTATCTAAGTACGGTATTATGGGGGCTTCTATGAAACTGCTTGAAGAAAAAATACTGAAATCGGGGCACATCGGAGAGGGCGGAGTTCTCAAGGTGGACAGCTTTCTCAATCATCAGATCGACGTGGAGTTTATTTGTGAGGTCGGAAAGGAATTTCGCCGTCTCTACGACGGGTGCGGAATTACCAAGATACTGACCATTGAGGCATCGGGCATCGGCATTGCCTGTCTGACTGCGCAGTATTTCGGCGTGCCGGTGGTATTTGCGAAGAAGGCGAAGTCGGTGAACATTCACGGAGAGGTATACCGCTCCGCGGTGGAGTCGTTTACACACAAGCGGCACTACGACATTATTGTTTCAAAGGAATTTTTGAGTCCCGAGGATCGCGTGCTCATCATTGACGATTTTCTTGCGATGGGCAGTGCGCTTCAGGGGCTTATCGGGCTTGTCCGCAGTGCGGGAGCCGAGATCGTCGGTGCGGGGATTGTGATCGAAAAGGCGTTCCAGCCCGGCGGAGATCTGATTCGCGGAATGGGGATCCGAGTGGAGTCGCTTGCGCGGATCGCGTCGCTTGACGAAAGCGGGATAAAATTCTGCTGAGGGGGCGGGTCGGCAGCGCCGAGCCGGTAGCACCGGCAGGCAAATAGACGAAGTTTGGTTTAAGGGTATTGTAAATTGTTCTACGTAGAGCGGTTGCGCGTCGCGCGACCGCTCCGTTTTTATTATGTTCCGTCCAAGGGCTTTGTCTCCCCCTACTACCTCACGGGTTCTTCTTCGTTACTTTTCATAGTGAAATGAAAAGTAAGTCGGGAAGCCCCGACAGGCGCAGACGAAGCTTTTACTGAGAGCTTCGTTTTTCTTCCTACTTTACGGGCGCTCCCCCTTAAATATCCCCCCATGGTTGTAATCTCGGGGTACTGTTGACGGTTAGTGCTACCGCCTAAACCGCTCGGCATCCGCGCGACCGCAAGGCGGTCGAATATGGTTGGAAGTCATGTGCGGTGCGCGGTTACAGTGGTGGAGTTGGGTTCGCAGAGCTTTGACTAAAGCATTAGTTTTGCCGGGGGTATGACGTTTTTTTGGAGTTTCGTTTGCTGTGCTACGTGAGGAAAACGGCGGATTTGATACTACATATCCTTACTACTTCCCACTGTAGTAATCCTTGCGGACTACCGTTATCAAAGTAATCCTACATCGTCGGT
>CAZVXL010000041.1:0-8555 GCA_964631595.1 uncultured Lachnospiraceae bacterium | reverse complement strand
GAGCGCATGACTGTTAATCATGATGTCGCTGGTTCGAGCCCAGCAGGGGGAGCCAAGACCCGTTCTCTTTCGAGAACGGGTCTTTTCTTTTATCCTTACTTTTCTCTTTTAACATACCTCAGATCTTGAGTAACACGCTATTGGGGATGATACTGTGTTCCGATAATGCCACTCTTTTCATTTCATTTTCCCAAAAAGGAAGGGACTACTCGCAGTGGGTAGTCCCTGTTGACTGTAGCATATGCTCGTTGCGTGTGCTTTTTATTTTTCATTATAGTTTATCGGAACAATTATTTCCTCTGTACGAATTTCTTCGTTATCGTAAGGCGAGAACATGCCTTTGTAGTGATGTTTAACGGTACGAGTGACTTTTATTTTCTTTAGACCTCGTTTTGCGAGTTCTTCTTTCTCCTTTTCTGCTCTTTTCGTCGAATCCACGTCTCCGATTATTTTACAAATAGCCAAGGTTAGCATTGTCCCGACCAATCCTATACCGAAGCCGACCGGCCCGAAAATCAAAGCCAATATTATACCGACTGCAATCGAAGCAATAATCATTCATAACACCTTCCTGACTCTATCATACAAAGCAGAACGGCTTATGCCGTGCTTTGAACTATACTTGTCAACGGTCAATTAGCCGTCTTATTGTTTTTGCAAAAATATTTGAAAACCGTGGGTTGCAGCTTTCTTTCTCACATCTGTGCGGTCTTTTTGTTCTGCCGCCGATCATCAAATGGCACGAAGCCGTACCGAGGCGGAGTCATAGCGAGGATGCTGCCGTCCCCGCGCCGCGCTCTGTCGGATCTCAGCTCCCGCTATAGTACCGCCACACGTGGCGTGATCCTTGCTCCTTTGCTTTGTTTCTTTGCTTGAACTGTTTACGGGTTACTGCTCTCTGCTTCTCCTTTTTATACTTAAAACCGTCCGTTTGACCGTGATACTTCCGCGGTCGAAACTGCGTGGGAGCTGCAATGCCATGGCCGTCGGCTGTTTGAGCTTGTCCGGTTACAGCACAAAGGGCGTGTTAATTCTTTTTCTTGTTTTCAATGCTATTTATGTGTTGTTTCAAAACAAGATTGATATACTGGGGCAGAGAACGGTCGTCGTGCTCGGCATTTTCTTTCAGCTTGATTAGAATATCGTTATCAATGGTTATACTTATTTTTTCTTTTAATGGCTTCAAATGACATCACCTCAAAAATATTATAGGATAAAATGATCAAATATATTGACAAGTAGCATAAAGTAGTATAAGATAAGATAAAATCGAAAGGAGAGCTATTATGGCAATAAATGTAAAATGTCCTAAATGCGGTAGTACAAAAGTTCAATTGTCAAACGAATCAAGCAAGCATGGGTGTCTGTACATGATCCTTTTCGGAATTTGGTATTTTATTTGGATGATGTGCAAATGGTGTATCGGAATAATGGTTTTCTTCTGCTACGATTGGTGGATGGCGATCGTACATAAGGTGGCGGGAAAAGGTCATGTATGGCAATCGAAAAGATGGTTTTCCAACCGTCGGAAAATTTATTATTGTCATGATTGCGGACATAATTTCAGGGCATAGCCTGTTTCCCGGTACCGTAAAGAGCACTCGAAATTGCACGGGTGCTCTTTTTAATTGAGCAAAAATGGCCGATACCGCGCTCGGTAATTCGGATCTCCGCCCATGTACCTCCCCTCCCCCGCCTCGGGGAGATTTTTGATTGGTAAATTATTGACAATCGCGTACTTCGGTGATATACTGAAATCGGCGGGGCGGCGCACATATAAGCGGCACGTTTCGGCGCCTGCCTTGACGGGTGCGTTTTTATTTTATTGCTTTACGGGAGGATTTGTAATGAAAAGATCGTTTTCATTGCTTCTTGCGCTTATCATGCTGATCTGCGCGGTGCCGATCGGCGCGAGTGCTTCGGATACTCAAAAATCAATGTTTATATTCAGAAATCTGAACTGCATCGCGAACCGCTCCGCGCATACCTATGAATCGACCTATAAGTATAAGCGAGCCTTCGATTTCGTCGGCCCCACCGGTGGCGAGGATGATGCATATGCCCCGTTTGACTGCAAGGTCGTTTATATCGCGCCGGAGGAGTATTCTTGGGGCGAGCATACAGTTGCCTTCGAGAGCCTTTCTCCGGTGGAATGTCCCGACGGAACCGTCTCCTACGTGACCTTTATGCTTGCACACGGCAACGATATCGGAGATCAGTATATCGGACGTGAGTATTCTCGGGGAGAGGTCATATATCGGGCGGGTAATTACGCCGAGCACTCCGAGGAGCATATACATCTTGAGGTGTGCAAGGGAAGATTCAGCGACAGCACGCAGAGCATATGGGAATACGTCCGCGATAGGCTGCGCGTGTGCTGTCCCTCCGATGTATTTTACCTGTATGAGGATACGGTGATAACCGAATCCGGCAGCTACTCGTGGACGTATGAATCGGGAGATGTTTGGCCGATACCCTCGGTTTACGATATTGACGTCTCCGCCGGCGTGTACGTAATACGTTCGGCGTGCGATAGCGCTTGCGCTATCGGCATCGGGGACGAGGCGGCGGAGGTCGGAAGCGGTGTACGGCTGAATGAGCATATCGCCGGCGAACAGCTTCAAAAATTCCGAATAGCTTTATGCGGCGATTACTATACGGTGCAGTCCACGTGCTCGGCGCTGTGGCTCGGTATTTCGCGCCCCGAGGAGAGTGGCACCGAGGTCTTGCTTTGCGGCAGAGATGATCATGATGCGGAGAAGTGGCTGTTCGAGGACGCGGGAGGCGGATATGTCCGCATAAAATCTCTGAACGGATATTATCTCTCTCTGCAAGACGGCGAGGCGAAAAACGGCGCCGTAATCCGGATGCAGAGCTATGAGGACAGCGACGCGCAGAGGTGGCGCCTTGAAAGATGCACGAAGACGGAGATGTGCACTCTCACCACTGATGCTACATCGTACGCCGCGGGCGAGGCGGTCACCTTCACCTGCCGGTCGGACGGGATATACCACGATTTGTGGGTGTATGACGTCGACGGAGATGTTGTTGAGGTATTCGGAAACGCCGGAGGAAATGTTGAGTTTAAGGAGAGCAAGGTCGGGCTCTACAGAGCGGTGCTTGAGTCATGGAATGATGAGGGAAGGATATATAGCTCTGCGGTGATCTTTTACATAGGCAAGCCCTCCGCCGCCTATCTTGCCGTGAGCAAGCACTCATACAGAGCCGGAGAAAAGGTGCTCTTTCAGTGCAGCTCGGACGGTGCGTATAACGATCTTTTGATATACTGCCCGAGCGGGGAAACGCTCAAGTATGAAAACGTCGGTGCAGAATATGAGATCAGCTTTGAGGAGTACGGATTCTATAAGGCAATTCTGCGGGCGCGGAACGATATGGGAAGCACCGACAGCGAGGCGGTCGAGTTCCGTGTTGATGAGCAGATCGCGGGAGACGTTGACGGCGACGGGCTTGTCAATTTGTCCGATGCGGTCATGCTGATGAAATACATAACGGACTGGGAGATCGACTGCAGTGTCAAGGTGTGCGATGTAAACGGCGATGGCTCGGTGAATCTCAGCGACGTAGTCCTGCTGCTGAAATTCCTTGCCGGCTGGGACGTTGAGCTCGGCTGAGCGGCAAATATTTAATAAAAGGACGGGCACGGTGAACGAAGGCGTTCGCCGTGCCCGCGTTTTGTTCGCGCTGCCCTGCCTGCCGAGCGGATTTGGGGGACGCCACTGCCAATCGCTCCACGCCAACCGCTCCGCCGAGCGATACTGCGCGGGCTTGCGGGGCTCCCCGTCTCCCGTGTTGCTCCTGCACCCCTTCGCTGTTTCCGCTCCTGCGCCCGCCGTGTGCCCGCCGTGCGCCCCACCTGCCAACCATGCTTGCGATACGCAAAAAATATTGACATACTTACCGCCGAAAGGTATAATTAAAGCAAGAAAAAGCTGTTGCAGGAGCGCTTATGCAAAAAGATCACGTTTATTATTTCGATTATCTGAGGCTAATCTCCGCCCTCGGAGTTATTTATATGCACGTTGCCTCGGGGCCTCTGCGCGGAGAGCTCGGTCTCGGCTGGCACGCCATGAACATAATTACCTCCTTCGCCTTCACCGCCGTCCCGCTTTTTATCATGATGTCGGGATATCTCATCCTGAGCAGTGAGAAGACCGCCGATATCTCCTTTCTCCTCAAAAAGCGGCTTCCGCGCCTTGTGATCCCGCTGGCGGGGTGGACTGTCGTCGCGGTCATATGGCGGCTGTCGGTCAATGACAGCTTTTCGCTGAGAGGGCTATACGACGGGCTTCTCTCCGCGCTGGCGGAGCCCGCTTGGACACATCTGTGGTATATGTACACCCTTATCGCGCTCTACGTAATATCTCCGTTTGTGTACGGGGCGCTCCACTCACTTGACAGAAAGGGGCACATTTTCGTTCTGTCGCTGATAGGTCTAATCTCACTGCGGACAATACTTGAGATATTCCTCCCCGATTTCCTGCTCCCCTATTTGAACGTGGATATACTCAATAAGCTCACCGTATGGAACAGCACCCTTGCGACCTTTGTCCTCGGCTACTATTTGGGAAGGCTTCGGCAAAGGATCCCGAATAAGGTGCTTGTACCCACTGCCGCCGCAGTGCTTGCGGTGATAGTCGTCGGAACATATCTGCTCACCGCCGCCGACGGTAGCTTCAATCAGACCTTCCAGTCTCAGTATTCCGGCTTCGAGATCATTCTTGCGGCGTGCATCTTTTTGATATTCAAGCAGAGCTTCAACCGAGGCTCAAGGCTTCTGCGTGCCGTGCCGATAATACCGCTGTCTCTTTCGATCTACCTCATGCACAACATTCTGCTTTCGATGATGTCGCGCAGGATACCGATCGTCACGTTTTGGGATACGGTGTGGGTCACACTGCTCAATTTTGTGATCTGCTTCGTCGCAATGAAGACCGCCGCGACGGTCAGACCGCTCTGCTATATCGCGACGGGAATGACGTACCGCACGGCTTGCGAGACCTGCAACTGGGTCTACACCTATCGGCGTGCGGCAAGGTTTATCGGCGCGGCGCGCCGCGATAAGCGCAGCTCGGCGGAGTAACGCCCGCACCGCGCGGCAAGCTCAGATAAAAAGACCCGATGCACGGCATCGGGTCTTTTTCCATTGCATGGAGTATATTTATGATCAATGCTTTGCGGAGCAAGGCGGAAACTTCTTCACTATTCACTATTACTTATTACTTGCCAAAATCGACTTCTCAGAGAATAGTGAAAAGTGAAGGGGTAAAAGTGAAACCGACAGGCTTCTGTCGAAACCTGTCGATTTTGGCTGGGGAATAGGGATTCGAACCCCAACAAACAGAGTCAGAGTCTGTCGTGCTGCCGTTACACAATTCCCCACTGCTTAAAGCATCTGTAATTATAGCAGAAACTTTTGCCTTTGTCAATCCCTTTTTACAATTCAGTGCAAAAAAATTTATTCGTTTTGCGGCGGCGTTCACGACTTTTCGTCACAATTCTCGTTTACAATTCTCCTCGGATGTGGTAAAATACATTAATAAGAGCAACGGGGGGTGCCTATGAGACTTGATAAATTTTTGTCCGACACGGGGCGGCTGTCCCGCAAGGAGGCGGCGGCTGCGATAAGACACGGCAGAGCCCTCGTTGACGGCGCCGAGGTCAGAGATCCCGCGCGGCATATAGATCCCGAGCTTGCGGAGGTGACTCTTGACGGGTTGGTGATACGGTTTGAGCGATTCACCTACATTCTTCTCGAAAAGCCCGAGGGCTTTATATCCTCCACCGAGGGTGGGGACAACACTGTGATGCGACTTCTCCCTCCGGAATATTCAAGGAAGGGACTGTTCCCCTGCGGTAGGCTTGACCGTGACACGACCGGTGTGCTCCTTATTACCGATGACGGAGAGATGGCGCATATGCTTTTGTCCCCGAAGCACCACGTGTCCAAGGTCTACCGATTTACGCTTGATGCGGAGGCGCCGTCGGATACCGAGGAGAGGTTCATGGCGGGGATATTTGTGGGCGAGGAGAAATGCGCTCCGGCTCGGGCGGAGCTTTGCTCCGACAGGAGATCGGGGGAGATAACGCTGACCGAGGGCAAATTTCATCAGGTAAAGCGAATGTTTCACGCCGTGGGCTGTGAGGTAGTGACTCTCAGGCGGATACGCTTCGGCCCTCTTGAGGAGGATCCGACTCTGTCAGCCGGTGAGTGGCGAAAACTCACCTCGGCGGAGGTGGCCGCTCTTGCGGCGGCGGCAAATACGGTACGCTGAATTCGGAGGAAAAGTAATGGATATTATCAAAGCACTCAGCGAGGAGCTCTCCGTATCGGAGGAGAGGCTGGAAAAGACGGTGGCACTGCTTGACGAGGGGGCGACTGTCCCCTTTATCGCAAGATACCGCAAGGAGGTAACGGGCGGCATGGACGACGGACTGCTCCGCCGTCTTACGGAAAGACTTGACTATCTGCGCGGCATGGAGGCGCGACGCGCCGAGATCACCGCGCTCATTCTTGCACAGGACAAGCTGACACCCGAGGTGGAGGCAGCACTTGCCGCGGCGCAGACTCTCACGGCGCTGGAGGACATATACCGCCCGTACAGACCGAAGCGCAAGACGCGCGCATCGGTCGCAAGGGAGCGCGGGCTTGAGCCTCTTGCAGCTCTGTTGCTTGAGCAGAGAGACAGCTACGAGCCGACACTTGAGGTGGCGGCAGAGGGCTTTGTTTGTGATGAGGTGCCCGATGCAACGGCGGCGCTTGCGGGCGCGCTTGACATCATTGCGGAGGAGATCTCGGATACGGCTGAGATAAGAGGAAGCGTGCGCGAGCTCACCGAGAGGTGGGGCATGCTTGAGGCGACGGGCTCACCGGAGGACGATCCCGAGGGCACGTACACGCTGTATTACGAGCACAGGGAACCGATCCGCGATATCCCGTCGCACAGGATGCTTGCGATCAACAGAGGCGAGCGCGAGAATGTGCTGAGGGTGGGCATCTCTGTCGATTCGGACATCATACTGAACAGCATGATGAGCCGCGTGATCGTGAATCACGGAAGCCCTGCGGCGAGGTATGTGCTGAAGGCGATGTGCGACAGCTACGACAGGCTTATTGCGCCGTCGATAGAGCGCGAGATCAGAAATGAGCTGACGGACAGGGCGAGCGAGGCGGCGATAGCGCTGTTTTCGGAAAATTTGCGGCATTTGCTGATGCAGTCGCCGCTCAAGGGAAAGACGGTGCTCGGGTATGACCCCGGATACCGCACCGGCTGCAAGCTGGCGGTGGTCGATCCGACGGGAAAGGTGCTTGACACTGCCGTGATCTACCCGACGAAGCCGCACGAAAAGACGAGGGAGAGCGAGGCGGTGCTCTCACGGCTGTGCAAGACCTACGGAGTGGACGTAATAGCGATAGGAAACGGCACTGCCTCGGGAGAGAGCGAGCGCTTTGTGGCTGATGCGCTGAGTCGCATCGGCGGCGGAGTGAAATACATTATCGTATCGGAGGCGGGAGCCTCGGTGTATTCCGCGTCGGCGGCGGGAGCCGAGGAATTTCCGGATTTCGACGTAACGGAGCGCTCCGCGGTATCCATTGCACGCAGGCTTCAGGATCCGCTTGCGGAGCTGGTCAAGATAGAGCCGCGCTCGATCGGAGTGGGGCAGTATCAGCACGACATGAAGGAGGCGCGTCTTGACGAGGCGCTTTCGGGAGTTGTGGAATCGTGTGTTAATGCGGTCGGCGCGGATCTGAACACAGCATCGTATTCACTGCTGTCATATATTTCGGGAATAAGTCTCACTGCGGCGAAGAACATTGTGAAATACCGCGAGGAGAACGGCGAGTTCAAGAGGCGGGCTGACGTAAAGAAGGTGCCGCGGATCGGAGACAAGGTGTACAAGCTTTGCGCGGGCTTTCTTCGCGTGCCCGAGAGTCCGATACTTTTCGACAACACGGGCGTGCATCCGGAATCGGTCGATGCGGCGGCGGAGCTGCTGAAAAGCTTCGGCTTTACGGAGGAGGCTGCCACAAGGAAGGGCTGTGCGGGATTACGTGCCGCCGCCGAGAAGGTCGGGCTTGAGACTGTTGCGGAAAAGCTCGGCATCGGTGTTCCGACGCTCTCCGACATAATTGACGAGCTGGAGAAGCCGGGGCGTGACACCCGAGATTCTCTGCCCCCGCCGGTATTGAAGGAGAGGGCGATAAGCATTGAGGAGCTTGAGGTGGGCATGAAGCTCACGGGCACGGTACGGAATGTGATAGACTTCGGAGCATTTGTGGACATCGGGGTACATCAGGACGGGCTTGTCCACATTTCGGAGATATCGGACAGGTTTATAAAGCACCCCTCGGAGGTATTGGCTGTGGGGGACACCGTTACGGTCACGGTGAAGGACGTGGATTTGAAAAGGAAGCGCATTGCGCTTACGATGAAATAAGATCGGTCGGGTCGAGCCGGTAGCACCGGCAGGCAAGCTGACAAAGTTTTATTTAAGGGTATTGTTTTGCTTTCTACATAGAGCGGTTGCGCTTCGCG
>CAZVXL010000040.1:0-8715 GCA_964631595.1 uncultured Lachnospiraceae bacterium | reverse complement strand
AATATATGCAGAAAACCTTGCAGTGCAAGCATTTAACGAAAGTCCTGACTCATAAATCAATTTGAAGGTTTTCGGGGGAGCTCCGTGCCCCGTATCCCGCTTTCCCGATAAAGCAAAGCATATCATTTTAAGGAAATCATAATATGAAGGCTTATATACTGTCCTTCGCCAACCAAAAGGGCGGCGTCGGTAAGACTACGTCTGCGGTAAATACAGCAGCCTCTCTCGCGGCACTCGATAAGCGCGTGCTTCTCGTGGATCTCGATCCGCAGGGAAACGCCACAAGCGGCGTCGGCATTGCCAAAAATCTGGTAAAGACCTCCGTCTACGAGGCGCTCGTCGATCTGTGCAAGTCCGAGGATGCCGTAATGCAGACCGAATTCAAGAATCTGTCGGTGCTCCCCGCCGTGATATCTCTCGTCGGCGCGGAGATCGACCTGCTCCAGCTCGAATCTCGCGAATATACGCTGAGGCGCGTGCTTGAGCCTCTGCGTGAGAGCTATGATTACATCGTCATCGACTGTCCGCCGTCTCTCGGTATGCTGACGGTCAATGCGCTGTCGGCAAGCGACGGCGTGGTGATCCCCATGCAGTGCGAATATTACGCCCTTGAGGGGCTGAGCCAGCTAATGCTGACCATACGCAAAATAAAGCAGCTCTATAACGAGCGTCTCTGCATCACGGGGATCCTCGTCACCATGTACAACGGCAGGCTGAGCCTGTCCACTCAGGTACAGCAGGAGCTTAAAAAATACTACGGCGATAAGCTGTTCCGCACCGTTATCCCGCGGAACGTGCGCCTGTCCGAGGCACCCGGCTTCGGTATGCCGATCTACGCCTACGACAAATACTCCAAGGGAAGCCTCGCCTATATCGACGTGGCAAAGGAGCTTATCACCCGTTGCGGCGTGTAAGCCGTAATTCAATCATTATCAAAAGAGGTTATCTGAAATGCCAAAAAAGCAAGGTCTCGGAAAAGGCTATGATGCAATATTCGACGAAAACAACATCGCGGAGCGGCGCGGAGTATCAATGCTCCGCATATCGGAGGTAGAGCCGCGGAAGGATCAGCCGCGAAAGCAGTTTGAGGCGGAGGCTCTCGCAGAGCTTGCCGATTCGATCTCACTGCACGGTGTCCTCCAGCCGATACTTGTCCGAAAGGGCAGTCTCGGAATGTACGAAATAATCGCCGGTGAGCGCCGTTGGCGCGCCGCAAAGCAGGCGGGGCTGAGTGAGATCCCCGCGCAGATCATCGAGGCGGACGATCTCAAGGTCGCAGAGGTGGCTCTAATCGAGAACATACAGCGTGAGAATCTCTCTCCCTTTGAGGAAGCCGCCGCGTACGTTGAGCTGATGAAAACTCACGGAATGACCCAAGAGCAGGTTGCCGACAAGCTCGGCAAGAGACGAAGCACAATCACAAATTCGATACGCCTTCTCGACCTGCCCGAGGAGATAGTGCTGCTGATCCAAAAGGGAGAGCTGTCCGCAAGCCACGGCAAGGCATTGCTCGGGCTTGAGACAAACGTGATGCTCTCACTCGCGGAGAAGATAATCAAGCGAAATCTGTCGGTGCGTGAGACGGAGGCGGCGGTAAAGAGAGCCAAGAGAGCCTCGACTTATCCCGACAAAAACCCCGACAATCCCGCGATCTCGGTGGATTACATAGAGGAGCTGGAGAAGAAGATCATGTCGGCAAGCGGCCGCAGGGTGCACATCGTTGAGGGCAAATACCGCAAGTCGCTCCAGATCGAATACACGGACAACAAAGACCTCGAGGAGCTTGTCGAAAGGCTCTGCGGGGAAAAAATCGAGCTTTAAGCCGAAAGGAAGGACTTAACCATGATAGATATTAAATTTCTCAGAGAGAATCCGGAAGCAGTAAAGGAAAACATCAGAAAGAAATTCCAAGACCGCAAGCTTCCTCTGGTAGACGAGGTAATACGTCTCGATGCCGAGAGCCGCAAGGCTCAGACGGAGGCATCGGAGCTTCGTGCCGCGCGCAACAAGAACTCCAAGGAGATAGGCGTTCTCATGAAGGCGGGCAAGCGTGACGAGGCGGAGGCTCTCAAGGCTAAGGTAAATGCCGATGCCGACCGTCTTGCCGAGCTTGAGAAGACGGAGACTGAGCTTGCCGCAGAGGTACGTCGCATCATGCTCACCATTCCCAACATCATCGACCCCTCCGTTCCGATCGGCAAGGACGATTCCGAGAACGTGGAGGTACAGAAGTACGGTGAGCCGACCGTTCCCGACTTTGAGATCCCGTATCACACCGACATCATGGAGCGCCTCAACGGCATCGACCTCGACAGCGCGCGCCGCGTTGCCGGCAACGGCTTCTACTATTTCACGGGAGATATCGCACGTCTCCACTCCGCCGTACTTACCTACGCGAGAGATTTCATGATCGACAAGGGCTTTACCTACTGCATACCGCCCTACATGATCCGCTCCGAGGTCGTCACGGGAGTTATGAGCTTTGACGAGATGAGCTCGATGATGTACAAGATAGAGGGCGAGGATCTCTACCTCATCGGTACGTCGGAGCACTCGATGATAGGCAGATTCATGGACACCACTCTCGAGGAGGCGTCTCTGCCGCTCACGCTGACGAGCTATTCACCCTGCTTCCGCAAGGAGAAGGGCGCTCACGGCATTGAGGAGCGCGGAGTTTACCGCATCCACCAGTTCGAAAAGCAGGAGATGATAGTCATCTGCCGTCCCGAGGACAGCCCCGCTTGGTTCGACAAGATGTGGTCGTACACGGTAGAACTGTTCCGCTCTCTCGACATTCCCGTAAGAACTCTTGAGTGCTGCTCGGGAGATCTTGCAGATCTCAAGGTGAAATCCATTGACGTTGAGGCGTGGTCTCCGAGGCAGAAGACCTATTTTGAGGTCGGCTCCTGCTCCAATCTGGGAGATGCACAGGCGCGCCGTCTCGGTATCCGCGTAAAGGGCGATTCCAAGTACTACGCTCACACGCTGAACAACACCGTTGTAGCGCCTCCGAGAATGCTCATCGCCTTCCTTGAGAACAATCTCTGTGAGGACGGAACGGTGAAGATTCCCGAGCCTCTGCGTCTCTACATGGGCGGCAAGGCTACCATCGGTTGACATTTATGGAAATATTTAGTATAGATTTCCTAAAGGAGCTGTACGCGGCTCTGTTTCCCGAGCATCATTATGCGAATATAAGATCTCCGCTGTTTCTTATCGACCTTGATTTCATACTGCTCGGTCTGTACGTCGGGATAGTCATCGGGGCGTTTGTCATGTGCGCTCACAGGGCGCGCACGGGGGAGCTTGTCGGAGCGATCCTCTCGGCGGGGGCTACCTCACCCGAGAATGCAAAGACGCTCGCTGAGCTCGGGCTCGGCGGCAAGGAAAGCGTTATACGCTCACTGAAGCGGCGCCGCTACGGCAGTCTTATAAAGGTCGCAAGTAATGCGACAGACGAAGGTAATGATGGCAGTGCAGGTGATGCGGGCGGTGCAGCTTCCGCTGAAGAAGCGGCACGCTACTACATCGACGGAAGTGACGCATACAGTGCCGAGGAATGCTTCGGCAAGAGGCGGGACGGAATACTCACGGCTGTGATATGGGCAATAGTGCTGATACCGATATTCCTGCTGATACGCTTTTTCGTACCGGAGCTCCTACAGCTTCTCGACAATTTCATCACGGGCGTAAAGGGCTGACAAAAATCAAAGTTAAGACACAAGAAAGGGTCAAGATATGCCTCAAAAAAGAAGAAGCGTAAAGAAGCACCGTTCGTTCAGGCAGGTGCTGTCCGTAATATTCATATGCGCCGTGGTCTCGATCCTTGCCATCACGATGGTGCTTCATCTGTGCGGTGTGCGGTATCTTTCGTTTGACACTGCCGACGGCGGAACGGTGAAGTTTTTCGGCACGGTGGACAGGTCGGGCACGCCCAAGGGCGGAAAGATAGTATATTCGATAGGTCTGTACGCCGACGTTGACACCGATCTGGGGAATATCACCTATTCAAACGGGGATATCTACGAGGGTGATCTGAAGGGGCTTCTGAAAAACGGGCACGGCAAGATGATCTACGCGAACGGTGACGTCTACGACGGCGAATGGGAGGATGATCTTATAAACGGGGTCGGCACCTACAAATTCGTGAACGGAGACGTCTACGAGGGCGGCTTCAAGAACGCGCTGAAGCACGGTGAGGGCACGTACACTCTGAGTGACGGCAGCACCTATGTGGGCTCCTTTGCGGACGGCAAGAGAGAGGGCAGCGGCAAGGCAGTGCTTGCGTGCGGCGATACCTACGAGGGCACCTTCAAGAACGATCTCAAGCACGGCGAGGGCACGTACGTCTGGGCAAATGGTGATTCCTATACGGGACAGTATGAGAATGACGTGTGCAGCGGCACCGGAGTCTTCCGCTGGGCGAACGGCGAGGTCTACGAGGGTCAGTTCAGATTTAATACCCTCTACGGCGAGGGAAAGTATTCTTGGCCCGACGGCAGGATCTATGAGGGCTATTTCGAAAACGGGATCATCGTTCGCATTGATTCCGACAACGGCATCGGTGAAGACCCCGGCGTCATCGCGGATACGGGGAATAAGTAAATAAATAAATAATAACCGAGGGGGTGCTTTTGAGTAAAAGCACCCCCTCGGGCTCCCCCGCAAAACTTTTCAAACTAGGGCAAGGCAGAGTATATCTCAGGTAGCGGCGTACCTCTGTCACAGACGTTCTACTCGTCTGCGGGCTCAGCTTATCTTGTCCTTTTTGAAAGCTCTTGGGAGGGGGTGTGGGGGAGGATCTTCCGGAGGGAAGTCCTCCCCCGCTCGATAATAAATCCGTCCCCCGCTTCTGCGTGGGGTTGATTTTTTTTCTACATTATGTTATAATATAGTGTGAAGAAATATACAGAAAAAGGAGGAGTTAAGAGGCAGTGGACGAAGTACAAAAAACAGAGCTTGAGACAATATGGAAGCTGATATATCAATCCATAAAAGAGAGCCGAGAGCTTGCGGACGAAGCGCTTACGTTATGGTTTTCCGACATGGGGCTAAAGGAGCTGACCGAGGAGAAAGCGACATTCACGGTAGCGACGGAATTCAGGTACAAGACAGTAGTAAACAGATATTACGACATAGTGAGCAAGCATCTTTCTCTTGTAGTGGGATACACACCCGAGGTAGAGATAATATTCGATCCGAGCGGATACGTACCGCCGAAGCTCGAGGGTGAGGGCGAGGTAATATCGCCGCTTGAGCTTGCGGATATAAACATAGCGAAGAAGAAGGCGCTTGAGGAAGCGAAGGGCGCGAAGGAGGAAGCGGAGGGCAAGCTCGGTGAGAGTGAGGAGGAGCCGGACTTTCAGGCTACCTCGGCTACCGGCAAAGAGAAGCTGACGTTCAATCCGGACTTCACGTTTGACAATTTCGTGGTAGGCAGCTCGAACAATCTTGCATACGCGGCGGCGAGGAACGTAGCGGAGAATCCCGCGACGGAGTACAATCCGTTTTTCCTGTACGGGCCGAGCGGAGTCGGCAAGACGCACCTGATGTACGCTATAACGAACAAGGTGCTTGAGCTGTATCCGAACATGAACATAGTATTTGTCAAGGGCGAGGAATTTGCGAATCAGCTGATAGAGTGTCTCTCACACAAATACGGCGGAAAGACGTTCAGAGACAAATACCGCACGGTAGATATGCTTCTGATAGACGACATACACTTCATAGCGGGCAGAGAGGCGATACAGGAGGAGTTCTTCCACACGTTCAATGCTCTTTTCGAGGGGCATAAGCAGATAATCGTATCGTCGGACAAGCCGCCGAGCGAGATGCACACGCTTGAGACGAGGATCCGCACAAGATTCGAATCCGGACTGCTTGCCGACGTGAAATCGCCCGATTACGATCTGAGGCTTGCGATAGTCCGCAGGAAGGCGCTCAACACGGGAATTAGGCTTGACATGGAGGTTGAGAAATACCTTGCGGAGAAGCTCGGCTCAAGCATCAGGCAGATCGAGGGAATAATCAAGAAGATATCAGCCAGATACTATCTCACGGGAGAAGCGCCGACGATAGATTCGATAAAGATACTCGTACCCGAGTTCATGAAGGAGCGAGATCTGCCGAGGGTAGTGGCGCACAAGGCGATATCGGTTGCAGCGGCACACTTCGGCTGCACCGACGAGGACATCATCGGTCAGAAGCGCGACAAGAACATACGCATGGCGAGAAACGGTGCGATGCTGATAGTGAAGAACGAGACGGATCTGTCGCTTGCGGAGATAGGCAGGGTATTCAACCGAAACTACTCCACGGTAATAAACAACTGCAATGCGGCGAAGGCGATGATGGATGCTGATCCGAGCTACGCCGCCGAGCTGAAGGAGATCGAAAAGGAAAGCAAGATCTGATCGGCGCGGGTGCGAGGATTGTGATATTGCGAGAGGCACCAAGGGCACCGACGGGCACCGACGGACACCGAGGGGCACGACGTGCGATTTGTGCAAGCAGTGCGATTGACGGCAGGCAGAGCTGCACGGTGCGAATTTTGAACGGTTTCAACGGTATGTCACCGTGTATTTGAACGTACTTTTGAGTGGCACCTGATCGTGGCTCGGAAATATGTTGAAAACCTGTTGATAAGTGGTAAAACACCGCCCACTGCCTGTGTTTGAATGTTTTGATATATTTGAACATTTCGAAAAACGGAAGTCAAGGGAGCCCTACGGAATCCCCGAAAAGCCCGAAAACGGCGCGATTTTCGCTCGGCTTTGTGAGTTTTGAATGTTGCTCCGATTTGAACATCGGTACCGTTTATCCGAAAAGTCGGAGAACACGGAAAAGGGTGCGCGAACGGCGATAATTCATCAAAGTTTTCAACGTATTAAGTCGGTGTATGAACGGTGTATGTTGAATAAAAAGCGGCGGAAACGCCCGCAGAACGGGGGACACGGAGTTTTCAACAAAATGAACGCCCCTACTACTACTATTTTTATATTTATATTATTTATATATATTTATTTTTATTTTAAGAGACGGGAGAAAGAAAAACAGAAAAAGGGAGGGTAATGACAAATGAAGGTCATTCTTGACAAAGGAGAGCTTCTCGGTGCGCTGATACCCGCGGCCGGAGTAGTACCGGGACACAATTCCGCCGCCGCGACGGACGGAATACTGTTTGAATGTCCGGGGGTGGAAGCGGGCACCTGTCGGATATCCGCATATGACATGGAGAAGGGTGTACGCACCACGATACCCGCGAAGATCATGGACGAGGGCAACTTCATACTGAACACGCAGAAGATTCTTCAGATAGTGCGTGCTCTGCCCGAGGGAGACATAGAGATCGACATTGACTCGGAGTTCAAGGCGAAGATATCGTCGGGCTCATCGAGCTTTGAGATAATGGGAATAAACGGAGCCGACTTTCCGGGGCTTCCTCTGCTTGCCGGAGACAGGAATTACGTTCTCACGGGTAAGAGGCTTCGTTCGATAATATCGAAAACGATGATATGCTCCGCGCCGAACGACACCAGACCCGCCTTCACGGGAGTATACTTCAAGGTGGAGTCGGGAGTGATGACTGTAGTCGGCTGTGACGGCAACAGGATGGCTGTATGCGAGGAGGAGCTTGGGGCGGATGCGCCGGATGCGCGTATGCTGGTACCGGTGAAGATCCTCTCGGAGCTGTTCAAGGTGATAAAGGACAATGACGAGGAAATAACCGTATCTCTTGCGCGCAAGCACGTAATATTCACCGTAGACGGGATCCTGTATTTTACGAGGCTTATCGACACGGAGTATCTTGATTACTACAGGATAATTCCGAAGTCGCATCTGACCGAGGTATTTTTGGGAGCGGGAGAGCTGCGTGCGGCTCTTGAGCGAGCGTCGATAATCACGGAGGACAAGCTTGGCGGAAACGCGCGCACCTTTGTAAGGCTTGACGTGGTAGACGGCTGTGTACAGATAAGGGCGGCATCTGCCGGCGGCAGTATATACGAGGAGGTACCGGCGGCGAAGACGGGAGAGGATCTACAGATCGCGTTCAACTGCAGGTACATTTTGGATGCGCTGAGGGCTTGTCCCGAGGCGTACACGCTGAGGCTGAGGCTGAACAATGCTTCCTCGGGAGTATGCATAGAGGAGGCGCGAGGCTCCGGAATCGTCAAGGAGTGTGCTGATTCCGAGATACCGGACGGCTATGACCGTGCGGATTCCGACGGAGACGAGCGGATGCGGTTTATCTACTTTATCATGCCGCGCAGGCTCACCGGAAACTGATACTGCGATGTACATTCATTTGGGATCAAGGAAAAGCGTCAGAGGCGGCTACGTTATCGGGTTTTTCGATCTTGACGGCGAGGTCACGCCGAAGATAACGGCGGAATTTCTGGCGAAGGCGGAGGCGGGCGGCATTGTCTCGTCTGCCGGCGATGACATTCCGCGTTCGTTTGTGCTTTGCTCGGACAAGAAAGGCGAAGAAGTTATATTATCCCACATCTCATCTCACACGCTTGCTCTCCGGAGCGAGGATTCCCTCGGCACCGAGTCCGATTTGGATTGACGCGGGGACGGGGGCGAAGGAGAACGGACGCTTTTTCGAGAAGGACGCGACGCTTTCTTAAAAGAAAGCTTGGCAAAGAACTTTAATCTGTTGTAGCCATATAGGATTACTAAAGCGATAGGCGCAAAGAAATGTACATTTCTTTG
>CAZVXL010000039.1:0-9965 GCA_964631595.1 uncultured Lachnospiraceae bacterium | reverse complement strand
TATGACCCTCTGCTTGTAAGGCAGATGCT
This sequence comes from uncultured Lachnospiraceae bacterium, assembly GCA_964631595.1. Classification (GTDB taxonomy): domain Bacteria; phylum Bacillota; class Clostridia; order Oscillospirales; family CAG-272; genus UMGS1312. The sequence continues at coordinate 9,936 of CAZVXL010000039.1, read as the reverse complement.
CTCCCAGCTGAGCTATGCTCCCGCATGATCCGCTCTTGTTTCGGGCGTTTGCATTACCGCCGTCAACGGTAATTATTATATCACTGTATCGCCTCTTTGTCAACACTTTTCGAAAACTTTTTTTGAGAATTTCAAAAAAAGTTTTTCACTGCTCCGCGCTCGGCTTTCGGGCGGATATATACCACCTCATTGCATCTGCGCTCGGCTCCTCGCAAAGCCCGTCTCCCATGAAGCGCACATCGCAGAAGCCGCACTTTTCCAGAAGACTCTTTACATACCGCATACTGTAGCATCTCTCACGCCACCACGTATCTCTGCGGTCGTATCTTCCGTCATCACCCATGACAAACGAGGAAATGTAGAAATCGCAGATCCTGCGCTTCTCGCTGTAGCTGTTCTGCCACAGCAGAACGTCATCCGCGTCCTCGATGATAATATCGCGTGAGCCGTACTCCGTCTTGAATTTCAGCGGGGTATTCATATCGAAGAACAGCACGCCGCCGAAGTCAAGATAATTGTGCACCAGCGAAAAGCATCTCTCAAGCTCACCCGAGCCCGTCAGATGATTCATTCCGTCAAGGAAGCACACCGCCGCTCCCACCGTACCGTACAGCTCAAAATCCGTCATATCCTGCAGGAGATACAGAATATCCGTGCCGCCGGCGGCTCTTGCGACGGACAGCATTCCCTCGGAATTGTCGATACCGATCATATCGTAGCCGTGTCGGGCAAGCTCTCTTGTCATGCGCCCCGTACCGCAGCCGAGCTCCGCCACAAGAGCACCGTCGGGAATAAGCTCGTGCAGATATCCGCACACGCGCTCGGCGTAGCCCTCGTAATCCACATCGGCGTTTATGCGGTCGTAGAGCTCACTTACAGCATCGTAGCCGCTCATTTCGCATCACCGTCGCACACTCTTTTAAGGAGCTTGACGTAGCCGTCGTCGCTGTCCTGAAGGCATCTGCTTACGCGGCTGATCGTAGCCGTGCTCAGACCGGTCTTTTCCTTGACCTCGTTGTACACGTGATCCTCGTACAAAAGCCTTGCGGCGCTCATGCGTCGGCTCATCTCCTCAAGCTCCTTTGCGGTACAGAGATCCTCAAAAAAGCTGTAGCACTCCTCGGCGCTTTCAAGTGAAAGTATGCACTTGAACAAAAAATCCTTATCCTCGGTAATCCTCACACGTCCCATTTTTAATCTCCGATACTGTATTTGTATTTATTCGTCGTCCCCGAAGAACAGGGAGAGCAGATCATCCGCCGTGGCGCCGGAAATGATTTTGCCTACCGGAAGCCCTGCCATCGCCTCCGCGAGCGCGGATCTGTCGAGGCGGCATCCGATAAGAGCGCCTTCAAGCAGGGAAGGGTCCTCCGTCCCGAAGAAATCCCCCCTGAGGGATATATCGGACAGCTTGCCCTGACGGAGCGTGTAGCTGATCTCAGCCGTTCCCCACGGGAATCTCATGCTTCTTGAGGCTTCGTGCTCCGGCGATTTGCCGAAGTTCCATTCCCAAGTCGAATACTTAGTCTTCGCAAGTGAGGCGATGCCGTCCTTTTCTCGGCTGTCAAGCTCCTCCGCCGATGCCCCGTATTCCTTTTCGGCAAATTTCTTCAAATATTCCGTAAATTCCTCGGGGGAGAGCTCAAGGCTGCCTATGTCGCGTAAGTTTTTCACTCGGCTCGATACGCTGCGGATCCCCTTGGAGCGAAGCTTTTCTCCGTTCACGCGAAGCGCCGCGGCAAGCTTTGTGAGATCGGCATCGTACAGGAGAGTTCCGTGGTGCATGAGGCGGCGGCTTCCGTCGGCACGGCGATAGATGCACTGGGCGTTGCCCGAGACCTTAAAGCCCTCCGATACGATATCGTTACGACCGTCCTGCTCCGCAGCCACTCCGAGTCCGGCAAGAGCCGATAGGATAGGGGAGATGAACCTCGAAAAATCTATTCCCGTATTCTCATCGGCATCGGTGATAAACGTGAAATTCACGTTCCCCGTATCGTGGAATACGGCTCCGCCGCCGGTCAGACGGCGCACCACGTAGATCCCCTTTTCGGCGGTGAACTCTGTGTTGACCTCCGACCACGCGTTTTGATTTTTTCCGATAATTACCGCGGCACTGTTGCGCCACAGCATAAAAATATCATCGCTTGAGTTTTCAAGCAGGTATTCCTCACAGGCAAGGTTGAAATACGGATCCTGTGAGTGATTGTGAATTATTCGCATACTTCTGTCCTTTACATTCGATTTTATATTATTGTAGCACATTAGCACACTAAAGTAAAGGGCTATGCCGAAAAAACCTCTCACACCGAAAAAGAACCGCCCCCTTGCGGAGACGGCTCCTTGTCACATATTATGCCCGAGCGCCGAAGATCATCTTTCGACTTCCTCCATGATGAACGCCTCAAGAATATCGCCCTCATGAATGTCATTGTACTTTTCAAGACCGACACCGCACTCATAGCCCTGTGCGACCTCTTTTGCATCATCCTTGAATCTCTTGAGCGATGAGATCTTGTCCTCGAAGATCACAACGCCGTCGCGGACGATGCGGATCAGGGAATTACGTGTGATCTTACCGTCCTGAACGTAGGAGCCCGCGATCGTTCCGACATTCGGAACGTGGATCGTCTGGCGAACCTCTGCGTGTCCGAGAAGCACCTCCTGATACTTGGGAGCAAGCATACCCTTCATTGCGGCGGTGATCTCCTCGATGCACTCGTAGATGATGCGGTAGGTGCGGACATCGACCTTCTGAAGCTCAGCCGAATCGAGCGCCGCTTTGTCGGGACGGACGTTGAAGCCGACGACAATGGCGTTCGATGCCGCCGCGAAGGTCACGTCTCCCTCGGTGATTCCGCCGGAGCCGCTGTGGATAACGCGTACCCGAACCTCCTCGTTGGAGAGCTTTTCCAGAGACTGCTTGACCGCCTCGGCGGAGCCGTCCACATCTGCCTTTACGATTATATTGAGATCCTTGACGCCCTCGCTGATCTGAGCGAACAGATCGTCAAGGCTGACCTTTGCATTTGCCGCAAACGCCTTCTCGCGTGCGGTATCGCGGCGCTGCTCCGCAAGTGCGCGCGCCATTCTTTCGTCCTCTACGGCATTGAATTCATCTCCCGCCGCGGGAACCTCGGACAGACCGATGATCTCAACGGGGACGGACGGGCCCGCCTCGCTGATGCGGCGTCCCTTGTCGTCCGTCATTGCTCTCACACGTCCGACCGACGTGCCGGCGATCACGATATCGCCGCTTCTGAGAGTACCGTTCTGCACAAGCACCGTCGCAACGGCACCGCGTCCCTTGTCAAGTCTTGCCTCAATAACTATACCCTTGGCACGTCTTGCGGGATTTGCCTTCAGATCTCTCATCTCCGCCACAAGAAGCACGGATTCAAGCAGGCTGTCGATGCCCATTCCCGTGACTGCGGATACGGGAACGCAGATAACGTCACCGCCCCACTCCTCGGGAACAAGCTCGTATTTAGTAAGATCCGCCTTGATAGCCTCGGGATTTGCCGCAGGCTTATCCATCTTGTTTATCGCTACGATTATATCCACTCCGGCGGCCTTTGCGTGGTTAATTGCCTCTATGGTCTGGGGCATGATTCCGTCATCTGCCGCAACGACAAGTATCGCAACGTCGGTCGCCTGCGCGCCTCTTGCTCTCATCGCGGTGAACGCCTCATGTCCGGGGGTATCGAGGAAGGTTATATCCTGACCGTTTATGCTTACGCGGTACGCACCGATGTGCTGTGTTATACCGCCTGCCTCGCCCTCGGTAACATTGGAGTGACGGATGCGGTCAAGGAGAGAGGTCTTACCGTGGTCAACGTGTCCCATAACAACGACGACGGGGGAGCGGGGCGAGAGTACCTCGTCGGTGTCCTCCTCCTCGTTGAACAGCTTCTCCTCTATGGTCACGACGACCTCCTTGGTGGCGATGGCTCCGAGCTCATCGGCAACAAGGAAAGCGGTATCGTAATCTATGGTCTGGTTGACAGTCACAAGCATTCCCATCTGCATAAGACGCTTTACCACCTCTGCCGCGGTGACCTTGAGTCTCGATGCAAGCTCGGATACGGTGATCTCCTCGGGGATCGTGATCTGCAACGGCTTCTTCTTCGCGTTTTCCTGACTTTCGCGGCGAAGCTTATCCATCGCATTGCGCTCCTTGTTGCGATTCTTCGCAGAGCGCATATCACGGTTGTTCTGCTTCTTGAGCTTCTGCTTGTTCGACTCCGCATTGGAGACGACGGAGCCGTAATGCTCAAGCTTCTCGTCATATTTGGAGAGATTTACGTTGCCGCCGCCGCGCGTATCGACTACGCGGGTGTTTCCGGTGCGCTTCTTCTCGGATACGGGCTGCTGCTTCTGCTTGCGCGCACCCTGCATTCCCTGATTCTGTATGTTTATCGCAACGGAGCGGGGAGTCTGTACGGACTGATTCTGGGGGCGCTGGCTCTGCGAGAACTGCACCGAGGGAGAGCCCTTCTGTTCCGCGGGCTTTCTTGCGGCATCCGTTCTTGCGGGCGCATCGGCGGCTTTTTTTGCTGCCTTCGCTTTAGCCTCAGCCTCGGCTTTTGCTTTAGCCTCCGCTTCTGCCTTTGCCTTAGCCTCAGCCTCGGCTTTTGCTTTAGCTTCCGCCGCTGCTTTTGCCTTAGCCTCAGCCTCCGCCTTCGCTTTAGCCTCAGCCTCGGCTTTCGCCTTGGCTTCCGCCTCTGCCTTCGCTTTAGCCTCAGCCTCGGCTTTCGCCTTGGCTTCCGCCTCTGCCTTTGCCTTGGCTTCAGCCTCGGCTTCGGCTTTCGCCTTGGCCTCCGCCTTTAATTCGGCAAGTCTGGGCGATGAAATGACGGTCTTGCCCGTCATAAAGCTGTCAAGACTTCCTATCTCGTTATTTTTAGTCACATAATCGAGGAACAAATTGAACTCATCGGGCTCAAGGGTAGCGGTATGGGGCTTTCCCTCGATTCCGGCTTCCTCAAGCAGTGTGATAAATTCCTTGTTCTTCAGACCGAAATCCTTTGCCAACTGACTTACTCGGAACATTGAAGCTTGTGACATTCTTTTCACCGTCACTGTCGGAGACCGACAGTTTTCCTTTCCTTGCTTCGCGGCGGCAGCCGCATTATAACGTTATTGAAACCGTTATTTCAATATAAAAGTCTTTTGCCGAGGGGCTCCGACGAAGCCCCCGACACGGCGCAGAGCCGTATTACTCCTCACTGCTCTCCGCCATACGTATTATCTGCCTTGCGATACCGTCATCGGCGGCTCCTACCGCCATGACCGTACCGCTTTTGCCGAAGACGTGTGCAAGCTCCTCGCCGCCCACCTCGGCTCTGTACAGTCGCACTCCGTAATAGGAGCACTTATCGGACAACTGCTTCTCGGTTCTTTCCGAGGCATCTGCGGCAAGCACCGCGACCGCAGGCGGCCGTTTTCTCGTGACCGCTGTCATCACCTGACCGACTCCGCAAATAAGCTTGCCGCTTCTTCTGCAAAAGCCGAGCAGCTTCATCGCTCCGTCCGGCAATTTTCGTACCTCGGCACGCTCCCTCTCAGTCTCGGTCATCGGAAGCCTCCATGCCGGCTGAAAAGGCGATCTCCTCCGCAAGAGCCTCGTATATGTCCTCGGGGATCTCACATTCGAGACTGCGCGACAGTCGCTTCGCCTTGATCGCCGCCCTCAGACATTTTTCCGAGGGGCAGAGATACGCGCCCCTTCCCGATTTCTTGCCGGTAAAATCTATTGATATCTCGCCCTCCGGAGAGCGAACCACTCGCATGAGCTCCCGCTTGGGCTTGCTCTCGCCGCAGCCGGTGCATTTTCTTTGCGGTATCTTCTTCGGTTTTGGCTGTGCCATGTCCGTCCTCCTTTATAATATTACGTTAAAATATCAGAATATTCCGGGCTTTGTTCCCTTTATGTCTATCTTGTAGCCGGTAAGTCTGGCGGCAAGTCTGGCATTCTGTCCCTCCTTGCCGATCGCAAGGGAGAGCTGCTCTCCGTCAACGATGACTCTGGCGCTTCTCTCACCGTCGTATTCGACCTCCTTGACCTCGGCAGGCGACAGCGCGGCGGCAATGTACTCCTCGGGATTCTCGGAGAACTTCACCACGTCTATCTTCTCGCCGCAGAGCTCATCGACGATAGTCTGGATTCTCGAGCCCTTGTTTCCGATGCAGGCACCGACGGCATCGACGTCGGCATCTCTCGAAAATACGGAGAGCTTCGTTCTTGAGCCCGCCTCGCGCGCAATGCCCTTTATAAGCACGACACCGTCCGCGATCTCGGGGATCTCAAGCTCAAAGAGCCTTTTCACAAGTCCCGGATGAGATCTCGAAAGAGTTACGACGGGACCGGGTGCGCTGTCCTTGCGTACCTCCGTGATAAATACCTTGATCCTGTCGCCCACGGCAAGCGCCTCGCCGGGGATCTGCTCGGATCTGAGGAGCACCGCCTCGCTCGTGCCGGTGTCTACGACTACGTCTCCCGTATCGTCAAGCGCCTTGGTGACGATCGCATTGACGACCTCCTCGCGGCGCTTCTCGTATTCCTTTATCATGTTGGTGCGCTCCGCCTCGCGGATACCCTGAATTATCACCTGCTTCGCAGTCTGCGCGCTGATGCGGCCGAAATTCTTGGTCTTGACCTCCGTTTCGACAACACTGCCCTCGTCGTAACGGCGGCTGATCTTCTTCGCCTCCTCTACGGATATCTCCGTATCGGGGTCTGTTATCTCCGCCACAACATTCTTCTGCTCGTATACCTTTATATCCTTCTTTGCGACGTCTATCGCAATTCTGACATTACTGCGGCCGCGCTCCTTTTTGTATGCGCTGAGAAGTGCTGCTTCCACGCGCTCAAGCATATATTCCTTCGGAATACCTCTCGTCTGCTCAAGCATATCAAGTGCGTCAAAGAATTCGGCGTTCATTTTTATCGTTATCCAATCGGCATGGGCTACCGCCAGCCGTCCTTTCTTTCATTATATTAAAAATCGTATACGGTGCGGACACGGGCAAGCTTGTCTCTGCCGAGAACGAGCTCCTCATCACCGACGGCAAAGGTCACGTCCGTTCCGTCGAAATCCTTCAGTATTCCGCGGAACAGCTTTATTCCGTCGATGGCGGCATAAAGCTTGACCTCGACCTCACAGCCCGTCATCGCGCGGAAATGCTCCGGCCTTGTGAGTGTGCGTTCGATTCCGGGGGAGGAGACCTCAAGCCTGTAGGAGGACTCTATCGGATCCGCCTCGTCAAGCAGCAGATCAATGGCTCGGTGGAATCTCTCGCAGTCGTCGATCCCGACGCCGCCGTCCTTGTCGATCGTGATACGGAGTATCATTTCCGCACCCTCCTTGACAAATTCCACATCCCAGAGCACAAGCCCCTGCTCATCCGCAACGGGTGAGACGAGCTCTCTCACAAACGGAGCTACTCCGCCGGACCTTTTTCTTTCTTCCATACAGCATCCTTCCGTAAAACAAAGAGTGGGCAAAACCCACTCTCCTTAATACTTGATATTCTACATATAACAGTATACCACACATTTGCGGAAAATGCAATACCTTTTTCGAAATTTTATGCCTGCGGGAATGAATAACGGCGCCCGCTTCGGGGGATAGCTAATTACAGCTACAAAGCGAAGGGGGAGCTTGCCGTGAACAAAAGCAAATCCGACTCTCAGACGGCTCGTGAGGAGCAGCTTGACTTGATAGTGGAGAGCGGCGGCGTCGTGTCGAAGGGCGCGACAGAGACGATCCACACTCTGACGATAATCGGGCAGATCGAGGGGCATTTTATTCTCGGGGACGGCCAAAAGGCAACGAAATACGAGCATATCATACCACTGCTCGTGTCGATCGAGGAGGATCCCGAGATAGACGGTATGCTCATGGTGCTGAATACAATGGGCGGTGACGTGGAGGCGGGGCTTGCGATAGCTGAAATGGTGGCGGGTATGACCAAGCCCACGGTCTCGCTCGTGCTCGGTGGAGGTCATTCTATCGGAGTGCCGCTTGCCGTATCCGCAAAGCGCTCGTTCATAGTTCCGTCGGCAACAATGACCGTGCATCCCGTGAGAATGAGCGGCACCGTGGTCGGAACACCTCAAACGTATTATTATTTTGAGCGGATGCAGGACAGGATAGTAAACTTTGTCGTCAAAAATTCCGGCGTGACAGAGGAGCATTTCAGAGAGCTGCTCCTGCGGACAGATCAGATAGCCACCGATACGGGCTCTCTTGTCGACGGGATAGAGGCGACGGGGTGCGGGCTCATTGATGAGATCGGAAGCCTGTCCGATGCTCTCGGCGCACTGCGACAGATGATAAGGAATAAGGGGGAGGGAGGCGACCGAGGCGGCGGAGCCGAAAACGGAAAATAACAATTTTTCGCGGTTATCGAAAATTTTGTGTTGCAAATCACAGCGGAATGTGCTATTATATATAAGGTGTATGCCGGTGTGATGGAATTGGCAGACGTGCTGGACTCAAAATCCAGTGGTAGCGATACCGTACCGGTTCGACCCCGGTCACCGGCACCATATCGAAGCCCTCGGCGCGCGAATCGCGTGCCGAGGGCTTTCTTTTTGGGTCTTATTACGAATATTCGCACAAAGGGCGGCTGGCTCGGATATGTCTTGCCTTGCTGGCAGCTCCGAGCCCTCACCGTATTTCGAGCCCGAGACGGACTCCGCTTCCGCAAAACGTATTTCATCTCACACGGCACCGTCGCCTTTTCGAAAAGCGACGTATCCGCAATAAGTTTATGCGGCTTTTACTTATATAGCAACTATCTTTTTCAGATACGCAACAGCATCTGTGTGACCACGGAAATACATCTGCTGGCGCTCCATATCTTCAAGTCTACGAACCAAGTTAAAATACTGTATGAGCTCTGCGTGTTCTTCTACACTCAAACATACCTCGTCCTTTTCTCCTAAAATTTTTGAGATAAAAGGACAGCGTTTTTTCATCTCGGATATTCCTTCATGTAATTCGGCGTACTCCTCATTGGTATCTCGCATATCCATAATGATATCACTATCAATTTCCGCAAAGGAATCCTCAATGCATGACGCCAAATCAAAGCATTTGTCTTTCATAATACTTTTCTCGTTGCAAAGTGGAAACGTTCCAATTGTTGCGTTACCGTGTTTCTCGTACTTAATATCGTCTTATCCCTCGCCATAGTATCTTTCCATAAAACCACTTTATTTTTTCTTTCTACTGCGCTTCTGATAATCTGCATTAATTTCTTCAGACCAATCAGCACTAAGCGGAGCACTTGCTCTCACATTACACACAGCTTTTGCAACTGATTCATACAGAATGTGAGTTCCTTGACCGTCAGCATTGTAGTTTACCGCACGGTCTTTATCAATACCATAACGAGCAGCCGTTTCGATTGCATCAATATTGGCGCCTATGAACAGGAACTCCCAACCATATTTTTCTTTCTGTCGCTCGATCATCTTTTTGACCTGCTCACTACTATATCGGCGACTTGCATTTTCCTGCCCATCGGTTGTAATAACAAACATCGTATGCTCAGGCACGTCTTCTGGACGGGCGTACTTGTGGATGTTGCCAATATGGTTGATTGCACCGCCAATAGCGTCGATAAGCGCGGTACATCCTCTGACAGTATAATCTCTGTCAGTCATCTTGGGGATATCGCCAAGCTTTACACGGTCGTGCAGAACTTCGCTTACGTCATCGAAAAGCACGGTAGACACATAACAAGCTCCGTCTTGTTTCTTCTGCTTTTCGATCATGGAGTTGAAGCCTCCGATTGTATCGGTTTCGAGTCCGGACATCGACCCGCTTCTGTCCAAAATAAATACGAGTTCAGTAATATTGTTTTTCATTATAAAAACCTCTCTTTCATTTGATGTCTACATTGTACATCAACAAAAGAGAGGTT
>CAZVXL010000038.1:0-12401 GCA_964631595.1 uncultured Lachnospiraceae bacterium | reverse complement strand
TATGGCTACAACAGATTAAAGCTTTTTGCCAAGCTTTTTCTCGAAAAAGCGTCCGCTTCCTTCTCGAAAAAGCTTGCGTTCCTTCTATATAAAATAAGGAGAAATATATGATAAAAATATTCCATACAGGAGACGTGCATTTGGATAGCCCGTTTGCCGGACTTGAGCCGCGGAAGGCGGCGCAGAGGCGGAGGGAATTGAGAGAGACCTTCACGGCAATGATGAGGTACGCGAAAAGCGCGGGAGCGGATCTTGTGCTGATAGCGGGAGACCTGTTTGACAGCCGATTTGCGACGGGCGAGACGGCGGAGCTGATAGGACGGGAGCTTGCGGAGCTTGACTGCCCCGTGGTGATAGCACCGGGAAATCACGATCCGGCAAACGGGCGCGGGATCTGGAGCAGCACGTCGTTCTCCGAGAACGTGCATATATTTCGCAACGATCGGCTTGAGTGCTTCAGCTTTGACGGACTCGGAGACGGAGTCGGAGTTGACGTGTACGGCTACGCCTTCACCTCGCCGGAGCTGACCGAGGCGCCCGTGGCGGGACATTTCGTCAGAAATAAGGGTAGGGTGAATATACTCCTCTGCCACGCCGATATGACCTCCCCCGTGTCGGGAAATGCCCCGCTCTCGGCGGCACAGATCGCGGCGTTCGGCGCGGATTATACCGCGCTCGGGCATATCCATAACGGTGAGGCATACAGCGGTAAGGCGGGCGAGTGCGTGTACGCATACTGCGGCTGCCCCGAGGGGCGCGATTTCGGTGAGACCGGCGTAAAGGGCGCCGTGATAGCCGAGATAGACGGCTCTGCCGGAGATAGGCGCGTCACCGTAACAAGAAAGCCCTTCTGCCGAAGAAGATACGAGGATATCACCGTCTCGGTAGACGGAGCGGTGAGCATGACCGAGATAAACAGAGCCGCCGCCGAGGCGGTGGCAAGAGCGGGCGCCGATGAGAGCACGATCCTGCGGCTCACGCTGACGGGAGCCGTCGATCCGGAGCTTGCACTGTCGGAGGAGGCAGTCGCGGCGGCTCTCCCCGAGCTGTCGGAGATAACGGTCAGAGACCGCACGAGCCCGTCACTCTCGTTTTCGGAGAACGATCCGACGGTAAGGGGCGAATACTGCCGCATCCTTGCGCCGATGCTCGGCTCGGCAGACCCCGAGGAGAGAGAACGCGCGGTGGCGGCACTGCGCCTCGGACTTGCGGCGCTGTCGGGAAATGACCTGCAATAAGACGATCAAGAAAAGAGGAGCACTATGATAATACGGCGAATACATATCGCCTCGTTCGGGCTGCTGAGAGATTTCGATTGCGAGCTGTACTCGGGAATGAACCTCGTCAGAGGAGAGAACGAATCGGGAAAGACTTCCCTTGCCATGTTCATAAAATTCATATTCTACGGACTGTCGGGCAGAGGCTCCGACGGCGCCGTCTCGGAAAGAAAGAAATACGTGAACTGGGATACCGGCACCGCCGACGGCTTTGTGATAGTTGAGGCGGACGGCAGAGAATACCGCATCGAGCGTACCCTTGCCGTGTCCGCGAAGGCGGGCGGCGAGCGGGAGATCGCAAGAGAAACGGTCACGGTAACGGATACCGCCACGGGTGAGCGCGTTCCGGCACTTGAGGAATGTGCGGGCGCGGCGCTTTTCGGCGTGCCGGAGCAGGTGTTTGTGAATACGGTGTTCTCCGGCGGCAACGTCGGAGCAAAGATCGACGGCGCGGATACCGCCGCCGCGGTGGAAAATATGCTGTTCTCCGCCGATGAGACAGTCAACGTGAAGAAGGCGGCGGAGAGACTTGACAAATATCGCCGCGTCCTGCTCCATAAAAAGGGCAGCGGCGGAGAGATCGCGCTTCTCAGGGAGAGATGCACGAGCCTCAGAGCGCGCCTTGACGAGGCAAGCGCCCGCGCCGCCGAGATGATCGAGCTTGAAAATTCGGCATCATCGTGCCGCGAGGCGCAGAGGGAGCTGACCGAAAGGATCGAGAGAGAGACGGAGGTGCTGAACCGATACGATGCGGAGCAGCTCTGCCGAGCGGGAGACGATGCGGAGGCGGCGGACAAAAATGCCGCCGAGGCGGAGACGGAGCTGAGACGTGTGCTCTCACTCTGCTGTGATGTGACGAGACTTGACGAGGGGCGCAGGCTTGCCGCCGCACTTGAGGCGGATCGCGCCGCCTCAAAGGAATTTGAGGAGCGGCTCGGAGAGCTTGAGAGCGGCATTGCCGGACTGGACTTTCCCGTTGCGGAGGAGGAGCCCGATAGTATTCTTGAGAAATTCAGAGGTGCACGCGCGGCGGCAACGTCGCTCGGTGTCGGCGGAACCGTCACGGGTGTTCTCGCGGCGGCGGCGGGAGCCGCATCGGCGGTGCTCTATGCCATGAAGGAGCAGCTGTTCCTTCTGCCGCTTGCGGCGGCGGCACTGCTTGCCCTTGCCTGCGGCGTGCTTCTTATGCTGAGAGCGCGGCGACTTCGCACGGCAGCATCGCTTTGCGCCATGCTTGATGCGGAGGATGAGGCATCCCTTACGGCGGAGGTTGAATACCACAGAGCCCGCGCCGAGGAGGCGGAGACTCTGCGCCGCAAGGCGGAGCTTGTGAGACTGTCCCTTGAGCAGTCGCGTGAGCACATGGAAGCTCTTGAGATCGAGAGCAGAGCCCTTGCGGCAAGCTTTGAGGATTGCTGTAAGGCGGAGAGGGGGGACGGAGAGCCCCTTGAGCGGCTTCGCAGGGCGATACGGATCGCGGAGGAGCGGCAGAGCGCGGCTGATGCGGCGCGGAATGCCTGTGAGACCGCCGCGGCGATAGCCGGAGCCAAATGGAGCAGTATATCGCGCGAAAAGCTTGCCGCCGCAAGAGAGCTTGTCGCCACCACTCGGGCGGGGGAGAATTACCCCGACGGAGAGAGCGCGGCGGACGGTATTCGGCGTGACCTGTCGTTCAGCACGGCGAAGCTCGATGCGCTCGGAAAGAAGCTCCATTCCGCAGAGGTGGAGCTTGCGGCAAAGAGAGCCGTCGCGGAATCTCCCGCAGAGCTGTGGGAGGAGCTGTCGGAGGCAAATGAACAGCTCCGCCGGCTGACACTGAAGCATGATGCCGCCGTGCTTGCCGGAGAAACACTGGCACAGGCGGGTGAGAATATGCGGCGCGGCATCGTGCCGAGGCTCATACGCAGAGCCTCCGCGATGTTCTCCGAGGCAACGGAGCACAGATATGAGGGACTCGGCTCGGGAAATGCGTTCAGCCTGTCCGCCGTGATCGACGGGCATACCAGAGCCGCCGAGCTTCTCTCCTCGGGAACGGAGGAGCTTGCCTACGTGTGCCTGCGGATCGCGCTTGCGGAGGAATTGCTCGGTGACAAAAAGCCCCCGCTCATCTTCGATGAGTGCCTTGCGTACATGGATCCGCAGAGGAGCGCGGCGGCGGCGGAGCTGCTCGCCGGCTCGGGATATCAGGTGCTTCTGTTTACCTGCCGCGCGCTTGACGGCACTGCCCCGACTCTGCGACTGAAAAGAGCGGACGGGCACGGCACCGACGGCGCAGATATGTGACGGAGTCGGCGGAGGATACAATGGCGAAAAACAGCATTACAACCAACGCGATGCGGCTGCTACACGCCGCGGGGATCGCATTTTCCGTGAAGGAATATCCCGTTGACGAGAGCGATCTCTCGGGAACTCACGCCGCCGAGCTTATGGGTGAGGATGCGGAGCAGGTGTTCAAAACGCTTGTCACGGTCAGCCCCTCGGGACAGCACAGGGTGTTCGTTATTCCCGTGGAGTATGAGCTTGATCTGAAGAAATGTGCCGCGGTGTCCGGTGACAAGCGGCTTGAGATGCTCCCGATGAAGGAGCTGCTCCCCGTTACGGGGTATATCCGCGGCGGCTGTTCCCCCGTGGGAATGAAAAAGAAATTTTCGACGTACATCGACGAGACCGCGACACTCTGCGACGAGATATTCGTCAGCGCGGGTCAACGCGGTCTCCAGATCGGCATTTCGCCGGAGGCGCTTGCGGATTATACCGATGCCGTCTTCGCGGATCTGACCGTTTGAGCACGGGATGTGCGCCCCGCGACGGCATCTTTCTCCGACAGCCTTTACAAATCCGAAAAAATGTAGTATAATTGGCGCAGTAACGGTCGGGGAGCCCGAGTGGCAAGCTGACGAAGCTTTATCCGGTGCGCTCGTTTGTCACACTACGTGACGAAGACTCCCCAAAACTTTCAAACTGTTTTACATGGATAGGGCTTACAGCTTTTGAGATCAATCTAAAGCTTTTTGAAGATCCAAGGAGCTTTTTCTCGAAAAAGTTCCTTGGCGGAGTTTGAGGCGGCGCCTCAACATACGGGACTTTTTCAAAAGTCCCCTCGGAAAAAACCTCGTACTATTGAAAAACACAGGAGAGACAAAAATGAATCTACCGAACAAGCTGACGATATTCCGCATATGCATGGTTCCTATCTTCATGATATTTCTCGTTGCGCCGCTCCCTATCGGGGAGAGCCTGCGGCTCATCATTTCCGCGGCGCTGTTCATCATCGCCTCGCTCACCGATATGCTTGACGGCAAGATAGCGCGCTCACGCGGGCTTGTGACCGATTTCGGCAAGTTCATGGATCCGCTTGCCGACAAATTTCTCGTATTCGGTGCGCTTCTCGGGATACTTGTCACCTTCGATGACATACGCCCGATATTCGTATGGGCGGCGGCGGTCGTAATGTTCCGTGAGCTGGCGGTGACCTCGCTCCGACTTGTCATTGCGGGCAAGGACGGTCTTGTTATCGCGGCAAGCTGGCTCGGAAAGGTCAAGACCGTAACGCAGATAATCTGCATCTGCTCCATACTGCTTGAGCCCGTCATCTTCGGAGGCATCGACTTCTTCGCGAAATACAAGCCCCTCACATGGATAACGATGGTCGCCATGCTCGTAATGACTCTCTGGTCGGGCATCGACTACATCAAGACCTATTGGCGCTTCATTGATCCGGAAAAATAATTATCTCTAAGGAGGAATAAAATAATGAAAAGTGTAACAGATACCGTAAAGCTTGCGAACGGCGTTGCCATGCCCTGTGTCGGCTACGGCACATGGGAGACCCCCGACGATATCGCAAAGGAGAGCGTAAAGTGCGCCCTTCAGACCGGCTACCGCCATATCGACACCGCGGCGGCATACGGCAACGAGGTCGGAGTCGGAGAGGGAATCAAGGCATCCGGCGTAAAGAGAGAGGATATCTTCCTCACCACAAAGCACTGGGTATCCGAGCGCGGCTACGAGAAGACCGTTGCCGCAATCGACGCTTCCCTGCAGAAGCTCGGCACGGATTATCTTGATCTGTACCTCATCCACTGGCCCTGCGTTGAAAAGGTAACTCCCGATTGGGCTGAGATCAATGCCGATACGTGGAGAGGCTTTGAGAAGGCGTATGCGGACGGAAAGATCCGCGCGCTCGGCGTATCCAACTTCGAGGAGAAGCATCTCCGCGCGCTGAGCCGCTATGCCGAGATCCCCGCAGTGGTAAACCAGATCGAGTTCCACCCCGGCTACAATCAGCTTGATACCGTTGCCTACTGCCAGAGCAACGGAATACTCGTGCAGGGCTGGAGCCCGCTCGGACACGGAGCCGTTCTCGGAAGCGAGGCTATGGCTCATTTTGCCGAGAAGTACGGCAAGACCCCCGCGAAGATCTGTATTCGCTATGCGCTTCAGCACGGAGTCGTTCCGCTGCCCAAGTCCACAAATCCCGCAAGAATTGCCGACAATATGGACGTGTTCGACTTCGAGATATCCGCAGAGGATATGGCGGCGATCGACGCTCTCCCCGAGATGGGCGCATCCGGCTTCCACCCCGAGGACGCTCCCGCCGAGAGCTACTACGATTAAGCATAACCGATACGGCGGCGCCGCGCGGCGCACGCTCGGGTGACGGCGGCGGTGCAACGGCTCTACGGAGCCCTTGCACCGCCTTTTTCTTCCCGTTCACATAATGTTTACACTTCGCTTTATTGCACTACTTGACTAAAGTGCGACGGAGTGGTATCATATAATAAACAGCCCCGTATGTGCCGAGAGGCACGCGGACAAGGAAGGAAACGGTATGGGATCTTATTCGGATATTCTCCGCGGAGACGAGAAATACGTGCTGTCTCTGCGCGGACTTTATGAGAGCTTCGGCTTTGAACGCTGGCGCGTCGGCAAATTTGAGGAATATTCGCTGTACATGGACAACAAGAGCTTCCTCGGACAGCGGAATATCATCACGGTGACCTCCCCCTCGGGCAGACTGCTTGCGCTGAAGCCGGACATCACTCTTTCGATAGTCAAGGGCGCGGTCGCGGCGGGCGGAGATACGGTAAAGGCGTATTATTCCGAGAATGTGTATGCGCCCGATCCCGACAGCGATACGATAAAGGAGATACCGCAGGTCGGTGTGGAGTACCTCTGCCCCACGGCGAGCGGAGCGGATTTTGCCCCCGCGGTGGCGGAGACGTGCCTGCTTGCGGCGAGAAGCCTTGAGCTTTTGGGACACCCGTGGGTGCTGTGCCTGTCGCACATGGGCTTTATAAAGGCGGTGCTTGATGAGGCGGGACTTGAGGGCACGGACAGAGCCACGGCGGCGCACCTCATCGCGGAAAAGAATCCGCACGGATTGCTTGAGCTTATGGAGGGCATGGGCAGACGGAGAGCCGGTGAGAGGCTTGCCGCGATAGCGCGACTTTCGGGCGATCCCGAGAAGGTCACGGCGGACGCCTCGGCGCTTGTGTATTCCGCGGAGGCGGAGGATTCGCTGGCGGAGCTTCGCGCACTTGCGGGACAGGTGAGCGCGGCGGCACTTGCGGGCGGAACGGTGCAGGTGGATTTCTCCATAATAAACGACGTGGATTATTACGGCGGAGCGGTGTTCAAGGGCTTTGTCAGCGGGCTTCCGAGAGCGGTGGTGACCGGCGGAAGATATGACCGAATGGCAGAGAAGCTCGGCGGCGGCGGCGGAGCGGTCGGCTTTGCGGTGCTGATAGGCGAGCTTGAGCGGCTGCTGCCGGAATGAGGGGGTATCTCGGATGAAGGATCTTATAAATGTGGCGCTTCCCAAGGGGAGGCTCGGTGAAAAGGTGCTGGCTTGCTTTGAGGAGCTCGGCTACGGCTGCCCCGAAATACATGAGGGCGGCAGAAAGCTCATCTTCGAAAATGCGGAGGCGGGCGTAAGGTATTTCTGGGCAAAGCCCTCCGACGTGGCGATATACGTCGAGAGGGGAGCCGCCGACATCGGCGTGGTCGGCAGAGATATACTTCTCGAATACAGCCCCGACGTGTACGAGCTGTCCGATCTCGGAATGGGCATATGCAGAATGTGCGTCGCGGGGCCTGTCGGCAAGAGACCCGAGCCGGACAGGACGGTGCGCGTTGCGACCAAATTCCCGAGCATCGCGAGAGATTATTACGGAAGAATGGGCAGAGATATCGAGATAATCCACCTGAACGGCTCTATCGAGATAGCGCCCCTGCTCGGACTGTCGGACGTGATCGTGGATATCGTGGAGACGGGCTCCACGCTGAAGGAGAACAAGCTTGAGGTGTACTCCTCGATAGTGGATATATCCGCAAGGCTCATCGCGAACAAGGCGGCGTACCGCTTCAAGGCGGATGCCATCGAGCGCATTGCCTGCGGTATCGGCAAAAGCGGCAAAGAGAAATAGGACGGAGGAGCTTATATGATTCGCATTACGGATTACGTTGCCGGAGAGACGGAGATCTTCGACAGAAGTGAGGAGAAGACGGACGTCGGCGCGATCGTCGCGGAGATAATAGATAACGTGAAAAGAAACGGAGATGCGGCGCTCCGCGAATACGCCGAGAGATTCGACGGAGGCTGCCCCGAGGCGCTTGAGGTGTCGGCGGAGCAGATCGAGGCGGCATACGCCGAGGTCGACCCGGAGCTTATCGCGGTGATGGAGGAGGCGGCGGAGAATATCCGCGAGTTCCACCGTCATCAGGTGAGAGAGGGCTTCCGCATCACGAAGGCGGGCGGCATAGTCCTCGGTCAGAAGGTGCTCCCGATAGAGAGAGCGGGACTGTACGTGCCCGGCGGCACGGCGAGCTACCCCTCAACGGTGCTCATGGATTCGATCCCGGCAAAGCTGGCGGGTGTCGGTGAGCTTATCATGGTGTCGCCCCCCTCAAGAGGCGGCACGATCGACAAGCGTATCCTTGCGGCGGCAAGGATAGCCGGAGTGGACAGAGTATTCGCCACCGGCGGAGCGCAGGCGATAGCCGCGCTTGCATACGGCACGGAGAGCGTGCCGAAGGTCGATAAGATAGTGGGTCCCGGCAACTGCTTTGTCGCGGAGGCGAAGCGGCAGGTGTTCGGCATGGTCGATATCGACATGATAGCGGGGCCGAGCGAGATACTTGTCGTGGCGGACAATACCGCAGATCCGCGCCACGTGGCGGCGGATATGCTCTCTCAGGCGGAGCATGACAGACTTGCCTCGGCGGTGCTCGTGTGCATCGACAGAGACTTCGCGGAGGCGGTATCGGCGGAGCTGGAGATACAGCTTGAGGCGCTCCCGAGACGGGATATTGCCCGTGAGTCGATAGACAGGCGGAGCCGTATAATAGTCGCGGACAGCACCGACACGGCGATAGATATAGCAAATTCCATTGCTCCGGAGCATCTGGAGCTGTGCGTGGAGGAGCCGTTCTTGGCTCTTGAGCGCGTCCGCAATGCGGGCTCGGTATTCCTCGGAATGAGCTGTCCCGAGGCGCTCGGAGATTATTTCGCGGGCACGAACCACACCCTCCCGACGGGAGGAAGCGCGAGATTCTCCTCTCCGCTGTCGGTGGACGATTTTGTCAAGCGCACCGCATATACATATTATTCGCCGGAGGCGCTTGATGCGGTGGCGGATAAGATAGCGCTGTTTGCCGAGTCGGAGGGGCTGTCGGCTCACGCGCGCTCGGTGACGGCACGTAAGGCGGAAAATAATTGACCTCGGAGGCATGAAGTGAGTAGATTTCTGTATTCCCCGATAGAGCGCATGGAGGCGTACACCCCCGGTGAACAGCCGAAAAATGCGGATTTTATAAAGCTGAACACTAACGAATCACCGTACCCGCCGTCGGCGGGGGTGGTGAAGTGCCTCGGTGAGCTGAGGGCGGAGCGGCTGAGGCTGTATCCGGATCCGACCTGTCGGGAGCTTCGCGAGGCGATAGGTGCGGAGCACGGCGTGCCGTACACGAGGGTATGCCCGACGAACGGCTCCGACGAGGCGCTGTCCTTTGCGTTTATGGCATACGGCAGAGGCGGAGTCGCCTTTGCGGATATAACCTACGGCTTTTATTCCGTATTTGCGGAGCTGTACGGCTGTCCGACGAGGATAATTCCTCTGAGGGAGGATCTCACCTTGGACACGGCGGCGATGGCGGCGGCGAAGGAGACGCTTTTTATAGCGAATCCGAATGCGCCGACGGGAATGGCGCTTCCGCTGTCGGAGATAGAGATGATAGTGGCATCAAACCCCGACAGAGTGGTCGTCGTGGACGAGGCGTATGTGGATTTCGGCGGCGAGAGCGCGATACCGCTGACGGAGCGGTACGACAATCTGCTCGTGTGCAGGACGTATTCGAAGTCGAGGTCGATGGCGGGCGCGAGGCTCGGCTATGCGGTGGCGGGCGAGGCGCTTGCCGCCGATATGGACAAGCTCCGCTACTCCACGAATCCGTACAACATAGACTCGGTGGCGCTCGCGATAGGCACGGCGGCATCGAGAGATGCGGAATACTACAGGGAGAACTGCCGCAGAATAATCGAAACGAGGGAGCGTCTCTCGGAGAGGCTGAGAGAGAGGGGCTTTACGGTGCTGCCCTCGGCGGCGAACTTCATATTTGTGAAGTATTCCGGCATGGACGGAGGAGAGCTGTACGCACAGCTCCGCGAGAGGGGGATCCTTGTCCGTCATTTCTCCGGCGAGAGGACGAGGGACTGGCTCCGCGTGAGCATCGGTACGGCGGAGGACATGGAAATATTTTACGACACGGTCTGTGAGATCGTTGATTCGGAGGCTTGATATGAGAGAGGCGACTGTAGAAAGAAACACGGCGGAGACAAGGATCACCGTCGCGCTGTCACTTGACGGATATTCCGCACCCGAGATAGCCACGGGCTGCGGCTTTATCGACCATATGCTGACGCTCTTTGCCGCGCACGGCAGATTCGGGCTCTGCATCTCCTGCAAGGGCGATACGCACGTGGATTACCACCACACGGTGGAGGATCTCGGCATCACGCTCGGTCAGGCGTTTGCCGAGGCGGTCGGAGACAAGGCGGGCATCTGCCGATACGGGGATATAATACTCCCCATGGACGAGGCGCTCGTTCTGTGCGCGGCGGATATCTCGGGCAGGACACACCTTGAGTTTGCGCTTGATCTTCCTGCGGAGAAGGTGGGCGATTTTGACACGGAGCTTGTGCGCGAGTTCTTCCTCGGCTTTGTGAGAGCCTTCCCGATGACACTGCATCTGCGCTCACTCTCCGGAGTGAACACTCATCACATAATCGAGGGCACGTTCAAGGCATTTGCACGGGTGATGCGCGCCGCCCTCACCGTGGATCCCGCCCTCGGCGGAGAGATCCCTTCGACCAAGGGAAGCCTGTGATGCGGTCACGGGAGAACGGGGGAGCCTGCTATGATAGGAATTATTGATTACGGGGTGGGGAATCTGTTTTCCCTGTCCTCCTCACTTGCGGCGATAGGCGCGGAGGCAACCGTCACGGGAGACACGGAGCTGCTCTCGTCGTGCGACCGCATCATATTGCCCGGAGTGGGAGCATTTGAGGATGCGGCGGCGCGGCTTCGCGCGGCGGGGCTTGACGGCTTTGTCAGAGAGCGCGCGGCGGCGGGCACGCCCGTCATGGGCATCTGCCTCGGAATGCAGCTTTTGTTCGAGGAGAGCCATGAGTACGGCTGTCACAAGGGGCTCGGGCTTCTTCGCGGAAGGATCGTTCCGATAAGCTCGGCGGCGCCGAAGGAGCTGAAGATACCGCACATGGGGTGGAACAGGCTGAACAAGGTGAAGTCTCACCCACTGTTGAAGTACACCCGTGACGAGGAGTACGTGTATTTCGTCCATTCGTATTACGCCGCCGATTGCGAGGAATCTCTCATTGCGGACACCGACTACGGCGTACCGCTGTGTGCGGCGGTGGGACTCGGCAACGTCTGCGGCACGCAGTTTCATCCGGAAAAGAGCGGTGCGGCGGGGCTTGCCATTCTGAGGGCATTTTCGGAGATGTGACGGAGGTCGCGCGCGGCGCGGCTGAACGATGTGAAAGGATTACGGACAATGAAGATTTTTCCCGCGATAGATCTGTACGGCGGCAAGGCGGTGCGCCTCTCCAAGGGGGATTACGCACAGCTCACGGTGTACAGCGACAGACCGTGCGAGGTGGCGGAATATTTCCGCCGAGAGGGAGCGGATCAGCTCCACATCGTTGACCTTGAGGGGGCGAGAGACGGCGGAACGCCGAATATCGAGACGGTGGAGAGCATCGTCGGCGCGTTCGGCGGCTTTACCGAGCTCGGCGGCGGAGTCCGCTCCGCGGAGGTGATCGAAAAATACCTGAGTGCGGGCGTTTCTCGTGTGATACTGGGAACAGCGGCGGCGACCGATGAGGCGTTTCTGCGCGAGGCGGTAGCCGAGTTCGGTGACAGAGTGGCTGTCGGAGCCGATCTGAAGAACGGTGAGGTGGCGGTCAGGGGCTGGACGGAGAGCTCGGGGCTCGGCTGCGACGAGTTCTTTGCGATGCTTGATTCGATCGGAGTGGACACGGTGATATGCACCGATGTTTCGAAGGACGGGATGCTGTCGGGGACAAATCTGCCGCTGTACAAGCATCTCAGCGAGACCTACTCGGTGAAGCTCGTCGCCTCGGGCGGTGTCACGACGGAGAGCGACATAGAGAAGCTGTGCGAGCTCGGGATCGACGGAGCGATCCTCGGCAAGGCGATATACGAGGGTCGTATCGGAGTGGCGGATGCGGTAAGGATAGCGAAAGGATACGGTGAGAAATGATAACCAAGAGGATCATACCTTGCCTTGACGTGAAGGACGGGCGTGTAGTCAAGGGCGTGAATTTCGAGGGGCTCTCCGACGTATCGTACCCGCCGACTCTTGCGGAGTATTACTCCGATTGCGGCGCGGACGAGCTTGTGTTTTACGATATAACCGCCTCCTCGGAGGGGAGGAAGCTGTTTACGGATATCCTCACCGAGACCGCCGCGAAGGTGTTTATTCCTCTGACGGTCGGCGGCGGGATCAACACGGTCGGGGATTTCGACCGCGTGCTCAAGTGCGGCGCGGACAAGGTGAGCGTGAATTCCGGCGCTATCCGCG
>CAZVXL010000037.1:0-12772 GCA_964631595.1 uncultured Lachnospiraceae bacterium | reverse complement strand
GTGCGGAAAGTATTCCAATTTTGAGGAAGGCAATCGAAGCGTTGGGCGATGATGTCGATCCCAACTATTGGAAAGCGACAGAAGGAAATGCGAAGAAGTCTCTTTGCCAATTACTATCTATGGCGCAATTACGACCGGATGGAATTTGGGATGGGGATTAAAAAACACCTGAAGAAAACGACAAAACCAACGCCTTGCTTTTAGAAAAGGTATGTGTTACAATATTCATGCGGCGAAAAAATCCTTGTTGAGTTGTCTCAAAATCAAAAGCTGAGGCAATTGAATGATAAAATGCTTAGTCCAAAAATGAGTTGATATCTTTTTCGGTTCGCAGCAAAAATGGACAAAGAAGATCACTGATCACAAAGCTGAGAGAAAGAAAAACACTTAAGAATACTGAAAAGCCTTGATAAAAGCTGGTTTTAGGTCAAAATCCGAAATATCTTTTTCGGTGCAACAAGCCATAAAAATATCCTCGGACTCGTTCCGAGGATATTTTTTTACCTTTTCTGTCTCCGACGAGGATTTTTTGGGGGGTAACAAGTACCGGTGAAAAGGTGTCTGCCGACAGTACGGCACGAAAGCCTACCGATCTATCGGTAGGCTTTTCTTATGCCGTTGCGGGGCTCAGTCCCGTCGGGCACGTGCCGACATCGCGAAGTCCCGCGGACGGATAAGGCGGGGCACCATGCCCCGCCTTTTTCCATACGCTCACGCACTACGGCTGAGGTCGGTCGGACGGCTCCGACTTTTCCTTATACGGAAATCTCGCATCAAATTCCTCCGCCTTCTTCTCATCCGCAAAATACACCGACGGTGTGGAATACTCTCCGGTAATGCCGTCAAGATAGCCCTCCGTCAGCTCCTTGCACAAAAAGAACGAGGCATCCTCCCCCTCGGGGAGCCCGTGATACCTGATACCGTATTCGGATGCGTACACGAAGCCGCTTTTGCCGTAAAAGGCAATATCACCTTCAAAGCACAATGCGCCCGCGCCCGCCTCCTTAGCCCTTTCGATTGCAAAGTCAAGCAAAAGCTTACCGTAACCTCTGCCCCTCAAGGAGCGGTCGATGCAGATCGGTCCCATCGTCATTATCGGGACACTCCCGCCGCCGTCGTTCTTAATATGCGCCCGCATAAAAACGGTCTGTCCGATGATCCTTTTGTCCTTCTCCATGACAAAGTCAAGCTCGGGGACAAAGTCCGGATCGCTTCGCATACAGTGAAGCACATAGTGCTCAAGGCAGCCGGCGCGATATACGTTCCAAAACGCCTCTCTTACAAGCTCCTCCACCGCCGCATGATCGGCAGGTGTTTCCAAGCGTATGATACAGTTATCCTTATTCATTTTTTCCTCCTGAAATTTGTATTACCAAGTAACGGGAGGCGAGATCATACCCACGCTCCCGCTTACGGTACAATCTCCGAGGTGTTGTTTCTTTTCAAACAGCTGTCTCCTAAAATAAAATGTATTTATGACCTTCCCTAAGGCAGGATCACCGATATATCGGGCTTGCGGAGGTCGTCCCCCGCAAGTCGTGCCCGAGTCAAAGACTCGGCGGATACGGCTCAGTCACCGCTTTCTTTTTTACCGAGCTCCGCGCCGTATCTGCAAAACAGCGACATGATAATAAACATCACGCCGATCTCAACGCTTCCGCCGCCGCTCAGATCAAGCCCGTTTTCGCAGCCCATAAACGCCGCCATGACAGCGCTTACGATCTGTGCCGCGATCACCGCACCGAGCGGAACGCAGACCGTAATGATGCCGAGGCGCATAAGCTCCTTTGCGGCGGATTCGGTAAAGGGCGTACCCGCGGCTATCTCATGGGCGAAGTAGCGCTCGGCAAATTTAGCCGTGACTCCCTCTGCGGCGCACACTATCATTGCGCCCACCAGAACAGGATACAGGCTCTCAAGCCTAATGCCCGCCCTGTTTACTATAAGTCCGTAGATTGTCACGCCGCCTATCTTCAGCACTCCGCTATCCGCAAACGGGATACAGAGAATACCGACAACACAGCCGACAATGCCGACTATGGAGCATATGAATATCACCGTGCTGAGCACCTTGCCGATTTTCGCAAAAATCTGAATTGCATTTAATGTTTTCACTGTTTTCTCTCCTTCAGTCAGTATTTGCGGCACGCTCCGATATCGGGCGCACCTTGATCATATCTTACTTTTTGATAAACATACCTATCCGCAGACCGAGAAGCATTCCGTAGGCTGTGTACTCCGTCCCGAAAAGCATTGCAAGGCACATTCCGATGCACATTCCCTCGGTCATATACGTACTCTCCGTGCCTCTTTTCCGAGTCTCGGTGCCGTCATCGTGTTTCACCGTAACCACGGCACTGTGCTTCACCGCAAGCAGTGCTACGGCAATACCGACGCAGACGAACGGAAGTGCCGCCAAGACAAAATCCATCATTTTTTCTCTCCTCCGAGTAACAGCATCATCGCCTTGAAATCGCACGTCAGCATCTCGGATATTCTGTCGTCGGGAAAATCGCACATTCCCGTCGCGCACAGCGTTCCGATGCCGAAGGTGTGTATCCACGAGTGCTCGAACAGCGCCCGCGCATCCTCGGCGGACAAGCCGTAATCCCTTTGTATCGCGCAAAGGCACTCATCGGCAACATCTCCGAGGCGTGCGTAGATGCCGTCAAACGAGCTGACACCGCTGTTCTGAGACATGAATATAAGCTGATAGAGCTGCGGCTCCTCCTTTGCGAACAGGATCATCTGCATACCGATCCGCTTGAACGGCGGCATATCCTCTCCGCCTCGGTGAGCATATGACTCAAATCGCTCCATGGCGACCCTTCTCACCTCATCCTGCACCTCCTGCATGGAATCGAACACGGTGAAGATCGGCGTCGTGGAGGTGTTGAGCGCGGCGGCAAGCTCCTTAGCTGTCAGCGCTCCCGCTCCCTTTTGCGCCACCACATCCGTTGCGGCGGCAACGATCTGCTCTCTTGTATATTTGGGCTTCGGCGGCATACCGTTCCCCCTTTCCGTAAAGCTCGTTACGTAATGTGCATTACGTAACACACGTTATATTATACTCACTTTCCCGTATATGTCAATGCCCGTCACAGAATGTTTACATTTTCCCGATACTCGGTGAGCGGTGCGGCGGAGAGCAATAGCATCTCCCCTCTCCGCCACACCGAATGTCATGCCCCGTCGGACTTGATTTTTACTGCGGAATGTATTACAATTAAGCTGAGGCTGTCGAAAAGTCGCGACTGCCGAGCAGGCTATCGCAGTCTGCCGAAGCAAACTTTAATGATAAGGATGGTCGGATACCATGAGTCTTTCAAGAAGAATACTGTCGCTTTTTGCGGCGGCGGCACTGCTTATCTCATCTGCACTTGCCGTCACGTCCTCGGATGCGCCGCTCTCACTGAAAGAGGATTCAGCTCTGACGCTCGACCGAGACGGCAGCGGATACATCAGAGGCATTTGGGGAATACCCACCGCCGCCTCACTTGCAGGTGAGTTTTCAAATACCGGTCTTACGTTTCTTTCCTTCGACGGCAAGGCTCTCTCCGGAGCGGACAGGCTCGGCTCCGACAGCACCGTATGCTCGGGTGTGGAGAGTATGCCCGTCATCGTATACGGCGATGTTGACAGAAATGCCCGCATTGATCTTGCCGATGTAATATGTATACTCAAATATACGGCAGGCTGGGAGTCCGACCTTTGCACGGCTGCCGCGGATATTTCGGTAAACGGAAAATGCGATCTCTCCGATGCCGTGACACTGCTCAAGTGGCTTGCCGGCTGGGATATATCCCTCGGAGATTCCGTATTCCCCACCACCTCCTTCTCTCTCAAGGATTTCCGCATCGTAAAGCCCGAGGATTCCGACAGCTTTGAGGACGAGGCGGCAAAGCTTTTATCAAGCGCCCTTATCTCGATCTACGGAGACGGAAGCGGAAAGATAATCACGGATTCCTCCGCGTCCGCATACAAAATACTTGTCGGAGACACATCACGCTACAGAACAGCCGAGGCGAAGGAAAAGCTCACCGATTTCGGCTGGAGCTACTCCGTGCCGACCGACCGAACTGTTGTGATAGTCGGTGACGACAGCATTGCGACCTATGAGGCGGCGGAGGCGTTTTTGTGGGACGTATTCGGATACGTTGACACTTACAACCGCCTCTCATCGTACTACCGCTGGAACGGCACCGGCTACGATGTCATCTCCTCCTCCACGAATGTGACCGTAGGTCTCAGCCGCACCGAGAGCTATACTCCCTCCGCCGAGACGCTTCGCTTCCTCGGTCGGGACTGCTCGGATTACTCGATAGTATCGGCCTCCGCCGATTCTCCCGCCTCTCTCCTGCTCCGACGGAATATTCTCCGTGAAACGGGTATTACCGTTCCGGTGATCTCCGCCGACGGCGATACCTCCTCCCCCACGATAAGGCTCGGGGTCGGCCGTACGGACGGCACCTCCTTTGACGGAGTATCTGCCGGCACATTTGTGCTTGCCGCCGACGGCGATGATGTTGTGATAGATGTAAAGAATGCAAGCACCGCATTGTTTGCCGCGCGCGTATTTTCCGAGCGGTACATAGAAAAGCGGTATGAGCTCGGCGCAGACACGGTGTGTACTGTCGGAGTGGATTCAAATCTGCTGGAGCAGGTCTCCCGTCAGGACACCGTGATCG
Organism: uncultured Lachnospiraceae bacterium; assembly: GCA_964631595.1. Classification (GTDB taxonomy): domain Bacteria; phylum Bacillota; class Clostridia; order Oscillospirales; family CAG-272; genus UMGS1312. The sequence goes on along the minus strand of CAZVXL010000037.1, from coordinate 8,084 downwards.
ACAGCGGCGTGACATATTCGCACATCAGCTACACCGACAAGCATTCTCTGCCCGTTGAGGCGTATCTCACGACTGTGGAAAACGGTGCATCGAGGATAGTTATGGGCACCGAGAACAACACCTCCGAAATATCGAACACCAAGGCGACCGTCCTTCAGGCAATAAATGCCGCAGAGGACGCGGGCATGGATATCGTTTGCGGAATAAACGCAGACTTCTTCCACATCGAATCGGATTACAGACCAAACGGTCTCTGCGTAAAGGACGGCGTCATTCTGAAGCAGAACGACGAGGTGCGCCCGTGGATCGCTGTAATGAAGGACGGTCGAATGGACTGCGGCACCTCGGGTGAGGCGCGCAAGAAGATCTCCGAGATGCAACAGGGCTTCGGCGCATCCCACGTTCTGCTCTACCGCGGACTCGTGCTTCAGGACGGTCGCGGAAGCTCATTCGGCGGCATCCGTCACCCGAGAACCGCTATGGGCTATGACGATGAGGGCACCGTATATCTGCTCGTTGTTGACGGAAGAAATTCAAAATACTCAAACGGAGCCTCCCTCATAGATCTCGCCGTAATGCTCTCCGAGCTCGGCGCGACCAATGCCGTAAATCTTGACGGCGGCGGCTCGTCCACGATGATAATCGACAGGGACGGCTCATTCGAGACCGTAAATTCCCCCTGTGACGGCTCGCTCCGCGCCATATACAACTCCGTTCTCATCACCAAGAACGATGTCGATTGACACTCGTAAGCAAGCAAAAGGTCGGCGTAAAAACCTCTGTTTTTACGCCGACCTTTGTCATGCCGCAGCATCGGTATCCGAGAGCGGTGACCGGCTATATCGCAACGGTCTCTCCCGCGCCGATCTCCACAGTTTTTCCGTTCACGAATATCCAAACGGGGATAGCGGAGGGGTTGTACACTCTCGTTCTCGCAAGATCGAAATCAAGCCGTCTGAACGCCATCGTGTATCTGTAATACTCCATATTCGTGCAGTACCAGATGTCATCTTTTCCCGCAAGCCTTTCCACGATCCTCTCCATGAGCCCGAAGGTGTTGTTTTTCGACAGCTCATACGAATGGGCGAAAATGTACAAAAGCTTTGCATCGACCCCGTCTGACCAGATACAGCTGTCGGGCTTCAGCTCAAGGAAGGAGTCCACCAGTCCCTCCTCCGTATAATGACAGCTCGGATCCCACTCCATAAAATCTCTCGGGAGTCCGAAGCCGTGTGTGAAATTACAGGTTCTGGCATAGACGATGCCAGCCTTTTCGAGGAGCTCCTTCGTTCTGCCGTCGTATACCCCCTGTGCATACGCATGACCTCTCACCGTCACACCCATGATATCCTCAAGCAGGATCCTGTCCCGCATGACCTCGTATATCAGTGCATCATCCTCAAGAAGCGGCAGCATCGCGTGAGAATACCCGTGAGTTGACAGCTCCATTTCCGAATCCGCGAAGGTGCTGCGTATCTGCCGCTCCGTCATTCTGTGGCAGATGCTTTTTATACAGAATATATCCTCGGGCAGAGCCTCGAAATCGAAATCCTCGCTGTCGGGGAGAAATCCCGTATTGAGATTGAATGTTCCCTTCATGCCGTGACTTCTCAAGAGCTCGGCAAGCCACATATCCTCCACGCTTCCGTCGTCGAAGCTGAAGGTCAGCGCCTTATACCGTCCCTCCGGATATCTGATAAACGCATGACTGTGTCTTGTCATATCGTTTGACAGGATCATTCTACACACCCCTCTTTATTGTTATTTCGTCATCCCTCACCGTGAGTGAGGAGGAATACAGCTCCCTTGCAAGCTCGGTCAAATATGTGATATCGTGCCTGCCGGCAGTCTCAAGTGCGGAATGCATGGCAAGCTGAGGTGCGCCTATATCCGCGCAAAGCACCGGCAGTCCCTTGACCGCATAGGCGGCAAGCGTAGAGCCTCCCGCCAGATCCGACCTGTTCGCGAAATACTGGCACGGCACATTTGCTCTGCGGCACAGCTCGGATATGAGCGCCGAGGACGTCGCCTCCGTCATATAGCTTCGTGAGGCGCTTTTCTTGACGGCAACTCCGCCGTTCAGCCGAACGGGAGATGCCGCATCGGACAGCTCGGGGTGATTCGGGTGCACCGCATGGGCGTTATCCGCCGATACGAGCAACGTGTTTTTCAGCATTTTCCTGTAGGTGTCCTCATCCCCCGATATTCTTCGGAGCACGGAGGGGAGAAGATCCGAGGCGGCGCCATCACGGACAGCCGAGCCCACCTCCTCGCCGTCATACAGGCAACAGATCGGAACAGCACAGCTCTCATCCGCCGCAAGAAATCCCTCAAGCATAGTATATACGCACATCAGATCGTCAAGTCGAGGAGCCGAGATGAGATCCTTACCGAAGGTGAAGCCTCTGTCCATGCAGGAAAGAGTCGCATCGAAGGCAACAGTCTCCTCCTCCGTGCCGCCGCACAGCTCTGCGATATACGCCGCAAGGCTGTCGCCCGCATTGCCGAACAGCGGCACAAGATCCTTTGCCGCATTCAGCGTGAGCTCCGTATTGATCTTGCGATCAAGGTGCGGTGCGACCGACGGAATGATTGCCGCGGGTGCAGATGAGCGAAACAGCTTGCATCTCACGCCGTTCTCACTGCGAAGCACTGCCCTGCCCGACAGCTCAAGCGGTCTGTCGAGCCATGTGTAATTTATCATGCCGCCGTAGCGCTCGGCGGATATCACGGAATATCCCGCGCTGTCGTATGAGGCGGCAGGCTTTATTCGAAATGCGGGGGAATCTATGTGCGCCGCGCATATCATAAACCCGCTCGGGATCCCCTCCGGTATACGGAAAGCGACAGTCGCATTGCCGCGGCGCAAGTAATATTTGCCGGCTCCGAGCCTCTCACCGTACTCCTCGCTCCAAAGATATCCGTCCCTTTCCAGAATGTCGCAAACAGTCTGCGACGCATGGTACGGATCCGGACAGGAGGCTATAAAATCAAAAAGGCGTTCTGTTTCGTTCGGCATATCCCACTCCTTGTTTTTTTATAATGATACCACATTTTCGGGGGTAAGTAAAGGGATTTTATTCCGCTTTATTCTCCCTTGCGCCGTCCGCGCAATGTAGGCGTGTCCGCGCCGCTCTGTTCCGTTTTGCGCCGTCCGCGCCGATGTGGGCGTATCCACGCCGCTCTGTTCCGTCTTGCGCCGCTTGCGTTGCTGTTCGGCACTTGTCGAACCATGCGGGTTTCACGTAGGCATCTGCCGAATATTCGCCATATCTCCCCGTATAGCAAAAGATACCCCGCATAAGCGGGGTATCTTTTTATCTTAGCTTAATTACTTTACGGATACTTTCTTAACGATAAGAGCAGTACCGAAGGTTGCTACCATTGCGGCAACTACGATAAACGTAGCATCACCTGTGGAAGTAGCGGTGCCACCTACAGGGTTCTTCTTGTTGGTCTCTGCGGGAGCGGGCTTCTCGGTTACGATGCTCTCGGAGGTAACTACCTGTCCCTTGTCATCCGTAACGGCATTACCCTTCTCATCGGTAACAGTTACCTGTACCTTCTGAGTGGTAGTCTCGGATGCGGGAGCGGTGGTCTCGTTACCGGTCACGATCTGGGTGTTGGGGAACAGATATCCCTGATCTGCAATGGTGATGTTGGAGATCTGGATATAGTTACCATCCTGCCAGAAAAGGAAGGGAGAGGGGATCTCTTTTGCGATAAGCAGCTCGTTGTTGCTGTCTACGAAGTCAAAGATGAGCTTATCATTGTAGAAGCAACGGATACGGTTCTTGTCAATGGACATACCCATGGTGAAGAACTCCTCACCGTCGGTATCAATCTCCATCGGAACGGGAGTCATAAGCTGTCCCTCGTCCTCAACTACATTCCAACCCTCGGAAAGACGGAAGCAACGGTTCTGAACGTCATAACCGAAAGCAAGATACTGTCTGCCGTCTCTGAGCATGTTGTACTGGAGGTTATCATTGCAGTATACGAGATTTACGAATCTGTCGCGATCCATCATATCGTCATCAGCGATACACATTGTAACGGACATATCATAGGTGAGCCAGCAGTAGGTGCTGGGGAGGAAGTATCCGGGCTCGTCATCGTAGATAGTCTGAAGCGCTCTCGCCTCGGAGTAACCGTAAAGAAGACGGTCGGAGTCATCCATATAAAACTGACCTGCCATAAAAATGGATGAGAAGGTGTCCAAAGAATCAAAGTTCATGTTCACATGAAGTCCGGCTGCTGAAGCGCTTACTGCTGCCACGCTGAACATCATGGCAATAATAAGCAATGCGGAAATGATCTTTTTCATTTGCGTTTTTCTCCTTATATGTATTTGCTTGATTTGGGCAATGCCCTTTATACTCCTATATAATATCATAAACGAAAGTCAAAATCAAGACTTTTTTATATTTTATTTATAATTCGTTTGGCATTTTTTAATCATAATTCATATACCGACGCGCGTGCGGCGCGAAAAAGCGGTGCAAATCAAACAGCATCATTCGGCGGAGGCGCTTTTTCGAACCTGTGAGAAATACACGGTGCCGTCATCACGCTTCACAAATACCGCCGTATACTCCGGTGAGGTGATCTCTCCTGCAGAGCAGGTAAAGCGCATACGGTATGTATTTTCCGTCTCGGACAGCTCCGAGAGTGTTATATCTATCTGCTCAAACTCAAGTATCGACACGGACGTATATGCGGCGATCTTATCAAGATACACGAACAGTCTGCCGCTCTCGTTTGTGATCTTACGCGTGCCTCCGAAGGAGGTATACACCGTCTCCTCAAACTCCCGCGCGGGGATCAGATTCGCTATCTGCATCTGCGGATACGCGGCGGCGGCGCTGTCCAGCTTTTCGATATCTCCCGTATACTTACCGTAATTCTCGGTGAGCATATAATACAGCACCGAATCGCGACATTCCTCCATCGCCTCGGTTATGCTGTCGAACTCGGGCATTATCGGTGAATTCACCGTCAGCATACGAAGCATTTCGCACAGCTCCTCGGCTGTCTCCCCATCAAGAGGGAGGGAGGTCTTCACAGCCTCTCTGCCGTAGCCGGACGGAACACAGGAGCACAAAGCCACAGCAAGCACGAGCCCGAGCAGTGCGGCAAATACGCGTCGGCAGCTCCGACGTCTCATAATCCGAGCTCCTTTATCGCATCGGGATCCTGTCCGATGCTCTCCATGAGGCGGCGATTGAATTCCTCGGCGGAATTTATGCCCATCTTCTTCTGCCTGTTGTTCATTGCGGCTATCTCAAGAATTATCGCAAGGTTTCTGCCGGGCTTTACGGGGATAGTGGTCGTAGGCACTTTAATGCCCATGATATCGGTATACTCCTCCTCAAGCCCCATTCGGTTGTACGTCTTGCCCTGCTCCCACGGCTCCAGATTTATTATCATGTCTATCTTTTCGCTGAGCTTTACGGAGCCCATACCGAATATTCTCCGCACATCGACGATGCCTATTCCTCTGAGCTCGATGTAGTGCCGAATGATCTCGGGCGCCGTGCCGACAAGAGTCTTCGCGGACACGCGCTTGATCTCCACCGCATCATCCGCAATAAGTCGGTGTCCTCTTTTTATAAGCTCGATCGCGGTCTCGCTCTTACCCACTCCGGAATCTCCGAGAATGAGCATACCCTCACCGTACACCTCCACAAGCACGCCGTGACGTGTTATCATGGGCGCAAGCGCCACGGAGAGATATGCGATAAGAGCCGCCATGAACGACGACGTGCTCTCATCGGTGACAAGCACGGGCACCTCAAAGTACGTTGCGATCTCAAGAAGCTCCTCGTCGGGGCGGTTTTTGTGGGTGAATATCACCGTCGCGGGGTGCTTTGCGAAGAAATCGGTCAGCGCCTCATGTCTGCGCGTCTCGTCAAGCTTTTGCAGATACACGAACTCAGCCGTGCCGATGATCTGTATTCTTTTCGCCTCGAAATGGTCGAAGAAGCCCGCAAGCTGCAAGCCCGGTCTCGTCACGTCCATTCGAGTGATCTCTATATCCGCCGGATTTTCCGGAGTATATATGATCTCAAGTGACAGCTCGTCTATGATCTTCTGCAATGCAATGGTCTTATTTGCGCTCATTTTTCCGTACCTCCGTTTTCCGGCATCAGTGTTATGATAAATCCTCCGACGTTATCGCCGGAGACGGTATGATCTCTGTCCCTCGGGAGTCCGAGCACCGTCGTTTCCTCGGATGCCGGCTCGTAGTACACCTCATAAACAGCTCCGCCCTCGCCGCGCTTGCAGAAGCCGGTCTCGGAGCCGTTCCACGTCAATGAGGTGTCCTTATCAAGTGTTTGCAGATACTCCAAATATTCCTCAAGGACGAAGCCCTCCGCGCTCATTATCAGAGAGTGCGGCGTTCCCACGTAGCGGTAATGCCACGATTCGTAGTCTATTCCGGTTATGTTTGCCTTTTCCTCGGGATATCTGAGCACAAAGCCGTAGTTCTCGAAGTTATCCACAAGCCAGCGGCATTTCTCGTAGCTTCTGACGTAGTAGCCCTCTCCGCTGTCGGTATACACCGACAGATCCATGGCAAGTCCCGTATGATGCTCGCTGTGTCCCGCAAGCGCCACATACCGCGCCGCCGTCTCCACTCCCTCGGATTCCGCCCGCTCCGTATAGAGCTTGCGCTGAAATTCCTCCGTTCTGAAGCCGCTGACCACCATCACGTCGCGGCAGCCCGTTTCGGCATAAAAATCGTCCATAAGCCTGTTGAACGGGGTCAGTGCCGTCATGGAGAGAGTGACGTTCAGATCGTTCACCTTATACGACGGTGTCTTATTGTCGAACACGGACACGTCTGTGGGCTCGCTCGGAAATCTGTATTCGTGATCTCCGTTTACGAGGATCAGATCCCCTCGGTACACCTCCTCGGGTGCAAGCTCAAGCCGCAGCAGCTCGCCGTCCGCGGGCTTTGATGAGGGCTCCGTTTCCGAAAGCTGCGTATCTGAGGGCTTTGCCGTATCCGGCTCTGCTCTCCGCGAAAGGATCACCGCAACACAGACACATATGATGATGCAAAAGAACAGTGAGACCGCCAGCACGCCGATGTTCATTGTCGGCAGGCGGTAGCGCGTTCCTCTTTTCAGAGCCCGTCTCACAGCCTCTTTTTCCGTCATGGGACGTTTCCTTTGAGATCCCATAGCTGCTCCTTACTCAAGCAAAGCATCCCTCTCCCGCAGGTCATCCCGCAGGAAAGGGATATCCTTACCTGTTTATTTGATTACATTGCGTCCTTACGGGAAAGGTTCAGTCTGCCCTTCTCATCTGCGCCGAGGAATTTTACTCTCATCTCGTCTCCGACCTTGCAGACGTCCTCTACCTTCTCGGTACGGGTCTTGTCAAGCTTGGAAATGTGGACAAGTCCCTCCTTGCCGGGAGCGATCTCGACGAAAGCGCCGATGGGGATTATTCTCGTTACCTTACCGTTGTAGATACAGCCAACCTCGGGCTCGAAGATGATTCCGGATATGATCTCGTATGCAGCCTCGATGCTGGACTTGTCGATAGCCGAGATAAATACGGAGCCGTCGTCCTCGATATCTACCTTAGCACCGGTATCGGCAACGATCTTCTGGATGACCTTACCGCCGGAACCGATGACCTCGCGGATCTTATCTACGGGGATCTTCATGGACTTCATCTTGGGAGCATACTCCGAGACCTCCGCTCTGGGAGCGGGAAGCGCCTTCAGAATGATCTCGTCAATGATGTAATCACGTCCTCTGTGAGTTACGGCAAGAGCCTCCTTGATGATCTCGGGGGTCAGGCCGTCGATCTTCAGGTCCATCTGGATGGCGGTGATGCCCTTGTGGGTGCCGCCTACCTTAAAGTCCATGTCGCCAAAGAAGTCTTCCAGGCCCTGGATGTCCACCATGGTCATCCAGCGGTCGCCTTCGGTGATCAGGCCGCAGCTGATGCCGGCAACGGGAGCCTTCAGCGGAACGCCCGCATCCATAAGTGCAAGCGTGGAGCCGCATACGGATGCCTGAGAGGTAGAGCAGTTGGAGCTGATTACCTCGGATACGCAGCGGATA
>CAZVXL010000036.1:0-12902 GCA_964631595.1 uncultured Lachnospiraceae bacterium | reverse complement strand
GAGAGGAGAATGAGTGATCCCTAACTCAAAATTTTGCACTTCGTTTTGGAATCTTCACGGAATACAATCCGCTGTCTCTACTAGATTTTTCCATCGCCTTCACATTCCGGGCAAGTGGCTTTTACTTTCCAATTACCATCACACTCCTCACAGTTCATATATCCTTCACCATCGCAGTTATCACACTCTTTATATTCCTTTCCCCAGCACCACGAACAATCTTTATATCCTCATCCGCTACAGCTAAAACATTCATCTGCGCCTCGGCCTGAACATGATGAACAATCTGTATAACCGCATCCCCAACACCATGAACATTGGTTATCCCATGCATCATAACCTCGCCCATTGCAGTTAGAGCAAACTGTTCGTCCTGTTCCATTGCAAGAGCTACACTCAGTTCCTCCACTTCCATTACAGGAGTTGCAGTTCTCCCTTCCCGTACCGGAGCGTCAAGTACAATTATCACGTCCGCGACCATTGCAATAATCACACTCAACTCGCCCTTCGCCATCGCAACTAGGACACCGAGCAATGATATAACCTTCACCTTCGCACTCAGAGCATTCTACCGTTCCTTCGCTTTTAGACGAAGAATTCGATCCACATGATACAGCAAAGACTAACAGCAGAAGGGATAGACTGTATTTAGCCATAATATCATTATATTTCATCAGCATACTAGTAATCTTATTTCTTGAAAAGCTATTGATTGGATTAATCTATTCGAATTAGATTCTTAAAAAATCCAAATTCTTCATCAACAAGAATGCGCCGATCAAGACCCAAATTACGCTGTTCGCATGAGGTTTCTGAGACCATGGCACATGAAAAACAAGCTGCATAGTTTAACGGATCGCTATCATTTTCCCAACAGATAGGATCTGACGAACAATCGATTGCTCTATTTAAAGCTGTCATGATTATATTTTCAATGAGTTCCGGTTGTCCTTGCCATACTAGACCTCCCATGCTTCCTTCGGAGCCATCTGCTGTGTATATTAGAACGCCACACATCCTTTCGGAGAAGTAAAGACGTTCCTTTAGACTCGCTGTGGGATATCCACAAGAGAATTCGAGTTCTTTCATAATTATATGGGAGAGCGTATGCAAAAGATAAAATTTTTCGACTCCTCCTTTTTGCATCAAAGCCGCTACATTTTCATAAAGATTCTCCATATGGCGGTTATGTGGATATCGCTTTTGGAATACGGTAGTATTCTTTTCAACCCATTGAGAAATTAGGTCTTCGTTAAGGCTAAAAAACAGCCCCTCTCCGAATGTCTGATTGGCAGGCATAACAAGAACCTCCTCATTAGGTTCTTTGAAGATCTTTATACTACTTGGATATCGAGTCACACCATTGACAACTTCCGGTTGGGGCATTTGCACTCTTGAAAAGTTGATTTGAGTAGAACTAACTCCAAGAGTCTCTACTTGTTGAATTTTTGAGAAGTATGGCTTTAAGGATTCTGGTAAATCAATATCTTTAAACTCCAGCTTATCGGAAGATTCATTGGATTTGCTGTTGTTCTGAAATACAGAAAACTCGGTAAAACGATACTCCTCTCTGGAGTCTGAAGATAATGGTTCAGCATCCGCTGATAAGAAGGCAGCCACGATGCGATTCATATCTTCCGCTGTCACATCATATCCACTATCAGATGCTTTATCTATCAAATCATCAGTAGTTGTTGAGTTTATATAGTCAGTCCGCGTTTTATCGGGATTACGCTGACTGTATCTAGTGTACCACCTTGTTGTAAGCAAATTGAGAAGTCTCTGTTCAGTATCACTGAGACTGGCAGCTGAGTCTAAATAGCAACTTGGGAGATAAAGGCTACTGAAATTCTCGGCATAGTAGACACTATTACTGGTTACAAGAGCCCACTTCATATTAACAGGCTGACCGCGATGGAAGCACTTCGCATTATCTCTAGCTCCGATTCCTTCCCATGGACGATGACCGGGACATGAAGGCTGAAGGTTCATAATACCTTCGAGGCTTACAGACTGTCCGCAACAACCACACTTTAGCGTACCAAAACTTTCTGAATGAGCTCTATTCTCATGCCATTGTAATTGATGCTTACCGTTAGTTGAAGCAGAACACGAGTAATCCTCCGTGTCAAAGCCGAAAAGATCGAAGCCTTCTTTGTGAACCATGTCTTTACCAAGCTTTTTCACAGCACAAAAGTATTTATCCCAAGGGATATCTGACATATGGCCGTTCCTGCAAATTAGCACCATTGACACCTGTTCCAGTAAATTATAGACCTGATTTTTACCTTCAGGCAATCCTGATTTATGTAATTTAGTGGAAGGAGATTTAGGATCTCTTGGTGGGGCAAAGTACTCCGGCAATCCGTCATTGCATCCTCGCTCTTTCCATATTTTGAACCAATCTTCAACAGTCATTAGGTCATGACTAGAACGCTTTGAAAAGAACCAACGAGGGAATGTAATAGCCGGCACAGTAAACATCCCTTCCTTTAATCCCGTGCCTTGTGGGTTTCTTTCAATATAGCGCTGATTTAAAGGATGTCCCGTTACATTACATATATTCCAGCCAGTAAGTTCTATATGTGGTATGCCAACTAAACATCTAAGTTTAGTCAATGATTCAGAATTTCGCAGGAAGCTGATAAACCTTGGATCATCGACAAATTCCACTCCTAGATTATCAGCAAGTGTTTGATCTATTGTTGTCGTCGGATCATCTTTTAATTTGTCTGATACGACTCTAATAAAATCCCAGTATGAAGATGACATCGGCATTACAAATCCACCTGACTTGGTGGGTAAAATGGCACCAACACCTGCATTTGAAGAAAGTAATTTATACTTCCCTATTCCTTGATTGTATTGTTTTAATGTTCGTATCTCCATAATCTAATTTTCTTTGTATAAAACACGTACATTGAGGACAGCTTCAGGTTCAATCATTCTTAAAGATGATGAGACGGTCCAATTGCTCGCATTTTTAGTTTCTTCATAATCATTGGGTGAAGTGAATAATGGGGTCTTGTCATTCCGTCTGACTCCTTTGTTTTCATATACAAGGTTTGACGGATGCTCGGTTGCCATATTGCTCCATTGATCTAATGCAGAAGATATAAGTTGTTCAATATCTTTTAACTGAATCGTAGTAAGCAGTTGTTTTTCAAGCTTATTCGGAAGGCGTTGGCTTCTCTCATGCCGTTCTATAAAATATCTTGACACGATTTCCATTGCCTTCTCTTTAAGCTTGTCTTTATTGATCTGAGCAGCTGCATTATTATTAGCTAATTCAGGCATCAAATGTCGGATAATTGAAGCCATATACAAAGGAAGATATTTCTGCACCGATTTCTTCGAGAACGGAGTAATCGAAATTGGCTCTACATAATAGTAGAGCTTCTCATGGAATTCCCTGAAACGTTCAAAATGGGAAACGTCTCTTGAACGGAACGGATTATGCAGGGTCAAAACTAATCCCTTAACGCTTCGGGCAACACGGGAGCTCGCTTGGATATACTCTGCTATATTTCGCGGCATTGAATTCATGATTATTGTGTTGAACCTACTAACATCAAGTCCAACTGAAATCATATTTGTCGCCAAAATATAATCAGGAGGAACGACCGCCTTATTCCAATTACCTTCCTCATCCTTAAACGGAAGACGATGTGTCATTTCCCAACGTTGTTCTACATCAGCAAATTTCCCGTTTATTTCTTCTCCTGATAGTCGACTAGTAAGCTCTGCTTTACCTAGATTGTCTCCTGAATAGAAACAATCCATAAGATTGCCATATCGAAGGACTCGCTTAAACAGACGTTTTGTATATTTAGCGTATTCAGTATAGAATAAAGCATCAGTTTTACCTACTTCGCGAAGGCTATTGAAGTAAGATAGTACTGAATAATAATTGTCTGCGGCTTTCTCAAAGTCCGCTTCATTTCCATATTCCAATTCAAATATTGCCCGGTGGACGAAAATAATGGCGGCTAAACGCATCTGTGTTGTCATCTGCGTTCTCCCCGTAGGCATAATACCAATATACTTTCTCTTGGAACAATATCGTTCTTTATCATCGACTTTCTCTCTCTTATAAAAAGAGAAGAACGAATCATCGTGCGTTAATCCATTTTTGGGGAAGATATTGACACTACGATCGTAGAGAGCACGAATCTGTAATTCCGTGTTTCTTGTGGTAGCCGTAGATGATATTATTTTAGGGCGTAAGTAAATTTTATTCCCGTTTTCGAGAGTTTCTTCTCTGCTACATAGTTGGTCTATAGCCCCCTCGAAGAAACTAACGGCACTTCCTAAAGGGCCCAAAAGCAAATGCAGCTCATCTTGAATAATCAAATCAGGAGTTAAGAACCCCGCAACGGTTCCAAAAATCCTACGGGAATCCTTAGTCTTTTCATTATTTGAAGTGGAGACCTTGTTTGCAATAGCAGCAAATTTATCAACGGTGCCAAATAATAGTGATGGAGGATTTTCGTAGATTGATTCATCACAGAGTTCTACTGGTACCGCTTTGTTCCCAAATGTACAATTCCTATTCTCGCAAAAGAATTTCTGTACACCGGAGTCATATATTAAACGCTTTCCACACCAAGGGCATAAATCCATTGGAATTTTGGTATTGTTCGTGGTTTCCCTTCGGGCCCATTTGATTGCTTCTTCCTTTAGGCGTTGCTTTGTATTTGGAAGAGAAGCATCTCCTACATAAAGACCTATTGAGATAATATCACTCCCATAATCATTGGGTTCCCAACACCGGATTTGCTCTAAGGCCATGATAAGCCTTAAGGCACGTTGAAATTGTTGCGTGGTAAGAAGTCGAAGAGTATATCGCATTATCGCAGATACTCCTCCACCTTTATTTCGGTGAGAGATTCTTCTGTTTAATATACACAAGGCAATCAGTCCAAGATATGCTTCTGTTTTACCACCACCAGTTGGGAACCAAACCAAATCTACAAGTTCATTCCTTTTATTCCACTGAGGATCTTTTGGATTATTGAAAATGCCATCCAGATTCAGTAAAATGAAAGCCAACTGAAATGGTCGCCAAGCTGCGTGTTCACCTTCCTTAAAGATTTCATCACTTGATGATTTGTAGAAATCAGCATTAAGTTTTCGGCGACCGAGCTCTCTTATTTGTTCTTGATTCTCAAGCTTGTTATGCCATAATTGCATATACATAGCTGAGTTCATCACTCTAAAAGCCTTAAGCGCAGTTGGATTTGGTGACAAAATATCATTGATATTGGAGAGCATTCGCATATAATCCGATACGCACTCATCCAAGTTGGCATTTCCGAATTCGAGATCTCCTGCCTCCAATCGCTCTCTCATTTCTTGAATCCACAAACCATAAGCGTTGACGAATTTTTTCAATTCGTTTATGATTTCATTGTCTGAAACTTCTGAAAACGATGATAATCGTTTAAATTGAAGCACATTGGTATCTTCTAGAAATGGAGCAGGAACCATTGCACCGTCGGTAGTAACATATTCAGAAAACTTTTTCCTAGGCACTGGCTCAACATCAGGAGTTTCAAAAGACGGTAAAAATTCAATGAAAACTTCATTTACTTTGCCTTTTGAATCTTTATTCCAATCGACGGAACACATGTGTCCTACACCATAGTCCTCAATTTCTCGATATAGGTAGTTGAGTTTATCTTCTGCTTTTGAGACGTCTTCATAATTTTCATTCTTCCGATATGGCAAAAGATACTTGCTGATTACAGAACCTTTTATGCCAAAGAAACAGAAAAGGTTAACCTGCTCATTTACTATCGAGAAATAATTATGCTTGTCTTCTTGAAAAGGCGTTGAATCATTCTGAATCAGCAGTTTCAAATAAACTTTATCGTCATTATCACTTCGGCTATCTTTCGTTATTTGTAACCAAGCAGATAATGATATATGCCTATCAGATGAATTGCCGCCCTCTCCATTGCGGTTAGGGACAGTATCTAAAATAATATTTTTTAAAGCCGGATAATCTTCCGGTTTAAAGATGGTCTTATGACCTTGAAGTTTGTCTAAAGGAATACTAGATAAATCAATGTCCTTTGTAAATGATATTGATCTCCAGAATCCAAAACTCTTTTTGTCATACATGGAGAGCAAGTCATCAAAATAAGAGATGATTGTCTCGTAATTTTCAATTTCAAGTATACCTTCACGGAATTTATTAATATCTTCGTCCGAAAGGTACTGCCCGTCTTTAACTTGACGTAATTGGTTGAATAGATATTCGCGATACGAAAGCAAAAATCTATATTGAGCTTTAACCTTCTCTACGATGTTCAGCCTTTTTGCGATTCGTAATGCTAACTCCTGATTTAAATCTCGTAGCAGCTGTTTGACATTAGATACATTCTTGGAATTAATATCTTTGATTGAGAGGGATTTACCATCAAATGAAAAGTATTGATGAACAGTCTGTGTCGAGTTCCAGAAATCTTTAAAGAGCTTGTCATTGTCCGTAAGATTGACCCTAATGTTACTGCGGTCTGTCCCGGTGATTTTTTTATAATATCTACCTGAGATAGAAATCCGAAGGTCCCCATTTATCAAAGCTTCTTTGGCCAAGCAACAGGACATACCAATAGCATGAGGGAATCTTCTGCTTAAAGAATAAATATCTTCATCGTCAATTTCTTCTTGTCTGTAGAGTTCGGAGTTAGTCTCTTGTTGCGGAGCCTCTGCTGGAGCTGTCTCGCTTGTAGCTACTTCATCTGCATCAGATGATTCAACAGACATCTGTCTATTCTCGCCTGAATCCTGGCGGTCTTCTACAGGCATTTGTTTAGGGAAAAGAATCGCAGTACTATAGATTGAACCGGGAGTGGTATTTACCACTTCCTCTTTACATACAGAATCCTCAGCGTCCGTATGATATGAAAACTTCCCTCGGCATCCATTGGGGCCAATCATTTGTTCCCTAATAAACGCCTCTAAAGAGTCCCTTTTGAGATCTATGATGTTTGACATTCTTAATTTCCTGATATTGCTTGGTTTAATATTTACAAATTTACTACATCTTGGGCACTCCTGCAAATATGAGGTGCCATAAAGATATTCCGAATAGCAACTTAATTACACGTCGCAATTGTTTTGAGGTCAATCTTTTCTTTAATTAGTTCGACTAGGGCTTCAAAATCTTTGATATTGTGAATTTGGAGAGATTCATTGATTGGGCTTTCTTCAAATTCCTCAAAGATTTCATCCGTAATTTCACCAAACAGATAATCCATCATGAAATGGTCTATCATCTGATTATTTGCTTTCGAGTTTGCCTTAGTAGCACGCTTTATAGCTCTCATTGCGTCAAGATACTTCAAAGGAAGGCCTATGTATTCAATTAGACGTTTCTGCGTCCTTCGCACTAATGGTAGAAGCATTTTACTTTCAGAAGAATGCCAAGCATGGAAAGCATTCAAACTTATTCTCTCACGGACATTTAAGGGCTCCATAAGTTCATCATACACTTTTTGTTCTCCCATTGCCTCCACTTTTTTTCTTAAAAGAATGTTCCAAATTGTATTGCCTGATTGTTCATCATCTTTTGATAAACGTCCTCTACTCAAGTAGTAGGCACGCAATACCTGAACTTTTTCGTTTGCTCTTTGGCTTTTCTGTTCCATGAATTCTTCAATCACTTCATCTAAAGCGGAAAGTTTCTGTAATTTAACACCATTAAGATTCTCCAAATGCTCTTTTAACTCTGAGAACTTCTCAATCGTAATAACAGAGTCTTTTTCATAAATTATGAGCTCTGTATCAAGAACAGATATTTTTTCTCCATCAGAAAAAATGATAGAATTGGTTTGTGTACTGTTGCTCCTAGTCTGCGTTTCATCAGGTTCCTCATCATAATTTTCCTTAGTACTTACAGGATGAATTGGCTCGGTAAGCGTAAAGGCATAATGTTTTCTAAACAGACTATCCGTATATTGACACAGTAATTTATTGTATTCATATAGATCCCACTCATGGATACTGTTAAAAGAAAATCCATGAGCTATATCTAGTATTCTTTGTCCAGCATTCAAGATATATGGGTCAAAAGAATTTGGATATTTATGATAACTGCTATTAGTGAAGTGGCCTCTATACGTGAGATTTACTATACACTTTTCTTTTATAGCGGATTTACCATTCTTTGGCGTTAATTGAGATAGACAATAAAATTTTAATTTTCTATCTATACCAAAAACAGCTTTCAGACCATCTTTTTCTTGTTTAGTTGTATCATGAGGTAATATAAAAGCAACCCTTGTGTCATCTCCGATGAATTTCAAAATTTCAGGAATTATCCTATTATTTGCTATTTCTTGCTGGTATCCTAGCGAGAAAGCTAACTCATCATCCATTCCATCAATAGCAGACTGTGCTTTTTTTAGATACTGATTACATAATTCTTCATTAAGACACAGAGATAGGTGATTACGTTCGAGTACAGGATAATCACAAGTTCCAACAAATTCTCCAATCATACCATTATAGTAAAATTGGTCATCCTCAATGAATACATGCTGTTTAATAAGAGGTTTCTCAAACAAATATGACGTTTCTTCCTCTGTAAATGTTATAAAGTCATCATTATGCAAGGCTTCTTTTTCAGTAGCAAGACATTCGAATTTTGAGTGTCCTAAACTAATCATTCGCGCCCTAGTTTTATAAAGGCGTTGTGGCTTTTGCGAAAACTCGAATACAAAGCAGTTCTTGACATTATCCAAACCAGCTCGTTCAATTCCACTTTTTGTTAACGAATTAAACTGCTCACTGTTACGATATATTACAAATAGATTGGAAATGGATTCTCCAAGGAGTTCGTTATCGTAAGTAATGTCATCAATCTCTTTTTGTCCAATTTCAGTGCATATTGTCAAATTTAAATCATTGTCAAGATTGTTATATCCACCTGCTAGATCACTGAGATATTCATTTTTATTGCCCCGCGAAGCATTGAGTACTTGGGTTGGGGTGAACAATAGATTTTTTCCTACGTAAGAATACAATGGTATCTCTGTCCTACATATTTGGGAAACATATCGTCGATATTTTATTAGTCTATTATTGAACCGATTATCATTGGTCGCGAGCATAATTGGCGTTTCCTTCAATGCTTTCAACTTATTTATGTTTTTATCGTTATATGAAAGCGCCAATTTCAAAACGAGGTATTCCACAAAGACGTCTTCCGCCCAATCCGGGCAATTGGGGATTCGCACTATTGGGAAATGAATATCTTCATCTTCCTTAGATAAATAAAAGTCAATAATCTCATTCAAGAGTAAAAGCAGCCGTCTTGCGTTAGACTTTTGACTGTGAACCATAAGGCTGATAATGGCATCGACTAGTTCGGAGTCTTTATTGACTATGTTTTTGAAATTATCGTTCATTTCTTTAAATAGATGATTTCAACATCAAGAATAGCTCTTGACATTCCTATATAAAGTTCATATTTATCGTTCACTTTATCAGCTTCTAGGAGAAGAATAATGTGCTTATTTTCCAGCCCTTTAAATGACAATATGGTTGTTAATGATAATGTATCGCCTTGTAATGATAAATTTCTCGGTGTCAGTTCTTTTATCCACTCAATATCAGCTAACCTATCATAGAATGAAGCAGTCCCGCTTCGTAAAGTTGACGAGGAGAGCAACACATAATCACTAATGGATTTATTAGATTTAGCTCTTAAATAAATATCTTTAAGGAGTCCAATTCCCTCACGGTAAGTAGCACAGTTATTAATCTTAATGCATGAGGAATTTGATAACGAAAAATCGTCAATGATGTTGCAAACCTCGTGTGATTCGGCGTGGAGGATTTTATTAGCACAATGAACCAGACATTTATTGGACGGGACTCTTTTGTTTTCGTTCAATATGTAATGCGCTCCAAAATCAGAGATCTCATTTGCAAATACTCTCAATTGACGATCATCGTTTCGATAACCCTGCTCCGTGTCATAAAAGACTAGATACCGACCATTGGATAATCCTCTTGAATCAACTGATGTGAGAGTATTGATTACATCCTTGATTCCCTTGTCAAATATATCTTGTGCCTCATCTACGACGATAAAATCAAAGGGATAGAAAGCGTCTCGTTTTCGATAAGCCTTTACAACTTCATTAATTTTAGTACGGATACTATTGGGTGTGCCTTGAAAATCTTCAAAACTAATGGTAGCTTTCCCAGTAGATAGTTTCGAGATAAAGGAGATATATTGTTCGACTTGACAGTTCTTTATGTTTGCGATTTCCAAGTCGTGTTTTATTTTAGATGCAAGTAGGTTGTTCCAGCAGAGATAGACGCCTCTTAAGTTTTTATATTTTCGAATAAACGCTTTTGCAATCGTAGTTTTACCTGTTCCCGGACCGCCCTCCATAATAATTCTTTTGTTTTGTTGAATGGCGCGGAAAATTTCAAGGTTTTGAACTTCAAGCCAATTGACTATAGTAGCATAGTTCTCTTCAGAATAATTCCAGAATGTTGGCCTGTTTTGAGAAAAGGGACTTATTGAAATAGCCAATTCTTTGTCAGACATAATAACTTCCCCCCAGTTCTTCATTTGCCGTTCCTTGCATATAACATCTAATGCAAATTTTGCGAAAGAACAATTTGAGGATGTTTGTTCTGCCTCAGTCCAAAGTTTATATTTTAAATCAAGAATGGAGGCACTATTTGTTGATGACATGATAGTATGTGGGAATGCACAGGCTGTAGCCACGAAGACACCATTAGGAAGGATGTTATTGTTTATAATAGCAAATTTGTAGTCATCCGCTTGAGCAAACGGAGACCTATCCATATAGTTAACTCCATTACTGCTAAAGTAAAATTTACCATCATCTATACCAACCCTACCGCCTTTGACTTCTATTATTAGTATACCATATGCACAAGCCAACAAAAAATCTATCTGGATTTCTGATTGTGAGTTAATGGATATTGGCAACCTCAAATCGTGCCAAAAGTGCCATAACATATCACTCTTTTGGCAATCATTATATATTCTCCGATACATATCAATTTCTCCATGCAGAGGTGTACCATCATTTTTTACTATGATAGTCTCTAACATATCTAGATCCTTATAATCGTGAGATATAATAGCCATAGTCCAACTTATTACAAGTTTGAATTTTTGAGTATTTCAAATTTAAGGGAGAACAAATCTAGTAGCTCATCAACATGTTTTGGGAACATATCAAACAACTGAACAATGGTCTTTAAAGGAAGACACATTTTGACGTTATCATAATATCCGGCCTTTACATCTTCCACGAACCCATCATAGCTCTTTTGTTTCGGTCGTCCAATAATCTTTTTAGTTGTCTCTTCCCAGAAAGATTGATTACGATATACAAACTCCCAAAATGACATTTTTTTATAAAATGCCTGCTGATTACACCATCTCGCAATCTGTACATACAAGTTAGGAAGGGGAGAATTATGATAATCTTCATGCCTCATGACATATCCTACACAACCAAATTTCATGAGAATTTCGATACGTTTGAAAATTAAGCAAATATCCTCATAGAAACGCTCAATATTGTCTGGTGTCATGCGATACCCACAGAACAAATAGAATTTAGTGCCTTTCCTGGGATTATATTTCCTCCATATTTTTAACGCTTTTATTATTTTCTCTCTGTCCTGCCAGTTGTCAAAGGCAAATATAAAATCTCCATGATATTTACACTGAGAAAGCATTTTAGCGATTTCCTCTCCATCAGGACTTTCTGCAATAATCCGTTCATCTAATCCTTGTCTAAATTGAAAAGGACGCCCTAGTTTCATCAATGCTTCCAACTGAGGCTTCCATATTTCCTTGGGGGCTGCAAGAAAATTGTCATCCCATAAATAGATGTACGGTCTAATCAATCTACCACGATTGTCTCTTTCGTTACTGACAAACCATTCAAGTTTAGAGTATGCAGAAATTTCATTTTCTAGTTTATTAACGCAAAATGGACAATGACGGATACAGCCCCTAGTAAGAAAGCCAATCGAGTAACGTCTATAGTCGTTATAATAATTCGGATTTCTTCCTTCTTTAATCTTCTGCTCAATATAATCATCATATAGATTATAATCCGGCATTTGACGACTTAAATCTATGCCAAACGGTCTTTCTTCTATATTATATTTATTGGGTAGCGTACTTAAAAATGAATCATTTTCTATTTGATACATATCCCGTTCGCGAAATTGCTTGAACTCGGGAACTTTAGTTTTAGTCGCATACATACCGGTACCACCAATCCTAAACTTTCTTTTCTGGTATTTGGTGGCAGTAGTATAAAATTGAGGGTCAGGAGAGAAAGAGAAAACCTTTGAGATGTAGATTAACTTATATTTTGAAATATTTATAGTATTCGTAGTAATTAACTCGACAACCAAATTATTGTCTTTGAGGAACCCGGAAAGTTTCATTAACAATAAATTCGGATGTCGGGTACCTCCGTTTAATAAATCTGCGTCAACCAATCCAATTCTGGGTTTCTTTTTAGCCACGGCAATAGTTATTTATCAATTAGAAGTTCAACATTTTTGTGTTAATCAGCTCAGAAATGTTTTTTTAATGTATACAAATCTGGTTGAGATGTATTAGTACACCATTTGGAGATGGTAACTGGATCTTTCCCTAGTTGCTCCGCGAGCCATTTACAGGTGTGCCCAGTCTCTGCCAAAACTACCTTTTTCTATTTAACTTCTGTCGTTCTGTTTTTGTATCCATTGATTGATTTATAAAATTTGAACGTAAAGTTAGCGATTATTTTTGAGTCTTGAATCATAATATGCTGTATAACATAAACCGCAGATTAAACAAGCAAGTGCGAATTTACAAAATATTTAGAAACCATTCTCAA
>CAZVXL010000035.1:0-13293 GCA_964631595.1 uncultured Lachnospiraceae bacterium | reverse complement strand
CACGATTATCTTGCTCATTGAAGTAAAAACCTCCTGTTTCTAATAGATTTGCCCTGAAAATGGGCATAAAAAAATGGGACTAAATTAGCAAACCCTCTAATTATAAGGTTTTCCTAACTTGTCCCTATTGTACCTCAACCATAGCATAAGCCCCGCCGATTTGCAATACGGTAGGAGGGGCTATTTTTTCTTTTCGGGGGGAAGTGAGACGATCCTGTCGCGGTACGCTTTTGCGGCGGCCTCGGTCTTGTTGTCGCCGTAGACGTAATATTTCCTGCCTCTGATATCCTCGGGCAGATATTCCTGCGGCACGTAGTCGTTTACGTAATCGTGCGGATACACATACCCCTTGAACAGCGGCGAGCGCAGATGCTCGGGGATCCGTACCCCCTTTCCGCCTCTGATATCCTCGGCGGCGGCGGATATCGCAAGATACGCCGTGTTAGACTTGGGTGAGGTCGCGAGCATTATCGCCGCCTCTGCGAGGGGAATACGCGCCTCGGGGAGACCGAGCTCCCTTGCGGATTCGACACAGGCTCTCGTGATGACTGTCGCCATGGGGTATGCAAGCCCCACGTCCTCGGCGGCGATCACCTGAAGACGGCGGCATACGGAGAGCAGATCCCCGCCCTCAAGGAGACGTGCGACGTAGAATACGGCGGCATCGGGATCGGAGCCGCGAATGGACTTTTGCAGAGCGGAGAGCAGATCGTAGTGGACGTCTCCCGCCCCGTCGAAGTTCCCCGCAAACAGCTCGGGGACGGTGCGCCTTACAAATTCCGTGTCACCGAGCTCACCGTCGCGGAGCACGCGCAGGACAAGCTCGAGAGTACCGAGCCCGCGCCGAACGTCGCCGCCGGCGCAGTCCGCGATCCGAAGCAGAGCCTCTCGGGTGAGGGTGGGAGCGGACGGGACGGGTGTATCCGAAACGGCGGCACCGAGGGCGACCGCACTCCGTTCGAGAAGCGGCGCCATGTCCTCACCCGATACGGGTCTGAATTCGAATACCGATGCACGTGACAGCAGAGCCGGATAAATGCAGTAGTACGGATTTTCCGTGGTGGAGGCGATGAGGGTGATCCTTCCGTCCTCCATGTATTCGAGCAGAGATTGCTGCTGCTTTTTGTTGAAATACTGTATCTCGTCAAGATACAGGAGTATCCCGCCCGAGCCGAACAGAGAGCCCGTCTCCTCCGCGATACGCTTCACGTCGGAGAGAGATGCGGTCGTGGCGTTCAGAGTACGCAGTGTCATGCCGGAGGACGAGGCAAGTATGGTGGCGGCGGTCGTTTTGCCCGTTCCGGGAGGGCCGAAGAATATCATCGACGGAAGCCTGCCGCCCTCGGCTATCCTTCGCAGTATTCCGTTTTCTCCGACAAGCTCACGCTGCCCCACCATAAGCTCAAAGCTGTTCGGTCTCAGCGCATCCGCCGCCGGCTTTTGCAGTTTATTCATCATACACCTCGCCTAAAGCTTGCCCGACCCTTGCCGTATGCGGTAAGGGTGAGGTCATTAAAACAGTCCTTCGATCTCTCCGGCGGAATTGACCGTGATCCGCTCGGCGGCAGGCACCTTCGGCAGACCGGGCATCGTCATGATATCGCCGGTCAGCACCACGATGAAGCCCGCACCTGCGGACAGCTTCACGGAGCGCACCGTAACGGTGAAATCCTCGGGCGCGCCGAGCTTTGTCTGATCGTCGGAGAAGCTGTACTGTGTCTTGGCTATACATACGGGCAGCTTGCCGAAGCCCTGCTCCTCAAGCTGAGCGATGAGCTTCGCCGCCGCGGGAGTGATCGTGACACCGCTTCCGCGGTAAACGCGGCGTACCACCGCTTCGATCTTTTCGGTGACGGAGAGCTCCTCGGGATAGCAGAACGAGAAATCTCCGTGCTCCTCGTTGCAGAGGCGGACTACCTCGCGCGCAAGCTCAATGCCTCCGTCTCCGCCCTTAGCCCATACCTCGGACAGAACGACGTTCACGCCGAGACTGCGGCACGCCTCCATGACGGCGGCGATCTCCGCCTCCGTATCTGTGGGGAAGCGGTTGAGAGCGACCACCGCCGGCAGGCGGTAGACCTCCTTAATGTTGGAGAGGTGGCGGAGCAGATTCGGCATACCCGCCTTGACTGCACCGACGTTCTCCTCGGCAAGCTCCGACTTGGGGACGCCGCCGTGCATCTTCAGAGCGCGAACGGTGGCGACGATGACCGTCGCGGAGGGACAAAGCCCTGCCGCACGGCACTTGATATCGAAGAATTTCT
Organism: uncultured Lachnospiraceae bacterium; assembly: GCA_964631595.1. Taxonomy (GTDB): domain Bacteria; phylum Bacillota; class Clostridia; order Oscillospirales; family CAG-272; genus UMGS1312. Next base: position 11,029 of record CAZVXL010000035.1, on the reverse strand, counting down.
CCGCGCCCAGATCCGCGCCGAAGCCCGCCTCGGTGATGGCGAAATCTCCGAGCTTCATCGCAAGGCGCGTAGCCGCAACGGAGTTGCAGCCGTGCGCGATATTCGCGAAGGGGCCGCCGTGGACTATCGCGGGAACACCGCCGAGAGTCTGCACCAGATTCGGTGACATCGCATCCTTCAGCAGAGCGGTCATTGCGCCGTCCGCCTTGATATCTCCGCAGGTCACGGGCTCACCGCCGTAGGTGTATGCCACAACCATGCGGGCGAGTCTTTCTCTGAGATCGTCAAGATCCCTTGCAAGGCAGAATACCGCCATTACCTCCGAGGCGACGGTGATGTCAAAGCCGTCCTCACGCGGCACGCCGTTCACCCTTCCGCCGAGACCGTCGGTAACGAAGCGGAGCTGACGGTCGTTCATATCGACACAGCGCTTCCACGTGATCCTTCTGGGATCTATGCCGAGCGCATTTCCCTGATATATGTGATTGTCGAGCATTGCCGCAAGAAGATTGTTCGCGGCGCCGATGGCGTGGAAATCTCCCGTAAAGTGGAGGTTGATGTCCTCCATGGGCACGACCTGCGAATATCCGCCGCCCGCGGCACCGCCCTTTATTCCGAATACGGGGCCGAGCGAAGGCTCGCGGAGAGCCACGACAGTCCGCTTTCCGAGCTTTGCCATTGCATCGGCAAGTCCGATGGTCGTGGTGGTCTTTCCCTCTCCCGCGGGAGTGGGCGTTATCGCGGTAACGAGTACCAGATGACCGCCGCCGCTGCCGACCGACGGGTCGTCCATGATGGCGGGATCGACCTTTGCCTTGTAGCGGCCGTAGCGCTCAAGATACTTCTCGGGGATACCGGCTGTCTTCGCGATATCCTCAATGGGAGACATTTTGTGCTCTCTTGCGATTTCGATATCGGTTTTTATTTCCATGTGAGGCTCCTTTGCGTTCGAAAAAATATGCTTCGGCGCCGATCGGCTCCGCTGTATGCTTACAGCATGATTTTACCATATTAATAAGCGGAAATCAAGCATATCGGCGCAAAAGGAGACGGCGGAGGCGAACAAAATCGCGCGACGTGAATAAAATCGGTGAATTTGATTGACAAAACGGGCGCGGATATGATAGAATAAACTGATTAATTATAAATACCCCCGAAAAGGAGAAAAAACTTGAATATCGTAGAGGCATTGTTCGGAAATATACTTAATTTGGACTGGAGACAGCCGGTGATGTGGGTTATCGGCGGTCTGCTGATATTTTTGGCTATCAAAAAGAACATGGAGCCCACCCTGCTCCTCCCCATGGGCTTCGGAGCGATCCTTGTGAATCTTCCGATGTCGGGCGTGGTGAATCAGGGCTCCGAGCCGGGTATCATCGACGAGCTCTTTGACATGGGTATCGCCAATGAGCTTTTCCCGCTCCTGCTCTTTATAGGCATCGGAGCGATGATCGACTTCGGCCCCGTGCTGTCGAATCCCAAGCTCATGCTGTTCGGCGCCGCCGCACAGTTCGGCATCTTCTTCACCCTCAGCATGGCATCCTTCTTCTTTGAGCTCAAGGATGCGGCATCCATTGCGATAATCGGTGCGGCAGACGGCCCCACCTCCATCTACGTCGCAAACTTCCTCGACTCGAATTACAAGGGCGCGATAATAGTGGCGGCGTATTCCTACATGGCGCTCGTGCCCGTGGTACAGCCTCCCGTAATAAAGCTCATTACGACCAAGAAGGAGCGCCTTATCCGTATGCCCTACGAGCAGAAGAACGTGTCCCGCCTTACAAGGATCATGTTCCCTATCGTGGTCACCGGCATCACCGGACTTGTATCGCCCAAATCTCTTGCTCTCGTCGGCTTCCTCATGTTCGGAAACCTCATTCGCGAGTGCGGAGTGCTCGGCTCCCTCTCCGAGACGGCACAGAACGTGCTTGCAAATCTCGTGACGATCCTTCTCGGACTTACCGTGTCCACCACGATGCAGGCAGAGCAGTTCCTCCGCCTGAAGACTCTCCTTATCCTCTGCCTCGGACTTGTCGCATTCATCTTCGATACCGTCGGCGGAGTCCTCTTTGCGAAATTCCTGAATCTGTTCTCCAAGAAGAAGATAAACCCCATGATAGGCGCCGCGGGTATCTCGGCATTCCCCATGTCCGCACGTGTTGTCCATAAGATGGGACTTGCCGAGGATAACCAGAACTTCCTCCTCATGCACTCCATCGGCGCAAACGTATCCGGACAGATCGCCTCGGTCATCGCAGGCGGACTCATTTTGAATCTTGTAGGCTAAGGAGAGACGGTTCGATGAATATAATCACTCAGATCGCCGCAAAGGCGGCGGAAACTGCAATAACGACTGCGGCGGAGAGCGCCGCCAAGAAGCCGGGCGTGGGACTTTTCCTTGACACGCTTCCGATAATGGTCGGCGGAATGCTCGGTATATTCGCCGTAACGGGAGTCATCATCGGTGCCATCTACCTGCTCGGTATGGCAAAGAAGGGGGATAAGTAAGCAGAGCCTCTGCTTTACGGATATGGAACCTAACAAAAAAGGTACGCTTAAAACTGTACTTATAATTTTTGCATCCATACTCTTTTATACGGTACTTCAGAACACAAAGCTGCTTGCCGACTGGTTCTCGTTTATCGGGAACGTCATGGCACCCATATTCATAGGAATAGCTTTGGCGTTTCTGATAAATCTGCCGCTGAATCTTTTCGAAAGAAGAATATTTGCCGGAGTCGGCAAAAAGAAGCCGAAGCTGTGGGGGGCGGTGCGCCGCCCGCTCTGCCTTGTGCTGAGCGTGCTTGTGTTCCTCGGGGTCATCACCCTCGTGTTCTTCCTCATCGTGCCCGAGGTGAAGAATACCGCAGTCGGCATGATAAAGGCTCTGCCCGGACAGGCGGAGACCCTTGTCGGTAAGGTGGGTGAGTGGATAGAGCGGCTGAGACTTCCGATAGATATTACCGACTTCTTCAAGGAGCCGGACTGGAACTCTCTCTCAAAGGAGCTGCTCTCCGGAATCACCGATACGGGAAGCACCGTCATCTCCACTACCATCGGCGTTACCTCCGAGGTGCTCGGCGGACTTATGGACTTCGTGATCGGCTTTGCGCTGTCGATATACATCCTCTCATCTAAGGAGAAGCTTGCGCGGCACGGCATGAGACTGCTTGCGGCGATACTTCCGAGAGAGAAGTGCGACAGAGCGGTGTCCGTTATACGTATGTCCGGAGATGTGTTTACGAAATTCATTGCCGGTCAGCTTGCCGAGGCGCTCATCATCGGCGTGATATGCTACGTCGGAATGCTCGTGTTCCGTATGCCGTATGCGCTCATGGTATCCGCGATAATCGCCGTGACCGCACTTGTACCCGTGTTCGGTACGTTTGTGGGAACAGCCTTCGGCGCTCTGATGATACTGTTCGTCAACCCGATAAAGGCGGTCGGCTTTGTAATATTCATCATTATCGCACAGCAGATAGATAACAACCTGATCTACCCGCGCGTCGTGGGAAGCTCCGTCGGACTCCCCGGCATATGGGTGCTGTGCGCGGTCACCGTGGGAGGCGGCTTCTTCGGAGCCGTCGGTATCCTGCTCAGCGTGCCCGTGTGCGCCGTGCTCTATTTCCTGATCTGTGAGTTCGTGGTGAAGAAGGAGAAGCTCTCCGAGGAAAAGCTGCGCTCCGCCGCTCCCGAGGCCGACGGAGACGGGCCGAATTGATACCGACCGGCAGTTCCCGCTCCGACGGAGACGGAACAGCCTGCCGCCGTGCGGCACTACGCCCGAAGCCCGACAGAAATCGGTAAAGAGAAATAATTTAAGGAGATATTACCTTGGACGACCATATATTATGGCAGATAATTCTGCAGCTTGTACTTATAGGACTTAACGCGGTCTTTGCCTGTGCGGAGATCGCCGTGATCTCGGTAAACGATACGAAGCTTGCAAAGCTTGCCGAGAGCGGAAATAAGCGTGCGCTGAAGCTTCAAAGGCTCACCGCACAGCCGGCGAGATTCCTTGCGACCATACAGGTCGCCATCACCCTTTCCGGCTTTCTCGGAAGTGCGTTCGCCGCCGACAATTTTGCCGGCAAGATCGTTGACGCGCTCGGAGATAAGCTGCCTATTTCGCCGGATACGCTCAACACCATAGCAGTCATAATCATTACGCTCGTTCTTTCCTATTTCACACTTGTTCTCGGAGAGCTTGTGCCCAAGAGACTTGCACAGAAGAACTCCGAGAAGCTGGCGCTGGGAATGGCATCAATGATCTCCGCCATCTCCAAGCTGTTTGCGCCGATCGTGTGGATACTCACCGCCTCCACCAACGTGATCCTTCGCCTGTTCGGCATTGATCCCAATGCCGAGGAGGAGGACGTGACGGAGGAGGAGATCCGCATGATGGTCGATGCCGGAAGCGATTCCGGAGCTATCGACGAGGAGGAGAAGGAGATGATACAGAACGTATTTGAGTTCGACAATCTCTCCGCCGAGGAGATCTGCACTCACCGTACCGAGATCGACCTTCTGTGGACGGAGGATGAGCTTTGCGAGTGGGAGAAGACCATTCGCGACAGCCGTCATTCTCTGTATCCCGTGTGCGGCGAGAGCGTGGACGATATCATCGGTATCCTCAATGCCAAGGATTACTTCCGTATGGACGACCGCACCGTGCGTGAGCGCATCATGGAGGAGGCGGTGCGCCCGCCGTACTTCGTATCGAGAAATGCCCACGCCGATGTGATATTCAAGAAGATGCAGAGCAGTCGAAACCATTTTGCCGTGGTGCTTGACGATTACGGCGGAACGGTGGGTATCCTTACGATGAACGATCTGCTTGAGCAGATAGTGGGAGACCTTGAGGACGATCACAACGCCGAGATCGAGGAGGAGATCGTACATATAAGCGATAACGTATGGCGGATACGCGGAAGCGCCTCCATTGACGATGTGGAGGAGGCGATCGGTGTATCGCTTGAGCTTGAGGACGAGGATTACGACAGCTTCGGCGGACTTGTGTTCGGCGCTCTTGCCGAGATCCCCGATGACGGCGAGACGTTCGATATCGAGCTCGGAAAGCTCTCCGTGAAGGCGGAGACCATTCTCGATCACAAGCTTGTCGAGGCGCTCGTCACCGTGAGACCTCCGGAGACGGAGGAGGACGGCGAGGCGGACGAGGAGAGGGCGCAGAAGAAGCGTCATTCCGATGCCGACGCCGAGGCTTGACCAAGCGAAGCGAGCGATGTCAAGCGCGGCAAAGCGGCCTCTTGTTTTTCGGTGCTTGCGGCGGAAGCTCTCCGTCTGACGTCACGTCGATGAGCTCCTGCGCGGCTAAACGGCATAAATAAGGTGCCCGAGACCGCGAATATGAAGGAAAAATTGCGAAAAATTGCATAATGGGTATTGAAAACATACCGAAATTGTAATATAATTATTTGTGTACTTTAGCTTGGCAAAGCGCATCCGCCTTTGCTCGGGTGAGTACGGAAAAAATAAAAGGAGAGAAAAAATGAAAAAGCTTATTTCACTGCTTCTTGCGTCTGTTCTTGCGGCGGCATCTCTTACTGCCTGCGGCGGAAACGACATTCCCGACGACACACTGCTTGTCGGCGGTATCGGCCCCGTTACCGGTGGTGCCGCTATTTACGGCTCTGCTGTAAAGAAGGGCATGGAGCTTGCAATTGAAGAAGTAAATGCGGCAGGCGGCGTAAACGGCATAAAGCTCATGCTTGATTTCCAAGATGACGAGCACAACCCCGAGAAGGCCGTAAACGCATACAATACACTCAAGGACAGAGGTGCTCAGGTGATCCTCGGCACCGTTACGTCTCAGCCCTGTAAGGCGGTAGCTCCCCTTGCGGCGGCAGACGGTATGTTCCTGCTCACACCCTCCGGCTCTGCCGTTGAGTGCGTAGCCGGTGAGAACGCATTCCGTATCTGCTTCAGCGATCCCGATCAGGGTGCCGCATCCGCGGTATATATCGGTGAGCACGGCACCGCGAAGAAGGTGGCCGTCATCTACGATTCCTCCGACGTATACTCTAAGGGTATCTACGATTCCTTTATGAGTGAGGTCGATAACCAGCCCTTTGAGGTAGTTGAGTCTCAGGCGTTCACGGCGGATTCCAAGCAGGACTTCTCCGTTCAGCTTCAGAAGATCAAGTCCTCCGGCGCAGATCTCGTATACCTCCCCATCTACTATCAGGAGGCGGCTCTTATCCTCCAGCAGGCGGAGACGATCGGACTTCCCGAGGATATCAAGTATTTCGGCTGTGACGGACTTGACGGACTTGTCGCACAGCTCGGCGCGGATTCCGCTCTTGCGGACGGCGTCATCCTGCTGACTCCCTTCGCCGCAGATGCCGATGATGAGAAGACGAAGGTCTTCACCGCGGCATACAAGGCAAAGTTCGATAACGAGATCCCCAACCAGTTCGCCGCCGACGGCTACGATGCCATCTACACCCTCGTTGAGGCGATGAAGGCAGCGGGACTGAAGGTCGAGGATGCACGTATGGATGCAAAGACTCTTGCAGGTAAGCTCACCGCAGTTATGACCGACATCACCGTTGACGGTGTTACCGGCTCCATGACATGGAATGAGGCGGGCGAGCCCACCAAGGATCCTCGCGCAATGTACATTGACGGCGGCTCCTATAAGGCAATGGACTGAGCGACGGGCACGACCCGAAGCAGCACACCTCTGCCGCACGTGCGGCAGAGGTGCGGAGCCGAAAATAAGCGGCGCCGATGACCTCACGGCAGACATCATATAAAAAGGAGACAGATCATGAAAATTTGTCCTAACTGCGGAGCACAGCTTGATGACGGCAGTGTTTTCTGCCCCAACTGCGGAGTACAGCTCGGAAATGCACAGAACGGCTTTAATCAGCCTCCGTATAATTACGCACCTCAGGTGGATCCTTACGATCATACCGCTGAGTTTGATGCAAAGGATATTTCGGAAAATAAGGTAATATCCATGCTGGTATATCTGCTCGGAATGGTGGGAGTTATCATTGCACTGCTTGCAAGCGGTACCTCTCCCTACGCCGCCTTTCACGTAAGACAGGCTCTCAAGATCACAGTCGTCGAGATCCTCTCTGCGATCGTGACCGTACTGCTTTGCTGGACATTTATCGTGCCTATCGCATTCCTTGTGCTGATGGTAGCACTGTTTGTGGTAAGATTTATCTGCTTCTTCCAGATATGCAGCGGCAAGGCAAAGGAGCCTGCGATAATCCGCAGCCTGAGCTTCCTTCGCTGAAGCAAACGGGATGATCTGCCGCACGTGCGGCACGGTACATCTCGGTCAAATTAAAACGGATCCCGCGGAGCAAGGGCGCGGACTGCCCGCAAAGCGCCTCGGGTCACATCTGTCACTGTTTGCAACTTTGCCGGAGAGCTCCTCCGGCAAAGTCTGTCAAATACAGCGATATTTTTCTGCGGCGCCCGAACACGGCGTTCGGACCCCGCACAGAAACATTGCATACATCGTATCCGCCCCACGGCGGACATCTTAAATAAAGAAAGGCTTGGTCATAATAATGGCATTTGCGGCATATTTGATCAACGGCATCAGCCTCGGCGGAATATACGCGCTGATAGCCCTTGGTTATACAATGGTATACGGCATTGCGAAAATGCTGAATTTCGCTCACGGAGATATAATCATGGTGGGAGGCTACGCGGCGTTCTTCACCCTATCGCTGACCTCGCTTCCGCCCGTTTGCTCGGTGCTTGCGGCGGTCATCGTCTGTACCCTCGTCGGAGTGGCGGTTGAGAAGATAGCGTACAAGCCGCTCCGCACTGCATCATCTCTCACGGTGCTCATAACCGCCATCGGCGTGAGCTATTTCCTCCAGAATCTTGCCATGCTCCTGTTTAAGTCCGATGCACGCACCTTCAAATCCGTCGTAAGCTTTGAGGGAATAAAGCTCGGCGGTCAGATAAACGTCTCCGGCGAATCGGTGGTGACGATAATCGTCAGCGTTATAATCATGCTTGCGCTGACACTGTTCGTAAATCTCACAAAGCCCGGACAGGCAATGCTTGCCGTATCCGAGGATAAGGGCGCGGCGCAGTGCATGGGCATCAACGTCAACTCCACGATATCAATGACCTTTGCAATAGGCTCGGCGCTTGCGGCTGTTGCCGGAGTGCTCCTCTGCTCCACCTACCCCCAGATCAGCCCCTACACCGGAGCAATGCCCGGAATCAAGGCGTTCGTTGCGGCGGTGCTCGGCGGAGTCGGAAGCATTCCCGGAGCGATGCTCGGCGGAATACTTTTGGGAATTATTGAGATATTTGCCAAGGCGTACATATCCACACAGCTCTCCGATGCGATCGTGTTTGCCGTGCTTATCGTGATACTGCTTGTGAAGCCCACGGGACTTCTCGGCAAGAAGACAAGAGAGAAGGTGTGAGAATGAAGATGCTCAAAAAGCTAAGGGGAAATGCCCTGACTTACGCCATTCTCGGCGTCCTGTTCGTACTCATGCTCTCACTTGATGCGGCAAATCTGCTCACAAGCCAGATCAGCGGACTTCTTGTGCCCATATGCTGGTACGTGGTGCTTGCGGTCTCTCTCAACCTGACCGTCGGTATCTCGGGCGAGCTTTCCCTCGGACACGCGGGCTTTATGTGCGTCGGCGCATATGTGGGAAGCATATTCTCTCTCTTGAGCGCAAGCGTCATAACAAACGATCTGCTCCGCTTCGTGCTTGCCATAATCGCGGGCGGACTTGCGGCGGCGATCTTCGGTATCCTCATCGGTATCCCCGTGCTCAGACTTAGGGGCGACTATCTTGCGATAGTTACGCTTGCCTTCGGTGAGATCATCAAAACCATTGTAAACAATCTGTTTATCGCCACGGATAAGGACGGTATACATATAAATATAACGTCGATAGGCGATATGAAGCTTGACCCCGCGACAAAGAGAGTCATTCTTGACGGCCCCGCCGGAATTTCCGGAGTGCCGAGAGACTCCACCTTCGTCATCGGCTTTATCCTTGTGATAATCTGTGTGGCGGTCACGCTCAATATCATCAACTCCCGAACGGGCAGAGCCATCATGGCTATCCGTGATAACAGAATAGCGGCGGAGTCCATCGGACTTGACGTCACGAAGTACAAGCTGATCGCCTTCACCGTATCCGCCATGTTCGCGGGCGCGGCGGGAGTGCTCTATCCGCATCACTACACCGTGCTCAACGCCACCACAAAGAACTTCGGCTACGATATGTCGATAATGATCCTCGTGCTTGTGGTGCTCGGCGGCATCGGCAGTATCAGAGGCTCCGTTATCTCCGCGATAATCCTGACTCTGCTTCCCGAGCTGCTCCGCGAGTTCGGCAACTTCCGTATGCTGATATACGCGGTCGTGCTCATCGTAATGATGATAGCAAACAACAATCCCACTATTGCGGGCTACGTGGCAAGAGCGCGAGGCTTTATAACGGATAAGCTCGGACGGCTCCGTCCCTCCGCGAAGAAGAAGGAGGAGGCGCAATAATGGCAAATGCGGTTTTAAGAACTGAAAACCTCGGGATCGTGTTCGGCGGACTGAAGGCGGTGGACGATTTTAATATCACCGTCGAAAAGGGACAGCTTTACGGGCTCATCGGCCCCAACGGAGCCGGAAAGACCACGGTGTTCAATCTGCTGACAGGCGTGTATAAGCCCACGACGGGCAAAATATTCCTTGAGAATAAGGATATCACCGGCAAGACCGCGGTGGAGATAAACAAGGCGGGAATTGCGAGAACCTTCCAGAATATCAGACTTTTTTCAAAGCTCTCGGTGCTTGACAACGTAAAGGCGGGGCTTCACAACAGCTACAGATATTCCGCGATCGAGGGAATACTGAAGCTCCCGCGCTATCATAAGACGGAAAAGGCGATGGACGAGCGCGCCATGGAGCTGCTCCGCGTGTTCGGGCTTGAGAACGAGGCGGCGCTGCCCGCATCGGGACTTCCCTACGGTAAGCAGAGAAAGCTTGAGATAGCGAGAGCGCTTGCCACAAATCCGAAGCTCCTCCTGCTCGACGAGCCGGCGGCGGGAATGAATCCCAATGAGACCGAGGAGCTCATGGGTACTATAAAATTCGTCCGCGATTCCTTCGATATGACGATACTGCTGATCGAGCACGATATGAAGCTGGTCGGCGGAATTTGCGAAAAGCTGACTGTGCTGAACTTCGGGCAGGTGCTTGCCGAGGGCGGCTGCGGCGAGGTCCTCTCAAATCCCGAGGTCATCAAGGCATACCTCGGAGACTGATTAGATTGCAGAAAGGAAAGAGCGATGGCACTTCTTGAGGCGAAGGATCTACAGGTGTACTACGGCATGATAAATGCCATCAAGGGCGTGTCCTTTGAGATAAATGAGGGCGAGATCGTATCGCTCATCGGCGCGAACGGTGCCGGAAAGACGACGATCCTGCATACCGTGACGGGGCTCATCTCACCCAAATCGGGCTCGGTGTGGCTCGGCGGCGTGAATATAACAAAGGTACCCGCACACAAGATCGTGTACATGGGCATGGCTCATGTGCCGGAGGGAAGAAGAATATTCCAGCAGCTCACCGTGCTTCAAAATCTGAAGCTCGGCGCGTACAGCCGCAAGGATAAGGCGGGTATTGCCGCCGATATGGACTACGTGTTCGAGTGCTTCCCGAGACTGAAGGAGCGGCGCGGTCAGATGGCAGGCACGCTGTCCGGCGGCGAGCAGCAGATGCTTGCGATGGGTCGCGCACTGATGGCGGATCCTCGGATAATCGTAATGGACGAGCCGTCGATGGGACTTTCGCCTCTGCTTGTCAAAGAGGTGTTCGCCATAATCGAGGCGCTGAATAAAAAGGGCATCACGATACTGCTGGTAGAGCAGAATGCGAAAATGGCGCTGTCCATAGCCGACCGCGCGTATGTGCTGGAAACGGGAAAGATCACAATGTCGGGTAAGGCATCCGAGCTCCTCAACGACGAGAGAGTGCGCAAGGCATACCTCGGCGCGTGAAAGGCGGCGTACC
>CAZVXL010000034.1:0-13608 GCA_964631595.1 uncultured Lachnospiraceae bacterium | reverse complement strand
TCCCCCTTAAATATCCCCCCGAGGCTGTAATTTCGGGGTACTGCTCGGGTGGAGTGATACCGCTTAGACCGCTCGGCATCCACGCGACCGCAGGCGGTCGAATATGGTTGGAAGTCACACGTGGTGTGCGGTTACAGCGGTGGGGTTGGGTTCGCAGAGGTTTATCTAAGGCATTAGTTTTGCTTGGGGTATGACGTTTTTTGGAGTTTCGTCTTTCTGCGCTACGTGAGGAAAACGGCAGATTTGTTTACTATATATCCTTATCACTTCCCACTGTAGTGATCCAAACGGATTACCGTTATCAAAGTAATCCTAAATCGTCGGTTTTAACGGAGTGAAAAACCGACATTTGGTATTCCCTCTTTTGCCCTTTTACAAAGAAATGTACATTTCTTTGCGCCTATCGCTTTAGTAATCCTATATGGCTACACCAGATTAAAGCTTTTTGCCAAGCTTTTTCTCGAAAAAGCGTCCGTTCTCCTTCTCGAAAAAGCGTCCGTTACCTTCTTCCCTTCTCTCAAAAACACAAGTGAGCAATGTTCCACGTGGAACATTGCTCACTGCTCATGTATTACAAAAGACTCAAGAATACAGATCTTGGAGGGTGTTGCCCATTTCGATGCGGACAGCCTCAAGAACGTCGGGATCGGTGTTGTACGCAAGGAGACCGGAGGTAATGCGGCTCACGAAGGCATCGGCGGCAGCCTTGCCGGCAGCATCCTCGATCATGTGCAGGAAATCGAAATCCTCGATACCGTCGCGGATCATCTCCATGCGGACGGAGGAAACGGGGAAATCCACACCGTAGATGGTGTTGTTGTAGCAGAGTATGCCCGCATACTGATCGAAAATCACGGTGTTGCGGCTGTTGCAGTCGCTCCACTCGTTGGAGAGCCAGTACAGATATCCGTCCGCACCGTAGAAATACTGCTGCCAGAACAGCGTGCGATGCTCAATTCCCGGCTTGGAGACGTAGATGTTGCACATTCCGTCTCGGGGATTGTCGCTCGTGTACCACCAGAACTCGGCATCGGGGTCGCTTGCAAGCTTCGCGTCGATCCGCTCCTTCAGCGTGCCGAGCTTGTCCGTGATGTCGCGATCCTTGTCGTACCAGACGTTCTCCGTCGCCTCGTCATAGGTGTTGAACATCCAAGAATGGGGGCACAGAATGGAGGAATACCTCATTACGTAGCCCACAATGTCATCACCGAAGCGCTCGTCAAGATCGTTGTAGTGATTGGGGATAACAAGCTTCGCATTGGGGAAAAGCGAGCGAACGTGCTCGTAATTGCTCTTGATCGAATCAAGCTGCTGCTGTACGGACGGCTTGTCGGCGGTCTCGAAATTCAGCGGCTCGTCGTTGTAGTAGAAGTACGCCTTGTCAAGCCAAGTCTTGTTCTGCGACAGCACGGCATACCTGTCGGTGAGCTGCTCGTCGCTCGTGTCGTACATTCCGCCGTAGCCATCACCGCCTGCAAGGAAGCTGTTGACTCTCGGATCGTCCATGTACGCCTGCGCCCGCTCGTCCGTGATATCGTAGGGCAGAAGCACGGGATTCATGCGATTCTCGATGAACATATCGTAGTAGGATTTGTAGCGCTCCTCCTGAGACATCGTCTTGGATGAGCCGATCGTGACGGGAGAGAGACCGAAGGAGGTGCGGCAGTAGGAGCTCTCGGGGAGAGTGAAATGCCACACCGTGAGGAATACGAGCGCGCGCTTCAGCTCGGCGCCGTCCTTGTCCTTCACGGATACAACCGCCTCGTAGAGACCTGCGGCGGAATCCTCATCGGGATAAGCCTTGATGCCGAACGGCTGGACAGAGCCCGCCTTCAGCTTGAAGCCCGTCACCACGGGATTCATGATATCCGCGTAAACGGCTGCGATCGCGCCCGACGCCTGATCGTTCGCCGTGACGAAATCTTCCTTGTATATCTCCGTGCGGACTGTCTCGCCGCGCGCATTGGTGAACGGAGTTATCTCAACGGACAGCCCCGAGCGATCCTCCTCGGAGGCAAGCGCGAACTGAGTGAATTCGATCTCGCCGCGCGCGCAGTACAGCTCGTCCGTGAAGGCGGAGCCGATATCGGCGGTCTTGGTGTATTTGTCGATCCCGTTTCCGAACGCAAGATTTATCGCGGGATCCTCGTTTGCGGCAACGGCGGGCTCGGTCGCGACCGTCATTCCGGCATAGCCCAGCCACACGCGCCAGTCCGCAAGCTTCTTCAGCATCATTACGGCATCGCTCACGGACACGTCTCCGTCGCAGTCTACGTCGGCGGCGCTGTCAAGCTCGATGCCCCAGCCGGCAAGCTGCTTCAGCGTGAGCATTACATCGGCAAGAGTAAAGCGCGCGTCGCAGTTCGTGTCTCCGTAGATCACCGCATTGGCGGAGTCGGAGCCGTTCGTGACGGTCGCGCCGTTCGGCACTGCCTCGTCGGAGCCCAGCGCTTTGTCTCCGACAAGCACCTCTATCCCCTCGCTTCCCTTGAACATATCGGCAAGCTCACCCGCCGTGACGGTGTCGGGAATACCGCATATCAGCTTCGCCTCGCGGTCGATCCGCAGTCCGTACCGACCCTTCGGCTCAAGCGCGCCGCCGCCGGTCTCCGCCGCAGAGCCGGAGCCGATGACAGAGGTCAGCAGCATTGCGCTTGCAAGTATTGTGACGATCGTTTTTTTCATGGTGTTCGTCCCCTTTGTGTATTTGTGCCTACATTATAACAAACCCCGCCGGAAATTGCAATAGTTATGCAAATTACCGAGGGGCGCTTTTGAGTAAAAGCACTCCTCGGACGGGGAACGGGTTTATTCACAAGCGGGGGAGGGGTTCTTGGAAAGAACCCCTCCCCCGCGCCCCCTCCCAAGAACTTTCAAAAAGGGCAAAATAGGGCAAGCCGGCCTACGCGGAGTGTATCGTGGGTATATTGTTAGATATGCAACAATTCTCACATCCGTTGCCTGAGACACACGCTACCCTGCCCCAATTTGAAAAGTTTTGCGGGGGAGCCCGAGGGGGTGCTTTTACTCAAAAGCACCCCCTCGGTTATTTGAAGTTATTCGCTTAGTCCTTCGCTGAGAGGATCATGTTGACGATCTCGTCGCGGGCGGCGTCGAGCACGCGATAATCCTCGGTAAATTTAAGCATACCGCTTGTAACGGTATTCACGACTTCCATGACAGCTTCTCTGCCGCACAGCTCCTCCGCCATACGGAGGTAATCGAAATCATCGAAGCCGTCGCGGAGCTGATAGAGCCTCCACGAAGCCTGCGGGCCCTCGCTGCCGAAGAACTCTCCGGGGTACATGAGCACGCCGTCACCGTTGTAGATATCGAACTGATACTTGGAGATGTTGTCCCAGTGTACGCCCGTGCCGTAATAGAGCACGCCGTCAACATCATTAAAATACTGCTGCCACGAGAGGACGCGGATAATAACGCCCTGATACCAAGTAAAGTAATTCGCGTAAGGAATCTCGGGAGAGCAGCAGACGTACCACCACGACTCCTCGCCCTGCTCCTTAAACTTGGCGATCCTCTCGGGGAACTCGCCGTGCTTGCGGACCATTTGTCTGGGAGTCCACAGACCGCCCTCGGCAAGGCGGTGGTAAGCAGGCGACTGCGGGCACCACACGTTGATGTAGGGATCAATGTACGCGACGGGGTCGATGCCCTTGTTCAGATAATCGTCGGAGATGTAGGAATTGTTGCCGGCAAGGGGAGTCATGTTGCGAACGCCCTCCTCCGTGCCGAGCACGTCGATCAGATGCTCGTAGGTGGTCTTGACCAGCTCAAGTCCGGTGCCGTAGGGCTCGTCGGTGTAGTAGAACAGACCCTTGCGCGCCCAATCGGGATTGGTCATGACCTTCTCGAAGAACGCCTTCGTGTCCGCGTCATCCTCGTTCATGATTCCGCCGTAGCCGTCGCCCGCGATAACAAAGGCGGTGACGCGCGGGTCGCTCATGTACTCATCGGCTCTGGGATCACCGATATCGTAGGGCAGAACGTAGCTTGAGAGATTGTTGTCGAGCATATAATCGTAGTAATCCTTGTAGGAATACTTGTTGTTCTTGCCCGACTTTGACTGAGTGCAGAACAGCGATGCGCTGTAGGGCTCATCGGGGAGAGCGAAATCCCACACGTGCGCATACACGCGCGCGGTCTTGATAACGGTGCCGTCGGGCGCCTTTATCGAGAGAGTTGCTGTGTACATTCCCTCGGGGGAATCTGTCTCGGAGGTCACGGAGATTATGAGGTGGCGGAGCTTGTTTGCCTGAAGCTCAAAGGAATCCGCCACGGGAAGAACGATCTCGGGGAACTCGTCGAAGTACCACTCCATCTGGCTTATCGGATTCACCTTGGTGAGGATGCTGTGATCGTAGTATTCGATCCACTCAAGCTTTGCGGGGAGCGAATAGTCGCCGTACTCGTATTCGAAATCGGAGATCTCAGCCGAGAGCCCCTCTCTGTCGAGAGTGGAGAGCAGGAGCGCCTGACAGGACTCCGTCTCGTTCTTTGCAAGCTTCATCTCGGCGGCGTATTCGCCGGTGTGCTCCGTCTGCTCTCTGCCGAGCTTGTACATCATATCGGCAAAGAATACGTCGAGGGTGGGATCGTCGTGCTCCGCGGTGAGAGGGCTGTTCTCGTAGATCATTCTGACGTCACCGAGGGAGATGTTGCTCCAGCCGGAGATGTACTTCAGAAGCTTTACCGCATCCTCAAGACCGACCGCGCCCTCTGCCGTGCTTGCGACATTTGCGGCGGCGGCGGAAATGTCCTCACCCCAGCCCGCGATGTGCTTCAGCGTGGCGGTCACGTCGGTGAGAGTGATCCTTCCGTTGCGGTCAACGTCGCCGTAGATCAGCGCCTTCAGCGAATCCTTGCCACATACCGCAAGATCGTCCGCGGCAACGGCGTCCTCGCCCGATTTCTCCGTGCCGTCGGCTCCGAGGACGGTCACCGCTCCCTCAAATTCCGCGGCAAGCTCGGATACGGTCGGGATACCGTCGATCCCGTCGATGTATCCCTCTTCCCTGTCGAGTTGCAGGTGAGACTCCGCGGTGAGGACAAGACCGCCCGCTTCTTCCGACAGTACCGCGGGAGACAGTACTGCAAGCGTTGCTGCGACAAGCAGCAGCGATATAAGCTTTTTCATAAAATTTCGTCCTTTTGTGATAGATTTTTCGGCATTTTGCACCTGCCTGAATTATATCACACACCCACGCGAAACGCAAGGGGGAATTATCATAATTATATATTCCCGAGGGGGCTTTTGAGTAAAAGCACCCCCTCGGTAAAGTGTTAACTCGTCCCCCTTTTGTGCGGGAACCCCTTTTCTTTTGCGAAAAAGTATGATACAATAATAGCTGAACAAATATTCGCATACGCAGGATCCGGCGGGAAAAGCCGCGGGATCACGGAAGTCGGGAGGAGCGGAATCATGGCAAAGGACAGATTCGAGCTGGTATCGCCGTACAAGCCCACGGGAGATCAGCCCGAGGCGATAGAGCGGCTGGTAAGCGGGCTGAGGAGCGGGATGAAGGGGCAGACACTGCTCGGAGTCACCGGCTCCGGCAAGACGTTCACCATGGCGAACGTGATAGCCGAGATGAACCGCCCCGCGCTGATCCTCGCGCACAACAAGACGCTTGCGGCGCAGCTCTGCTCGGAGATGCGCGAATTTTTCCCGAACAACGCGGTCGAATACTTCGTATCCTACTACGACTACTACCAGCCGGAGGCATACGTGCCGGGCAAGGACATATACATCGAGAAGGACGCGGCGATAAACGACGAGATCGACAAGCTCCGCCACAGCGCGACCTCGGCGCTGTTCGAGCGCAGAGACGTCATCATCGTGGCATCGGTATCCTGCATCTATTCGCTCGGCCCGCCCGAGGAATACTCACGTCAGGTTACGGCGCTTCGCCCCGAGATGGCGATATCGCGCGACGAGCTTGCGGAGCGGCTGATAGACATCGGCTATGACCGAAGCGACATCGACCTCATCAGAGGCAAGTTCCGACTGCGCGGAGACACGCTTGAGGTGATGCCGTCAAACACGACGGACAGAGCGGTGAGAGTGGAATTTTTCGGAGACGAGATAGACCGCATATCCGAGATAGATCCGCTGACGGGCGCGGTCAAGGCGCGCGTGAGCTATGCGGCGGTGTACCCCGCCACCCACTACGTTATCGCCCCCGAGATGAAGGAGGCGGCGTTTGCCGAGGTGGAGGAGGAGCTGTGCGAGCGAGTCGCCTACTTCAAGGAAAACGGCAAGCTTCTTGAGGCGCAGCGGATCGAGGAGCGGACGAAGTACGATCTTGAGATGCTGAGGGAGATCGGCTATTGCAGCGGCATCGAGAACTACTCACGCATATTTGCGGGACGTGAGGCGGGAGCCACGCCGTACACACTGCTTGACTATTTTCCGAGAGATTTCATAACTTTCATCGACGAGAGCCACGTGACACTGCCGCAGGTCAGAGGAATGAGCGGCGGAGACAGGGCGCGAAAGCAGAATCTCGTGGAATACGGCTTCAGGCTTCCGTCGGCGTATGACAACAGACCGCTGTTCTTCGGTGAATTTGAGGAAAAGCTCGGTCAGACCGTAATGGTCTCCGCGACCCCCGGCCCGTATGAGCGGGAGAATTCCGAGCAGACGGTGGAGCAGCTCATAAGACCGACGGGACTGACAGATCCCGTGATAGAGGTGCGACCGGTGGAAACGCAGGTGGACGATCTTCTCGGAGAGCTCCGCGAGAGGGCGGCAAGAGGCGAGAGAGCTCTCGTCACGACGCTCACGAAGAAGATGGCGGAGGATCTGACGGAATACCTTGACGGACAGGGCATTCGTGTGAAGTATATCCACCACAGCATAGACACCATGGAGCGCATGGAGCTGCTGAGAGATCTGCGGAGCGGCATATTCGACGTGCTCGTCGGAATAAATCTGCTCAGAGAGGGGATCGACCTGCCGGAGGTAACTCTGGTGGCGATCCTTGATGCTGATAAGGAGGGTATGCTCCGAAGCGAGACCGCGCTCGTGCAGATCATCGGGCGCGCGGCGAGAAACGTCGGCGGCCGCGTCATAATGTACGCGGACTCGGTGACGGGCTCAATGAAGGCGGCGATAGATGAGACGGACAGGCGCCGCGCCGTGCAGGAGGCATACAACAAGGCGCACGGCATCGTGCCGCAGACGATAAAGAAGGAGATACGCGAGCCGATACGCATAGGAGTTTCCGATAACGGACTGAAGAAGGGCGGACGCGGCTCGGAGAAGAAGCGTGCCGCCGCTCCGCGCACCGCGGCGGAGAGGGAACGCCTTATCGAGGGACTGCGCGCCGAGATGCGGGCTGCCGCAAGGGAGCTTCGCTTCGAGGAGGCGGCATATCTCAGAGACAGGATAAAGGAAATAGAAGTAACAAAGCCCTCGGAGGAGTAATGCTCCGAGGTTTGGGTAAAGGAACGGAAAATGCCGAAATATCTGAAAATATCGGGCGCACGCCAGAACAATCTCAAAAATATAAGCATAAACATACCGAGGGACAAGCTCGTGGTGTTCACGGGGCTTTCCGGCTCGGGAAAATCCTCACTTGCCTTCGATACGATATACGCCGAGGGACACCGCCGCTTCGTGGAATCGCTGTCCTCGTATGCCAGAATGTTCCTCGGACAGCTTGACAAGCCCGACGTGGACTCCATCGAGGGGCTTTCCCCCGCGATATCCATAGATCAGAAGACCACGTCGAAGAATCCGCGCTCCACGGTCGGCACGGTGACGGAGATATACGACTATCTCAGACTGCTGTACGCGCGGCTGGGTGTGCCGCACTGCCCCGTATGCGGCAGGGAGATCCGCCGACAGACGGTGGATACGATCCTTGATTCGATATGCGCCATGGAGGAGGGCACGAGATTCTACGTGCTTGCGCCCAAGGTGCGCGGCAAGAAGGGCAGACACGAGAAGCTGTTTGAGGCGGCATCGAAGCGCGGCTTTGTGAGAGTGCGCGTGGACGGAAGCCTTTATGAGCTGTCGGAGGAGATAGAGCTGGACAAGAACCTGCGCCACTCGGTGGACATCGTGGTGGACAGGCTGATAATAAAGGACGGGATACGCTCACGCCTGTCCGATTCGGTGGAGACGGCGCTCGGAGAGGGCGAGGGCAGAGTGGTGATATCGAGGGTGACGGCGGACGGAGACATCGACACGGAGTATTCCACGGATTTCGCCTGCCCCGAGCACGGCGGCTCGTTTGCGGAGCCGGAGCCGAGAATGTTCTCGTTCAACAATCCGTTCGGAGCCTGCCCGCACTGCCTCGGACTCGGAGTTACGAGGCGCGTGTCCGAGGAGCGCATCATTCCGCAGAGCGAGCGCTCTCTGCTTGAGGGCGGAATCGCGGTGAACGGCTTCAAGACGCTCGGCCCCGACACGTGGCTCGGCCCCGTGATAGCGGCGGTGGCGGAGGACAACGGCTTTACGCTCGATATGCCGCTCGGTGAGATAACGGGCGCGGCACGGCGGGCACTGCTGTACGGCACGGGGGACAAGGTGTACACCGTGATGCGCAGCTTCGACGGCCCCAAAAGGGAGTACCGCGTGCGCTTTGACGGCGTTATTCCCATGATAGAGGCGCGAATGGCACAGCACGGCGAGGACGCCGAGTATTACGAGCAGTTCCTTGAGGAGGATGTCTGTGCGGTATGCGGCGGCACGCGGCTGAAGCCGGAGGCGATGGCGGTGACTGTCGGCGGCATGAGCATTGACGGGCTGTGCCGAATGAACATAAGCGATGCGCTTGATTTTATAAATTCTCTGCACTTCACGGAGACGGAGAATGTGATAGCGAAGGAGATCATGAAGGAGCTGAGAGCAAGGCTCGGATTTCTGAAGAACGTGGGGCTTGAGTACCTCACGCTGTCGCGGAGGAGCGGAACTCTGTCGGGCGGAGAGGCACAGCGGATACGTCTTGCCACGCAGATAGGCTCATCGCTTGCGGGAGTGCTGTACGTGCTTGACGAGCCTTCGATAGGACTGCACCAGAGGGACAACGGCAAGCTGCTTGCCACGCTGAAGGAGCTTCGCGACCTCGGAAATTCCGTGATAGTGGTGGAGCACGACGAGGAGACCATGGCTGAGGCGGATTACATCGTGGACATAGGGCCGGGAGCGGGTGTCCACGGCGGTCAGGTGGTCGCGGCGGGAACACCGGCGCAGGTGGCAAGGACGAAGGGCTCCGTGACCGGCGATTATCTCTCGGGCAGGCGCGGGATACCGGTGCCCTCGGCGCGCCGCGAGGGTAACGGCAAATTCCTCACCGTGAGAGGCGCGGCGGAGAACAATCTTAAAAATATAGACGTGCGGATACCGCTCGGTATGTTCGTGTGCGTTACGGGAGTGTCCGGCTCGGGCAAATCGTCGCTCGTCAACGGAATAATCCACAAGGCGCTTGCGGCAAAGCTCATGAGGGCAACGGCGTTCGCCGGAAAGCACACGGCGATAGAGGGCACGGAGGCGCTGGACAAGGTGATCTGCATAGATCAGAGCCCGATAGGGCGCACGCCGCGCTCAAATCCGGCGACCTATACGGGGCTTTTCACCGATATCCGCGAGCTTTTCGCAAAAACTCCGACGGCGAAGCTGAAGGGGTACAAGAGCGGCAGATTTTCGTTTAACATCAAGGGCGGGCGCTGTGAGGCGTGCGAGGGCGACGGCGTGAAGAAGATAGAGATGCACTTCCTGCCGGACGTGTACGTGACGTGCGATGCCTGCCACGGCAAGAGATATAACAGAGAAACGCTTGAGGTGAAGTACAAGGGACGGACGATAGCGGACGTGCTTGACATGACGGCGGAGGAGGGTGCGGAATTCTTTGCGGATATACCGAAGATATCGTCGCGCCTCCGCACGATATGCGACGTCGGGCTCGGGTATGTGAAGATCGGGCAGGCATCGACGACGCTCTCGGGCGGCGAGGCTCAGCGCGTTAAGCTTGCTACGGAGCTGTCGCGGCGAAGCACCGGCAGGACGATCTATATTTTGGATGAGCCGACGACGGGGCTGCACAGCGAGGATGTCAGAAAGCTCTGCGAGGTGCTCGGCCGCCTCGTCGATGCCGGCAATACCCTCCTCGTGATCGAGCATAATCTGGATATGATAAAGTGCGCCGACTATATTATCGACATGGGCCCCGAGGGCGGCGACGGCGGCGGCTTGGTGATAGCCGAGGGTACTCCCGAGCAGGTCGCCGCTTGCGACAACTCCTACACGGGACAGTATTTACGGCGGAAACTACAATAAATAACCGAGGGGGTGCTTTTGAGTAAAAGCACCCCCTCGGGCTCCCCCGCAAAACTTTTCAAACTAAGGCAGGGTGGCGTGTGTCTCGGACGGCGGCGTGCCCCGTTTTCGATGTACTCCCCGTCGGCGGGCGTACTCTGTTTTGCCCCTGTTTGAAGGTTCTTGGGAGGGGGTACGGGGGGTTCCGGAGGGAACCTCTCCCCCGCATATTATATAAATGCCCCTATCTTCGTTTAAGAGGCTTGGAGATGAGGGTAACGGCGGTGATACCGGCGGCGATACCCACAGCGCACTTAACGGTAGACATACCGTAGGCGGCGGTCATAGCTCGATCCGAGGCGATAAGGCTTGACATGGTATAGTAGAGACTGCCGCCGGGGACGAGAGGGATAACGGTAGGAATAAGAATAACGGTAGCCGGGGTGCGGAGGAGCCTTGCGAGGAGCTCGGCGTAGGCGGTACCGACAGCGGCGGCGATAAGGGAGCAGATAAGGATATCGTGGGTCAGGAACAGCTCACAGAGGAGATATACCGCCCAGCCGATCCCACCGCCCGCGGCGGCGTACAGTATTTTATCGGCGCGAAGCCCGAACAGGAGGGCAAAGCCGGCGGCGCCGACTACCGCCCAAGGCAATTCCGTAATAAACTGATGCATAATAAACTCCGAATGGGACAGCCCTGCGGGGCTGTTGTTAGATTCCGAAAATAAGTATCGGTATGGCAAAGCCGACGGCAATGGCGGCGGAGGTGACAACAGACTCGGCAAGACGAAGCAGACCGGTCATTGTATCTCCGCAGAACAGGTCACGGATCGAGTTGGTGATCGCCATACCGGGGATGAGCACCATGATGTCACCGATCATGACCTTGTCGGGATTTATCGGCAGACCGATGCGGCAGAGCAGAGCCGCCGCAGTGCCCGACACGGCGGAGCACAGGAGCGTATAGATGAGCATATTCGCGGAGGTCGGTCTTGCGCGCTTTTCCATGAGGAATATGAGAAGCCCGATGAGGGCGGCGGAGATGCCGTCGAAGGCGTTGCCGCCGAAGAACAGGGCGAAGCCGCCCGCCGCGAGAGCGTATCCGGCGATATCGCGGATGAGCCTGCGCGGGGTACCCGTCCTGATGACGGCGATGTGCTCCCGAATCTCCTCGGCGGAGGGACGGGACGCGCATATGTAGCGCGACAGGGCATTGTAATTCTCAAGCCGCGTGAGGTCGGTGGATCTTGTTTTCGCGCGGCGGGTCTGAGTCAGCACCTCACCGTCGGCGGTGCGAAGCGAGGCGATTATCAGCGAGGTGATGGAGAACACCTCCACGTCCTCGGAGCCGTAGGCGCGGCAGATTCGGCTGAGCGTATCCTCAACGCGATTGACCTCGGCGCCGACACGAAGCATTTCCTCGGCAATATCCATGGCGGCGGTGAGGATATCCTCAAGCTCGGAGCGCGTGCGGGTATCTGCGACGGCGGTTTTGTCGGTCATCGTGAGCCTCCCTCGGGGAGCACTACCTCGGAGAGACTGCGCTTGGGGACGAAGTGGAGGCCGGAATCGTCGCGGAAATACGTGGTATCGCCATCCTTTGCCTCACAGATGACGGCGGTCTCGGCGGGATAGCCGACCGCGATGATCAGGCGCGGCACGAGATTTTCGGGAAGGTCAAGAACGGCGGAGAGCTTCGGCTTATTGAAGCTTGCGATCATGCAGCAGCCGAGCTTTTTCTCCGTTGCGCGGAGTGCTGCCGTCTGTGCGGCGATACCGACATCGACGGCGGCTGCATCGGAGAGGGGTGAGATCTGCGTATCGTGGCAGATCACGACAAAGCCGGTCGGCATATGCCCCTCCGGAGGGAGGGTGATATCGGGGAGAGCCGCCGCCCAAGCGGTGAGGGGCTGCACCTCGGCGCATTTTTCGCCGGTGACGAGGCAATATTTAAGGGGCTGTTTATTTGCGGCAGATGCCGAGAGTCTGGCAAGTTCAACAAGCTCGAGGAGAGTCTCACGCGAGACGGGGCGGCTCTCGTCGAAGGAGCGGATGCTTCGGCAATTACAGACAAGTGATTCGAGCATATTCGGTTCATCCTTGATGTTATAGATTATCTATATGAATTATATACCAATTTCTTCGGAGAAGTCAATAGAAGCGGCGAGAAAAAGGAGGGATGGGAGAAGTTATATTGAAATTCGGGATTCGGCGTGGTATAATAGGTGCAGTAAATCTTGTGTGCAAGCTTTTACGGCGAAGCCCCGAGCCGGGTCGGCAGCGCCGACAGGCAAACTGACGAAGTTTTATTTAAGGATTTTGTAAGCTGTTCTACGCAGAGCGGTTGCGCTTCGCGCTTCCGCTCCGTTTCTACTCTGTTTTGTCCAAGGGTTTCGCCCGTCCCTCTCCACTTCGCGGGCTTTCTTCGTTACTTTTCATAGTGAAATGAAAAGTAACCAAAAGCTTCATTCAAGGGGGCGCTCCCCCTTAAATATCCCCCCATGTCTATAATTACGGGGTACTGTTGACGGGTAGTTATCCCGTCTAAACCGCTCGGTATCCGCGCGACCGCGGGGCGGTCGAATGTGGTTGGAAGTCATGTGCGGTGCGCGGTTACAGCGGTGGAGTGGGGTTCGCAGAGTTTATCTAAGGCATTAGTTTTGCTTGCGGTATGAAGTGGCGTTCCGTATGCCGTCCTCTCCGTCTCACGCTTCTGCGCTCCCTCATTTCCACTAAGTTCCGTCCAAGGGCACCGTTCCCCCCTCTATCTCACGGGTTTTTCTTTCGTTACTTTTCATAGTGAAATGAAAAGTAACCAAAAGCTTCATTTAAGGGGGCGCTCCCCCTTAAATATCCCCCCGTGTCTATGATTACGGGGTACTGTTGACGGTTGGTGCTACCGCCTAAACCGCTCGATCTCCGCGCGACCGCGTGGCGGTCGAATGTGGTAGGAAGTCCTATGCGGTGCGCGGTTACAGCAGTGGGGTGGGGTTCGCAGAGTTTATCTAAGGCATTAGTTTTGCTTGCGGTATGAAGTGGCGTTCCGTATGCCGTCCTCTCCGTCTCACGCTTCTGCGCTCCCTCATTTCCACTAAGTTCCGTCCAAGGGCACCGTTCCCCCCTCTATCTCACGGGTTTTTCTTTCGTTACTTTTCATAGTGAAATGAAAAGTAACCAAAAGCTTCATTTAAGGGGGCGCTCCCCCTTAAATATCCCCCCGTGTCTATGATTACGGGGTACTGTTGACGGTTGGTGCTACCGCCTAAACCGCTCGATCTCCGCGCGACCGCGGTGCGGTAGAATATGGTAGAAAGTCCTATGCGG
>CAZVXL010000033.1:0-13689 GCA_964631595.1 uncultured Lachnospiraceae bacterium | reverse complement strand
GAAAACCGCGTAAATAAAGGCTTTTAGATGTGATTAAGTCGTAGGAAGTTTCTATCAATATACATTTAACATTCTTAAAAACCTCTTTTTTTCTCATCCTTCCTCGTCAGCAAGCATACCGTCTCAACGTGCTCGGTATACGGGAACATATCGACGCCCTGAGCCTTTCTGACTCTGTATCCGTTTCGTGTAAGACAGCCGAGATCTCTCGCAAGAGTCTCGGGATTACAGGACACGTATACGATCCTTTCGGGCAAAAGCTTCAGCGTGCTTTTCAGAAATTCCGCACTGCACCCCGCCCTCGGCGGATCTGTTATCAGCACATCGACGCGGCGTCTCTCTCGGGCAAGCTTTTTCATATATTCGCCCGCATCGGCGCAGTGTATCTCGATATTTTTTATCCCATTCATTTCGGCATTTGCCAAAGCATCATCGACCGCGCTTCTGTTCAGCTCCACGCTGATAACCTTGCGTGCCGCATCTGCCATAAGCATGCCTATCGTGCCGGTGCCGGAATACGCATCAAGCACGACCTCCCTGCCGGTAAGCCCCGCAAGCTCACGCACCCTCGAATACAGAACCTCGGTCTGCACGGGATTCACCTGATAAAACGCCGCGGGACTTATTCTGAAGGTAAGCCCGAGAATACTGTCCTCAATATACCCCTTGCCGTAAAGCACCTCGTTTTTCTCCCCGAGAGAGAGTCGGAGCCTTGCATCGTTTATATTTCTGATGACAGTTGTGATCTCGGGATGACGTCTCACAAGCTTCTCCGTAAATACGCGGCTCGCTCGGAACTCACCGCTCCTTGTCACCAGCACCGCCATCACCTCTCCGCTCTTAAAACCGCGACGTACGAGCGCATGGCGGACAAAGCCCTTGCCGCTCTCACTGTCATACGCCACCGCGCCATGCTTACGCAAAAGCTTTTGCATCGTTGCGGCAACGGCAAAGGCGGTCTCATCCTCTATCATACAGTCCTCGACCTCGGCTACGCTCCCCGTTGAGGAGCGGTATACGCCGCCAATAAGCTGTCCGCGCTTCATGGCATACGCCGACTGCACCTTATTTCTGTAGTGCAGCGGATCCTCCATGCCTATTATTTCATCAACATGGCAAAACCGCCCGATAAGCTTTATCAGGCGAACCTGCTTCATTCTGATCTGCTCCGGATATGTGAGATTCTGGAGCTGACACCCGCTGCATTTCCTGCGGTACGGGCATATCGGCGCAGTCCTCGCGCCTCGGTCATTCATTTTCTGCATTTGTAAAAGCACCGATGATAATGTCGTATATGTCTGTCATTTCGTAGCGACTCCTGTCAAGAGCTATCCCTCTTGCGCCTATAACGGCGGTCTCATATCTGTGTGCGCCCGGAGAGAGCCTGTGCATAAAGCCGCCTTTTTTTTCGAAAAGGCTCTCACCCAAATTCCAATCCGCTCCGTATCTTTCATCAAGCTGAAAGATGATCTCGGGATAACGGTCAAGATATTTGCCGCGGTACAGCGTATTTGTGCGGCGGATCCACAAAAACGCAGGGATATCCTCGTCGGGTATGCGGATATCCTTCAGATACGCGATTATGCTGTCGCAAAGCGCATCTCGCTCCTCCTCGGTCTTTGCCGCATCTGCGCTGAGGCGTATTCCGCCGTAGCTGTAATTCTTGAGTGCTGACAGATCGCTGAGATAGGCAACTGTCTTACTCCAATCAAAATCGGCTGAGGAGGCAAACAGGCTTTTCCACACCGGTATTCTCTTTGCAAGTCTGACCGCCGCCTTCGGAAGCCCGAAGCGCTTGACAAAGCCGAGCGCCGTCCTTTTCACAAGCTTCTTCACGCCGCCGCGCCTCTCCCCCGTACCGCCGCCCTTCGGCGCAAGAAATCCTCCGCGGCGAAGCATCTCGTTAAGTCTTGCCACGTACACCGGTCTTGCGCCGTGTCCGTGATCGCTTATCACAAGGATCGGCGTATTCGGGCACATACTCGCTATCTCCCCCACAAAGCCGTCCACAAGTCGGTACATATCGGGGATCACGTTTGCAAACTCCGTCTCGCCTGCGTATTCCGGATGAGTCTTATCGTAATGCCTCCAAAAATCGTGCTGGATGCCGTCCACGGCGGAAAAATACGTGAACAGCATATCGGTGTCCTCATTTTCGACAACCGCCTTAGTTATCCGAAATTCCTCCGTCGCCTTTGCGATAAAATCATCTCTGAGCTCACCGAGCCGACTCTCGGAGGTAAACTTCATCTCCGTTCCGAGAATACTCTCGCGCGGCTCATACACGCTCCTTTTCGCCTCGGGATGTACCGATATTTTGCCGTTGTACGGTCTCGTTATCATTATCCCGTTTATGTCCCAGCCGTGCTTTATATTCATGGGAAACAGCACGGCGCATTTGAAGCCGTCATCGCCAAGTCTGTCCCAAAAGGTCTTTCCGCGGAACACATCATCATCAAACGAAACAGGCTTATAGCGATTCTCCCTGTCTGCCATATTCACAAAATTGATGATACCGTGCTCAGAGGGATCCTTCCCCGTAAAGATAGTAGACCACGCCGGTGTCGTATCCGCCGGAAAGACCGAGCGAAGGCGCGGATATCCGTTATCGCGCATAAGTCCCGCAATGTTCGGCAGAATATCCTCATGCCGCCTCACCACATCGTAGTCCATTCCGTCAATTCCGATGACGATCAGCCCTTTTACCATATCTCCTCCGGTGCCGCAAGTGGCATTCTCAATTTTCGGCAAGTGCCTTATCTATCGCCGCCATGATCTCGTTCTTCATTCTTTCAAGTCCGTCGTCGCCGCTTATCACCGTCGCGCCGTACATCTCGGCTATCCTGTCATAGAGTGGCTCGCGGATCTCAAGATAAAGCGGATCCGGAATATCGTCCTTGCGCGACAGACACACCTCTATCGGTGTTTTTATGTATATTATAAGCGCGGGCTTCGGTGCGCGCCTCCATTTTTTCTCCACCGTTTGGCGCATATATTCCTCTCCGAGCCCCATATTTGCGGCATACGTCACCGCATTGTCGTATATGTACCGATCGACAAGAAGGGTCTGCCCGAGCAGGCGGCGAAGCGTTATTCCGAAGAATATCTGCCCCCGAAATTCTGCCGTTGTCAGCGCGCTGAAGATCTTATAATATACCCCTCCCGAGCTTGCCTTTTTCCTCATGCTCTCAAGGTATTCTCTGTAATCACCGGAAAACGGATCGCTGTTTTTTCTCATGAGGAGCTTCTTGCCCGCCTTCACGAAAAACGACATGAGCTTCACCACATAAGCGGCTCGCACCACGCGCACGCGCACGCCCCTCTCCGAGAGGGTCTGTCTTGCATACTCTATTCCGGTGGATTTTCCCGAGCCGTCAAGCCCTATAAAGCAAACGAACGGCTTTCTTCCTCTGTTTACGCTTTTATTCATGCTCTAATAACGCCTTCATTTCTCAAGATCTTTCATGATTTCGGCAAAAAGTCCCTCTGCCGCCTCATTCCAGCCCTTTACATTTGCAAGCAGATTCTCTCCAAAAAAGGCTCCCGCCGCGGCGCTCACCGCCGCCTCAAGTCCTTCGCTGCCGTCCACTACCGTCAGCGCTCCGTCTCTTGACGTGCCTATCATACCGAGACCATCTACTCCGCCAAGTGCCACAACGGGCACACCGCAGGCAAGCGCCTCCGTCACCGACAGCGGTATGCTTATGACATACTCCGCCGATCTTGTCGGGAAAAGATACACATCCGCCATGCGGTACACCTCGCCTATATCCGGCAGGTATTCCTTTATGATACGAACTCCGTCCGATGCAAGCATTTCCTCCGTTTCATCATTTGAGAACATACCGCTTGCGACCGCAAGTCGCGAAAATCTCTCCTTCGGCAAATGCAGAAATTCTTCAAGTCCCCTGCCCTCGGACAGATGTCCCACATGAAGCACCAGCGGTATCTCATCGGGAAAGCCGTATTTTGCTCGGAGCCGTATTTTCTCGGCTCTGCTCTCGGCGGGGCGGAACTTGTCGCGGTCTATGCCTATTTCAAACGTGCGGACACGCGCGCCGAGCGCCTCCGCCTCCTCGGCATCTCCGCGAAGCAGAGTGAAGCAGCCGAAGCGGTCGGGGGCACGTCCGAGCTTATCGAAAAAATCCGCCTCGGGCTTTTGAACGAGGACGAAATACACATTACGGCATATCCTGCGAAGAAGCCTTGCAAGATAAGCGGTCTTGCCGATCGCCCTTGCGAAGATCAGCACGGCATCTGCTCCAACGGAATTTGCCGCGCACTCAAGCGGATCTCCGAGAGCGGAGCTTCTTACGCTGCAAAGCTTCCCAAGCTCACGTATCATATGCGAGGCGATATTCCTCATTCCCTCATTCTCAACGCCGTTTACAGTGCTTATTATATTAAGTACCACGCCTATTCTCCTTTAAGCAGTGAGCGCGCCAGCTTTTTGAATGCCTTCAGAGAGCGCTTCAGATCCTCGATATCGCGCAGTCCCATCCAAAGCCTGTGACATATATACCACGGTCGAAGGTAATACCTTCGTCTTGCCTCGGCGCAGAACCGCACAAGCTCCTCCGGTGAGAGCGTCGGCAGGCTCAGCACGCAATTCAGCGTTCCGTCCTCCTTGCAATACTCGTCATATCTGCCGGTTATGTAGCCGTTTCTCTTAGCCCAATCGAACGCCTCCGTCCCCGGATACGGTATCAGCGGAAAGAACTGCGCCGTATCTGTCTTAAAGCGCATCGCCGCCGCAAGCGTCTGCTCCATCGTCTCGCGTGTCTCGCCCTCATTGCCGACCATATAGCAGGCGTGAACCATCAACCCCGCCTTCCTTGCATTTGCGATATAGTCCTCGATCTGCTTGACCGTCGTTCCCTTTTTGATGTTATTCAGTATATCCTGACTTACGCTCTCGATGCCGGGTATTATGAGATGACAGCCCGCGCTTTTCATGAGCTTCATCGTCTCAAGATCAAGATTCACGCGTGCATTGCAAAGCCAGCGGATCTTCTTCGATATGCCTCTCTCTATGAGAAGTCGGCATATCTCCGCCGTCCGCGCCTTATTTGCGGTGAAGGTATCGTCCTCGATGACTATCTCCTTCACGTTCTTCATATTGTTTACTATGTACTCAAATTCCTCGACCACGTTCTCCGGACTGCGGAGACGGTAGGCGTGACCGTGCATGGTCTGAGGATAAACGCAGAAATTGCATCTCGCGGGACAGCCGCGCCCCGTGAATATCTGTATGGACGGGTACGCCGCCGCCGCAAAGACGTAGTTCTCCGGCTTCAGCCTTTTGTGAATGAATTTCGATGCAAACGGTATCGCGTCAAGCTCGCATATGGGCTCCGCGTCCGGATTGCTTATCACTCTGTCACACGATCTGTAGGAAAGTCCGCGCACACCGTCAAGACCCACTCCCGACTCAAGCGCCGCCGCAAGATCTCTGACGATGTA
This sequence comes from uncultured Lachnospiraceae bacterium, assembly GCA_964631595.1. GTDB lineage: Bacteria > Bacillota > Clostridia > Oscillospirales > CAG-272 > UMGS1312. Next base: position 8,226 of record CAZVXL010000033.1, on the reverse strand, counting down.
GTCATATTCGCGGCGCGCTATCCCGTCTATGCGGGTATCGTGCGCCATAGTCTCGTCAACGGTCGCGGAGGGATGAGTTCCCACAAGCAGCGTAAAGCTGCTCGGGTACATATCCTTCACCGCACCCGCAAAATCAATATCGCTGTATATTGACGGCGTGCTCGTATCGAAGACGTACAGTCCCGACTCTCCCTCGGAGCTGAGTCGTCGCAGAGTCTCCTCGCGGTCTATTCCCTCGGCGCAGGCATCAAGAAAAAAGACCTCATGCCCCTCCGCCTCACAAACGGCGGCGGCATAGATCAGCCACAGCGGATAATAGAGAACCCCGCTGTGCCCGATGCTCGGGCTACGGGATTCCCTTGAAAATTTACCGTACTCTGTCTTAAACGGAGGATTTACAAATGTTACCTTCATGCCATCATTCCTCTGACTGTCCTTGTTTTTGCACCGATGCTGTCAACTCGCGGATATGCCGTCGGCAGAGCTCACCTCAAAATCGGGGGACTTAATTATTCCCCTCGGGCACTTTTCAACGCACCTGCCGCAGTCTATGCATTTATCGTATATTATGGATGCTACGTTATGGTTCACGGAGATCGCTCCCGTAGGGCATACCTTTTCGCAAAGCTTACAGCTTATACAGCCCACCTCGCAATAGCCTCTTGTGAGCTTGGCATTCTCCACCGACTTACAGCCCACCCAATGTCTGCTGTTGAAAGGGACGAGCTCTATTATCTTCTTCGGGCATGACTCGGCGCAAACGCCGCAGCCGCGGCATTTGTGATAGTCCACCACAGCCACTCCGTCAACCACCGAGATCGCGCCGAAGGCACAGCTTCTCACGCAGGTGCCGAGCCCGATACAGCCGTTCGGGCACAGCTTATCGCCTCCGCCGAGCGTTACCGCGGATATGCAGTCGGGGAAGCCGCTGTAGATATACTTCTTCTTTGCCACCTCCGGTGTGCCGGAGCACATTATCTGCGCTCTCATTCGCACAGCCTCGGTGGGCACAAGCCCCATTATGTCGCACATTTTATGTATATGCTCGTCATCCGAGGCGGCACAGCCCGAGGGCACAGCCTTACCCTCCACGACAGCCTCGGCAAATGCCGCACAGCCCGTAAAGCCACAGCCGCCGCAATTTGCGCCGGGCAAAAGCTCGGCTATTTTCTCGATTTTGGGATCCTTGTTTACGGCAAATGCTCTCGCCGCAACGGCAAGCATTATACCCATTATTCCGCCGAGTCCGATGAATATCAGAACCGGCACCAATATTTCGACTGTCAAATTCATAGCACGCCCTTCCTATGATCCGTAGGTTTGTCAGCTGAAGCTGATACCGGAAAAGCCGGAAAACGCCATTGCCACAAGTGCCGCAGCGATAAGAAGTATGCCGAGTCCCTTGAAGCTTTCGGGCGGATCGGCATATTTCATGCGCCGGCGCACACCGGCAAAGATCACTATCGCAAGAGTGAAGCCGAGCGCACCGGCAAAGCCGAACACCGTTCCCTCGATGAAGCTGTAATTGCGCTCGATCATCAGAAGCGCCGAGCCGAGCACGGCGCAGTTTGTGGTTATCAGCGGAAGATATATACCGAGAGCGCTGTAGAGCTGGGGGATATACCTTGCAAGGAACATCTCGATAAACTGCACAAGAGATGCGATAACAAGGATAAACGCTATCGTTTTGAAATATTCAAGTCCGAGAGGCAGGAGAATGAGATTGTAGATCACGTAAGTCACCGCATTCGACACGGTTATCACGAAACACACCGCCATACCCATTCCCATCGCGGTGGACGGCTTATCGGATACTCCGACAAACGGGCATATTCCATAGAATCTGGAGAAGATGAAATTCTCCGTCAGGACTGCCGCAAGCATTATAAGAAACAGCTCAACCATCTGTCCTATCCTCCGCAATACCGTTATTTGCCGAGTCCACGGTCTCTCTGCGCCTCAGCTGTCGCTTCTGCAAATATCTGAACAGGGCGACCAGACAGCCGAGCGTGAGGAATGCACCCGGAGGCAGAATGAATATGCTCGCCGGTGAATACCATGAGCCGAGGATTTGTATTCCGCCGCTGCCGTCGGAGCCGGCAAACAGCGCTCCCGTTCCGAGCAGCTCTCTTATAAGCGCAATGGCTATCAGTGCCGCGGTATATCCGAGCCCTACTGCAACGCCGTCGATAACGGACGCTATCGCGCCGTTCTTTGAGGCGAACGCCTCCGCTCTTGCAAGGATTATGCAGTTCACGACTATAAGCGGAATGAAAAGCCCGAGCGACTTGTCGATCGCCGGAAAATACGCCTTTATCACAAGCTCGACCGCCGTCACAAAGCCGGATATTATCACAATAAAGGCGGCAATACGCACCTGCGACGGGATAACACGCCTCAGAAGCGATATAAACAAATTGGAAAATATAAGTACCACAGTAAACGCAATGCCCATTCCGAGTGCATTTATCACGGAGGTCGTCACCGCAAGCGCGGAGCACGTTCCGAGAAACTGCACCAGTATCGGGTTTTGATCAATGATGCCGTCCCGCAGCTGTTTCTTTATATCAAGCATAATAATCCTTTATTACTCCGTATCCGTTTCCGGCTCGGTGGTCAGTGTCTCGTATTCGGCGGTATCGTAGGTGTATTCCACGGTGATACCCGAGCTTTCCTTGTTGGGGTTCTCAACTATGATCTGCGCGGGAGCATCTCCCTTCGTTATCTCGGGGATCACCGGCTCCGCACCCGTATCCGTAGGCACAACAGTCTCGGGAAGCTCTGTCACGGGCGGCTGAACGGTAATGCTCTCCTCCGACGGTGCCGACGTCTCGGGAATATCCTCCGTGCGGACATACGGGGCGACCGACATTCCTCTTTCCGCGGCAAGCGCCTCAAGGTCAAGCAGGGATGAGGTCACGCTGTTCACTCCTGAGATCACGGCGGCAGAGCTGATCGAAGCACCCGATATCACATCCACCGATATCTCTCCGCTTTTGCCGTTAAAGCTTGACAGGAACTCGTCGCCGCCGACACGTGAGCCGAGTCCGGGAGTCTCCGACATGGAGATTATTCGAACGCCGACTACCGCGCCGGAGTGATCCACGCCCACCATGAGGCTTATGGCTCCTCCGAAGCCGGTCGGCTCGGCAAGCGCGGAATAGCCGCAAACATTGCCGCCCTTCATCACAAGATACGCAGCCGAAATACCCGAACCCTCGGGGAGTCGGAGTTCCTCCGCCTGCACACCTCCGTCAAATATCGTCTGTATCGACCGAAGCATCGCTTTTCGGGTGTTTTCCGCGATCCTTGCCTCGGTAAAATGATTTACAACGGACAAGAGCAGAGCGACCGCCGCGCATATGATCGTCAGAACAATGACAAGTCTTGCCGACGAGGCGGGCTTTACCGCCGCGTCGCTCTCGGTATCTGTCCTGCCCGCCTCGGGGTCGATGTCATCATTGCTCTTTTCGGGCTTCTTTTTGCCCGAATCGCTCTCCGTCTTCTTTTCTTCGTCTGTCTCCGTCTCGGGAGCCTTATCGCGCTTTTTGCGCTTGCCCTTGCCCGAGCCTTTTTTCTCGACCGCATCTGAGGGTGTCTCCGCCTCGGTGGGCATCTCCGCTTCGGCAGACTTTACCACATCGGCAGGCTTCAGCGCGTCCCTCGTCTTCTTTTTTCTTTTCTTTTTCCCGTTCTTTCCCGTATCGGTCGCCTCCGGCTCCGATACCTCCGAGGTCTCGCCGTTCATTTTATCAAGCAATGATTTCGGTACCTCGATATACTCAAGCCCGTCATCCTCGGCATACACATCCGATGTCTCATCGGTCGCGCGAAGCTCCTCGGCATCATCGCCGTTCTCCCCGCCGCCACCGAAGGTATCGAAAAGAGCCGCTATATCCTCGTCGATCCGATCGTTTCTTTTATCCTCGCTCATTTACTTCCTCCTCCGAAGCGTCTCGGCGCAGTCAACGTATCAATATATCCGGTAAGCAGATTCATTATAAGGATCGCAAAGGACACACCCTCGGCATATCCGCCGAAATATCTGATGAACACCGTGATAAGTCCGCAGCCCACTCCGTATACGAGCTGTCCGACAGAGGTCACGGGAGATGTCACGTAATCGGTCGCCATGAATACGGCTCCGAGAATGAGGCCGCCGGAGAATATACTGCTTATCATATAGCTGAGACCGTCCGCCGTTCCCATCGGGAAGAAATACGTCACAAGTGCTACGGTTCCGATAAATGCAACGGGGATATGCCACGTGATCACCTTGGTAAAGAGCAGGTACAGACCGCCGAGTATCAGCAGCACCGAGGATACCTCCCCGATGCATCCGCCGATATTTCCGAGGATCATGTCAAAGACGGTCACGTCCTCCGGAATGACCCCCGCATCAAGCGATGCCAGCGGTGTTGCTCCCGCAAGAGCATCCGCGCCGTCAAGTCGCACGGACAGATCGTTTATGCGAACGCCCGCCCTCTGGAAAAGTCCCATCTCGCTCGGCCACGCAAACATAAACACTCTTGCGGCAAGAGCCGGATTTACGATGTTTTTGCCGATTCCGCCGAACAGTCCCTTTACCACCACCATGGCGAAAAGAGAGCCGACAACGCCCATCCACAGCGGAACGGTGGCAGGCAGATTCATGCCGATGAGCAAGCCCGTCACAGCCGCCGAAAGATCCGATACGGTGTTCGGTCTGTGCATGAGGCGCTGATACAGCCACTCAAAGCCGACGGCGCTTGCGACCGACAGCAGAAGCACTGCCGCCGCTCTCGCGCCGAAGCGGTATACTCCCCAAATGCAGGCAGGCAAAAGCGCCGCCAGAACACGGAGCATTATGCTCTGAGTCGTGTCGGGATTTTTTATATGCGGTGACGGAGATACATTCAAAAGCTCCGGATACACAGCCTCATTTGTGTTGTTCTGATTATCTGTCATTCTGCAAATCCCTGTTTTCAATTATTTCTTGGCTCGGATCTCAGCCTTCGCAACTCTGATGCTCTGCACTATCTCGACCTTTGCCGGACAGTTATACGAGCATGAGCCGCACTCAACACAGCTCATGGCACCGTATTTTTCGGCAAGCCCGTATTCGTGAGCGCGCGACGCCTCCGCAATATAGCACGGCATGAGCCTCATCGGACAGTTTCTCACGCATCTGCCGCACCTTATACAGACAGGCTCGTCCGTATTGCCCGCCGCCCTCTCGCTTGAGAGGATCAGCACTGCGGAGGTGGACTTTGTCACGGGTGCATCCACGTCCCATTGCGCCTGTCCCATCATGGGGCCTCCGGCTATTATCTTCGACGGAGTCCTCGTAAGTCCTCCGGCGCACTCAAACAGCCACGACATTCTTGTACCGATAGGCACGAGGTAGTTCATCGGGCGCGCTATGCAGTCGCCGTCAACGGTAACGATCCTTTTTATGAGCGGTATGCCGGTGGTCAGCGAATTATACACCGCGGCGCATGTCTCGGCATTGAAGACCACCGCGCCGATATCGGCGGGAAGCTTGCCCGCGGGCAGCTCCTTACCCGTCAGGGCGTATATGAGCTGTCGCTCATCTCCCTGCGGATACTTCGTCCTCATCACCTTCACCTCAAGAAGCTCGCTGTCCGCCGTGAGCTCCTCAAGCTTATTCGCCGCATCAAGCTTATTGTCCTCCACGGCAATATAGCACTTCCGCACACCGAGCGTCTTCATGAGTATCTTCGCGCCGTTTATCACCGTCATCGGCTTCTCAAGCAGCAGACGGTGGTTTGCCGTTATGTACGGCTCGCACTCGGCGCAGTTGATTATGATAAGCTCCGCCTTTCCGATCGCGGAGGACAGCTTTGCGTACGTCGGGAAAGACGCACCGCCCATTCCGGAGATGCCCGCCTCCCTGATCCTCTCGATGATCTCCTCCGACGAGCACTCCGACAGCTTTTTGTTCAGGGGTGCGATATCGGGTGAGAGCGTATCCTTGCCGTCATTCTCGATGACGATGCTCTCTATCCTGCTTCCCGACGGAGTATGGAGCACCGTCAGCTCCTTTACCGTTCCGGAAACGCAGGAATGTACGGGACAGCCGAGCCCCTCGGCCTCTCCGATCTTCTGTCCCATATACACATGATCTCCGACATCGACTATGGCGTGTGCCGGCTTTCCGATATGCTGTGACAGAGGAATACAGACCTCCGGCGGAGGCGGCAGAAGCTCTGTCCTGACTCCCGCGGTATTCTTATGCTCATCGACATGAATACCGCCTCTGAAGGTAAATCTCATATGTGCTCAAGCCTTTCGATCTATGACAGTATCACGGTGCAAACGCGCGGCATGCTGTCGGTATTTACGAAAAATCGCAGAAATATGCCCGCTTCCGCTCCCTGCCGCACCGCAATGCTCCGTCCCCGCCGATTCGTGTCAAATTGCTCAAAGAATTTGCGAATAGCAAGGGGTTCGTTGATTATATTATACATTACATGAGCGAAAAAAACAATAGCTATGTTGATATTTATACGCAAAAAAGGGCAAAGCGGAGCTATGCCGCACGGCACTCTCCGCTCTGCCCGAGGCAGGATGCGTAAATATCAGTAATCAAAGCCGAAGGTCTCCGAGAGAAGCTCAAGTATTTTGAATCTCACTCTGTACTTCGCGCCCGATTCGTTTTTTATTATTTTGTATTCCTCCGGAGTAAAGCCGGCGGCATAGAATTCCGCTCCGCCGTCGCTATCTCCCACGGCAGATGCTCTGCACAGCGGCGGAAACAGTACGCACCACCAGTTCTTGCCCTGTCCCTCTCCGAGCACGATACGCATCGACATATATTCCCCCGCAGGGAGCGTATACCCCTCGTAGTATCTGACCGGATATCTCTCCCGATCAAGCCTCACCTCGACCTCGTCTCCGTATCCCTCGGCACGCACTCGCTCCCGCGCCGTATCCTCTATCTCCGGAAGCATACCCGACAGTATCCCGTACGCCTCGCCGTAATTTTTCGCTCCCTCCGTCCTCTCCGACACAAGCTCCAGTACCGAATCTCTCACAGAGAGCTTCAGCGCCTGATCCTCCGCGGAATCGGATCCCGCGATCACGTGCAGTCGTATGATATCACTGTAGATCCGCTCCTCTCCCGAGGCGGGGATAAACGATGCAAGCACCGCCGAGATCAGTACCCCCACCGACAGTGACAGTATTGCCGTGCCGAATCTGTGCTTTTTCATATATTTGCCTTCCTTTTTTCGGTGTGATATATTATTTACCGAGGAAGGATAATTTATACACCGAAAAAGAAGATCACCGAAAAGCGCTTGCCCTTCGGTGATCTCCGTATTACTCCGCGACAGCCTCGTCAATAAATCCGACGAGCAGCTCCTTTGACATGGCACCCACGGTCTGTGCCACGGTCTTGCCGTCCCTTATTACCACAAGTGACGGGATGCTCTGTATTCCGAATGCCTCGGCAAGCTCGGGAGATGAGTCCACGTTGACCTTGCATATCTTCACGTCACACCTCTCCTCGGATACCTCGTCGATGATGGGCGAAACCATTTTGCACGGGCCGCACCAATCCGCGTAAAAATCAATAAGCACGGGCAGCTCGCATTTCAGCGCCTCCGCCTCGAAATTTTCATTTGTTAAAAGAGTCACGCTCATTTCAATTCTCCTTTGATTTATAGTAAAGCATACAGTGGCAGTAGCCCTCGAATTCGGGATCTGCGATCTGCTCCCTGAATTCTCGGCAAATGCACTTGTTTTCTTCCGTTTTTCCTATACGGCACGGGCAGTATCCGCCGTTTTTCTCAAGCCCCTCCTTCACCGTACGAACAGTCTCCGCATCCTCGTTAAGTCTTACAGCCATACGCACCTCCTTACAGTACCCGAAATATTTGCGGGCAAGCCGATGATCTGCGCCCCGCCTTGCGGAGAGCTCTCCTATCGGTCCCGCACCGCCCTTCTGTATAATTATAGCACATAATGCCCGACCGATCCACATTCTTTGCAAAAAAATCAGTCCGTGGCGCACAGCCCGCCGCAAAAATCGCAAATATCTCCGACTCCCGTCTCGGTCTGCCGAAAAGCGGCGGAGCCCGTCGCAAAAATATTTTTGATTTGGTATTGACACAGCCGTCGCAAAGTGATATAATAATAAAGCGCTACAGAAAACGGTTCTGCCGGAATGGCGGAATTGGCAGACGCCCGGGACTTAAAATCCCGTGTAACGAAAGTTACGTA
>CAZVXL010000032.1:0-14897 GCA_964631595.1 uncultured Lachnospiraceae bacterium | reverse complement strand
CTTTCCGCAGGCGACCGCCGAGGACAACATAAGCAGTGCAAGAAGCAAAGAAAGAGTTTTTTTCATTTTTATATCCTCTCCGCCCGTCGGTGACGGGCACTGTCATTATTTTGTAAGCTCTATCTCAATGCCGTTTTCGGTGAGGCAGTTCTCTCCGATATATACAGTGAATTTGCCCGCCTCGGCAACAAATTCGCCGTCCAAGAAGTAGCCGAGCTCCTTCTTTGAGAGCTCAAAGGTGACCGTCACCTCATCGCCCGCCGCGATCTCGCACTTCTTAAAGCCCACAAGCTGACGGCGCGGTCTCATCTTCGTGCCGAAATGGTCTCTGACGTAGCACTGAATGACCTCCTTGCCCGACAGCTCACCCGTATTTTTAACAGTCGCGCTCACCTTGAAGCTCTCGCCCGCATCAAGCTCGGGGAAAGTCATTGAGGTGCGCTCGCACACGGGCGCGGAATACTCAAAGGAGGTATAGGAAAGTCCGTAGCCGAAGGGATACGCGGGGCCCGTCTTGACATCGTAGTAGCTCTTGCCCTCTCCGTAGTATGCGTTGACCTCGCGCGCCGTGTTCGGCCCGTTGTAGTACATCGGTATCTGTCCCACCGTGCGGATCACCGTCATGGGAAGTCTTCCGCACGGATTCTTCTTGCCGTAGAGCACGTCAAGCATACCCTCAGCCGCCTTGGTGCCGTTGTGCCAGCCCCAAACGATCGCATCAAGCATCGGCTCCACCTCGCCTATCGCGCGGGGACGTGCAAAGTTCATCACTCCGATCACGGGGATACCCGTGGCGTGCGCCTTGCGAACAAGCTCCACCTGATCCGCGGGGATCTTCGCCTCCGCCACCGACACAGCCTCGCCCGTGGTGTAGTGCGACTCACCGAGGAACAGCACGATAGCCTTGCAGTCTCTCTCGTCAAGCACCTCAAAGAACGATTCACCGAACGGCTCAAGATGCGGAGGATTTATGAATTTCGCATTGTTTGCCTCCTCGCGGAGTCTCCTGTTTTCCTTTATATCGCCGTTATTCTCGGGAACCTCCACGCCGAGCTCGTCCTCGACCTCGACAAGAGTCACCACGTCGGACAGCGCCTCGCGGTAGCTTCGGATAAGTCCGATATCGGAATGAGCCGCCCATGCGCCGACATGGCACACCTTTTCATTGAAGAACGGCCCCGTCATGAACACCTTGTCGCTCGGCTTCAGGGGAAGGATACCGTTTTTGTTTTTGAGCAGTACCACGTTTTCGGAGGCAAGCTGTCTTTCGTTTGCAAGCTGTGCGTCAAGATCTACCTCGTAATCCTCCTTGTACGGTCTCTCAAACAGACCTGCGGCAAACTTAACACGAAGTATCCTGCGGCACGCCTCATCTATGACAGCCTCGTCAAGCTCGCCGGAGCGCACCAGATCGCACAGATTGTTGATGTACGCCGTATCGACCATTTCCATATCCACACCGCCCTCGGCGGCAAGTCTCGCGCACTCTCTGAGTCCGTCGGCAACTCCCTGATTCTCAAGCTGGATAACTCCGTCAAAATCGCTGAGGACAAAGCCCTCGAAGCCCATTCTGCCCTTCAGCAGCTTGCGGAGCAGCTTCTTCGATGAGGTGACGGGCTCTCCGGAAACGGAGTTGAAGGAGGACATGACCGTAAGCGCTCCCGCCTCAACAGCTCTGTTGAACGGCACGGAGTACCAGTTGTCCATGAAGTAATCGCAGATATCGGAGTTATGGTAATCTCTGCCGCCCTCCATTGCGCCGTAGCCGATGTAGTGCTTACAGCAGGAGACGAGATTGTCCGTATTGTCAAGCTCCTTCTGGAAGCCGCGCACCATTGCCGCGCCTATCTCACCCATCAGATAGGGATCTTCACCGCCCGACTCCACGCATCTGCCCCAGCGCGGATCACGCGACAGATCGAGCACGGGCGCAAACGTCCAGTTCAGTCCGTCTCTTGCTGCGTTTGAAGAAATATCGCGGAAGCACCTCTCGATAAGCTCGGGATCGAAGGATGCCGCGCATCCGATTCCGACGGGGTAGCACACCGTGTAGCTGTGGATAACGTCGGCTCCGAACATCAGCGGAATACCGCAGGGGCCCTCCTCCACCGCCACCTTCTGATACGCATTGTGCCTGTCCCTGAAATCCTTCTCTGCGTGCCTGTCCTCGCTTATATCGGGGACTCCGCAGATAAGGGAGCCTATCTCGCCTCGGCGGATGCGGTCGTAATAGTAATCCGAGCCCGCTATCCACGACGGCACCTGATTCATCTGACCGACCTTTTGCTCAAGGGTGAGCTTTGACATTATCTCGTCGATCCTCGCTTCGGTTTTTGCGTCAAGCTTTTTCATAAGTTCCTCCGTTCCGCCTCAGCGGTCAAATAATCGTATTCCGTGTGCCTGCGGCACCTCATAGTCATTTCGCGGACTGACCGCGCATTTCGCGGATAAGCTCCGACGTGCCCTCCGGCACGGCAGACTCAAGCGGCCCGCCGTATTTTATTATCTCACGCACATATGTTGAGCTTACGTGTATATGCTCCGGCTCGGCGGGCAGGAGCACCGTCTCCGCCTCCGGCAGAAAGCTTTTCATTATGCGCGCCATGCCGTATTCGTAATCAAAGTCCGAGGAATTGCGAACGCCCTTCACGATGTAGGTGATGCCGTGCTCCCTCATATAGTCCGAGGTGAGCCCCGAATACGCATCGGTCTGCACGTTCGATATGCCCTCTCTCTCAAGCCCCGCGACCGCCGCCTTCATTATCTCAAGGCGCTGAGCCTCGGTAAACATCGTGCGCTTTTCGGCGTTGTTGAGAACACACACGTATACACGGTCAAAGAGAGCCGCCGCCTTCCTTATGATATCGGTATGCCCCACCGTAACGGGGTCGAATGTACCGGAAACGATCGCGGTCTTCATTCTCTGCTCACTCCTCCGTATCTCTCGCCGCCGCTTCAAGCAGTGTCAGCCTTGTCTGTCCGTAGCGCGCCGTTCTGCGAAGCGAATATCTCTCCGCAAGCGCCTCATCTCCGCCGAATACCGTCTCAAGCACCCTTGCGGCTGCCTCCTCGTCCGTTTCGCGGAGCTTTTTCTTCTTTTTGCCGAGTACCTCCTCGGCGCTCTCGCATACAATGACTCCGCCTCTCGCAAGAAGCCCGCCCTTGTCGATCAGTCCGAGGCAGTCCGGAAGAAGTCCGGAGGCATACGGCGGATCGAGGAAAATGATATCAAAGCTCTGTCTGCCCGCCGCGCTTCCGAGATATGCAAGGCTGTCCATCGAGGAAACTCTGCATTTATCGAACAGCCGACACACTCTGGCGTTCTGCATTATGATATCCGCGGCCTCTCTTGAGCTGTCGATAAAGGTGGCGGAAGCCGCGCCTCTGCTGATTGCCTCAAGCCCGAGCTGTCCGGAGCCCCCGAAAAGATCAAGCACCACTCTGCCCTCAAGCTCAAACTGGAGCATGGAGAAAAGCGCCTCCTTCACCCGCTCCGCCGTCGGTCTTGTCGCATCCCCCTCAAGTGTCTCAAGCTTTGCTCCTCGGGCAGTGCCCGTAATTATCCTCATCATAAGCCGTATTTCCTTTCATTTGCGTTTATTTCGAAAGTGGTTCACTATATTTTCCGCATCGGCAGCGGATATGCCCTTTACCTCGGCAAGCTCCGTCGCGGATGCTTCCCCGATTTTTGCTATCTTGCCGAAATGCGCCATGAGCAGCTTCGCCTTTGCGGGGCCTATTCCGGCAATATCCTCAAGAGATGAGCGGCGCATCGTCTTTCTTTTCGCCGCGCTCATTCGGGATACGGTGAAGCGGTGTACCTCCTCCTGTATTCCGTAGACAAGGCGGAAGACATCCTCTCTCCGAGCAATGCCGACCTCGCCCGCCTCCGTTACAAGAGCTCTCGTTTTGTGGTGACTGTCCTTCACCATGCCCGCCACGGGGATCTCAAGCCCCATACTGCGAAGCAGTGAGCATATCACTCCGACGTGCCCCTCTCCGCCGTCAAGCAAAATCAGATCGGGCGCCCTTGAATATGAGCCGTCCTCATCGGAGAGATGAGCCAGACGGCGGCTGAGCGCCTCGCGCATTGAGCCGTAATCGTCCTGACCGTCGGTGCCGTTTATGCGGAAATATCTGTAATCCGATTTTTTGGGGCGGCCGTTCTCGTAGACCACCATGCCCGCAGTGATGTGCTCGTCTCCGAAATTCGATATATCGTATGCCTCTATCCTCTCCGGAACCACCTCCAGAGAGAGAAGGGAGGCAAGCCCGACAAGAGTCCGCTCCTCTCTGCGAAGCCTCTCCTGCTTGTTCTCGTAATGCCTCAGCGCATCCTCCGCCGCCATCTCACACAGTCGCTTGCCGTCGCCGCGCCGAGGAGTACGCACATTGACTCTGTGTCCGCAGAGTCGGGACAGATAATCGCAGAGCAGTGTTCTGTCTCCGTCGCTCAGCTCCGCCGAGATCAGCACCTGCGACGGAATATACTCCCGTCCGCGATAGAGCGACATGATGAAGGCGGCAAGGGGCGATTCGGAATCAGCATCGCAAGCCTCGTCTGCGCTTTCGTCTGTGCTCTCGGTCGCACCGTCGTACTCGGTCTCAGCCGCAGCTTCGGTCGCACCGTCGTCCGATGCCGCCGAAAAACCCGTGATCTCGTTCTCACCGAACACAAAATGCTCGCTGTCGCTGATATATCCGCTCCGGATATAGAAAACGGCGGCACACTCTCCCTTGCCTGCGGCGGCAAAGGAGATCACGTCACATTCGTCGTCGGGGCTTCCGACCGCCTTCTGCTTTTCTCCGAGCTTCCTCATCGCGGCAAGGCTGTCGCGGTATTTCGCCGCCTCCTCGAAGCGCTCCGCCTCGGCGCACTCCGTCATCTTCGCCTCCAGCTCCGCCGTAACCGCGGCGCTGTGCCCGCGAAGTATCTCCTTGGCGGCAGCCACCGCCTCTCCGTATTCCTCTCGCGAAACTCTGCCCGTGCAAACTCCGCCGCAGCTTCCCGTCTGATAATAGATGCACGGACGTCCCTTGCCTATCTCCTCGGGGAATTTGCGCTTACACGACGGCAGTCCGAGCGCGCGCACGACTGTCTCAAGCACCGAATACGCGACGGAGCTTCCGGAATACGGGCCGAAATACACCGAGCCGTCACTTGTCCGCGTGCGCGTGACCTCAAGCCTCGGATACTCCCCCGCCGTAAATCTCAGATACGGGTACGCCCTCGAATCCTTCAGCTTTATATTGTACCGTGGGTTGTGCTGCTTTATCAGGCTGTTTTCAAGCGCAAGCGCCTCTATCTCCGTCTGGCATACGATGAATCTGAAATCGTTCACCTGCGATGCCATGCGCTCCGTTTTCACATCGTGCGTTCCGATGAAATACTGATACACCCTGTTGCAAAGAGCCCGCGATTTTCCGACATAGATCACCTTGCCGGAGGAATTTTCCATTATATACACGCCGGGGGCTCTCGGAAGCCGTCTCGCCTTCTCGCGCAAATATTCAAGGCGCGCACCGTCTCTGTCCGCCATGCTCCTCACCCCCGTTAATACAACAAAGCTCCGCCTGCCCGATACGAATATGACCGGTCATGCGGAGCTCTGATATTTACCTTATATCAAAGATACTGCTCATCAAATGAGGACTCAATAAGCGCCTTCAGCCCGTTCACAGCATCTTCCTCATCTGCACCGTCCGCGATAAGCGTAACAGTCATATCCTTGACGATACCGAGTGACAGAACACCGAGAAGGCTTTTTGCATTCACCCTGCGATCCTCTCTCTCCACCCATATGGAGCTCTTATATGAATTCGCCTTCTGAATGAAGAAGGTAGCAGGTCTTGCGTGAAGCCCGACATTATTTACGATTTTTACCTCTTTTGAGATCATATCAACACTCCCGAGTTCATTGGAAATTATACTATAGTATGTACCGATTAAGAAAATGATACATATATAGTATATCAAAGCTCCCTTGCAAAATCAATAGCTTTTCTTCATTTTTGTAATTTTTCGGCTTTCTCCCATAAATCGCGTTCTGATTTGCGGACTCATTTAGTAAAACTGATAGTAAATGCTTGCAAAGTGCGGCGCTCCGCCGCCGCGCCGTGCATCACTCACCGAGTCTGCGCTCCAAAAGCTCCGCCGCCGCTCTCACAAGCTCGGCGCAGGGACGCTTTTTATAGTACGCCGCACACCTTTTTTCGGGCTCGGGAGAATCCGCTCCGCTCGGGAGACCCAGCAGCTCACGGCACACGATCGACCCGTTCTCCGCTCTGAAATCCTCGGCAAACGCCTGTCCCGCCCTATACAGCTCCGACTTCCTCTCGCCGCCGTGCTCCGTATCCGCACCCATCACGGTGCCGAGCACGAGCATGGCTCCGCTGACGGCTCCGCATACCTCGCGCATACGGCACATTCCGCCGCCGAGCGCCGAGGCAAGTCTCACCGAGGTCTCTCGGTCAAAGCCCGTCACATCCTCAAAGGCGGCAAACACCGCCTGCGCGCAGTTATAGCCCTCATCGAACAGTGCCCTTGCCTTCTCTCCGCGCTCGGTACACGCGCTTCCGCGCTCACAGTCCGACATTCGTATCCTCCCCGAAAAGCTTCAGTGCCTCATATGCGGCATTTTGCTCCGCCTCTCTCTTGGTAGAGCCCACGCCTCTGCCCACGACATTGCTGTTGAGTCTTGCCTCTGCCTCAAAGGTCTTATTGTGATCGGGGCCGCTTTCCCTCACGATCACGTATTGCAGTCTCTCGCCGCCGACCTGCTGTACAAGCTGCTGAAGCGCCGTCTTGTGATCGACAAAGGAGGAGCGGTGCTCTATCTCATCTATCTCATCAATAACGAACGGCAAAATAAAGCCGCGCACCTTCTCGGTATTCTGTCCGCAATCAAGGAAGATCGCAGCGATCAGCGCCTCGAAGGCATCCGAGGTGATCGACGGAAGTTCGCGCCCGCCGTTCTTCTCCTCGCCGTGTCCCAGCCTCAGAAATTCTCCGAGGCGTATCCTCTCGGCATATTTCGCAAGAGCCTTCTCGCACACGACCGAGGAGCGGATCTTCGTGAGTGCCCCCTCCTGCTCCGTGCGGTATTTCGCATATATGTACTGGCTGACGACCACGGAGAGCACCGAATCTCCCAAAAATTCAAGTCTCTCGTTGCTCTCAAGCTCAATGCCCCTGTTTCTCAGCTCATTGCACCTTGAGGTATGGGTCAGCGCCGTCTCGATCAGCGCCTTGTCCCTGAAGCTGTAGCCTATCACTCGCTCAAGCTCGCTGTACGGCCGCGGAAATTCCGAATACTCCCCTGCTTCCTTTGATCTTTTGTTTCCCATTTTTATTCTCCGTCTTCCTTCGGCACACGGTACATCTCGGCAACCGCCTCGAATTTGTCCACGGCACCGCTCTCGGCAA
Organism: uncultured Lachnospiraceae bacterium; assembly: GCA_964631595.1. GTDB lineage: Bacteria > Bacillota > Clostridia > Oscillospirales > CAG-272 > UMGS1312. The sequence goes on along the minus strand of CAZVXL010000032.1, from coordinate 7,471 downwards.
AGGCTTTCGCCTGTCTTATCGCATTGAATATCGCCTTGGCGTCCGAATTGCCATGCGCCTTTATCACCGGCTTCGACAGCCCGATAAGGGGTGCTCCGCCGAATTCCGACGTATCGAACGAGCGCTTCAGTCCGCGAAGCTGTCCCTTCATCAGAAGGTACGCAAGCTTTGAGGTGAAATTCGCCGTATACATACTGCGAAGCTCTCCGAACATTAGCTTTCCCATTCCCTCGATGAGCTTCAGCGCAACATTTCCCGTAAAGCCGTCTGTCACAAGCACATCGCACGGCATCTGCGGCAGCATTGAGCCCTCCACGTTGCCGAAGAAGCTGATGCCCTCGGCGCTTTTCAGCCTCTTGTGAGTCTCTGCGGCAAGCTCGGTGCCCTTGTGCTCCTCCGTGCCGTTATTGAGCAAGCCCACCGTAGGGGAGGCGACTCCCATGATATCTCTCATATATATCGTGCCGAGCCTTGCCCACTGCTCAAGATTCTCGGAGGTGACGACGGTGTTCGCGCCGCTGTCAAGCAGAAGCATCGGCCGTCTGAACGGAAGTATCGCGGCGATGGCGGAGCGCTTGATCCCCTTGAGGGGGCGCACTATGAGAGATGCTCCCACCTGAAGCGCGCCGGTGTTTCCCGCCGACAGGAAGGCGTCTCCCCCCTCCTTCAGCAGTCTCAGTCCCACTCCCATTGAGCAGTCCTTCTTCTGTCTGACCACGTCCATGGGGCTGTCCTCCATCGTGAGCACGGTCTTTGTGTGCACTATCTCAAGCCTCTCCCTCGGGAAGCCGTAGCTATCGCAAAGCGGCAAGAGCCTCTCCTCGTCTCCCACAAGAGTTATATCGACAGAAAGCTCTCTTGCGGCATCGGCGGCACCGTGTACCGTTTCCTCGGGCGCGTGATCTCCGCCCATTGCATCAACTATGATCCTCATATAATCACTCCCGTAAATAAGAGTCTGCGCGGCGCCTACAGCCGCTCTGCCGTTCTGTCCGTCTCCGCCAGCGCTCTCTCGGAATATGCGGCATACTTTACCCGTCTGCCGCCCTTTGCTCTCGTCTCAAGCGGATCTATTATACCGAAGTTGGCGTTCATCGGCTGAAAATCGCCGCTTCCGCCCTCCGCAACATACCTCGCCATTGCGCCGAGCATCGTTATGCCCGAGTATGACGGCGGCTCCTTACCGAGCATCTTCGCCGCGGCGGAAACGCCCGCGACAAAGCCCGATGCCGCAGATTCGATATATCCCTCGACTCCCGTCATCTGTCCCGCAAAGAACAGCTCCGGTCTCGCTCTGAGAGAATAATCTCTCGCAAGCAGTCGCGGTGAATCCAAAAATGTATTGCGGTGCATGACACCGTAGCGCAAAAACTCCGCATTCTCCAGTCCCGGTATCATTCGGAACACTCTGCGCTGCTCCGGAAAGGTCAGATGCGTCTGGAAGCCGACCAGATTGAACATCGTCCCCTCGGAATTTTCACGTCTGAGCTGTACCACCGCATAATAGCGCTCGCCCGTTCTCGGGTTTGTGATACCGACCGGCTTCATCGGCCCGTAGCGAAGCGTATCCACTCCGCGCGCCGCCATGACCTCCACCGGCATACAGCCCTCGAATACGCGAAGCTCGTCCGTCTCCCTGTCGAAATCGTGGAGCTCCGCCGTCTCGGCGGAGATAAGAGCCTCGTAGAACGCGGTGTACTCCGCCTCATTCATGGGGCAGTTGATGTAATCCGCGTCTCCCTTATCGTATCTTGAGGCGTAAAACGCCTTCTCCATGTCTATTGATTCGCCGTCGACTATGGGCGCGGCGGCATCGAAGAAGGAGAGCCGTCTGTCTCCGATCAGCCCCGTTATCGCATTGCTCATCGCATCCGAGGTGAGCGGGCCGGTCGCGATTATCGCAAAGCCGTCGGGTATGCTGTCCGCCTCCTCGTGCACCACGCTTATCAGCGGGTGAGACATCACCCTCTCCGTCACATATGCGGAAAAAGCATTGCGATCCACCGCAAGAGCGCCGCCTGCGGCGACACGCGCCGAGTCCGCCGCCTCCATTATCAGCGATCCCCTTCTGCGAAGCTCCTCCTTGAGGAGTCCGATGGCGGAGGTCACGTCCGCATTACGCAGAGAATTGGAGCAGACAAGCTCCGCAAAGCCGTCCGAGGAGTGAGCGGGGGTGCGACGGCGCGGCTTCATCTCGACAAGTCTTACGGGGATCCCGCGCCTTGCCGCCTGATATGCCGCCTCGGAGCCGGCAAGCCCGGCGCCTATCACGGTGAGTACAGTATCGGTAGACCTCACTCCGCCTTATCCTCCTCGGGCAGTGCCCGCTCGCATTTGTAGGAACAGCCCTCGTCCTTGCACACAAGCTGGTTCTTGCCCTTCTTCACGTACAGCATACCGCCGCACTGCGGGCACTTCTCGTTTGTCGGCATATCCCACGACGAAAAATCACATTCGGGATAGCCGGAGCAGCTGTAGAACACCGACTTATTTCTTCCGTGCTTCGTCACGACATCCTTGCCGCACTTGGGGCACGGCACGCCGAGGCTCTTGACCTTCTGCTTTGTATTCTTGCACTCGGGATACTTCACGCAGGCATAGAAGCCGCCGTAGCGTCCCGTGCGGTACACCATATCCGAGCCGCACAGCTCACACTTAAAGGGAGCTATCTCCGGCTTCTTCTCCTCCTCGCCGCTCTTTGCATTCAGCGGCTTTGTGTTTTTACATTCGGGGTAATTCGGGCAGGCGGCGAACTTGCCGAAGCGGCCGTTCTTCACGATCATCTTGGCTCCGCAGTTCTCGCATATGATATCCGTTTCCTCCACGGGCACCTCATACGCCTCCGCATCCGCCTTCGCCTGAGCCGCCTCAAGCTCCGCGGAAAATCCGCTCCAGAAGCTCTCAAGCACCTCGCGCAGTGTCTCCTCGCCCGCCTCGACCTCGTCGAGCTGCTTCTCCATATCCGCGGTGAATTTATAATTCACGATGTCGGGGAAGGATTCCTCCATGACCCTCGTCGTGACCTCTCCGAGAGGCGTGGGGCGGAGCGACTTGCCTTCTCTTTTTACGTAGCCTCTGGAAATGATTATCGTAATAATGGGGGTGTAGGTACTCGGTCTGCCGATGCCCTTTTCCTCAAGGAATTTCACAAGTGCCGCCTCGGTGTATCTTGCCGGAGGCTCGGTGAAGTGCTGCTCGGGCGAAATGCTCCTTACGGACAGCTCCTCTCCCTTTGCGATATCGGGGAGCTTGACTCCCTTTTCGCTGTCCGGCGTATCCGCGGTCTCCTCATAGACCGCCATAAATCCGGAGAATCTCACCGTATAGCCCGATGCCTTAAAGAGATTGTCTCCGCACACGAACTCGGCGTTCACCGTTGCAAGCTCCGCGGATTCCATCTGGCTTGCGACAAATCTGTTCCAGATAAGGCGATACAGCTTGTACTGATCCGGTGTCAGGTGCTTCTTGACCGATGCGGGATCAAGTCTCACATTCGAGGGACGGATCGCCTCATGCGCGTCCTCGGCGTTCTTCTTTGTCTTATACACTCTGGGTGTCTCGGGACAGTATTTCTCGCCGTATGTCTCCGAGATATAGGCGCGCGCATCGCTTCTCGCCTCATCGGCAATGCGGAGCGAATCGGTACGCATATAGGTGATAAGTCCCTGCATACCTCCGCCGGCGGTGCCGAGATTTACACCCTCGTAAAGCTCCTGCGCGACCTTCATCGTGCGCTGTGACTGGAAGTTCAGCTTTTTCGATGCCTCCTGCTGCATCGTGGAGGTGGTAAAGGGCGGTGCGGGCGTCTTGTACCTTGTTCCGTGCTTGATCTCACGCACCGTAAAGCTCTTGCCGCAGCAGGAATCCGCAACGGCGGCGGCGTCCTCGCCGCACGTCAGCTCCGCCTTTTCTCCGCCCGATACGGAGCCGTAGTAATGAGCGCAAAGCTCCTTGCCCTTCTCGGTCGCAAGGAGGGCATCGACAGTCCAGTATTCCTTTGCCACAAATGCGCGTATCTCGTTTTCTCTGTCCACGATGATCTTTGTGGCGACAGACTGCACGCGTCCCGCGGAAAGTCCGCTCCGCACGTTCTTCCAGAGGAACGGGCTGAGCTTATAGCCCACGATCCTGTCAAGGATACGCCGCGCCTGCTGTGCGTTCACAAGATCCGTATTTATGGTGCGGGGAGACTTGATCGCCTCTCTTATCGCACTCTTTGTTATCTCGTTGAAGGTGATGCGGCAGCTCTTTTCCTCCGGCAGCTTCAGCGCCGCCGCAAGGTGCCATGAGATTGCCTCTCCCTCTCGGTCAAGGTCCGTCGCAAGGAATACTCTGTCCGCCTTCGCCGCCTCGCGGCGAAGCTCCTTGATGAGGTCTCCCTTTCCGCGAATGTTGATGTAGTGAGGCTCAAAGCCGTTTTCGATATCTATACCGAGGGAGGATTTGGGCAGATCTCTCACGTGACCCTTCGATGCCATTACCTTATAGGAGGATCCGAGATAGCCCTTGATGGTATTTGCCTTTGCAGGCGACTCCACAATAACGAGATTAGTCATTTACAAACATAAAACCTTTCTGTGATTTTTCCTGTTCCGCGCAGACCGTCTGCACGGTATTTGCATATCAGCTCGGCTCATCCGTGAGCAGTTCATCGTCTCCGAGGCATCTCACGTAGTAGCCTCCCGCGCCCGCCTCCACCGCGCCCGCTATCTCAAGCAGTGTCATCGCGGTCAAGACCTCGCTTATGGTATACGCCCCGCCCCCGATCTCATCGGGAAGCATCGGTGCGCCCTCCTTCATGGAGTAGTATATGTTTCTTTCCTTTTCACCGAGCATATCTATATGGATATGCCGGAGCCTTTCGGTCTTTTGCTCTGCGGCAAAGCGCGCCTCCTCCGGAGAGGGAAGCTTATGCGGCACGCTTGCATCGTGCGCGGCGGTCGCGGGCTCTGCGGTCGGTGCGGCGGCCTTTTCCGTCTTTTTCTTCTTCGGTGCGGCATCGGCTCCCGAGCCCTTGCCCTCCTTACCGCCGTAAAGTCCTCTGCCGCGATAGCCTCTGTCAAGCACAGCCTCGGTGACTTCCTTTGCAAGGCTGTCCGAGGTCACCTGTCCCTTCGGGGTACGTCTCGCCCGCTTTATCGCGTGCGGATAGAGAAATTCGAACACGGAGAGAATATCGTTTGCCTCGGTGACGACAGTTGCGCCCTCGCGCAGCAGTCTGTTACAGCCCTCCGCATTATTCTCACCGACATTTCCGGGCACGGCGAATACCATGCGCCCCTGAAACACGGCGTGCTTTGCGGTGATAAGCGCACCCGAGCCCTTATCCGCCTCGATGACCGCGGTTGCCTGACACAGTCCGCTGATTATTCTGTTTCGCATGGGGAAATTGCTTCCCGCCGGCGGAGTTGCCGGAGGGTATTCCGTGATGATGGCACCGTTTTCGGTGACCCTTTCGAAAAGTCCGCGATGCTCCTTGGGGTAGGTGATATCTATTCCGCAGCCGAGCACGCCTACGGCAGTGCCTCCGGCGGACAGAGCCCCCGTCATTGCCATTCCGTCTATCCCGAGCGCAAGTCCGCTGACGAGGACGGCTCCGCCGTCTCCGAGTCCCCAGCCGATATCGTAGGCGACTCTTTTGCCGTAATCGGACATTTTTCTTGTTCCCACGACGGCACAGCAAAAGCCGCTGTTGAAGTCGGGCAGTCTGCCCTTACAGAAAAGCACCATCGGGAAATCCATTAGGCAGAGCAGGCTCTTGGGGTATTCCGGCATATTCGGCGTAAATACGGTGATGCCTCTCTCCGAGCACCATGCCAGAATATCCTCCGCCTCCGCAAGGGAGCGCTCCGACATCAGCTTATTTATCACGGCGGGCTTTATCTTCGCCGTCTCGCACAGCTCATACGACAGCTCATTCCAGACTGCCTCCGCCGAGCCGGCGGCTCTGATAAGTCTTACCGATGCTCTGCTTCCCGCACCGAGAGTAAGGAGAAGCCACAGGTAATATTTCGCATCATCCATAACCAAGCTCCTTTTGATTTGCCACCATTATATTAATATATCACAGTATCCGTCGGGTGTCAATCACATTTTCCGGAGAAATTTCGACAAGCGACGCGCGAGCTGCCGTCGGGCGCGGTCAACCGATGCCGCCGCGGAACATTTCCCACATTATCACCGACGCCGCCACCGAGCAATTCAGCGATTCGCCGCCCGTCATCGGGATATACAGCTTACCGTCGCACATATCGAGCACCTCGGGGGATATTCCCTGTCCCTCTGTTCCGATCACGACGGCGCATCTCTCGGGGAGGGGTGCGCTGCCGAGCTCTGCGGCTGTGCTGTCAAGCGCGGCGCCGAGCACGCTCAGTCCCGCCGTTCTTGCGGCTCTGACCGCCGTCGCGGTATCGGGAAGCTCTGCCGTATGGAGGCGGAACACCGCGCCCATTGACCCGCGCACCGTTTTGGGGCTGTAGATATCCGCACAGCCCGCCAGAAGAAGCTGTATTCCGCCGAACGCCTCCGCCGTGCGGAGCACCGTGCCGAGATTTCCCGGATCGCGCACTCTGTCAAGTATCAGCAGTCTGTCTGCGGTGATCTCGGGCAGCTCTGTGCCATCGGCGGCAGTCTCATGCAGCTCGGGCTGCATCCGACACACGGCTATCATTCCCTGCGGAGCCGATTCCGTTGAGATCTTCTCAAGCACCTCGTGTGTTACGGTGATGACCTCGCCTCCGCTACGCTCTACCGCCTCGGCGGCTCTTGAGGCGGTGTGCTCCTCGGTTATCAGCAGATATTCCGTTATTCCGGCATCCGCCGCCTCTCCCGACAGCTTTACTCCCTCGGCAAGGTACAGTCCCTCTCCTCGTCGGTGCTTCCTTTCCCGAAGCTTCGCAAGCCGCACTATCAGCGGATTTTGGCGTGATGTTATTATCATATATTTCTCCTTATTTTATATAGAAGGACGCGCCGCTTTTTCGAGAAGGAGAACGGACGCTTTTTCGAGAAAAAGCTTGGCAAAAAGCTTTAATCTGTTGTAGCCATATAGGATTACTAAATCGCTCGGCGCAAAGAAATGTACATTTCTTTGCAAAAGGGGCAAAAAAGGGAATACCGAATGTCGGTTTTTCACTCCGTTAAAACCGACGATGTAGGATTACTTTGATAACGGTAATGCCCTCGGAATCCTACAGTGGGAAGTGATAAGGATATGTAGTAGAGGACAACGTAACCGTCAGACACTTCATACCCCAAGCCAAACTAATGCTTTAGATAAACTTTGCGAGCCTCACTCCACCGCTGTAACCGCTCACCGCATAGGACTTCCTACCATATTCGACCGCCACGCGGTCGCGCGGATACCCAGCGGTTTAGGCGGGATAACTCCCCGTCAGCAGTACCCCGAGATCATAGCCCGGGGGGATATTTAAGGGGGAGCGCCCCCTTAAATGAAGCTTTTGGTTACTTT
>CAZVXL010000031.1:0-14907 GCA_964631595.1 uncultured Lachnospiraceae bacterium | reverse complement strand
TTGCAATGCCACAGATGTAATAAGTTTCTATACTGCCTTATCAACCCGTAGCAAATGCGACCGAGAATTTTTATTTGATGGATCACCAAGGTTTACGATCCCCCGAGAAGCTTCTCGGGGGATCTGTGTTTTCCGAATATCCTACGGCAGAATACAGATTTGCGTTACCACGGCATCGACTGCGAGCTGTCGCAGGTATGCAAAAGGAAAAGGGATAAAAAGCTCGGCAGAGCTTTTTATCCCTTTTGTACTGTTGAGTAGCGGACGGTAGCCGAGAGCACATGATAGGCATACGCCGAATGTGTCGTCCCGAGGCGCGCCGCACGCCTATGCGATAGGCAATTGCCTATCGTTGGGATCAGTTGCCTTTTTTCTTGTAGTATTTCTGTGCCAGAAGATATACGGGTATTCCGAGGAGAGTTACGCCGATGCTGAAGAAGGAAAGAATGGTGGCATCGCGTCCCGAGGTAAAGAGCTGGCTGAAGATAACGTAAACGCCGCTGAGTATTGCGAGGATCGGCACAACGGGGTAGAGCGGAACCTTGTAGGTTCTCTCGACATCGGGTGCCTGTCTGCGATAGGTCATAACTGCCGCAAATGTCATAGTGTAGAAGATCCAGCTTGAGAATACGGCGAGGTTTGTAAGCATATCAAACTGATTGGTGATAGAAAAGATGCACGCGAGGAAGCCGATCAGAATGATGGAGTTTGCGGGAACATGATTGGAGTTGATCTTTGCGAGGGTGTTGCTGAAGGGAAGTGCCTTCTCCTCGGCAAGCTCATAAGCTACGCGCGAGCCGGAGAGCAGGAAGCCGTTTGCAGCTCCGATAACGGAGATGATGATACCGGCGGTGATAAGCTTTCCGCCGACATTTCCGAAGATCGCGGTAGCAACTGCGGATGCGGGAGATTCGAGATTCATAAGCTCATCTGCGGGGAGCACCCAGAGGTAAGCAATGTTGATGATGAAGTAGACGAACATGATGATCGATACACCGCCGACGATGGCACGGGGCAGATCCTTGCCGGGATTCTTCATCTCACCGGCAACGGCACCGACGTTTGTCCAGCCCTCAAAGGCGAACAGAACCGCAAGCAGAGTGGAGCCGAGAGCGGCACCGACAGTCGTGGTCTCGTTGTTTACGATGGGAGTGAATACGGGATTTGAGCCCTCACCCAGAACAAAGCCGAAAATCATCAGGATAAACAGCGGGATCAGCTTGCATATCGTAAATACGATCTGGAATCTTGAGGCTGTTTTCGAGCCGAGAACGTTGAAGGCGACGATGATGATGATGATGCCCATGGCGATGGGAAGCTCATATTGCTTGCCGCCGAGAAGCGGAGCGAGCTCCTGCCCGACTCGGACACCGTAGCCTGCCAAAAACGCGGGGTAGAATATGATGGTCTGCATCCAGCCGGCGAGGAAGCCGAGCTTTTTGCCGTAAACATCGGAGAGATATGTGACCATACCGCCGGTGTTGGGCTTCAGTACAGCGATTTCGGCAAATGTCAAAGCGCCGAAAAGGCTTGCAAGACCGCCGATGATCCAGGCGAGCATACCCATGCCGGGTGCGCCGCCGGTTGCCTGATATATTGCGTAGGGCTTAAAGAATACGCCTGCGCCGATGACACTGCCGACAACGATCGCAGTGGCGGAAAGAACACCGAGGTTCTTTTTGAGTCCTCTTTTTTCCATGCGAAAATCTCCTCAAAGTGATTTGTGCGGAATTTTACTTCCTCCCGTTATGATAACATATTTATACATATTGTGTCAATAAAAAACGACACGTTTTTTGCCTCGCAGCGGATTTTTTTCACTGTATAATGTGCCGCGAACGCTTGATTAAAAGGAAAGAATATGGTATACTTTTGACATAAGTTGACGGAAAGGTCTTTCCGATGCAAAAATAAGGAGAAAAGCTATGAAATTCGGACATTTCGACGATGTGAGGCGTGAATATGTAATAGACACGCCGAAAACTCCCCTTCCGTGGATCAACTATCTCGGAAGCGAGGACTTTTTCGCACTTGCATCCAATACCTCGGGCGGCTATGCTTTTTACCGCGATGCAAGACTGCGCCGCATAACCAGATACCGCTACAATAACAATCCCCTCGATCAGGAGGGCTTTAGGCTGTATGTACGCGACGGAGACGCCGTGTGGAATCCCGGCTGGATGCCGATGAAGACCCCTCTTGACGGATATGAATGTCGCCACGGACTCGGCTACAGCATCATCGAGGGCAGAAAAAACGGACTTGCCGTTTCTCAGACGATGTTCGTGCCGCGTGGGGATAACTGCCTTATAATCAGAGCAAAGCTGAAGAACGAATCCTCGGAGACAAAGAACGTAACGTTGTTCAGCTACGTGGAGTTCTGCCTGTGGGATGCGAATGACGATTCTACGAATTTCCAGCGCAACTGGTCTATAGGCGAGGTGGAGATCGACGGCTCTGCGATATACCATAAGACGGAGTACAGAGAGAGGCGCGACCACTATGCGGTGTTCTGGTGCGACAGAGATATAGACGGCTTTGACACCTCACGTGACGAATTTTGCGGTCACTACAGCGGCGCCGAGGCTCCTGAGGCTGTGCTTGCGGGAAGCTGTACGGGATCTGTAGCCCACGGCTGGCAGCCCATCGGCGCTCATGAGGTAAGGCTTACACTCGGTGCGGGCGAGTCCACCGAGGTGCTTTTCGGACTCGGATATATCGAAAATCCCGATGAGAAGTGGGAGGCGCCCAATACGGTAAACAAGAAGCGCGCTCGCGAGATGATGAAGCGGTATGCAACACCGCAGCTTGCCGATGCTGCGTTTGAGGCGCTCGGAGACTTCTGGAAGGAGCTGCTCGGCGGCTGGCAGCTGAACTCCGCCGACGAAAAGCTCAACAGAATGGTCAGCGTTTGGAATCAGTATCAGTGCATGGTCACCTTCAATATGAGCCGCAGTGCAAGCTATTACGAGAGCGGAATGGGACGCGGAATGGGCTTCAGAGACAGCGCGCAGGATCTGCTCGGCTTTGTGCATATGATACCGGAGCGTGCGCGTGAGAGGATAATCGACATTGCCTCCACCCAGTTTGCGGACGGCTCTGCCTACCATCAGTATCAGCCTCTTACAAAGAGAGGAAATCTCGGCGTGGGAAGCGGCTTCAATGACGATCCGCTGTGGCTTATCGCCGGTACCGACGCATATCTCAGAGAAACCGGAGATTTTTCGATCCTCGATGAGCCTACTCCGTTCGACAACGATATGTCGAATGCGGCTTCGCTTATGGAGCATCTGCGCCGCAGCTTCAACTATACACGCACGCATCTCGGACCGCACGGACTTCCGCTCATCGGACGTGCGGATTGGAATGACTGCCTCAACCTCAACTGCTTCTCGGAGCACCCCGGTGAGAGCTTCCAGATCACGGGACCGAGCGAGGGACCTGTTGCCGAAAGCGTATTTATTGCGGGTATGTTCGTGAAATACGGCAGAGCGTATGCGGATATCTGCCGCCATATCGGGCTTGATGCAGAGGCAGATGAGGCGCTTTCCGCAATTGCCGAAATGGAGAAGACCGTTCTTGATTCCGGCTGGGACGGCGAGTGGTTCATTCGTGCTTACGATGCCTATTCAAAGCCGATCGGAAGCCACGTTTGCGATGAGGGACAGATCTACATCGAGCCGCAGGGAATGTGCGTAATGGCGGGAATAGGTGTGGAGTCCGGAGAAGCGGCAAAGGCGATGGAGAGCGTGGAGAAGCGCCTTGACACCAAGTACGGCGTGGTATTGCACCAGCCGGCATACACCACCTATAGACTGAATCTCGGTGAGATCAGCAGCTATCCTCCCGGATATAAGGAGAATGCGGCGGTATTCTGCCACAATAATCCGTGGATCACCTGCGCTGAGACTGTTCTCGGTCACGGTGACAGAGCCTTTGAGCTGTACAAGAAGATATGCCCCGCATATCTTGAGGATATAAGCGAGATACACCGTACCGAGCCGTATGTCTACAGCCAGATGATCGCGGGCAAGGATGCGCCCACCTTCGGTGAGGCAAAGAACAGCTGGCTGACGGGAACTGCCGCTTGGACATTCCTGAGCATAAGTCAGGCGATACTCGGTATAACTCCGACTCTTGACGGACTTTCCGTGTGCCCCGTGATCCCAAGGAGCCTCAGCTCGTACGATGTGGTACGCCGCTACAGAGGCGCCGTTTATAACATAAGTGTGGTAAATGAGGGCGGAAGCACCGCTCACATCACGGTGAACGGCAAGGAGATCGACGGAAACGTGCTTCCCGTAGCCGCGGCGGGAGAGAGTGTTGACGTAAAGGTGATTCTCGACTAAGACCGCGCTCCGTTTTGTCGGAATACGTAATATAATAAAGGGCTTCGAGCTGACAGGTGCAGCTCGGAGCCCTTGTGCGTTCGATTACTTGCTTGCTGTGTACGGGGCGGAGGAGAGACGGATGAAGTATCCGCCGTTGTGGTGACATACGGGGCACACCGAGGGAGCTTGACTTGCGGTGACGATGTGTCCGCAGTTGAGGCAGATCCACGCCTCCTCGGAATGTGAGCTGTAGAGAGCGCCGCTCTCAAGAAGCTCGGCAAATGTGCCGAAGCGGTCGCCGTGCGTTTTTTCGATATCCGCGATCAGATAGAAGGAGGCGGCGATCTCCGCAAAGCCCTCCTCCCTTGCGGTATCTCCGAGGGACTTGTACACATCATTGTATTCCTCGTATTCGTTGTGCTGAGCCATTCGCAGAAGTGTTGCCACATCGTCGGAAAGATCTATCGGATAACCTCCGTCAATGCGGATCGTATCACCCGCAAGAGTCCGCAGATGCTTGTAGAATATCTCGGCGTGCTCCTTCTCCTGCCTTGCGGTATACCTGAATATCTGCCCTATTACCTCATGCCCCGCATCCTCTGCGGCGGATGCCGCGATGGTGTAGCGCATCTGCGCCTGACTTTCGCCTGCAAATGCCCTCATGAGATTGCTTTTGGTCATGCTTGCTTTGAAATCCATTGTGAACCTCCGAAAAAAGTGATGACAGAGGTATAATGCCCGTTTTTTCAAAAAATGATACCAAAAGGACATAATTTTCTTTTTTATACTACTTTACAAAGGGGGGTGGAATGAAGTAAAATATTATACGGGCAATGAGGTCGGCGCGGTCTGTCGCGACATATCGCACGGCGTTATTGACTAAAAACAAAGGACGGTATAGACCATGAGTATCAGAATCGGAATTTACGGCTACGGTAACCTCGGACGTGGGATCGAGAGCGCGATCCGCCAAAACGCAGACATGACTCTTGCGGCGGTGTTCACGCGCAGAGACCCCGACTCGCTGAAGCTCCGCACGGACGGTGTTCCCGTGTACAGGGCCTCTGCGGCGGCGGAGCATACGGATGATATAGATGTAATGCTCCTGTGCGGCGGCAGTGCCACGGATCTTCCCGTGCAGACCCCCGAGCTTGCGAAGCACTTTACCGTAATTGACAGCTTCGATACTCATGCGAAGATCCCCGAGCATTTTGCGGCTGTAGATGAGGCGGCAAGAGCATCGGGAAATATAGCGATCATATCCTGCGGCTGGGATCCCGGAATGTTTTCGCTCAACAGGCTGTACGCCGGAGCGGTGCTTCCCGACGGCAAGGATTATACCTTCTGGGGAAAGGGCGTCAGCCAAGGTCATTCGGATGCAATTCGCCGCATAGACGGAGTTGTTGACGGAAAGCAGTACACTATTCCGGTGGAGAGTGCGCTTGAGGCTGTCCGCAGCGGCGCCGCGCCGGAGCTCACAACAAGGGAAAAGCACACAAGAGAGTGCTTCGTTGTCGCCGCGGAGGGCGCCGATACCGCGCGGATCGAGCGCGAGATCAAGAAGATGCCCAACTATTTTGCGGATTACGATACGACTGTTCACTTTATCTCCGAGGAGGAACTGAAGCGCGATCATTCGGGAATACCGCACGGCGGCTTCGTCATTCGCTCGGGTAGGACGGGCTTTGATTCGGAGAACACGCACGTTATCGAATACAGCCTGAAGCTGGATTCGAATCCGGAGTTCACCGCATCGGTCATCGTGGCATACGCGAGAGCGGCATACCGCATGAAGCAGGGCGGTGAGAGCGGCTGTAAGACGGTGCTTGATATTGCGCCTGCGCTTCTCAGCCCCAAGAGCCCCGAGACCTTGAGAAAAGAGCTGCTTTAATTAAGAAATCGGCGCCCTCATGCGCCGCGCCTACCCTCACGGACTCCCTCGGCGCGACATACGGAAAAATATAAGGACGATGACGGCATTTGCCGTTATCGTCCTTTTTGTATGCTTCGGTGCGCGGCTCACTTGTCCTCGGTACACCTTACGGTGATCCTGCTTTGACCGCCGAGCGTGCAGGTGAACAGGGTGAGATCCCAGTCTCCCGCCGCCATTTCTTCGACGTCCTCACCCGAGATCACCTCGGTCTCCGATACAACGTAGCTGAAGCTGTTTCCGTCGGTATCGGTGAATATCACGGCATCTCCGATGCCGAGCCGTGAGATGTTCGCGAATTGAGAGGTATAGTTGTGCGCGCAGACTATCATGTCTCCGAGATATGCCGAGCCGGCGTAGCGGCAGGGAACGCTTTTGAGCGTGTCATAGGTGAAGCTTCCCGCGACGGGCAGTCTTGCATCTATGGACGGTATCTCAAGCGTGCCGATATAGCTCACTCCGTCGATCTCCGTCTCGGGCATCGGTCGGCTCGGATCGAGAACGTAATTCGGTATTACCTCCTCCGTCTCCGCTCCGTCGGTCGCATCCGCCTTGATGTCCGCCTCACCGCTGTTTATCTCGGCGCTGAGAGCAGAGTATACAGTGTCGGCTGTTTCCGCCGCCGCCGCATCCGAACAGATGTTGTATCCGCAAAGAGACAGCGCCGCGACGAGCGCCACCGCTCCCACGACGGATGTTGCCACCGAGGAGGCGCTTCCGCGCGCTCTCCTTTTGATGACAAGAGCCGTTACGAGAAGCGCAAGACCCACTGCCGCAAAAAGCGCGACAGGCCACCAGAGAAGCCCTGTCTGCGGCAGAGAGCCGCCGCTTCCGTTACCAGTGTCGGAGCCGTTTGAGCCGTTCGAACCGTTCGGGCCGTTCGGCTGATCCTCGTTGACCGTCTGCACCTTGTTGGTGACGACAAAGGTTATCCCCTCACGTATTACGGTAACGTCGTAGCCCTCCGGAACGTGCTCCGTGAGATGCCAGCGGTATATGCTGTTAAGATCGTTCCATTCGTGGCTCCAGCCGTTGGCACTGCTCAGAACAGCGGTGTCGAACACCTTGCCGTCACGGAGCAGCTCCACCGTGATCTCGTCGGGGTGAGGCCCCTCGCCGCTCCATATTTTAAGAGCGCGCCGAGAGATGCTCGAGCCCTCGGGACGGTCTCCCCGAAGGCTGTACAGTGCGACATCGTATTTCGCCTGTATCGCGACGTCGGGAGTGAGTATGCCCGTGTCCTCATCGTAGGAGGGCAGGGAAATGATAAACGGTGCGGGATCGTACATCTTACCCTCGGAGAAAAACCTTTTTCCGATGATGAGGTATACTCCGCGGCTGAGCTGGGAATTTTTCGAGGATATGAGCAGGCTTCCCTTGCTGTCGATCTCACCTGTTTTGAGGGGGGCAAGCCCGTCCCTCAGGACAAATCCCTCAAGGGTGGAGGCGAGCGCTCTTGAAATTCCGCTGTCGGGGCTGATATTCACGGGGTATTCGGAGAATTGCTCCGTCACGGTTATATCGCCCGACTCGTCTGAGGTGGCGATCTTGAACACGCTGAATTCGGCACCCTCAAGAGCCTTGCCGTTGTCATGATAGAAAATATCAATGCTGAAGGCTTCATCGTTTGCCGCAAGGACACCCGAAAAGCTCACACAGGGGCACAGAATGACGGCGACAAGGATTGTCGCGGCTATTATTTTAAGAAAGCTTTTATAATATCTCATCCGATCCCCCTTCGTATGTTGATTTTTTCTTGGGAATAAAAAGTATTACCAGAGCCGCAAGCAATAACGGTATCGCAACTATAGGCGCTACAAGGAGCGGCTCTATCTGGTTTGCCTCAGAGGCAATTCGCACGGCGACAGCCTCCTCGGTATTTTCGATCCTGTGCCCGCGGACGAGAAGCCTGTGGGTGTTGATGCCGTAAGGCGTGCAGGTGACCAGCGTGCAAAGATCCTTGCCGTACTCGGTGGTGAGTGCGGACATATCCGTCGGATCCACAATGAGTATCCGATCGACCTCGTAGGTGAATACCTCGTCAAGCACACGGATCATGAAGATATCGCCCTCCGCGAGCTTGTCTAGATTTGTAAACAGCTTTGCGCTCGGGAGTCCCCTGTGACCGGACATGACACAGTGAGTGCCGCTTCCGCCGACAGGCAGACTTGACCATTCGAGATGACCTACCGCGACCTGAAGCACAGCCTCGTCGGTGCCGTGATAGATCGGGAGCCTCACGTCGATGCTCGGGATCTCAATATAGCCCATGATGCCCGTTCCCGAAATGTCAAGAAGCTCCTTGTATCTTGACCTTTCCTCATCGGACAGCTTATATGAGCCGAAGCTTCTGTAAAGTGAAGCGTTGTATTCCGTCGCCGCCTTTATCATGTTGTCGTATTCCTCGGAGTCGATCGAGCTGACCGCGTCCGAATAGCTTGATATGGCTTTTGACGAGTGATACGAATTCCAGTAGTTGCTGATACTCGGGTAGAGCAAGAGGGATAAGCCCGCAAAAAGCACCGCAAGCAATATAACGGTGGTGGTACCGCCGCGCTTTTTCTTCATGCAGACTCCTCCTTACCGATGCTTTGTCGGGTACGTTTCCGCACCCGACAAAGACAGTGTGTTAGCTTACTCGTATCTGCTCATGCGCTTCTTGGTTACAAAGAGAACTACTGCGCCGACTACAAGAACAGAGCCGATCACGTAGAACAGAGTGGTACCGATACCACCTGTGGAGGGAAGCTCGTTTCCTGTCTGGTTGATTACCTGAACTCCGCCGGATGTGTATTTGTTGGTATCTGTTTGCTCAAATACGGCGGTGAGGTTGGTTTCTTTCATATCGACCAAAACGCGAGCGGAGAGCTTGTTGTAGCCCACGGGAGCCGTGATCTCCTCGAGGTAGTAGCTGGTGTTGGCATCAAGACCCTTAATTGTCACCTTACCGGCTTCGATAATTGCGCTCGTAAATCCTTCGGCAGCAATTTCCGCTGCGGTCGCGATCCTGTACGAGCCGTCGGTCTCCTTGACCAGCTCGATTTCTTCTCCGCCTGTGAGTGCAGTGTAAAGCTTAAACTCAGCGCCGTTAAGGAGGGTGCCGTCAGCCTTTGTCTTTACGAGATCGAACATGAACGTAGAGGTCTCGGTCTTGGACTCGGTGGTCTCTCCGTTCGCACCGTAGGTGAGCCATGTGGTGTTGTCGTTGGTATTTGTGTGGATCTCAGCTTTATCGTTGAGGACTGCGCTGTAGAAAACGACGATGTCGGTGTCCGCGGTAAGACTGTTGAGGTAGGTCTCTGTAAACGCGATCTCAAACGTGCATCCGTCGGTGGGTGTGATTACGGTGTAATCTGTGTCCTTTGTAAGAGTAGTAGTGGTTTCACCGACCTTTACCTCTAACTTGATGCTGTTTGCATTGAAGGTGAAAGCCTCATCCATTTTATCGTGGATAACGTAGTTTTTCGCACCGACCTTTGCGTGTACGGTGGTCTTAAACTCTACGGTGTCACCGATCTGGGCGGTGTTCGCCTTACCGTATTCATTGTTAGAGTCTTCCTTGACAAGCTTATCAATAGTAGGCTCGGTGTTCTTTTCGTTGATTTGGGTATTGGGAGCATCGGGAGTTGTTGCTACGATGACCTTTGTACCGAGAGAGGAGGTGATGAGGTAGTAGCCTGCCTCAAGACCTGTAAAGCTTGCAGTGGTCTTGCCGTCTGCGGTAGCAGCGGTAACGGTGGTTGCGGTGATGCTGTTAGCTGCCGCATACTTTGCTGCCGCTACGCCGAACGCAGCCTTGTCGGCATCGGTGCTCTTGTCTGCCTTCCACGTTACGACACCGTCGGTGGCGATAGTGACATATGTGGCGCCTTCACCGGTGGTGAAGAAAGTATTCCACGCAGAATCGGTTTCGATGGTGTAGTGGTACGCGGTAAAGTTCTCGTCCACATCAAGATCGAGCATCTTGTAGAGAGAGTAGGTCTCTCCTGCCTTTGCGCCGTTTACGGTAATGGTGTTACTACCGGAGGCGGGAACGGGATCCTCATCGGCGAATACGCCGACGGCTGTCGTTGCGATCATGAGCAATGCAAACATGATACTTGCGATTTTCTTCAAAGTCTTCATTTTTTGATTCCTTTCGGTAAATTGTTTTTTGAATTTCAGATTGGAAAGAAGAACCGGGATAATACTCAAAGGTCTGCTCGTTTCTCCTTTCTGCCTTTGGATTTTTTATATAACAGAAGGAGAGATGATGCTGTCAGTATCAGTCCTCCCGCAATATACATAAATGCTCCGTGTCCTCCCGTGGAGGGAAGTGCATACGTGACGATCTGATTTGCAAAGGTGACAGAGCCGATGCTGTCCGTCACATCCGTACCGTTGCAGAGAAGCTTCTTTACGGCGGCGGTGGGCTGTCCGTCGGCACCCTCGGTGACCTCTACCGCAACAACATAGACCGATCGGTCATATGCGGTCACCGTGTCGCTCGGATCCTCCACCTCCGTTATCCTGTAATAGAAGGTCTTCGGAAGCTGATCGAGACTCCTCAGAGAATAGCCTATCTCAAACTGTCCCGTCACGGGCGTATCCTTTATCGTAAGAGTCAGCTCACGTTCGACGGGAGCGTCCGTCTTAACTTCTCCGGACTCACCGACTGCCTCCTGCAGAATGAAGGTGTAGCTGTGCTCGTCTCCGTCCGGATCCCGAAGCTGCTTTTCAAGCGGTATCTGTACGGTGATGCCGAGCTCCGTGTTGATCACGTTTACCGCGACAGTGCTCTGTGTGATTATCACACCGCTTGCATAGTCAACGGCTTGCGCGACCCCGTCGCAATCGTATCTCACCGTATATCCGGCTGATGATGCGTCCGTCTCCCTCACGTTGAAGACCGAGCCTGCGAGTATGCCGTCGATGACGGCGGCCTCGTCGGAGGCAAGCGTTATTATACCGCCCTCAAGGGCGTATCGCACCTTATCTCCCACCGTGTAGGGTGTGCCCGTGGGGATCGGCTTTCCGTCAAGAGTAACTGCAAATGAGAATGTCGGCGGATCTGCGCCGGAGTTCAGATCGTTCAGTGTTTTATGTATCTGAAGCTTGCCGAGCTTTTCAAAGGATACCACGTTGTTGAATCGGAATACCGTGCTTCCGCCCGATATATCCTTTGTCGGACTCTGTATTCCGTGGAATTCGTCCTGCCCCACGGTGACACCGTAATCCGTCGTCGTGCTTGTACCGTCAATAACTATTTGCCCGTACTGACCGAACGTGTTGTCGTCAAGAAGCTCTCTTACGAAGTAGCTGCCGCTGTTTTCATCAATATAGTTAAACAGCGCTATCTGCCCCGCCTTTATCTTGAATACACCGTTCTCATCTGTCCTGCCTTCTCCGAGCTTCTTTCCCGCGCTGTCCAAGATATCGTACGGTGAGTTGGGTCCGACGAAAAGTCCCGTTCCGTCCGCCTTCATGATCTGGAAGCTGAAGTCGGGATCTCCGAGAGGCTCACCGACACCCTCTGTGTCAAGCTCCTTTGCCACGGAGATCGAATTTTCACGCAGGAGAGGGAAGTTGAAGTTCATTCGGCAGACACCGGAGCCGGCACCTCTCTCCATGTAGTAGAAGTTGAAGGTGTGGGTCGAGTAGTCCTTGAATGTTCCGTTTTCGTTCAGCTTTGAAGTGTCGACCAATTCGCTGAAGCGGACTGTCTTGTACGGATTATCCGAAACCTCACCCGTACCGGGATCGAGCTCAAAGTACTTGACCGTACCGTTCACAAAGTCGATCTCACCGCCCACGTGACGGTGGATACCGGAAAGATCGAGGAAAAGCACACCGTCGAGGTATACCCATACGTCATCGTCGCCCGTGAAGTAGAATATCAGGGGCTGTTTGCCGTCATTTCCCGTGAGTCCGTCCTTCGGCTGAATGAAGTTCATCTTCATCTCCATGCCGAAATAGAAGTTCTTGGGAACATCGTAGTCAATGGTGAACAGCTTGTCTGTAAGCTCTTTGTCAAATTCGCTTTTATCGGGTTCGAATGTGCGATCAAGGCCTGCCGCCTTGAAGTATTCGTTCATGCAGTCGAGGTGGCTCCAGCCTTTTGTGTAGCTGCTGTCCATCAGTGACAAGAAATTTGTCAGACGTGTGTACAGGGTGTTGTACTCATTGCCGTATCCGCTGTTGTACTTTGCCAGAGCGTTATCGGCGGTGCTTTTCAGGTAGTCCTTTGTGACAAGGGTGAGCTTTTGGCTGTGGTGGACGATATCGTTGAACGGCATGAAGTTTCCGAAGGGATACATCATGAAGTTCGGAGTTATCATCTGCTCATACAGAATGAAGGTATCGTCCGCCGCGTTGAACTGTGCGTGATTTTTTCGGCTGTTAAAGGAGTAAGCTCCCGTGACGGGATCCTGTATGAAAAGCCCGTTTATGCTCGTCTTGTTCTTCTTTTCGGCGTAGGTGTTGTCCGTAAAGAGATACGAAAGGCTCGTTTTGTCGGAGAGCGCCGGATATCCGTCCGTTCCCAAGGTGCCGAGCATGGCTCCGCTCACGGGCTTGTTGGCTTTGTCTACGGTTCCGTTCAGTCCGTCCTTGCCGGTAACACCTGTTTGACCAGCGGCAAGATCCTCCGTTATGTTGTTTCCGAAGTTGAAGCTGGAAGAATTAAAAGCTGAAAAATCGCGTGTTGTTCCGTTATCCTGCTGGAAGCCGGGGTATTTTTTATCGCTGTCGTATTTATCGTTTGTGTTGGTGCCGTAGTTGTAGAGATTGACCTCGATAAGCTCCTTCGTGTCGGCACCATCTACCACGGTCAGAAGCTCGGTGTTGTCCTTTGCGGGGTCATCTCTTGTTTTGGTGCTGAATACGACATTTCCGAAGCCGCTTGTGCTCGTTCCCGAAGTGCTCTTGTAATTGAAATCCACCGTGACGATCTGCCCCGTCTCAAGCGTGAAATCTGGCGTGAAATTGTACAGCAGAAGCACAAAGCCGTCCGACGTCGAGGCCTTGTACGACAGCTTGGAGACTTCCGCCGTATCAACCTTTGATATGTACAGCCTTCCGTCGGTGTCCTTTTCAACAACAACGGCATCCCAGTATTTAAATGACATACCCGAGCCGAGCTTGTCCTGTACGGAGCCGCCGTAGACCAAGGTGGTCTTTGACTCCTTGTACGTGTTTACCTGATAGACCGCAACCTTTTGCTCCTGCGTGTCGGCGGGGAGCATCAGCGCACAGACCGTGCCTATTGCCACGAATAAGGCAAGACAGCTTATCAGGACACGCCATTTTTTCTTTTTACTATTCAGTTTTAGAAAATAGTCCCTGTCAGAACGATAAACATCCTTCATTTGCCTTTTCCCGCAATTTTACTGAATTCTTACAGATATACTTATATGCTTATGACAGCCTGCCGAGCTTGCTCGGCGGCCATATGCGAAATACTATTCTTCCCACTACCTGCTCCTCGGCAATACATCCGACCTCGGAGTGCCTTGAGTCAACAGATGTGGCTCTGTTGTCTCCCATGCAGAAATATCGATTGTCCGGCACCTGATACGGGAGCTCTATGTTGCAGTCACCGAATGATTTCTCCGTAAGATACGGCTCGTCGATGAGCTGCCCGTCAACGTATACGTTGCCGTCCTCGTCAATGTTGACCCATTGTCCGGGCAGGGCTATCGCCCTCTTGACGAGTATTTTGTTGCCGATGTAAAACGCGATAAGGTCGCCCTGCTCAAATTCCGAGTTTTTGAGGGAAAGCACGATGTCGTTTTCCTCAAGCACGGGTGACATCGAGGCTCCGTAGATCTGAAGCACGGGCATTGCGACAGTCGCAATAAGCACGGCTATCGCCGCGACCACCACCAAGGTGAATACGGTGCTCTTGAGCACCAGCCTGTAGCGCGAGCGGTATTTTACTCTTTTGATCTCCGCCTCAAGCTGATCCTCCTTGGGCATTTTGATGCGGCTCCTACCCATTAAGACCGCCTCCCGATCTCGGTATCGAGGAGAGCATGGCTTTGAGCTCATCGTGCTCCGAGAGGAACAGCTTCAGCTTCGCATTGACCTCATCCCAATAAGCGCGCGCCTGAGCTTCCGCTTCCTTCAGAATGGCATCGCGCTTTGCCTCCGCTTCGTTTACGATGAGCTCGGCGCGCCTCTCGGCGTCCTTGATCATCGCATCGGCCTTTTCGG
The DNA here is from genome assembly GCA_964631595.1 of uncultured Lachnospiraceae bacterium. Taxonomy (GTDB): domain Bacteria; phylum Bacillota; class Clostridia; order Oscillospirales; family CAG-272; genus UMGS1312. The sequence goes on along the minus strand of CAZVXL010000031.1, from coordinate 453 downwards.
CGGAAGCCGCCTCGAGCTGAGCCTGTCTTTCCTCAAAGACGGCGACATTTTCCGTGTACTGCCTGCAAGCGGCTTCGGCGGCTTCGAATACACCGTTGAGCGCAAGAGCAGCTTCCGCAATTGATCCCGCCTTCTCAAGCTTGATCTTTTTGTCGAGCAGAGCCTTGTGCGCGGTCTCGTATTTTGCTTCAAGCTCACTGAGCCGTCTGCTTTGATCAAGAAGAAGCTGTAAAAGATCGCCTCGGCTCAGATGTCGCAGCTCCTTGTCGGTCATGATGCCGCCTCCTTTTCATCAGATGCTTTGATTCGGTGCCGTGTTGCCCCCTCCCCGAGGGCAAAGCCTGTCGGAGACGAAGCGCGTGTCCCGAGCTTGGGAAAATAAAGATGTGCAGACCGAAGCCTGCACACCGAAAAAAAAACTTCGATTACTGCAATGAGATCCTGCCCAGCCGG
>CAZVXL010000030.1:0-15322 GCA_964631595.1 uncultured Lachnospiraceae bacterium | reverse complement strand
GCCCCCAAGAAAGAAGACTTCTTGGGGACTTTGTTTAAGATTGCTTTGGTGACCCATCGGAGAGTCGAACTCCGGACACCATGATTAAAAGTCATGTGCTCTGCCATCTGAGCTAATGGGTCATACGCCCGAATATCAAATTCAAGCCTATATATATTATCACATTTTAAGGCGAAAGTCAATACATAAACACAAATTTTCTCGCGTGAGTCTGTCTTAAAATCAAGCAGTGCCCTCTCGTCGCGCATGAGGATCGCACGCCGTAAGGTCAATCGGCTTCGGGGCACTCGTCTCCGTGATCTCCGCACGTCGCAAGGGATAGAAAGAGTGCGAAGGCAGCTTGCCCTCGCACTCCCGCATATATTTTGCAAATGACCGCTTTCGGTCGCCGTCTTATACCGACGGCAGCTTACTTGATCTCGAAATCCGTACCGTACTCAAGGTTCGTGCCGTTCTTCCACAGCTCCTCATGACGCTTGTAGGTCTCCTCGGGAACCGGCTCGAACGGATGCGATGAGCGGGGCAGAAGCTGATCGCCGGCTACCCACGGTGTGGTGCAGGCATTATCGTTTCTGTATGCGTCGCGCTCCTCCTTGTTGCGGAAATTGGGCACCTTTATCGGCACGTTTCCTTCAAGTATGGACTTATATGCAAGTATTCCGCATATACCCATATCAACTGCGGTGTAGACGTCTATCGCCCACTCGCCCTGAGGTCTGCCGAGTATCTTCTCGATAAAGAAGTGCGTTGCGTAGAAGTCGGAGCCGCCGTGGGTACCGAACTCCTTCGCCTTCTCGGGCTCTACGAACGGCTCGGGATCGTAATTTTCCCAATCGCCCTTGCAGAACTTGTCGCTCTCCTTATACACGTGCATAAGCTTATTGTCGTTCGGGAAGCGGTCGCCCTCCATCATACCCTTCTGACCGTAGATCATGTAGTTATAGCTGCAGGGCTCACGCTTGAGATCTCCGTGAACGGAGCGCGCGATAGCGCCGTTCTCAAGAGTGATTATCTCAATACCTGCTCCGCGGGTGATCGCTATATCCTTATACTTATCGTGCAGGGGAGTCTCAAAGCCCACTACCTGAACAGGACGAAGTCCGGTCATGGTCAGCATGGGACCGATACTGTGAGTGCAGTAGAAGGTGGGGTGCATTCTGTTTCTCCAGTGATCGGGATCTCCGTAGGTGATCTGAGGCCAGATAGCGGTACAGTCATGCACGTACTCTCCCTCAATATATGTTACCTCACCGATCTCTCCCGCCTTATAGCGTTTCCACATCTCAAATGCGTGGCGCATATAGCAGTAGTTCTCGGCATAGACATACTCCTTGCCGCTCTCCTCGACTGCCTCGATAAGCTCTACAGCCTGTGCCATAGTCTCACACGGGAGCACCTCGGACATAACGTGCTTGCCTGCTCTGAGGCAACGGATCGCAAATACGGCGTGCTCGGTTGCGTAGTTTGCAAGAACGACCGCATCCATATCATGAAGAATAAACTCGTCAAAGCTTGTGTAGGTGGCGATTTCCATTCCACGCTCCTTACCCTCGTTTGACACTCTCTCAAGGATGGGTTCATACTTATCGCAAACCGCAACAAGCTCCGCGTCGCTATGCTTGAAAAGCACATCGATCATTGTGTGTCCGCGGTATCCACCGAAAACACCGATTTTAAGTTTTGCCATTTCTTACCCTCTTTTCATTTTTCAGCGAGAACATCGCGATTTTTGATTTGATTGTTCGGCAAAGCTCTGCCGCTTCGCCGCTCGGCGTATACCGAGCCTTATTCCGGCTTATAGCCGTCCTTCAGAGTAATTACTCTGTTAAACACGCCCTCATTCTTGGAATCCGGCGTGAAATAGCCCATACGGACAAACTGAACCGCTTCTCCTGCATTGAGCTCCTTCACAGCTGCCTCCGCCTTTGCTCCCGTCAGGCGTTTCACCGAATCGGGATCTACGAAGGGCAGTATCTCCTCCACGTTATGCTCGGAGGTGGTGAGTGATGACACGTTGGGAATGGTAAAGAGCCGACCGTACAGCATTATGTCGATATCGACCGCATCCTCGGCGGATATCCAGTGGATCGTGCCCTTCACCTTTCTGCCGTCGGCGGGCATTCCTGCGCCGGTCTCAAGATCTGCGGTGCAGTGTATCTCCTTCACGGTGCCGTCGTCATTCTTTATGATCTCATTGCACTTTACTATATACGCACCCATAAGGCGCACCTCTCCGTCGGGCTTCATGCGGAAGAACTTCGGAGGCGGCACCTCGGCAAAATCAGAGGCCTCGATATACAGCTCCCTTGTGAACGGCAGCTCTCTTGTACCGAGCTCCGGTCTTGCGGGATGATTCGGGAGAGAGAAATACTCCTTTTTATCCTCCGGATAATTCGTGATAACCACCTTTACGGGCTCCGTCACGCAAACGCGGCGAAGCGCGGAGGTGTTCAGCTCCTCACGGAGGCAGTAATCAAGCAGCTCTGCGGCGGCAGTGGTATCCGTATTCGAAACGCCTGCGCGCTGTACAAAGTTGAATATCGACGAGGGAGTATATCCGCGGCGGCGCAGTCCCGAAAGAGTCGGCATTCTGGGATCGTCCCAGCCGTCCACGACACCTCTTTCAACGAGGAATCTGAGGAAGCGCTTGCTGAGGACGGTATACGTCACGTTCATTCTTCCGAATTCACGCTGCTTCGGCTTCTTATCGAAGCCGCACTTCTCCACCACCCAGTCATAGAGCGGTCTGTGATTTCTGAACTCGGTTGAGCAGAGCGAGTGAGTGATACCCTCAAGCGCATCCTGAATGGGATGAGCGAAATCGTACATCGGATAGATGCACCACTTATCTCCCTGACGGTGGTGGTGCACGTGGCGGATCCTGAATATTACGGGGTCTCTCAGATACGAGTTATCGTTTTCGGGATCTATCTTTGCCCTCAGAGTTCTTGCTCCGTCGGGGAACTCACCGTTCTTCATTCGCTCGAAAAGATCAAGACTCTCCTCGATGGGGCGGTCTCTGTACGGGGACACGGTACCCTTGTCGCTGAAATTCTCGGAATCTCCGCGGTGCTCCGCAAGCTCCTCCTTTGAGAGGTCGCAGACGTACGCATCTCCGTTTTTGATGAGCTCTACCGCAAATTTACAGCACATCTCAAAATAGTCCGAGCCGTAAAAGATGCCGCCGTCGGGCTCCGCGCCGAGCCATCTCAGATCCTCAAGAATGGAGCGCACGAACTCGTCGCTCTCCTTCATGGGGTTTGTGTCATCGTAGCGAAGATTAAACTTACCGTTATACCTTGCGGCGATCGCGGCATTGATATATATCGCCTTTGCGCTTCCGATATGAAGATATCCGTTCGGCTCGGGAGGGAATCTGGTGTGGACTCCGTCCACCCTTCCCTCGGAGATATCCTCGTCAATTATATCGGTTATAAAATTGGAATCCTTCATTTCTACTTCAAAAGCCATGAATCATACCTCTTTAAGCCAAAAGACTGTCGGCTGCATCTGTCAGCCGTGTTTTGGAGCGTATCTCACCGAGGATCCTCATCACCTCGCAAAGATCGGGGGAATTGCGCTTGCCCGTCACGGCAATTCTGAGGAACATACTCACGTCCGCGACGCTTCCCGCAAACAGCTCGGGATTCTTTTTGTATTCCTTCATATCGGGACAGAAGCCGTATTTTTCCGCGATACGCTTCACCTCGGCAAACCACGCGTCGTTATCAAGCTCTGCCGAATAGCTCGCGGCAAAATCGCGAAGAATACCGGCAACGGTGCCCCTGTCGAAATTCTCGGGGACGGTATCGGTTGCGGAATAATACTCATCGTAGAAGAAGCCCATGTAGTCCTTGGCATCCTTCCAAATTCCGATATCCTTACGCGGCTTCGCTCCGCCTCTGCCGATGGCGAATATCTTTTTTGCGAAGTCCGCATCCGCAGAGAGCTTTTCCGCAAAGTCGGGATCGTTTTCTCTCGCCCACTCGGTAATAAGCTCCGTTACCTTCTCCGCACTCATCTTGGAGATCACGTTCTTCGATACGTCGTAAAGCTTTGCGTAATCGAACAGGCTTCCCGCCGGATTAAGCTTTTTGGGGCTGAATTTGAACTCATCCAAGGAGGCTGTCGGATTTGCCCTGCGCCAATCCTCGAAATTTGAATTGAGCACAGTCATGATATACTCCACAACAGCCTCGACCGGAAATCCCTCTGCCTTGTAATAGGTCAGGGCAAGCTCCGGATCCTTGCGCTTGCTGAGCTTGCGCTTGGAGGTGCCGTCCATCTTCATGAGCGGCCCTATGTGAACATACTTCGGAAGCTTGAAGCCGAGCGCCTTGAAAAGCTGTATATGGAACGGGAGAGTCGCCAGCCACTCGTCGCCTCGGATAACGTGAGTTGTCCGCATGAGATGATCGTCTACGGCATGAGCGAAATGGTACGTGGGGATGCCGTCGGATTTCAGCAGTACATGATCTATATCGTTCTCGGTAATATTGAGCTTTCCCTTTACAAGATCGTCAAAGTGGAAATGATTGTCGATGCTGCCCGTGCTGCGGAAGCGAAGCACCCACTGATCTCCCGCCTCCAGCCGCGCTTTTATATCCTCGATCGGGCGGTCACGCCAAACGGCGTATTTTCCGTAATATCCCGTATTTTCCTTATTTGCCTCCTGAGTCTCGCGCATGGCGGCAAGCTCCTCCTCCGTGCAGAAGCAGGGATACGCCATGCCCTCGGCTACGAGCTTTTTCGCATACACGTGGTATATCGCGGCGCGCTTGCTCTGCCGATACGGGCCGTATATGCCGACATCTCCGTCAACGGTCTCCCCCTCATCGAAGGCTATTCCGTAATGCTTCAATGTCTCCAGAAGCACCTCGACCGCTCCCGCGACCTCGCGCTTTGAGTCGGTGTCCTCAACCCGAAGGAAAAGCACTCCTCCGGACTGGTGAGCCATTCTCTCCGCGGTAAGACCCATCACAAGATTTCCGAGATGAACAAAGCCCGTCGGAGACGGTGCCATTCTCGTTACCACCGCTCCCTCCGGAAGCTCTCTCGCCGGAAAACGCTCCTCAAGCATTTCCGGAGTATCGCTGACTGCGGGAAACAGCAGCTCTGAGAGTTCTTTTTGATACATTATAAGGTTCCTTTCACGTTTCAGTCTGTTTTAAGAGCATCTCTGATGTAATAATTGCGAGCCAGCTCTCTCTCAAGTGTAGTCATCGGTCCGTGACCGGCATATATTTTAAGACTCGGTTCCATGCCCGCGATAAGGCGCAGAGACCGCATAATGCTTCGTCCGTCGCCGCCGTACAGATCGCATCTTCCGATGTTCCCCGCAAACAGCGTATCCCCCGTAAACAGGGCATCTCCGCACCGAAGGCACACCGAGCCCCTCGTATGTCCGGGAGTATGTATGACCGACAGGGATATGTCCCCGACATCAACGGTATCCCCGTTTGCGACCGTAAGCTCGGCAGCTCTCGCGCACAGCTCGCCGTTATAGAACGTCGCGTATCCGTTTTTGATGCTGTCCCCGAGAAGCTCGGCATCGTTTCGGTGGATCACGGCTTTTGCGCCCGTTACGTCGCGCATTTCGTCAAGAGTGGCGATATGGTCGAAATGCCCGTGTGTCAGCACGATATATCGAAGGGAGGCGTGCTCCTTCGACAGCTCGCGCAGTACGGTGTCGGTATCGACCGCGCAGTCCACAAGCACGGCATCGCCGCCCGACACGATAAGGTATGAATTGGAGGTGATCCCTTCTCCGTAAAGCTCCGTTATCCTCAGGAATATCCCTCCTTATTTATTATCTGCATTACTTTCAATTATAGCACATCAAAGAATATTTGTCTATATTATTTTCCCAATATTTCTTTATAAATTGTGCAGTCGATGCGCCAGCGCCGCCGCTCGGATCACTTGCTCCCGTTCCTGTCCGAGCCGTTTCGCCTCAGCAGAACGTCCTTTATCTTCACCTCACCGAAGAACGGCAGCATGACACAAGTTACACAAATGCCTATTACCGCGACGGAGGCATCGATGATCATGTAAAAGCCGAGCGCATCCGCGACAAGACACGCCGCAATTGCCGTCGGGATCACGCACCAGCACACAAGCTTCAGCGGATCTGCCCTCTTTTTCGCGGTTCTTTTTCTTTTTCTCATATTTTTGCTCCTTTTCAACAAAATTTTAATTGACAACTGCAACAAATCACAGTATAATGTACATGATAGTGGGCTTATCTTCGCAGTGGTACGTGAGGCGGTGTCCGGCTCTCGCCGCCGTTTTCGGCGTCGTTTGAGCGCCTCTCCGTTTTCCCGCCACTATATTATCACATTCGACAAGAGCTGTAAATTGTTCAAATTCGGTATTTTCCGATAAAACGGGCAAATACCGTGGTAAAATACGGGCAAAGGGGTGGTAGAATACGGTTAAGGACTATTTGATCGCGCTGAAAAGCAAGGAAAACCTCTCATGGAGTGAGCTGTCGAAAATGAGCGACCTGCCCGAGGCGACAATTCGCAAGATCTTCTCGGGAGAGACCGCAGACCCCCGATTTGAAACTGTGGCGAAGCTCGTTCTCGCGATGGGCGGCTCCATCGACGAGATGCTCGGGAACGCGCCCAAGACTGCCGAAAGCGAAAGCACCTCATTAACAATGATGAGGGAGATATACGAAAGCCGTATCGCGGAGATCAAGAAATCCTCGCAGGCGCACATCGAATCACTGAAGCGCGACAAGCGTTATCTCGGCATCGTCTGTGCCGCGCTCGGCATCTTCATCATCGGCTGGCTGATTATCGACCTTTCTCTCGGAAGCGTCGGCTGGTTCAGATACTGAGTCTCTCGGGCACGGAGCCGTATTTCGCCGCGCCCGAATACCGTACCGCGGACAAAGCCCTGCGCTTTTAAGGATCGAGCTATGCACGATACGGTGTGCCCGTCACGGGTCGCACCGCTCTCCAAACGCAAAAAGCCTTGTAAATTCGGTGAGGCTCCGCATATAAAAATCGAGGACACAGTAAAGTGCCCTCGATTTTTTATTTACATAGCAGATCACCGGTCGCAATCCGCGTTGCCCGGCTTTGGATAGCCCTCATTTCCCGAGCCCGTCACGGCGGTGCGTTTACCTCGCGCCGAGCGATTTTGAGGTGGGGTAGAGTATCAGCTCGGACACGATGGCGTTATGATCCGATACCCACTCACCGTCGATCTTGGGCTCGCATACCTTATACGAGGTCACGGGGAAATAGTTGTTCACAAACGTGAAGTCGATAATAGCGGACTTTTCCCCGAAGCCCTGAAGTGTCTCGGTGCTCTCGCCGCGGATCTTCTCGGCTACCAGACCCATTCTCTCCTCTGTGAGCTTACTGTAATATACGTTAAAGCTCATCACCTTCAGCTTATACCGATCGGCGCCGACTATCTGTGCCGCTTGCTCCACCGACGAGGTGATCCTGTCTATATCCGTGATCTTCTCTTTATTTCAAGGCTGAGCAGGGAGTAGGTCTCAAGCAGTCTCGACACCTCAGCCGCATCCGTATTCCTGCTCAAGATATGTATGGAACAGCTCCGTATACTCATCCCAAGTCATATCTATATCCCAGACAAGGCTCCACGCAAGCAAATGCTCCACGGATTTAAGTCCCATGCCTCGGTTATAGTTATAGAAGTAGACGCCCTTTATACCGAGCTCATAAAGCTTCCTGTAGTCATAGTACAAGACATCCCAAACATTGTAATAGCTGAAGTTTACGCCGATATGGTAATACCAGATATAGGTGTTATCCGATATCGCGCACCAATCCTGCAAATATTTTCCGAACTGAACGCCGGTGACTCCGAAGCGATATCCGTACAGTTCTTGCACCGGCAATACCGTCCGCTGTCACCCTGCGATATATCAATATATCTTATCGTCTCACCGATAACGGCGCCGTCCGCCTCTTGCTTTTTCAGATGCTCTCGGATATTGTCTATGGTAGTCTCAAGATAGATCTCCGCCGTATAGCAGAGCTGACCCGTATGATTGTTAGGCTGCCAATCCGCCCATATATTATAGGTCATTCCGTGATTTGCGTGGCGCTGCGGGTAGGACTGCTGCGCCTTCGACATGGGGGATCTGTCATTCTTGTACGGGATTTTGCTGTAATTTACCGAGATCGTATGCCACTCAAACGCGGGCACTTCCCTACCGTAAAGTCCCTTTTCGATCACAAGCGAATCCGTCTCGCGAAGATCGCTCGTACCGAAGAACAGATTTGTCCATCCGCACTCCTTCTCAAGGAAGCGGTATACGCCGTTGGAGGAGCCCTCGCGCACCGCTTATCACAAGATCGCCGTCTCTCTCAAAATACTCGTATCCGCCGACCTTAAGCTCCTCGTCGTGGGAATACTCAAGTCTTATCGCGGGGGATACGTCCGACTCGCCGCAGATCACGGGGAGCGATGCGCCGCAAGCGCACGGCGGTATCGAATTCGTATCTCAGGCGAATTTGTCCCACTTTCTCGGATCGCTCTCCCAGTCGATAGTCTCAAGCGTCACCTCGGTCAGATCTATATTCTGAACGCCGGAGCTCTCGATGATGTCACGAAGCTCATATGCAAGCGACCTCATATATTCCTTTTCCTCATTGCTTCCGTTTATCGCCTTATCCTCATACCATGCACACATCGCATTGAAGATTACGTGAGCCTTCAAATTACGCACGTTCTTTGCCGCACGCGCCGTATCTGCCGCAGCCTCTGCTCTCTCGAACAGCCCGAGGGCATAATCGGCGCTCGCACCGATCTTTATATAGTCAAGGTCGGCACCCCATGTGTTCCTGTCGGTACAGAGGATATAGGTATCGTAAAGCTTTATATAATCGAGGATGAGCTCATACCCCTCTCCGTAGGTGAGCATGATTATCTCCTCTTTCAGAGCATTGTACTCCTCCTCGGACATATTCGGATCCCACACCATCTTCGACCACAGCCATGAGGCGGGGTGATCGAAGGCGAAAACGGTCTCTGTAAGCTCGGTATATATATTTCTCACGCCGAGCTCATACAAATAACCGATATCCGAGTGGAGGTTGGAGATTGCGTTATTCGGTGAATACAGCCTGTTCGTGAAATAGTACAGTCTTACATCGAAGTTTTCGACAAGAGAGAGCCAGCCGAGGATATTCCGCTTTTCCTCCGCCGGAGTGTAGCCGGAAAGTCCGACTCGGTTTTCTCTGCACTCGCTTCCGTCAAGCGGCCCGCTGTAGCAGGCTCCGATAATGCAGTATTCGACGGAGACATTATCTGCGGCCCTTGTCTTGCAGGGCTTCTCCGTTCCCCAATATGCGAATACGTTAAAGAGCACCTGCGGATACTCGTCCCTGAAGTGATCGGCTATCATATTCGCCTGTCTTATGATATTTCCGGAATACGAGCCCTCCTCGAAGGCAACGGCAAGGCAGTCCACACATTGGCAGAAGATATCCGAATCGTTATGCCCGAGGCTCACGTTATAGTGAGTTCCCTTGTACAGCTCTCCCGTTCCCTTCGCCGTTTCAAGGTATTTCTCAACCGCCTCGATCACGCCGTCGTTCAGCTCATCGTCGTTAAAGCAGAGATTTGCCGCACTCGACTCCGTGCCCCAAAATCTGTATATTCCGTGGTGCGTCACCACGCGCTCGGCGTAGCCGTACTGCACGGTCGACGGATTTCCGTTGAGCTTATTCTTTGCCGCAAATGCGGGCATCTGTGCAAAGCCGTAGATGCCTTTGTTCGGAGAATAGCTGGACAGGTATCTCATGTTGCCGGCGGGCGCATCGGAATAGCTGTCGCTCTCGGTGATATCCACCGAGTCCGCCTCGTAGATATATGTATAATCGTATGCGACGAACCGCGTGCCGAGCCATCTCTCGGCAATATCATATGCGGCATAGAGGCAACCCCTCTTGACGCCGCCGAGTATCTCGACATTTCCCTCCGAGGTCACCGTCACGGTAAAGCCGTCCGTTCCGTTATCACCCGAGCCGTCGCAGGTGAGTCTGAAATACGGCACGCCCTCCGCAAGCTCACTCTCCTCGACTATGGGCACTCTTATGCGCGTAGCATCCTCGATCACGCCGGCAAGCTCCTCTGCGGCAAACGCCGTAGCCTCCGGATAGCCGTCCTCGGGATGCGACTGTGTGACCGTTATCACAAAATCAGCCACGCTTCTTCCGCACACGGTAAAGCTCTTGACCTTTGCGCCCTCTCCGTATACCTTATTTACGGGCGCGTTGTCTCCGAACACATGATTTGCATAGTACCGCGCCGCTCTGTCAAGCCCGTCCTCCGTCTTTCCGAGGACAAGCGTTTTTCCGTTCAGCGTGCGAACGAGGTATCCGTCATCGTCGAAATCGCTCATATCGACTCCGTATGCTGCCGCCGCCTCCGCATCACCGAGGATCACGTCCTCCGGCACACAACCGAGGCGCTCCTTCAAATAGCTCTCCGCCGACGAGGTCACGGAGAGCCCAACGCCTCCGTCGGTATTCGTCGCGGCGCAGGACACTGCCGATGCCGCAAGCAAAGCCGCAAGCAATACTGAAACAAATCTTCTCATATTATTCCTCCAAGTGACCCGTGCAAGGCGGTACGCGCCGAGCCTTGCGGCGCAAATACCTCGTCACGGTCAAAATTATGCAAATATTTTATCTATTTTATCATATATTGTGAATTTTATCAAGACAAAATACATAAAAAAGCATCGAAACGCAGCAATTTTCCCGTCAGCGGGAGATTTATGGCAAATTTACATCTTTTCTCTTTACATTTCGTGCCGACGGTAGTAAAATAGCTGTGATTGCACAATTTTATAAGTACAAGGAACACTGACATGAATATTCCCGAAAACATATTGAAGCTGACCGCCGAGGCGGAGGAATTTCTTGCTCCGACCTTTGCGAAAATAGACAAGCGCTCCTTCGATTGCACCGTGCGCGTGCTCGAAGCCTTCCGTGAGGAGCGCATTTCCGAGGCGATGTTCGCCCCCTCCACCGGCTACGGCTACGGCGATATGGGCAGAGATGCCGCCGACAGAGTATGTGCAAGGATCTTCGGTGCCGAAGCGGCATTCATCCGTCCTTCGATCCTCAGCGGAACTCATGCCATCACGGTAGGACTTTTCGGACTGCTCCGTCCGGGAGATGTTATGCTGTCCGTCACAAACGCCCCCTATGACACCCTTCACGACGTCATCGGGCTTCGCGGCGCAAACGGAAGCGGAAGCCTCGCGGATTTCGGCGTGGAATACGCTCAGGTGGATCTCACCCCCGACGGCAGGATAGATATTGCGAAGGCGAAGGAGATGCTGAGACGGTACGGAGACCGCGTCCGCGTGATCTTCATTCAGCGCTCCAAGGGCTATCTGCTTCGCCGCTCCCTCTCCGCCGAGGAGATAGGCAATGCCGCGCGCATACTGAAGGCAGATGCGCCGAGCGCCTTTGTCGTGGTGGACAACTGCTACGGCGAATTCACCTGTGATGCCGAGCCGTGCGCTCTCGGCGCCGACATGATCATCGGCTCCCTCATCAAGAACGCGGGCGGCGGCATGGCGGATATCGGCGGATACATCGCGGGAAGCGCCAAGGCAGTGGAGCTTGCCGGCTACAGGCTCACCTGTCCCGGAGTAGGTCTTGAGATAGGCGCATCTCTCGGTCAGACGAGAAACATTCTGAAGGGGCTCTACTACGCCCCGCACACCACCGCGCAAGCGCTGAAGGTGGCTCATCTCGCCGCCTACATCTTCGACCGTCTCGGATATACCGTCTCCCCCGCCGCCGGTGAGGACAGATACGATATAATCCAGACAGTCACCCTCGGCTCACCCGAGGATATGGTGCGCTTCTGCCGCGGTATCCAGTTCGCCTCTCCGATTGATTCTCACGTCTCGCCCGAGCCGTGGGATATGCCGGGGTACGACGATCCCGTCGTAATGGCGGCAGGCGCATTCACGGGCGGCTCGTCGATCGAGCTCTCCGCCGACGGCCCCATGCGTGAGCCGTACACCGCCTTTATGCAGGGCGGTCTCACCTATGAATCCGGTCGCTACGGCATAATGTGTGCCGCCGCATACTGCACGGAATAAAAGACAAACACAATAAGGAGGAGATACCGTGTCTCACATCAGATCAAAGGAGCTTGCCCCGCTCGGCAAGGATAAAATGGATTTTGTGCGCTCCTATATGCCGGTGCTTGCCGGAATAAGAGAGGAGCTTGAAAGAACGAGACCCCTTGAGGGCTACAGAATAGCAATGTCGATACATCTGGAGGCAAAGACAGCCTGTCTTGCGGAAACACTTGCGGCGGGAGGCGCCGAGGTGCGTCTGACCGGCTGCAATCCGCTCTCCACTCAGGATGACGTTGCCGCCGCCGCAAATGAGATCGACGGAGTTGAGGTGTTCGGCATACACGGCGCCTCGGATGCGGAATACCGCGACGATCTGATCCGCGTGCTCGACTTTTGTCCTCATATTATTATAGATGACGGCGGGGATCTCGTATCACTGCTTCACGGTGATGCCGTCGGCTACGGCAAGAGCATCATCGGCGGCTGTGAGGAGACCACGACCGGCGTTCACCGCCTCAAGGCAAGAGCCGCCGCAGGTGAGCTGAAATTCCCCATGCTCAACATAAACGATGCGGACTGCAAGCATCTGTTCGACAACCGCTACGGCACGGGACAGTCCACCCTTGAGGGCATCATGGGCACCACAAATCTCGTTATTGCCGGAAAGACCGTGGTCATCGCGGGCTACGGCTGGTGCGGCAAGGGCGCCGCAATGAGAGCCAAGGGGCTCGGTGCCGTGGTCATCATAACCGAGATCGACCCCGTAAAGGCGGTCGAGGCTGTCATGGACGGCTTCACCGTCATGACGATGGACGAGGCGGCAAGCCTCGGGGATATCTTCATAACTCTCACCGGCTGTGCCGATGTCATCCGCGGCAAGCATTTCGTTTCAATGAAGGACGGCGCTCTGCTCGCGAACTCCGGTCACTTCGACGTTGAAATAAACAAGACCGAGCTTGAAATGGCGGCGACCGAGATCAAAGAGAGGCGCCCGAACATCACCGGATACCGTATGCCCGACGGCAGAGTGCTGAATCTTCTCGCAGAGGGCAGACTTGTGAATCTCGCCGCCGGAATGGGTCATCCCGCCGAGATCATGGATATGAGCTTTGCGCTTCAGGCAAGAGGTGTGCTGTATATGGCACAGCACGGCAGAGAGCTTACGCCCGACGTATATCCCGTGCCCGTCGAGATCGACCGCTCCGTCGCATGGGAGAAGCTTGCCTCCATGAATATCCGCATCGACAAGCTTACACCCGAGCAGGAGATCTATCTCTCGGGCACAGGCGACTGAGCATGACAGAGCTTCTTATAACAGCGGCAAGCCTGATCGCGGCCCTCTCGATGCCCGTGCTGTATCTCACCGAGAGACTTATGCCGACAAGAGCCGCAAGGCTCACACATCTCGCACTCCTCCTCCTCGGCGGCTTCTCTCTTTTCGCGGTATCCGTCATCCTGTCGGAGAGGCTGTCGGCTCTGCCTGAGGACGTCGGACTTTGGGCAAGCGGCTTCATCTACGGGCTTTTCGCCCCCGTCGTGATCTCGGGCGGCATACTCGTTCTTCTGCTCTCCGTTGCCGCCGCCCTGCGCCACCCCATGGTAAGGACAAGGAGAGCTCTCGCCGCGCTTATCCCCATAGCGGTGCTCCTCGCGGCAAATCTCATCGCCGCTCTTGCCGACGGCGGTCAGTTCGATGTCGCGCTCGGCATACGCGCCCTTGCCCCCTCGGTCGCACTGCTTTCTCACGCCGTGCCCCTGTGTGAGAGGGAGAGAGAGCCCGTCAAAAAAAGCCCCAAAAATCGCTAAACCTCTTGTTATTTGCCCCGTTTGGGGATATAATATAATGTGATTGCATGATAAATCATACTCGCTTCGCGAAGAAAGGATATATTAACGTGAGCAAAAAGCTTGATAAACTCAAAAACTTCAAAGGTGCGGAGGGTCCCGTGCTGACCATCGTAATGGACGGCGTAGGCATCGCACCCGATACCGAGGGGAACGCCGTAAAGCGCGCCGTGACCCCGAATCTCGACAGACTTATGAGAGAGTATCCGATGGTCACTCTGAAGGCGCACGGCACTGCCGTCGGTCTGCCCTCCGATGACGATATGGGCAACTCCGAGGTCGGACACAACGCACTCGGCTCCGGTCAGGTGTTCGCACAGGGCGCAAAGCTCGTCACCACCTCCATTGAGAGCGGCAAGATGTTCGAATCCGCAGCATGGCGTGAGATCATCGACAACTCCAAGGACACGACGCTTCATTTCATCGGTCTTTTCTCCGACGGCAACGTACACTCCCACATCGACCACCTGAAGGCAATGCTGAAGCAAGCCAAGAAGGAGGGCACGAAGCGCGTTCGCATACACATACTTCTCGACGGCAGAGACGTCGGTGAGACCTCCGCACTCGACTACGTGCTTCCCTTTGAGGAATACCTCTCCACTCTCCGCTCACCCGATTTCGATATAATGATCGCCTCCGGCGGCGGCAGAATGAACATCACGATGGATCGCTACGGCGCAAACTGGGCTATGGTCGAGCGCGGCTGGAAGACTCACGTGCTCGGTGAGGGCAGAATGTTCGCATCTGCGGCAGAGGCGATCGAGACGTACCGCGCCGAGACCGGCGTGATCGATCAGGATCTCCCCCCGTTCGTTATTTCGGCAGACGGCAAGCCCGCCGGCACCGTAAACGACGGCGACTCCGTTGTATTCTACAATTTCCGCGGCGACAGAGCTCTTGAGATCTCCACCGCCTTTGAGGCGGGAGACGATTTCGACAAGTTCGACCGCGTCCGCGCGCCGAAGGTCGTATACGCCGGTATGCTCGAATACGACGGTGACCTTCACATTCCCTCCCGCTATCTCGTGGCTCCCCCCGAGATCACCGGAACGATGGGTGAGTATCTTGCCGATACCGGCGTCACACAGCTCGCCGTCTCCGAGACTCAGAAGTTCGGTCACGTGACCTATTTCTGGAACGGAAACCGCTCCGGCAAGTTCTCCGAGGATACCGAAACCTATATTGAGATCAAATCCGACGTGGTTCCCTTCGAGCAACGCCCGTGGATGAAGTGCGCCGAGATCACCGACAAGCTGATCGAATGTCTCCGCAGCGGAAAGTACAGATCCATTCGCGTAAACTTCCCCAACGGCGATATGGTCGGTCACACCGGCAGCCTTGCGGATACGATCTGCTCGATGGAGGCTCTCGATCTCCAGCTCG
>CAZVXL010000029.1:0-15840 GCA_964631595.1 uncultured Lachnospiraceae bacterium | reverse complement strand
GAGGCCTCGGTCTGTCCGTATACGCTTGTGATCTCCTTCATTCCCATTTTCTCGGCAGCCTCACGCATCAGCTCGGCGGGGCAGTTCGAGCCCGCCATGATACCGGTGCGGATGTGAGAGCAGTCGGTCTTTGCGAAGTCCTCGTGACGGAGCATGGCAATGAACATCGTCGGAACGCCGTGGAAGCAGGTGATCTTCTCAAGATCTATGCAGGCAAGCGAGGATCTCGGGGAGAAATACGGCATCGGCATCATGGTCGCGCCGTGCGTCATGCAGGCTGTCATCGACAGCACCATTCCGAAGCAGTGGAACATCGGTACCTGTATCATCATTCGATCCGCGGTGGACAGATCCATTCTGTCACCGATGCATTTTCCGTTGTTCACAACGCTCTTGTGTGTCAGCATAACGCCCTTGGGGAAGCCGGTGGTACCGGAGGTGTACTGCATATTGCAGACGGAATCTCTGTCGACCATTGCGGCGCGGCGGAATACCTCCTCAACAGGCACTCTGACGGACATATCCATCGCTTCCTCCCACGTGATACAGCCCTTGAGCTTGAAGCCGACGGTGACGATATTTCTGAGGAAGGGGAATTTGCGGCAGTGAATTGGCTTGCCGCTGTCCGTGCCCTTCAGCTCGGGGCAGAGCTCCTCGATTATTCCGGAGTAATTCGAATCGCGGTTTCCCTCGACCATGATAAGCGTGTGGGTGTCCGATTGGCGGAGCAGATACTCTGCCTCGTGGATCTTGTATTCGGTGTTGACGGTGACGAGCACGGCACCGATCTTGGTGGTCGCCCAGAAGGATATGTACCACGCGGGAACGTTCGTAGCCCATACGGCGACGTGATCTCCCGCCTTTACTCCCATCGCGATAAGCGAACGGGCGAAGGTATCGACGTCATCGCGGAATTCCGCGTAGGTTCTCGTGTAATCGAGAGTGGTGTACTTGAAGCAGAGCTGATCGGGAAAGGTCTCCGCCATGGTGTCGAGCACCTGCGAGAAGGTCTTGTCGATAAGCTCACCGTGCTTCCAGATATACTTTCCGGTTCTGCTTCTGTTTTCGAGGAATACCGCCTCGGTCTGCTTCTGGGGGATAATGCTCTTTATGTAGTTTGCAAATTGCGGGAATACGATATCGGGGATACCGAGCTCACCGAAATCATCGGGATCGCAGACGGCGGATATGTATCCGTCGTAGCTCACGGATCTGAGAGAATTCATGATATCTCCCATCGGGATCACGCCCTCTCCCGCGAGAGCGGGAGAGTATTTGCCGTCTGCCTCGGCGTAATCGCAGATGTGAACGTATTCGACGTATGCGCCGAGATTCTGAATAGACTTCTCGGGCTCCTCACCCGCAATAACGGTGTCGGCGGGATCCCAGAGGACTGCGAGACTGTCGTTTGCGAAAATGTTCAGGGTGTCGCGGAGAAACTCCGTGTCGGCAAATACGCCCTTTGTCTCAACGAGCAGTGTCACGCCTGCGGTGACGGCTGAATCAAGCACGCGTCCGATGTGATCTATCGCGTTTTCACGCGCGATGCTCGGATCCTTCTCGGAGACGGCACTGAGACATACGTATCCGCAGCGCACCGATCTTGCGATATCTATCGCTCTCAGTATCTTTTCGGCATTGTCTTCGATGCAGACCCCCTCGGAGATGTCACAGCCCGCGCCGATCACCGAGATCTCAAGTCCCTTTGCCGCAAGCACGCGCGCCGAGGCCTCCATTCTTTCGTAGGAGAAGGGCGCACCGGCACCGGATACCTCATCGCGGGAGATATCGTATATTTCAATGCCAGAGTATTCCTGCTCGGCTGCCTCCGAGGCAAACTCTTGGAAGCCCATGCCGAGCCAGCCGAAATTTGAAATAGCTGTTTTCATTTATGATATCCTTTCTGTGATTCAGACTCCGCGTTCTTCGTACACGATCTTGTTGAGAGCCGAAATGTATGCGGAGATACTTGCCCCGACGATATCTGTCGAGATTCCTCTGCCGGAGTACAGTCTGCCCTGAGAGCGGAGCTTTACAATGGCATCGCCTACCGCCTCACGACCCTCGGTCACGGACTGGATCTGGAAATCGTCAAGCTCAAAATGATGACCTATGATCTGCTCAATGGCGAGGAAGGCGGCGTCGATCGGGCCGTCTCCGAGGCTGACTCCCTCAAGCTTCCGACCTGCTCTGTCGAGCACGATGTGAGCTGTCGAGGTGATTATGTTGCCGCTGTTTATTACGAAATTGTCGAGAGTATATGTGGGCGGCACCTGCATTGCCGCGCTTGCGATGATGGCTTCAAGCTCCTTTTGCGAGACCTTCTTCTTATCTGCGACCGCGCGGAACAGCTCGTAGACGTTTGCCAGATCCGCCTCGGAGAGGTCGTAGCCGATCGACTCGGCGGCATCGCGGAGGGCGTTGATATCGGAGTGGATATCGAGAAGCATGGAGGAGGCGTCCTCCTCACCGTCCGTATCCGCCCTGCGCCGACCGTCATCCCAGATCGACGAGATCTGCGAGGAGGTCTTGCGGAGCACCGTCATGTTGGCACCGACGGACACCTTCATGCAGTCGGATTTCTGAGATAATGCGGTGCATACGGAGAGCAGAGACGGGAGATTTGTACCGGTCGAGCCGACCTTGATGAAATCGCATCCGGCGCGAACGGCTTCGAGAGCACAGGCGTTTGCCACTCCGAGGCTGTCGGAGGTCTCGGCACCGACGGAGACGTCCTTGCCCGAGGGAATGGCCGATTTTACATCACTTATCAGTGATGCGAATTCCCACGGCATCATGACACCTGCGGTATCACATACGGTGACGGCATCGGCGCCGGCATCGGCGGCGACCGAAATCGCCTTCATGAGAAATTCGCGCTCACTGCGTGTCGCGTCGATGGCGGCAAATTCAACGTCACCGCAGAGGGAGGCGGCGTGCTTTACGAGAAGCTCAATATGCGCGAGCATTGCATCGGGCTTCTTGTGGCACAGATATTCCATCTGCACGGCGGAGACGGGAAGTGCTACGATGAGCCGTGCGTCCTCGGCACCCTTCAGCGCATCCCACGCGAGATCTATTGTCTCGGTGGACATTCCGCCGCCGACGGCAAGCTTTGCGGAGACAGCCGCGGCTATGGTACGCAGGATGAGACTGTCGGTCTTCCTGTCGGTGACGGGAGCCATTTCGATGATATCCGCGCCGGCGCGCTCAAGAAGCTTTGCGGTCTCAACAACGGCTTTGAAGCCGTATGCGGTGCCGCCGTGCTCGGAAGCGGCCTCTGCCTTGCGTCTGAGAGTAGCATCGGTGATTATAAGCTTTTTCATAAGAATACCGTCCTTAGGTAAGTGTTTTTTGAAATATAAGCGGAAAACAAAAAGTCCCCGAAGTATAAACTTCAGGGACGATAATTCTACCGCGGTACCACCCGTTTTACTGCAAATGCAGTCACTCGTAAGGATTCAAGCAAATCCTCTGCCATGGTAACGGGGCACGCCGTAGCTTCCTTTTGAGAAGCTCTGCTCGGGAATGAGTGATGAAATAAGACACATCGGCTCACAGCGACCGCCGACTCTCTGGAGAGCTTACATTTCATACAATTTCCGTCATTGCATTTCAAGTTATGCAAATATTATATAATCAAAATCGACATTTGTCAAGAGAGAAGTTCCGCGTTTTTTCGAAATTGTCGAGTTGTACCATTCGGGCTCGTATTCGAGGCGCCGAATACAGCAATTTGCAGTAACGAACGGCGCACTTTTCGCCTGTGGCGTGACGGGACGTCTGCCGTTTGAGAGCGATCCTGCCCTTGAGAAGCCCTATCTGCGCCTTCTGTGTCCGCCTCTCCTTTTCCGCCTCCTCTTGCCGAATACGGCTCCGCAGGCAGCGGACAGGAGAGGTATTGCGCCGTACATGAGCAGCTTTACGGCGGGGGAGAGCGCGTCCCTCGGAGCCTCTGCCGGTATAAATGAAAGGAGCAAAACGGCAAGCAGGAGCATCACACCGCCGACGGCACCGTAGAGAGCGGAGCGCGGAGATTGGGTGTGCGAGCTTGCGCCGGCAACGGCTCCCGTGACCGCGGAGGAGGCAAGCAGTGCCGTGAAGCCGAGAGGCGTGAGCAGCGCCTCCGGATCATCGACCCCGTATGCGATCCCCGTAAAGACGAAAAGAAGCACCGCCGCCGCGATCACGCCGACCGCAAAGCCCTTGGTGCCGCAGATTATGAGCGAAAGCACCCTCGGCATCTCACTGTTGTGTTCAGACATGGAAAAAGCCTCCCGAATTATTCTTCTGAGAGAATATATTCGGGAGACTCGGCTTATATTCGGATGCTCGGCATCAGCCCTGAGAATCCGCCGCCTTTACATCGACACTGCGTATCGCGGAGCGAAGGATCCTGATCTTGGTCTTATCCTTTGAGGTTTCGAGTACGAGAGTTTCATCCTTTATGGAGACGATCTTTCCGATGATACCGCCGATGGTGGTGATCTCATCGCCTACCTCTATGGAATTTCTCATTTGCTGCTGCTGCTGATCCTGCTTCTTCTGAGGTCTGTACATAAAGAAATAGAAGATAGCGATCATGGCAACTATCATTATGATAGGTACGAGAGAGCTCTGTGCGCCGCCGGCAGCTGCTTCGCCTTCAAGTAAAAAACGCATTTTATTTCCTCCTGACTTTTTTGATATTATTATAGCCTACAAAAACGCATTTGGCAATACCTGTCACAAAAAATAAACAATTCTCCGAAAAAATTATTCGTTTGTTATTGACAACGGCAAGGGAAGGGTGTATCATATAAGTGTACTGGTACTAATAATACAGTTAATACGAGCAGAGGGAGGCGAAAGCATGGGTGTGATCTCAATAGATCTGCGAAAAAGACAGCTTATTTACGAGCAGATAGTTGAGAGCGTAAAGGAGCAGATCGGACGCGGAGTCCTTTTGGAGAACAGCTATATGCCGTCTGTCAGAGCTTTGGCAAATGAGCTCGGAATAAATCCGAATACGATACAGAAGGCGTATACGGAGCTTGAGAGACAGGGCGTGATACAGTCCGTTTCCGGACGCGGGAGCATAATAGTCGCAAATGCCGACACCGTGCGAGGTATGCGGCATGAGCAGATAAATGCCGCGATACGCAAGGTAGCGGCGGATGCGGCGGATGCGGGCATCGGTTATGAGGATTTCTGCCGAGAGGCGGGCACTGCCTTCGGCATCGGTAATGACGTAAAGGAGAAATCATGATAAAAATAAACGGAATCACAAAATCGTTCGGGGAGGTGCGCTCACTTGCCGAGGTCACGGCTCAGATGCGCGACGGCTCCATTTTCGGGCTCATCGGATCGAACGGCTCGGGAAAATCGACACTGCTCCGCATAATGTGCGGTGTCTTTGACGGAGATGAGGGAAGTGTGACGTACAATGATATCGACGTGTGGGAGAACAGCGCGGTCAAGGAGAAGATGGTCTATCTGTCCGATGAGCAGTTCTTCAGCTCCGGCGGAACAATAGCCGAGATGCGTGAGCTGTACCGCAGTGTGTACCCCTCTTTTTCGGTGGCGAAATACAATTCACTCCTACAGCTTTTCGGGCTTGACGAGAGGCGAAAGGTCAATACCTTCTCAAAGGGAATGCAGAAGCAGGCATCCGTGCTTCTCGGACTTTCCTGTCAGCCGATGTATCTGTTCTGCGACGAGACCTTCGACGGACTTGATCCGGTGATGCGACAGCTTGTAAAGAGGCTGTTTGCCGAGGAGGTCGCGGCGAGAGGAATGACGGTGGTGATAGCCTCACACAATCTCAGAGAGCTTGAGGATATCTGCGATTACGTGGGAATGCTCCACAAGGGTGAGTTGCTCTTTGTGCGTGAGCTTGACGATATAAGGCTCGGCATACAGAAGGTTCAGGCGGCTATACCGCGAGAGCTGACGGAGGAGGATCTGTCGGGTCTGAAGCTTATCGACATGAAAAAGCAGGGAAGCCTTTATACGATAGTCGCAAGGGGCACGGAGGAGGAGATATCCGAGGTGATGGCGGGCTTCCTGCCCACCTTCTGCGAGTTTGTTCCGCTTACCCTTGAGGAAATATTCATTACGGAAATGGAGGAGAAGGGTTATGACTACTCAGACATCATCATCGGTTAAGAGAAGCTCAAATCATCGCTTCTTTAACGGCAGATTTTTCAAATTTCAACTGAAAACAGGCTGGCCGCTTTTTGTGGTGTTCATAGTTCTGTTTACACTTTCGATGATAGTTCCCACCGTGAAGGGCATTTCCGACAGGATCGATTATGTACCGGAAGCCGGTGAGCTGATCACGTGGGCAAGTCAGTTTTTGTACGGGATAGGCATGGTCAACGTGGTGATCTCAATGCTTGCGGGGCTTCTCTGCGGCATAACCACCATGAAATACACGAACAATAAGGTGTCGGTGAACTTTTACCACAGCCTGCCGCTCAGACGCGAGGCACTGTTTACCACCTCAACTCTGCACAGCTTTATTTTCTATGCGGTATCGTTTACGGCGTGGCTTGCCGTGATGTTTACGGTATTTGCGGTAAAGGTGGGACATATTCCCATGCTGATACGCCCCGTACTGCTCACGCTTGAGTACGGCATACTGTTCTTCTTTCTCGTGTATGCGATGACGCTTTTTGCGGCATCTCTCACGGGCACGGGCTTTATGCGCTTTGTCGGCGCGGCATATGTGATCTTCCTTCCGCTGGCGGTCTACTGCGTCGTTATCTTGATGTCATGGCTTGACAGGGGCGGAAGCAACCTTATTGATCTGGAATATTATATGTCGGGAAGCTTCCTTATACCGCTGTGCTGTCCTCTGCGGTTTATAAGGCTCATCACCTATGATGCGGACGGAAACATAGGCTTTACCGGAGCCTTCGGCAAGGAAATTGCGATAGTTCTCGTAACGGCGATAGTGTTCTACGGACTGGCATTCCTGCTGTACTGCTTCCGCAGAAGCGAGAGTGCATCTCAGCCCGTCATTTGGAGCCCTGCGAGATTTATCTTCAAGTATGCGACGATCTTTATCGGCGGAACGGCTTTCGGACTGGTATTCGAGTTGATATTCGAGTCTGAGCTTGGAATGTTTTTGGGCGTTTTCTTCGGCTCTCTTGTGACCTTTATGCTGACGAACGGCATACTCCATAAGTCCGCAAGAGCGATATTCAAGGGACTTCGCGGCTTCGGCGTGTATGCGGGCGTGATGGCGGTCGTGTCGATCGTGCTCTACGCCGATGCGTTCGGTATGTTTATGAGCATCCCGAGCCCGTCACACATAAAGAGCGTCGAAATAACATATGATTACAGCTATACTGCCGAATACGGCGGAGATTTTGCGAAGAAGGCGACAAAGCTTCTGGCAGCCGCCGAGAAGTATGACCCGACGGAAACCATGCCCATCTACACTTTAGCCTATGAGGATAATGACGTATATGCGAAGTACGGAGAAGAAGATGAGCTCTCTGCCGTCCCGGATGAGCTTTACGGCGTATCCCGATACAACAGCCTTGACTACAAAGCGGTACAGGCGGTGTTCCGCACAAAGCTCGGTATCCCATATGCGGTGCGGTTCATGCGGAGCTGTGAGGGCACGTATGAGCTTGCCGAATTCCTCAGAGATACCGGAAAGCTTGAGACGGATATTTCGGGTAGCACAAAGCTGTGGGAGGCGGATATGGAGTTCAGCCTCATCAACGGCGAGGATGGTGACGAAGGGTTCGTTATCCGAATACCTTCGAGTGATGTGGCAAGTGTCGTCTCCGCACTGTCCGATCCTCTCGGAACAAGGGGAACCTCTCCGAGGATCGGTGTGATGAGCGTATATTCGAGAAACGGAAATTCTTGGTATATGAACACGGATTACACCGTCACGGCTGAGGACTATGAGATAATCAACGAGTTTGCCGATATAGACAAAAAGTTCGCGAGCGAGGACGATGTTCTGGGATACCTCATCGGTCAGATGGGAACAAAGCATATCTACGTGCAAAAGGTCGGTACGGACAAGTACGAGCGGATAGGCGATTCCTCGGATATATTCGACGTGGTGAGCGCGCTTGAGAATTTGGACGAGTACCATTACGCGGACACACCTCTCTGCCGCAGAGCTCACACCTACAATGTGTATGTGATAGGAGAGGATGATGCCGTGTACGGCGCATTTGATTTCATAAAGGGCTGTGTTCCCGAGTTTGTGGAGGAGCTGTTTGAGGACAGCGGCGCTCAGACGGACTGACCGCAGATACGGGCACGGCGAAAGGCTTGCAAAAGAGCCTCCGATCCGAATTTCGGAACGGAGGCTCTTTTTCGATGATATTCAGTGATATTCCCGTACCTCATTCTCGGAACGGAACAACAGGGAGACACACCAAAGCCCCGCAAGTGCGATCACGGTATAGATTATACGCGCAACGGCACTGCCCGAGCCTCCGCATATCCAAGCAACAAGGTCAAAGCTGAAAAGCCCGACAAGTCCCCAGTTGAGAGCACCGATGATAACGAGCAACAGTGCGATCTTGTCAAACACCATCTTTAATGCTCCTTTCGTTTGCAGTAGTGTTCAAGGAACATTAATATTCTTTTCCGCCGGAGCGGTTATTATTAGAGTAAAATTTTCACAGCTTTTTTGAAATTATCAGCTCTGCAAGCTCTGTCAGGCTTCCGCTGACGGCGGCACCGTTGCGGAGCAGTCTCTCCTCGGATTCATGACCGCCGCTGAATAAAAACGGCACGGCGCCTATCGCCTCCGCGACCTCGAAATCGTGGCTGGTGTCCCCGATCATCGCACAGGTACGGTTGTCGTTGCCGAGAATACTCCGCGCGGTCTCCGCCTTCCCCGCCGCAAGAAAATCGTCGCCGCCGATCATTCTGTCGAAATAATCGGCAAAGCCGAAGCGGTTTAGCTGGTAATGCAGGAGCTTGCTCTCGGAGGCGGAGAGTATGATCTGCCTCAGCCCCGCCCTGCGGAAAAGCTCAAGCGCCTCTGCCGCGCCCCTCATCGGTGTGACACCACTCTCACCCGCAAGGTATGAGTCAAACCATTCGCGCGCAAGCGCCGTGTACGGCTCCGCATCGAAATCGAAGCCGAGGGTGCGGTAGTATTCCTCAACGGGAAAGAAAAAGCGCGCCCTGTATTCCTCAAGCCCCGATATCTCGGGCAGAGAGCGGCTTGCAAGCATCCTGTTCACCGACCTGATCCCGAGCATCATATCGTCGATGAGAGTGCCGTTGAAATCCCATATCACCGTGTCAAAGCCCGCGCCGCCCCGTGGGCGATCCGCTGCGGGAGCCTTCGTTTTTACTTCCTTTGAGAGCTTCATATGTACGCCTTTCCTATCGAAACTGTATATCTGCCTCTATTTTACCATATTTTCTCACACTTTTCCACATTTTTTGATGCAAAGAGAAAAAACGGATCTCGGTGTATTTGCAGGGGGCACGCCGCCGCTCGGCGCGCCTTCGACTATGACAGATATTCGGATAGAGCGGACAGCACGCTCTTTTCCAGCCTGCTGACGTATGAGCGCGATATCCCGAGCGCCTCGGCGGTCTCGCGCTGTGTTATCGGGTCGGAGCCGTCAAGACCGTAGCGCTTTATAATGATCTCACGCTCCCTCTCCGAGAGTTTGTCTCTGATGTACTCAAGCGCCTTCGCGGCGCAAAGCTTGCGGTCGATGTCGTCCGCAACGGTGTCCTCGCATCTGATTATGTCTATGTACGTGAGCGGATTTCCCTCTCTGTCGGTGTCGATGGCATCGTCGATGGATACCTCAAGACTCTGCTTCTTCTGCGACCGAAAATACATCAGTATCTCGTTCTGTATGCACTTCGCGGCGTAGGTCGCAAGCCTTGCGCCGTTTGAGTTGTCGAAGGTGTCCACCGCCTTGATGAGCCCGATGGAGCCGATGGATAAAAGCTCCTCCGATTCCCCTCTGCTGCCGTAGTATTTTCGGACGATGTGGCTCACGAGACGCAGATTGTGTTCGATAAGCTTCGCTCTCGCAACCCCGTCGCCCTCCTTCATCAGTTTGAAATATTCCTTTTCCTCCTTCGAGGAGAGCGGTGGAGGGAAGGACTGCACAGCTTCGGCATTGAGAATGATGAACGCTCCGCCGGACAGGAGTGCTATAATAAGCTCAAGCATGGCACACCTCACAAAACATATATGATAAGTATATGCCAAAATGCGCGACACCGTGACAGCACGGATAAACCTCAGCCGTCGGAGTGAAAATGCACCGAAAACAAATATCGCCCGTTACCGATGCTGCACGGTAACGGGCGTCTTGTGTGATTGTGGAATGTATCAGAGAGGCTCTTGATCCTTGAGCCTTACTTTTGAGAATGCCTTGCCCTGTTCGAGAAATATCTCTCTTTGCTCGGGAGTCAACGATCGAAATACTCTGAGAAGGTCACCCTCTGTACTGTTTTCTGCGTTGCCGTAAGGCATATCGAGGAGAAAGTCCGCCGTAACGCGGAAATACCCCGCTATGATCTTCAGCGTCTGAAAATCAGGCTCGCTCGTACCCTGAACATATCCGCCGAGGGTGGAAACGGGTATGTGAAGCTCGCTTGCCAGCTGTTTTTGAGTCATCCCGCGTTCTTCGATCAATCTGCGTAACTTATCGGAGAAGTCCATACAGAGTCACCTGACTTTCTTAAAATATAACCGCATCGGAGATGCGACCTGATCTTATACTTATATTTTAAGAGAGATATGGGAAAATTTCCGCTTAAAACGGATTAATAGTTGACAAAACGAGAAAATAGTTTATAATGTAGGTAACAAGTCCGAGACGGACAGAAATTTTGCGAAAAAGGCGGGTCAGACGATGAATAAGAATAATTTCGTGTGGAAAAAGACTTTAGCAGCACTGCTTGCGGCACTCATGCTTGCGGTGAGTATTCCCATAAGCATCTGCGCCGATACTGTCACAAGCGGTAATTGCGGAAATGCACTGACATGGACTCTTGACGGAAGCGGCACTCTCACAATATCCGGAACGGGAGAAATGTGGAATTGGGAGTGCTTTGATGCTCCGTGGAATAATCATCGGGATTCGGTCGTATCTGTTGTAATAGGAAGCAGTGTAACAAGTGTCGGGGATTATGCATTCGGCGGTTGCACAAGTCTTTCGGATATAACTATGCCGAGCAGTTTGACGAGCATCGGCAGAGGTGCCTTCTACTACTGCCCCGACCTCATAAGCATAACTATACCGGATGGTGTAACAAGCATCGGCAGAGGTGCATTTGAGAACTGTATAAACCTTATGAGTATAACAATACCGGACAGCGTGACAAGCATCGGCACCAGCGCATTTAATGCCTGCTACAGGCTGGTAGAGGTTATCAATCTCTCGTCTCTTGAACTGGGGGCTGATGGTGATGACAGCGGTATTGCAATTCATGCGATAGAAGTGCATAACGGTTCAAGTAAAATCGTAGATGTTCACAACTACCTGTTCTATATGTCCGATAAAGCATATTTGATAAACTACATAGGCGACTGTACGTTTATCACCTTGCCCGACATCGGAAAAGATTATATTATAAACGATTATGCATTTTGGAACCTTACGAACCTTAATAACATAACTATACCGAACAGTGTAATAAGTATTGGCAAAAGCGCTTTTTCATTTTGTTCGAGCCTCACAAGTATAACAATACCGGACGGAGTGACAAGCATCGGTGATTATGCATTCGGCGGTTGTACAAGCCTGACAAGTATAATGATACCCGACAGCGTGACAAGTATTGTTGGAAATTCGGTATTCTACGGCTGCTCAAATCTCACTATATACGGTATTTGCGATTCTTATGCACAGACATATGCGGAGAACAAAAGTATACCGTTCCGCGAGATTGACGTTGAGTCCGTAAGCATAAGCACCGCCTTCAAGGACAGCTACACAGAGGGCGAGGCTCTTGATACAGCGGGCGGCAAGCTTACAGTGAATTATGCAGGCGGATATGCCAAGGTGATCGACATTACACCCGACATGGTGAGCGGCTTCGATCCGTCGATTGTGGGAAAGCAGGATCTGACCGTCTCCTACCGCGATAAGACTGCTGCATTTACCGTGGAGGTGGCTCCCCGTGAGATTACGGCAATAGAGGTCACAAAGGCTCCCGACAAAACCGTTTATATTGAGGGGCAAGGTCTTGACCTGACGGGGCTCATCGTGACTGCCGTATACAATAACGGCACCACCGAGGCAGTGACGGATTATTCCGTATCGGGATATGACGGCACTGTCGGCACAAAAACGGTTGTTGTAACATACGAGGGCAAGACTGCTGCATTTACCGTGGAGGTGACCGAAGCACCGATCGCCACCGTATACGGTGATGCGAACGGCGACGGCGAGGTGAACCTAAACGATGCATCATTCGTGCTGAAGTACATTGCGGACTGGGATCTGACGCTTGATCTTGATGCCGCGGATGCAAACGGTGACGGCAAGGTGACCCTTTCGGATGTATCGCTTATTCTGAAATATCTCTCGGGCTGGGATGTTGTTCTCGGTCCGACTGCGTGAGGACTGACTGTCCGAGCAAATACGTAAGGCGGGCGCTTGCCCGCCTTCTCATTTGCCGGCGCTGTCGTGACGAAGATTGGGTTTGCGACGGCACGAAAACAAAGCTCACCGCGGAACGAATGTATCCGTCTTGCGGTGGGCTTTATCTGTATGAGTTTTTAATCGGTCTCGGTTTTGCTCATGGTCTTGTCTGCCGCGCGCAGTGTCTTTCCGAGGAAGCAGGCACTGAGAGTGGCGGATACGAGCTCCGCAATGGGAAACGCAAGCCATATGAGCTCAAGTCTGCCGAGGCGGGAGAGCAGCCAAGCTGTCGGCAGAAGCACAAAGAGCTGGCGGCATACGGAAACGATAAGACTGTATATGGGATTTCCGATCGCCTGACATACGGAGCCGGCGATTATCGCAAATCCGGCGAGAATGTAGTGCGTTCCGATGATCCTCAGCGCGGGCACGCCTATTCTGAGCATTTCCTCGGAGGGATTGAAGAACGAGAGAAGCTTTTCGGGAATCAGCTCAAACAGGGCAAGTCCTATAAGCATGATGCATATCGCGGTAATGACGGTGAGCTTGATGGTCTTTTTGACTCTCTTTGATTTTCCCGCGCCGAAGTTGTAGGAGATGATCGGCACCATGGCATTGTTTAGCCCGAAGATCGGCATGAAAATGAAGCTTTGAAGCTTGAAGTATGCGCCGAATACCGCGGTGGCGGCGGTCGTGAAGGATATGAGTATCTTGTTCATGCAGAAGGTCATGACGGAGCCGATGCTTTGCATGATTATCGAGGGCAGACCGATCTTGTATATATTCACTACGTTACTTTTGTTGAAGCGTATCTGCCTCGGGTGAATATGAATATCATGGTTCAGACGGACGTTGAAGATGAGCGCGACGATGGCGGCGACTATCTGACCGAATACGGTCGCTACCGCGGCGCCGGCTACCTCAAGCCTCGGGAAGCCGAGCAATCCGAATATCAGTATCGGATCGAGGATTATGTTGATGACGGCGCCGATGAGCTGAGTCACCATGGCAAGGGTGGTGCGCCCCGTTGATTGAAGGAGTCGCTCAAAGCAGAACTGGCTGAAAACGCCGATCGACAGACACAGGCAGACGGAAGCGTAGTCAGTGCCGTATTTTACGATTATCGGAGAGTCGGTCTGGAACAGGAAGAACGGCTTTACGAGGAACAACCCGATGAGGGCGAATACCACGGAGCTGCAAAGCGACAGGAAGATTCCGGTGTTCGCCACCTTGTCGGCTTCGTTGGATTTCTTTGCGCCGAGGGCGCGCGACAGAAGTGCGTTCATACCGACTGCGGTACCGCCGCCGAAGGCGATCATGAGATTTTGGAGAGGAAATGCGAGGGATACGGCGTTGAGGGCATCCTCACCGAGCCGTGAAACGTATACGCTGTCCACGACGTTGTAGAACGCCTGCACGAGCATTGATATCATCATTGGTATTGCCATGGTTGCGAGAAGCTTCGGGACGGGCATTACCCCCATTTTGTTTTCGTTTTGGATTTCGTTTTGAGACATAGCTTTTTCCTTTGTGTAGATATAGACATTGATTGAGCATGATATTATACCATGAAACAAAAATGCTTGCGTGCAAGGGCATTTTTGCGAAGCTGTCGATAATGCAGTGTGTGCGAGGGCACACAGCGGCTTCGCCGTAAAAGCTTGCGTGCAAGATTTTCCGCATATATTGTACCACATAAGCGCGTGGGTGTCAATGAAATATCGCGATATTTGCGCCGCCGCAGGACGTGTACGCGGTGCGCGGAGGGGAATATTTCGCGGCGCGGCACACGCCGATACGGCGGAAAGATGTACGATGCTTTGCGGATATGAACGTGGCGGACTCATTATTTCCCGAAAATTATACAAAAACGGCTTGACAATCACCGTTTGAAATGGTAATATATATACATAATGTGCGGGGCTGTGTCTTGTCGCTTCCCGTATTAAAAATCTCAGATTTACAAGAGGTAGGTATGAAAAAAATTCTTTCTCTCATGCTGGCTGCATTGACCGTGCTCAGCATAGCAAGCTTTTCCGTCGGCGCAGCCGGCACGTTGGTATTCGAGGATACCTTCGAGAAGGGCTTTTTGCCCAGATATTGGATCCAAGAGGGTGATTCCTGCGCGTTCAAGTGGGACAGCGCTAATGAGTGCATTTACGGCTACAATAAGGCTGTTGTTCTTCAGTCCAACTTCGCTACGAAGTACAATCAGCGCTGGGATCAGTTCTACACCAGCTTTGATGTAAAGGTATGTGCTTTCGACGATCTTCCCGAGGAGGAGGGACGTGATCACGGCTTCTCTCTGTGGTACCGTGACTGCTTCGAGAGAGAAGATCTGGAGCCCGGTAAGCAGGACGGCGCCGTATATATGTTTAATGTAGGCATAGAGAAGAAGGAAGTTTCTCTTACAAAGGAACATTCGTGGGAGTATATCGACGAGAATGGCGTTAAGCAGACCATGAGCACCAACGTTGTGATTGCAAGCGCTCCTCTGGAAGACGAGATACTCGTAGGCGATGATGAGGATACTCCTTGGTACGAGATCGGAATGAGAGTTACCAAGGGTAAGATCGAGTGCTATCTTGACAGAGAGCTCGTACTCAGCGCAGAGGCGGATCCCGATGCTACAAAGTTCGGTGATTTCACTCTTGATACCGTAGACGAGACAGTCGGCACCTACACCAGCCCCATACTGTTCTTCAACACTCATAACTACATTCTGCTCGACAACTTCCGTGTTTGGAGCCCCGACTACGATTTTCATGCTGTAACCACCAATTACGGTGATGCAAACGGCGACGATGCCATCAATATGCTTGATGCTTCTCTCGTTCTGAAGCACGTTGCAGAGTGGGATAATCTTGAAATCGACCTTGAGGCTGCCGATGCAAACGGTGACGGTGTTGTGGATATCCGCGATGCTTCCCTCATCCTGAAGTATGTTGCAGGCTGGAGCGATATCGAATTCGGTCCTGCGAAATAACAGGCAAAGACCTGTGCGGTGAAGGCATGCGACCTGCCGCGTAAGTAAAGAAATAAGGCTTCGGCATCCGCCGAAGCCTTATCTTACGTTTTTGCACACGCGGCGGTAAAGCCGTATCGCAACTTCCGTAGATCCCGAAAGCAAACGCGCCGTAATTGTGGTACAAATTTGCGGTGAGGTATTGAATTTTTGTATCGTTTGTGATATAATACCCGAGGAACATCACTCGGCGGTATCTGATAAATAATATGCCTCCTTAGTTAAATG
>CAZVXL010000028.1:0-16422 GCA_964631595.1 uncultured Lachnospiraceae bacterium | reverse complement strand
GGAGCTCTGTCATAAAGCTCTGGCAGAAACGCATGACCTCTCCGTCGGACTTGCCTCTGGGATCGAAGTCGGAGCCGCCCTTACCGCCGCCCATGGGAAGGCTCGTAAGGCTGTTCTTGAAGGTCTGCTCGAAGCCGAGGAACTTCATAATGGAAGCATTAACGGAGGGATGGAAGCGAAGTCCTCCCTTGTAAGGACCGATCGCGGAATTGAACTGAACTCTGAAGCCGCGGTTCACCTGAGGCTTTCCGTTGTCGTCTACCCACGGCACACGGAAGGATATCATTCTCTCGGGCTCGACCATGCGCTCGATTACGCCGCTGGAAACAAGCTTCGGATTCTGCTCTACAACAGGCTCCAAAGACTCAAGAACCTCCTCGACTGCCTGAAGGAACTCGGGCTCACCGGCATTACGGGCCTTAACGGTCTCGATAACGCTCAGAAGATATTCGTTTTTGATGCTCATTTTGTATTCCCTCCAAATTTGGATATGAATTTGCTACACTTATTCTGTGCATAACTAAGTTTATCATATGATAAAAACGCTGTCAATACGATTTTGAAAGTTTTATGCCCGATAATTGCAAAAAAGTTTGATTTTTTACAAAATATACGATATTTATGAAAGAATATCGGCATCGCTCGTCAAATCCGAGCCTATTATTTTGATCGCCTCGGCAACGCCTCCGACACGCCTGTCGGCGGCGGCATGAGCCTCCGGCACGCTCTCCTCCATGGAGAAGCTGTTGAATTTCAGGAGCATATCTATATCGTTGAGCCCGTCGCCCATCGCATACACGTTTTCCTCCGCCACGCCGAAGCCCGCGGCAACTCTCGAAAGTCCCACCGCCTTGCCCATGCCGCCGCGCGTTATGTCAAAGCCGCAGCCGAGATCGTTGCACCGAAACGCGCCCGAGAATCTCTCGCGTATCAGCTTCTCCGCGTAAAGCGCCCTCTCGCGGCTGTCAAAGCAAACGGTAAGCTGCATAAAGCCCTCCGCAAAGCGGAGCCCCTCCGCCGAGATCATCACCGATTCTCCCACGCCGTCTCTCCAAAGCTGGGCATTACAGCTCACCCTGCCCTCAACGGGCGGAAAATCCGCCGCCAGCTCACCGAGCCTCTTGTACCCGCCGCAGAGCCCGCTCAGATCCGCACGGCTGTAATTCAGCTCAAGCTCCTCGCAGAGCCCGTAAAGGGGAGACAGCAGCTCGCCGTCGCACAGCTCCTTGAACATATAATCCCCACTCGGCATATAGCACGCCGCGCCGTTTGCACACAGCAGAAAATCGAACTCGCCGCGAAGCCTTGAGACAAAATTCATCGACTCATATATGTTGCGCCCCGTGACCACGCCGAAAAGATTCCCTCTCCTTCGGAATTCCGTCACCGCGGCAATATCCTCCTCAAGAGGCGCATCTCCCGCCTTTCTGTACGTTCCGTCGTAATCGCTTCCGAGTATAGACCTTTTCATTTTCGCTCCTTCGCTCCGCACCTCGGAGAGATAAAAATTCATTCATATGATATCACACTGCCGCATTAAAGTCAAGGCGCACCGCCTCTCTGCGCGTTCGGCAAAATATCGGATACCGATCCAAGCGAGGCGGATATTTTTCGGCATATCACCGATTGACACAAAGCACGGCAGATGCTATACTGAAAATACCGAAAAAGCAAGGGAAGTGTCCGATAATGCCCGCAAGACCCGTCAATACAAAAAGCAGCTTGCACGCCCTCACCCTCACGGCGACCTTCTGTGCCGTGACCGCTGTCGCAACGATGCTGATACAGATCCCGTCCCCGATGAACGGGTACGTGAACATGGGAGACTGCTTCGTGCTTCTTTCCGCTTGGATGCTCGGGCCGATCTACGGCACCGCCGCCGCCGCGGTGGGCTCCGCACTTGCCGATATAATATCGGGATATCTCATCTACGCTCCCGCGACCCTCGTTATCAAGGGTCTCATGGCTCTTGCGGCATACGCCGTATTCGGCGCGGCGCAAAGAGTTGGGGATCGCTGTCGCGCAAGGCGCGTCCTCATCGCCGTCTCCGCAGTGTGCGCCGAGGTGATAATGACCGTCGGATATTTCGCCTATGCCGCGGTAATATTCGGTGAGGGGCTCTCCGCCGTCGCAAGCATTTCGGGAAATCTTGTTCAAGGCGTATTCGGCGCCGTCACGGCATATGTGCTGAGAGCTCCCATAGAAAGACTGCTCTTGAAAATGCACCTCAAAGGCTGATGCGCGCCGCATCTCCGCCAAGCCGAGCTCATAAAACAGAGGTACAAAAGGCTCCTTGCCCTTTGTACCTCTTTCTTTATCTTACGCTGAACAGCATATCGCCGTAGCTCGGATACGGCCACCACTCTGCAGACACCTTGACCTCAAGCGCATCCGCGATGCCGCGCAGCTTCTCCATTGAGGCGATAACTCTCTCCTTGCAGAACATCGCCCTCTCCGACACGTCGCCTATCTCCTGCGACTTCTTTATCAGAGACTCCAGCTCCTCCGCGGCGCAGTAAAGGCTGTCCGTAAGAGCGCCCAGCTCCTCACCGACGGCTCTCTCGTATACGCAGCCGCTCTTTTCGGCAGAGAAGCACGCGCTCTTTACCGCGATGTTCTCCGCAAGCTCTGCGGTGTATCCGCTTACCGCGGGGAGGATATCCTTGTACACCATGTCGATCATGGTAAGCGCCTCGATATGTATCACCTTGGTGTAATTCTCGGTCAGTATCTCATGGCGTGAGCGTATCTCCGCCTCGCTGAGCACCTTGTGAGAGGTGAACAGCTCAATGCTCTTGTCCTCAAGGTAATACGGCAGGCAGTCGGGCGTAGAGGGCAGATTCAGAAGCCCTCTGTGAGCCGCCTCCGCCTCCCATTCCTCACTGTAGCCGTTGCCGTTGAATATGATGCGGCTGTGCTCGGAGATCTCTCTGCGAATGAGCGAATGGAGCGCGGTCTCGAAGTCGTCCGCACCCTCAAGCTCGTCTGCAAATACCCTCAGCGATTCGGCAACGGCGGTGTTGAGAACGATATTCGCGGTCGCGACCGATGCCGATGAGCCGAGCATACGGAATTCGAACTTGTTGCCGGTGAAGGCGAAGGGGGAGGTTCTGTTGCGGTCTGTATTGTCCTTGGGGAATTTGGGCAGGGTGTGTACCCCGATCCTCATGAGCTCCTGCTCACGCGCATCATACGCCGAATCCTCAACGATGGAGTCGAGAATGGCGGTAAGCTCATCTCCGAGGAACATCGAAACTATGGCAGGCGGAGCCTCCGCCGCGCCGAGTCGGTGATCGTTTCCGGCAGATGCCACGGATATTCTGAGAAGCGCCTGATAGTTGTCAACGGCTCTGATGACCGCGGCAAGGAACAGCAAAAACTGCGCGTTCTCCGAGGGAGTATCCCCCGGCTCAAGAAGATTCACGCCGGAATCGGTGGTGATAGACCAGTTGTTGTGCTTGCCCGAGCCGTTCACTCCGGCAAAGGGCTTTTCGTGGAGCAGGCATACCATGCCGTGGCGGCGTGCGATCTTCTGCATGAGCTCCATGGTGATCTGGTTGTGATCCACGGCGATGTTCGTGGTATCGAAGATCGGCGCCAGCTCATGCTGTGCGGGAGCCGCCTCGTTGTGCTCCGTCTTGGCATATATTCCGAGCTTCCACAGCTCGCTGTCAAGCTCCGTCATAAACTCCTTGACTCTCGGCTTTATCGAACCGAAATAATGATCGTCAAGCTCCTGTCCCTTGGGAGGCTTTGCGCCGAACAGAGTCCTGCCGGTGTATATGAGATCGCGGCGCTTGTTGTACATCTCCTCGTCGATCAGGAAATACTCCTGCTCCGGCCCCACCGTCGCCTTGACTATGGATACCTCGTCTCCGAACAGGGCAAGTATCCTCTTGGTCTGGCGGTTGAGCGCCTCCATTGAACGAAGCAGAGGCGTCTTTTTGTCAAGAGCCTCTCCGCCGAAGGAGCAGAACGCCGTAGGGATACACAGCACTCCGTCCTTGATGAAAGCATACGAGGTCGCGTCCCACGCGGTGTAGCCTCTCGCCTCAAAGGTGGAGCGAAGTCCGCCCGACGGGAACGACGATGCATCGGATTCGCCCATGACAAGCTCCTTGCCCGAGAACTCCATTATCATTTTGCCCTCGGAAAAGCTGACAAATGAATCATGCTTTTCGGCAGTGATGCCGGTCATCGGCTGGAACCAGTGAGTATAGTGGGTGGCACCCTTCTCTATAGCCCAATCCTTCATGGCGTTTGCCACGACGTTTGCGGCATTGATGTCAAGACTTCTGCCGTCTCTGACGGTACGCTGTATAGCCCTGTACGTCTCCTTGGGCAGTCTTTCTCTCATCACCGCATCATTAAAAACCATTGATGCGAAAAGCTCCGATACCTTTGCCATATATACCTCCGTAATGTGTTGATATTCTTACCTAAAAGTCCGAGCGGCGATGCCGCGGCATCACGTCACGCCGATATCAGTAATAGTAGTAGTTCGCCGGTGCCGCCTTTACCGATACGGAGTCCATAAACTCCTCATCGCACTCTATATCTCCGTAAAGCGCCTCCAGCTCCTCGCTGTATTTCTCCTCGCAGAGCAGCCCGTCGAAATCATCGAAGAAGTCGGAGAGGCTGTCGTTTTTGTATGCGCCGTCCTCAAGCTCAAGCCGCTTTATGAAGAACGCACCGTTTTCCTCCGCACCCTCAACGTATGTCCACTCTCCCACCTCGAGGGAGAATGCGGCGCTGACCACGGCTGTAATGTAATTTGTCGCGGTCGTTGCCGAGAAGTAATACCCACTCTCGTAGTCCTTGCTGTCGGAATACTTCTCCTTCAGCCCGTAGAAGTCCTCTCCCGCCTCAAGTCCCGCCTTGACTGCGGAGATCTTCGCCTCCGCCTCGGAGAGCTCCTCCGCGGTGAGCTTTCTTTTCTTATAATTTCCGCTCGTATCCTGTATGTAATTGCCGTCGCTGTCGGTCTCGTACAGCTCCGTGGTGTTTATGTATATCTGCTGAAAGCAGACGTAGTTTTCTCTGAAATACTCGTCTCTGTCGCTGTCCGTCGGAGCCTTCTCTCCGTTTTGACCGTACAGATACCGATAATACGCCTCCGCCTTGCTCTCCATCAGGAATATCTCTCTGAGAGTGTTTACATTTATCCCAAACTCGGACAGATAGCCGTTGAGAGTCTTGCGACTGCCGCTCGCCAGCTCATCCGTCATCTCCTCGATGTAGCTGTCGACCGCGTCCTCCTCCTCGGAGGTGAGCTTGAGCCCCGCGCGCCTGAATTCCTCTGACGCCACGAGATTCTGCGCGACGTTGCCGTATATCAGCTCGGAGATGACCTCCTCACCGGTCTTTGTGCCGATATCCCCGCTCCAAAATTCGTCCGTGTCGCTGATATCGTCATAAGCCTGAATGTACCGAGCCTTGTAGGTCGATACGTAATAGCTGTACATTCCCTCCGTGATAACGCTCTCTCCGTAGGTCATCACGGCAGGCTGCTTCTCCGTGAGAGAGCATGAGACAAAGCAAAGGAGCATTGCCGCCGCCGTTAATGCAGATACCGTTTTCCCGAGCATATTTACTCCTCCCCGCTCTTGCCGACGCTTCTTTTGATACGTATAAGATCACCCATCATTTTGAAGCTGTCCGACAGCACTCTCACCTTGCTTTCCCGATGATTCACTATCTTCACCGGAAGCTCCGCGACAGTCATTCCCTTGTTTGCGGCGCGCATCAGCACCTCGATGTCGAAGGCAAAGCCGTCCGTCTCAAGCTCCGCGAATATCCGCGATGCCGCCTCGGCGGTGTACGCCTTGAAGCCGCACTGCGAATCGGAGAGCTTAAAGCCCACCGCGACCCGAAGCACCGCCATGTATATCTTCGATGCCGCCTTGCGGATCGGCGTGTAGCCCTCGTAGCCGTCGTCACCGAGCCGCCTTGAGCCTATCAGAATATCGGGGATATCCCGATGCGCGGAGGGGTCGAAGCGCTCCGCCGCCGCGCCGATGACCTCGGTGCCGTACGCCAGATCGCAGTCCGTGCATATTGCGATATCGCCCGTGGCACCAAGCATCGCGCACTTCACAGCCGCGCCCTTGCCCCTGTTCTTTTCGTATCCGACAACTCTTATCCTGTCACAGCCTATCTCACGTGCCGTATCGCGCGCGATACCGTCACAGCCGTCGGTGCTTCCGTCATTTGCAAAGATGACCTCATAATCATAGCCCTTCTCGGAGGCAAGCCTCTCCATTGCGCCGTACACGGTTCTGACCGTGTACGAGACGATCGCCGCCTCGTTATACATCGGTATGCAAACTGAAATCTTCATAAATTAACCTGCTACAATCTGACCGCCGCCGTGCATTTGACCTGCACGGTCACCGTCAGCCGTTCTTTTTTCGAAAGCCTTTCTCTGCCCTCGGCGGGCGCATTGTGGTAAAACGGAGTCATGGTGAAAAGCGACATTATCTCCTCACTGCTCCCGAGCTCCGCCTCGTATTCCGACACCGCCGTGCCGACGGTATCAAAGCCCTGCGGAACAGCCGCACCTCCTCCGGAGGGGATCGGCGTGCTGTACAGCACCTCGCGAAGCTCA
The DNA here is from genome assembly GCA_964631595.1 of uncultured Lachnospiraceae bacterium. Taxonomy (GTDB): domain Bacteria; phylum Bacillota; class Clostridia; order Oscillospirales; family CAG-272; genus UMGS1312. The sequence goes on along the minus strand of CAZVXL010000028.1, from coordinate 9,815 downwards.
TGAAGATGACCCTCGCCCGCGGCGCAGATCAGAAGAACTCCGCCGCTTCGCAGTACGCGCCGTGCCTCGGAATCGGGGAGAGGCGCAAACAGACTGCAAAACAGATCGGCACAGCCGTCCGCTACGGGCATGGAGAAAATATTTGCTGCCGCAAAGAAGCAGGATATCCCCTCCGCCGAGCCGTGACGGACGTATCTTTTCGCCGCCGCCATCGCCCCGTGCTTTGAAGCATCGAAGCCGCAGGCTGTCACCGGCACTCCGAGCCGCTCTCTCAGCACACCCGCCATGTTCACGGTATGCCTGCCGTCGCCGCAGCCCGCATCTATCATCACCGCTCCGCCCGTCGGAGTCGTCATCGCCCCCGCCGCAAGAGCGGCAGCCTCGGCGGAATATCTGTCATAGGCTCCGCCCGACAGAAACCGCTCTCTCGCCCTTATCATATCCGCCCCGTCACCCGTCCGTGCGTTTTTCGCGCGCCCCGGCGGAAGCAGATTCACATATCCCTCTTTTGCGATATCGTAGGTGTGGCGCTTCGCGCCGTTGCAGTAAAGGCTTCCGCCCTCTCGGTGCATACTCTCACCGCAATACGGACACCGGATAAGCTCCGGCAGAAAGAAGTCGCTCATCAGTGGATCACCTGCACAAGCTTTGCCTGAAGCGCGTATCGCCCGTCAACATTCCTGTTCGTGCAGGTAGAGAGGGTGATTATGCGGTCTGTCGGCAAAAATTCAATTTCCTTCTTGTAGATGCTGTTGGAGCTCATCTCGTTTGCAAACGCAACAAACTCGTCCGCAGTCGCAAACTCCGTTCGGAAGTATTGGTACGTCGCTCTTGTTTCATATACCGCAAAGGGCTCGTATACGTATGCGCCGTCCATAGTGTAGATGTATATGAGGGTGTTTCTGAATATCTCCTCGTTTTCGAAGAATTTCGCCTGAACGTCGTGGAACATTCCGCCGCCCTGCAAATTATGACCGTACATCACGGTGTTGAAATTACGCATGATGTCCTTGTAGTTTCGGTAATCCACAAATATGGAGCCGTTGATGAGCGGCGTCTTGTCCGGCGCGGCGTTCAGATAATAGTTGTTGTCGTCGGGATCCTGAACGAGCGGATAGTTTATGGCTGTGCCGCCGATGGATATCCAGCCGTACAGATCGGGAAAGCTCTCCGCAAGGGAGGTGAGCTTTGCCCTCATCTCGTCAATGCGAGAATCCGAGCTGTAGAGATACGAATCGTAGTCCGCGCCCATGCTCAGCCTGTCCTTGAGGCAGAGGACTCCCTGCGCGCTCCTCAGAGTTTTCAGCCTTGCCACGGCTCCGCTGTCGGTCTCCTCTTGCGCGAATATATCTCCGAAATCGTTTGCGATGTTGTCGTAAAACGTCTTGCCGCGCCGCTTGTCCGCAATGCTCCATATCAGATAAACGGAGCAGGCGACAAAGATCGCACAGCAGATCACAAGCACGATGCGCCTGACGATCGCCCCGCCGCTCTTTTTCTTTTTATCGGCATGCTTCTTTTTCAAATCAATATCCTCCGGCAGTAAATTGTGGAGAGATGCGGTCAGCACATCCTCCTCCGCGACCTCATCGGGATCCGGAGCAAGCTCAAGATCGTCATTTTTACCGGCATCGGGCTCGGAGCCCCTCAGCCTTTCCAGACGGGCGGCGGCATACACTTTAAGTCGGTTCATTTCAAAATTGCACCTACTGCTGTTATTTGGTAATGCTCGGTCTGCCCGAGCAAATAATTCTACACAATAATTATAACTTATATTTTCCGTCAATACAATAGGTCTTGCCCAAAAGTTTCGATATTTTCATTTATGGTTAATAATTATCCGCTCGAAGCGCCGCCTCACGCTTGTCCTCACCTCCGCGCCACCGACTGCGCCGCCGACCCGTCTTGGCAAAAATCTCACGGGACAGCTTTCGCCGCCCCGTGATACGGTTCGTTATTTGTCGGATCCGTCCATGCCGTCGGGACCGTTCATGTCATTCGGAAAGTTCGAGATATCGGGGCGGTTTCCGCGAAGCGCCGCCTTCTTCTGCTCCTCGCGAAGTCTTGCCGCCTCGCGCTCCGCCTCCTTGCGGCGGATATGCTCGGCACGGAGCCTGTTCTCCTCGTCACTGCGGCTCTTTTTCTCAGCCACCATTGCCTCAAGCTCCTCGACCGTGGGCTCGCCCTCCATGACCGCACGGAACTGCTCGTCATCCATGGTCTCGTTTTTCGCCAGATATTTCGCAATAAAGTGCAGCTTCTCGATATTCTCACGAAGCAGCTTCTCGGCAACGTCGTACGCCTCGGTGACGATCCGCTTGATCTCGGAATCTATCAGCGCCGCCGTCTCCTCCGAATAATTCTTGGAATTATTGAAGTCTCTGCCGAGGAATACCTCGTCCTGACCGTGCTCGGAGCCGTAGGCTATCGTGCCGAGCTTTTCGCTCATACCGAGCTGCATCACCATCTTTCTCGCGATGGCGGTAGCTCTCTGAATATCGTTGGAAGCGCCGCCCGACACATCACCGAAGATGATAGCCTCGGCAACACGTCCGCCGAGCAGCATACTGATGTTCTCGCAAAGCTCACGCTTGTACTCGGAATACTTGTCATCCACAGGCGGATTCAGCGTGTAGCCGAGCGCCCTGCCCGCGGGAATAATGGATATCTGCCTTACCGGATCCTGAGTTTCAAGCACATGGGCAAGGATAGCGTGACCCGCCTCGTGATACGCGGTCTTGAGCTTCTCGCCCTCCTTCATGCGGTTCTTCTTCTGAACACCGACGATGATCTTCAGGCTCGCCTCCTCGATATCGTTCATGCCGATAAGAGTCTTGCCCTTTCTCGCCGCCGTCAGCGCCGCCTCGTTGAGCAGATTCGCAAGATCCGCACCGGTGAAGCCGACCGTCGTCTGCGCCACTCTCTCAAGATCGACATTCTTCTCAAACGGCTTATTTCTCGCGTGTACCTTCAGTATCTCCACTCTGCCCTTGAGATCGGGGTAGTTCACCGTGATCTGACGGTCAAAGCGTCCGGGTCTCAGAAGCGCGGGATCGAGGATATCGGGGCGGTTTGTCGCCGCGATAACGATGATGCCCTCGTTTGCCGAGAAGCCGTCCATCTCCACAAGGAGCTGGTTGAGCGTCTGCTCACGCTCGTCGTGTCCGCCGCCCAGACCTGCACCGCTGTGCCGTCCCACGGCATCTATCTCATCTATGAATATGATGGCGGCGGGAGTTTTTCTCGCGGTCTCAAAGAGGTCGCGAACTCTCGATGCGCCGACACCCACGTACATCTCGACAAAATCCGAGCCCGAGATCGAATAGAACGGCACGCCCGCCTCGCCGGCTACCGCCTTGGCAAGAAGCGTCTTACCGGTACCGGGAGGGCCCATAAGCAGAACGCCGTGCGGGATCTTTGCGCCGAGCTTTGTGAAGAATGCGGGATCCTTCAGGAACTCGACTATCTCCTCCAGCTCCGCCTTTTCCTCGTCCGCACCCGCAACATCCTTAAAGAATACCTTCTGCTGATCCGGAGTGTTCATCTTCGCCCTTGCTCTGCCGAAGCCGCCGGGGCCCTTTCCGTTCTTGCCGTTCATCTGATTCATGGTAACGATCATGATGACGACAAACAGAACGATAACGATGATATACGGCAAAAAGCTTACCCAGATCGGGAACTCATACGGCTTCGGATAATCGTAGGACTCGATTATTCCGGCATCGTACTGCTCCGCGATGATGTCCTTGAACTCCGATACGAAGAAGGACACGTCGCGCAGCTCGTAGGTCACGTTCTTCGTGCCCTCGCCGTCTCTCAGCTCAAGCTTCAGCACATCCTCGTCGATCACAAAGCTCTTTACCTGTTCCTCGGTAAAGTAGCTGCGGATATCGCTGTACATCAGCTCCTCCTTGGGTATTCCCGAAAAAAGAGAAGCCGTGGCAAAAACTATCACCGCAATAAGCAGTATATAGAATATGCCTATCTTCAAATTGTTCTTCATTGGCAGCGCCTTTCTACTGTATTATAAGGGATCGGATCCCCAAGCTGTTCGAATTGAGTTTACTCGTATATCTCGGGCTTCAGTATGCCCACATAGGGAAGCGCTCTGTAGCGCTCCGCGTAATCAAGCCCGTAGCCCACGGCAAAGGCATCGGGGATCTCCTCGCCCACAAAATCCGGCGTGAAATCCACCTCACGGCGGCTGGGCTTATCAAGCAGTGTGCAGGAGCGCACGCTTTTCGCTCCGTTCAGGCGAAGATACTCCGTAAGATAGGAGAGCGTCTTGCCGCTGTCTATTATGTCCTCGATTATCAGAATATCACAGCTCGACAGATCCTTGCGGTGCAGGTCAAGAATGATGTTCACCCTACCCGACGACAGACTGCTGTTTCCATACGAGGATACCTTCATAAAGTCTATCTCCACGGGGATCGTCAGCTTTTTCATCAGATCTCCCATAAACACCACACTGCCCTTGAGTATGCAAAGAAGGACAAGCTTCGAATCCGCATCCGAATATATCTCGTCTATCTCGCCCGCAATGCGTGTAACTATCTCGTCTATCCTTTCGGCAGACAGTAAAATGCTCTCAATGTCCTTTTCAAGTCTCGGCTGTCCCATAATTAAATTCTCCAATATAAGCAGTATAATACATAAAGTACGTTCTCTCGGGAAAAATCACATTCCCTTGCATATGCGGGGCCTCTCACGGGAAGTCCCGGCACCGCAAGCACTCCCTCTCCGTCGCATATGATCGGAAGTCGCTCTCTGAGGCTTCTCGGAACGCCTCTGTCGCAAAGCATCTTTTTCAGTCGCCTTGTGTTGCCTCCGAGGAACAAAGTGTCACCCGATCTGCGGCTTCTCGCATATATCTTTCCATATATTGTATCAAATCTGATGTCCGTGTGTATAGATAATTTGTAAATATTTTCCTCATTTGAGGGGAGAAGCTCCCTTCTTCGGCTAAGAAACAGGTCAAAGCCTGCCTCGGCGCAGGTATATTTCAGGCACTCTCCCGCCTCCGGCAGTCTCATCTCGAAGTCAAATCCCTGCACCTCTCTGCCGTTTTTGCTTGCCGAAACCGCATTTTTCGACACCTCAAGCGTAACGGAATCAGGCAGAGACACGCTGCCCGTGCCCTCCTCAGCTATAAGCCTGCGGCACAGCCGTATCTGCTCTGCGCTCATGGCAATCGGCGTCATCGCGCCGACAAGCATCGTTATCGCCCTCGACAGGACGGGCGGCGGCAGTGAGGACAGCACCGTCCTCGGGATCTCCGCGCTGTCCGCGATGCAGCCTCTCGGCAGATATTCTCCGACCGCCGCCTCCGCCGCCTCTCTGAAAAACAGCTCATCCTCACGGAGAGCTATCCCGCATCTGAGCACCGACTCCGCCGCCGCCGGATTCACGTTCTTGAGCATCGGCACCACCGAGCGCCGTATATAATTTCTCGTATATCCCTCGTCCGTGTTCGTGCTGTCCGTAACGTACGGTATCCCATCCGCCTCGCAGAGAGCGCGTATCTCCCCCGAGCCGAGCCCGAGCAGAGGCCGTATGATCCGCCCGTCCCTCACGGGAGGTATTCCCGAAACGCCTGCCGCGCCGCTTCCGCGCGCAAGATTGAACAGCACCGTTTCAAGATTGTCGTCGGCGTTGTGCGCCGTCGCCGTCAGCACAGTCCCCGAGGCGCCGTCCGACAGCTCCTCGAACACCCCGTATCTTGCGTTTCTGGCACATTCCTCCGCGCCGAGTCCGCTCTCGCGCATGAGGCTCGGCACGTCTATCCTTCGCACCGTCAGCGCAACTCCCAGCTCCTCACAGCGGCGGCGGCAGAACTCCTCGTCCCTGTCCGCCTCCTCGCCGCGCAGCATATGGTTGACGTGTACCGCCTCCACCTGCGGAAAATCGGGGTACTTTTCCCTCATCTTCACGAAATACGCAAGGAGCAGTGAGGAATCCGCTCCGCCGGAGAAGCCGACCGTTATCCTCCGCGCACGCAGATAAAGGGGAGAAATACCGAGTTTCTCCCCGTCGCGCTTTATTCTGTAAAAGGCTTCATCTGTCATGTCTGTCGCTCCCGCACGTCAGTCGGCACATCGCCGCGCCGAATATTGCTATCACCGCCGCCGAAAGAAGCATCAGCTCAAGCATCTCCGGCACGGCGCAAATAAACGAAGCGTCCTCGACGGTCTCTACCGGTGCCGTGAGCCTTGCGATTATGTAAAACAGGTCGGCAAGCACCGCCGTAGAGGACAGCTTTATGCCGTACTCCGTGATCTTTATTATGTTCATGCCGCATCCCCTTCCGATGTATTCCGATAATATTTTATCAAAAACACATCGGCAAGGCAAGCGGTACTTTTTGTAAGCCGCGCCGCGGCGATCAATAATCGGACTCTCCGAGAGAGCACATCAGTCTCTTGTATTTTCCGCTTTTCAGCACGGAAATAAGCTGTTCCATCGACGTGATGGGCTCCTCCGTCTCGATGCCGCCGTTGGGAATGTGATGCGGATCGTGATGATCCGTGCCCGAGGTAAGTATAAAGCCGCCGTCGCGACGGTAATGCTCCGAATACAGGAGCGCCCACAGCTTCGCTATGTCATTGTGCGAATGATGCCCCGTATGTCCGTTGAACACCTCGATGCCGTCCACCTCGGCGGGATTTACCACCGTCTGACCGAAGCGGAAGGGGTGTGCCTGTATCAAAAGACCTCCGAGCTCGGAAACACGCTCGCGGAGCTGTGCGGGAGAAAGATCGAACATATCGTCCATAGCCGCAGTCTGCTCCTCCGTCGGGCCGAGCACGAGGAAATCGTTGGGCATACACTCAAGAGATACCTCCATTGAGGTGAGCACGCAAAGCCTGTCTCCCGCCGCCGCGCGCACCTTTTCAGCCGCCTCGAACATTTCGTGAGTGGTCTCCGCGTGAGTTCTGCCCTTACGCTTGTTCTTTCTGAAGTGATTTGTGATAACAAGCGTGGAGTAGCCCGCGGCTATGTATTTCTCCGCCGTATCCTCCGCGCTCACGTGTGAGCATCCGCTGAATTCCTGTGTGTGACAATGAAGCTCGGTTTTGTATGACATGATCCTATCTCCTTAAATCAAAAGCCCGTCCGCCGCAGTCCCGCGCCGATCTCGGTCGCAGACAGACAGACGGGTGTATTTTCATTTTGTACCGACGGAGGCGCGCCCCGTCCCCAAGATCAGCCCCTTATCAGGCTGTATTCTCCGCTTCTCAGCACTGCCACAAGCTCGTCCATCGTGCATATCGGAGCATCTGTCTCGATGCCGCCGTTCACGACAGCCCCCTTGTTGTGGTGATCGGAGCCGGAGGTTCTGATGAGCGGCTTGCCCGAGGTGTTGTACCTGTCGAAAACATCGGCATATGCCGCCGCCGCATCGTTGCAGTGAGGCGGGTGATGATCACCGAGGCTTCCGTTGAACACCTCGATACCGTGCAGGTATCGGGGGTTCTTGACAGTCATTCCCGGTCTGAGCGGGTGCGCCTGTATCACAAGCACGTCGTTTTTATCCGCCCACTTGAAGAACTCGGTAAGTCCGAGGTATATGATGTTGGGGAGCCCGAGAAGCTTCTCCTCCGTCATTCCGTATACGAGATAATCGTTGGCGCAGCCGTTGAAGCAAAGCTCCATTCCGGTCAGGACGTGAAGCCTGTCGCCGGCGGCGCTCCGCATTACCTCAGCCGCATCGAAAAATTTGCGTACAAAGGAGTCGTGCTCCTTGTGCTCCGGATAATACGGACAAAAATGATTTGTCAGCACCACGGTGCTGTAGCCCGCTTCAATATACATCTCCGCCTTTTCCGCGCCGGCGTGATTCGAACACCAGCTGAATTCCTTGGAATGGCAGTGCATTTCGGTTTTATATGACATTGTATCCTCCAAGTTACACCCTTCGGCATAAATTTCACCGTCACAACGGCAGTCTCACTGTCCCGCGATAGTCACTCCGTCAAACGCGGCATAGGGAAGCACGGACGTGCCGTCGCACACTCTTTCCTTTGATATTCCGCGCACGTTTTTGAGCAATGACGCAAGATTTCCGGAGATCATCACCTCGGACACGGGCTTTGTGAGCTTGCCGTTCTCGATGAGGAAGCTGTTCTTCGCAACTCCGGAGAAATCTCCCGAGGCGCCGGTCTCTCCGCCCGAGAAGCGTCCGACCAGAAGTCCCCGCTCTATTCCCGAAACGATCGACTCAAGCGTTTCGTCTCCGCCGTCCATTACAAGTGAGAATGAGGAATTTTTCGCCCTTTCGCATCCGGTCTTGTTCGCCGCATAGAGGGACAGCATGAAGCTCTCCAGCACGCCCTCCTTTATAAAGTAGTACGGCTCGGACAAAAAGCCCTCCGAGGTATATCTCTCACCGCATACTATCTCGGGCGCAAACGGATCTATCCTGAGCGTGATACGCGGATCCGCGACCTGCTCCTTGAGGCTGTCCTTCCAGATGCTCGTACCGTCAAGCATGACGGAATCCGAGGCGAAGCAGCCCGCGATATCGGAAATAAACGATTCAAGGCAGGAGGGGGGCATGAGGACTGTGCCCTCAAGCTTTCCCTCAAGCTTTATCGGATCAAGCTGTGCCTCAACATCGGCAATATCGCGATCTATGCGCGCAAGCTCGATAAACGGTGTATCAAGATCCTCCGTAACGGCGCCCGTGGAGAAGAAGGATGTGGACTGCTCCCCCTCATGCGCGGAATACATAAGCTCCGCAGAATACGCGCCGCGCAATGTTCGGAAGACCGAGCCCGAGGTGTTTCTGTACACCCGACGTGAGCGGTCGTGGGACACGATCATCTGCTCCACGATGATCTTCGGATATCTCTCACCTATCGTGCGGAGCAGCTCCTCGGAGCGGTCGAACAGTCTGTCGATATCTCCGTCGGGTGCGCCCTCCGTAAATTCATGCTCTCCCGCATACGGAGCGACATCGAACGCATCATCCCTCTCTCCGGCGCGGGCAAGGCTCACGGCATCGGAGACAAGCCCCTCCATCGCTTCTCTGTCAAGGCGGTTGATACCGACGGAGCCGCGTTTACCGTCCACTATCACGGTGAGGGTGAGAGCTCTGTCAAACAGTGTTCTCATGAGCGAAAATTCGCCGCCGTCGGCATTAAATTCGCGCTTTTCGCTTTCTGCGGCGGAGCAATACGCTTTATCGGCGCCCGCCTCCGTTGCCATCCGAATTATTTCTTCGGTTATTTTATCAAGCTCATACATGATCTTACACCTTCTATATTTTGGTTCGAAAATACTGATTACCGTTTATCCGTGTGAGACTTTGGGTCAAGTCCCGCGCCGGCAGCACCGGCGGGGTCGGCAGCCCCGAGCCGGGTCGGCAGCGCCGACAAGCAAATAGACGAAGTTTGGTTTAAGGGTTTTGTTTTACTTTCTACGCAGAGCGGTTACGCTTCGCGCCGCCCGCTCATTTTCACCACGCCTCGTCCAAGAATTTCGTCTCCCCCTCCACCTTTCGGGTCTTTTCTTCGTTATTTTTCATAGTGAAATGAAAAGTAAGTCGGGAAGCCCCGAGCCGGTAGCACCGGCGGGCAAATTGACGAAGTTTTATCCAATGGTTTCGTTTTTCCCTACTATCTCACGGGTCTTTTCTTCGTTACTTTTCATAGTGAAATGAAAAGTAAGTCGGGAAGCCCCGAGCCGAGATGCCTCGGCGGGCAAATTGACGAAGTTTTATTTAAGGGTTTTGTCTCCCCTTACTACATCACGGGCTTTTTCTTCGTTACTTTTCATAGTGAAATGAAAAGTAACCAAAAGCTTCATTTAAG
>CAZVXL010000027.1:5103-17847 GCA_964631595.1 uncultured Lachnospiraceae bacterium | reverse complement strand
TGCTTTCACTAGAACCTGAATCTAGCGCGTCTGCCAATTCCGCCACATCCGCATATTAAATTCACTCGGGTGATCCCAAGCGATATAAATTATACCATACGGCACGGTGGATTGTCAATAGGAAAACACATTTTTTTGAGGTGCGCGCCGTATTTTTGCAATCTGCGCGGATCCTCGAGGGAGCATATATACAACAGTGCCGCATGAGTCCGACGTTTAGGCGCACCCATGCGGCATTTCAAATTATCTTACTCGGCGGCAAGCGCCAGCTTTACTATATCACCCACAGATTCCAAAACAACGGAGGGTCTGTAGGCATAGGTCTTGAGAGTTTCGGGAGTCGATACACCGGAGAGCACGAGAGCTGTTGACATACCGCTCTCAAGTCCGGAGATGATATCCGTGTCCATCCTGTCACCGACCATTACCGCCTCGGCGGAGTGACAGCCGATAAGCTTCAGACCTGTACGCATCATAAGAGGATTCGGCTTGCCGCAGAAGTATGCGTGCGTGCCCGTGGCAATTTCTATCGGCGCGACAAGAGCACCGCAGGCGGGCGCAATGCCGTTTTCGATGGGCCCGGACACGTCGGTATTCGTTCCGATGAGCTTTGCACCGCCGAGAACGAGATTTGTCGCCTTTGTAAGAGCATCGAGCGAATACGCCTTGCCCTCTCCGACGACCACGTAATCGGGATCCACGTCATTCATCGTAATGCCGGCATCGTACAGAGCGTTGAACAAACCCGCCTCACCGATGGCGTACACGGAGCAGCCGGGAGCCTGATCCTTTAAGAAGGTTGCTGTGGCAAGGGCGCTTGTGTAAAAGTGCTCCTCGGTCACGTCGAGCCCCATTCGTGCGAGCTTTTGCTGTAATTCTCTCGGAGTGTAGCCGCTGTTGTTGGTGAGGAACAGGTATTCCTTATTTTCACTGTGCAACCAGTTTATAAATTCGGCAACTCCGGGGAGGATACGGTTTCCGTGATAGATAACGCCGTCCATATCACAGATGAATCCCTTTTTTTCGCGAAAATCAAGCTTTTTCAATTTTTTGTCCTCCGATGTACGGTATTACTGTTTTATTGTAACATATTCCGAGCGGAATTAAAAGTGTTTTGATAAAAAACTTTCACTTTAGGCAGTCTCCGAGCAGGTGATCTTCCCTCCGCCGAGCTACCGCGGATCGGGCGGGAGGCAAGACACCTCATTATGCCGGCACAGAGAGGATCCTACGCCTTCCATACCGCCTTTATGATGCCGCCGAGCTTCGGAGGAGTGCCGTACATCAGAACACCGACGCGGTAGATCTTGGCGGAAAGAACGCCGATCCCCACGGTGGAGCCGATAAGGAGCGCTATCGAGATCGCGATCTCATACCACGGGACGGTGCTCATCGCGATACGGGTGAACATCGACATCGGAGAGGTGAGGGGAATATAGGAGCAGACCTTCATCAGAACGGTATCCACGTTTCCCGAGCTCATGGACATCATGACCACGATGAACGCAAACACGAAAACAAGTGTTATCGGCATGACAGAGGTCTGGATATCCTCAAGCTTTGAGGCGGTGGAGCCGACGGCGCCGAACATGAAGGCGTAGATCAGGAATCCGAGAATGAAGAACACGAGCAAATACACAAGGAGCTCGGGCGGTATATTGAAGATGGAATCCACGATTGGATTCTCGCCCCAGTACTGCTTATTGAGGCTGTAGAACACCAGTGCCGAGCCGAAGACGGCGGCGAGCTGGATAAAGCCCGCAAGGCATGAGGCGATGACCTTTCCGAACATCATCGATGTGGGCTTTGCGCTTGTTATAAGCACCTCCATCGCTCTTGAGCTTTTCTCGGTCGCCACGTTTGTCGCCACCATCTGCCCGTACAGAAGTATTACCATGTACAGCGCGAAGATCATGATGTAGGTATAAAAGAAATTCTCCATTTGGTTCTTGCCGAGATTTTCGGTGGCGCCGTTTATTTGGACACTCATTACGTCGGACGCCTGCTCCGCAGTCATACCTCCGCCGATCATAGCGTTCATCCGGTAGACCTGCTGCAGGGCTTCGCTTGCGACCTGCGTATTCATATCGTACATCGAGAGATTATTGACGTAGTATATATATGAGGTGGGATCGGTCATGACGAAGGCACACTCGATCTTTCCCGAGACGATAGCGCTCTTTATCTGCTCATCGCTCTCATCGGTCACACGGACATCGTATTCGGCAAAAGCGGCGGAAAAGATCTGCCCCACCGTCTCCGACTGAGTCGGGTCGCTCGGCTTGACGGCTATTACGGGGAGAGAGGCATCATCCGCACCGCTGTCCGTATCAAAAAGTCCCGAAAAACGCGGAAAGAACATTACCGCCGCGATCACAAGCACGAAAAGAAGGGTGACCCCGACAAATATCTTGTTCTTCAAGTAATTCCTCAGCTCAAATTTGAATATTGTTCCGAACTGCTTCATCTGTGAGCCTCCTTTGCATCGTCTCCGGCGTATTCCACGAAAATATCGTTCAGCGACGGCTCAAATACACTTATCGCGTCCACATCGTAGTCCTCCGCAAGGCGTGTCATGACCGACCTCTTGTCGGAAGCAGCTGCGAGGCGGAGCATCAGTTCCCCGCTCTCGGAGAGAGTGCATGATGAGCCGAAATCGGCAATTATCGCCTCGGGTGACTCCGTGCGAATGACCAAGCGGTCGCGCGGATAATTGCGCTTGATATCGTGCAGATCTCCCGTGAGGGCAACAACGCCGCTGTTCAGGATCGCGATGCTGTCGCAGAATTCCTCAATATAGCTCATTTGATGACTTGAGAACAAGACGATCTTGCCCTTGCCGATCTGCTCCTTGACTACGTCCTTCAGCAGCATCGCATTAACGGGATCGAGACCGGAGAAGGGCTCGTCGAGAATAACTATGTCGGGATCGTGTGCAAGCGCCGTTATAAGCTGGATCTTTTGCTGATTTCCCTTGGAGAGCGTGTCGAGCCGCTTGCCGCGGTATTCCGTCATGCCGAGCCTTTCAAGCCAGCGGTCGGCAGAGCTTACGGCATCATGGCGGCTCATGCCCTTCAGCTCCGCAAAATATGTAAGCTGGTCTATAATTATCTTTTTGGGGTAAAGCCCTCTTTCCTCGGGCAGGTATCCGATTCCGATGCGGCTGTAGTCTATCGGCTTGCCGTCGATGAGCACCTCGCCGCTGTTTGCGGGAAACACATTCATCAAAATGCGGATCGTGGTGGTCTTTCCGGCACCGTTTCTGCCGAGAAGTCCGAACGCCTTTCCGCCCTCCGCCTTAAAGGACACTCCCGTGAGTACCCTCTTGTCACCGAAGGATTTCTCTATGCCGTTTAGCTCAAGTACCATTTTACCATCTCCCAAAAGCCATGTGAGCAAAGCCCGAGACTGCATAGCCGCCAAGGGTCTCCCTCCGTAGAACATTATAGAACAATACATCCCAGATTTCAAGTGACAACACCGATTTTTTCGTCAAAAGGTACGCTTTGCCCATAAAAATATGCACCTCCAAAAGTGTCTGACTTTTGGGGTGCATATCACGTGTGGATCTCTTTATCCGCTGCAGGGCTGTTTAATTATCGCAGACAGCGCAAGTCATTCGTCTCTGCTCACGATGCCTGTTCAAACTGACTGTTATAAAGCTCGGCATAGAAGCCTCCCTTTGCAAGCAGCTCGTCATGATCTCCGCTCTCTATAATATCTCCGTCCTTCATTACAAGAATGAGATCGGAATTTTTAATCGTTGACAGTCGGTGTGCGATAACAAACGACGTTCTGCCGTGCATCAGCTTATCCATGGCGTTCTGGATTTGAAGCTCGGTACGTGTATCCACCGACGAGGTCGCCTCATCAAGGATCAGCATGGGCTTATCTGCGATCATTGCTCGGGCTATGGTGAGCTGTTGCTTTTGTCCCTGCGACAGATTGACCTGATCCGACAAAACGGTATCGTAGCCGTGCGGCAGTGTCCTTATAAAGTGATCGAGACCTACCGCCTTACAGGCTTCGCGAATTTTCTCGTCGGACACATTCGGTGTTGAGTAGATCAGATTCTCCCTCACCGTGCCCTCGAACAGCCATGTATCCTGCAAGACCATACAGAATTGGTCGTGTACGTTTTCGCGGGTGACGTCCCTTGTGGAAATTCCGTCGATGAGGATCTCACCGCTCTTTATCTCATGGAATCGCATAAGCAGGTTCACCATAGTGGTTTTTCCCGCGCCCGTGGGGCCGACTATAGCTATCTTTTGACCCGCCTTTGCCGTAGCCGAGAAATCGTTTATAACCGTCTTATCGGAATCCTCATATCCGAATTTCACATTTTTGAACTCTACCGCGCCCTTTACATTCTCAAGGCGGGCTGTTTTGCTGCTCTCGTCCTCCATTTCCTCAGCCTCAAGGAATTCAAATACACGCTCGCCCGCCGCGGCGGCAGACTGCAAGGACTGCATAGACTGCGACACCTGCGAAAGAGGCTGTGTAAAGTAGCGCACATAGAGCATGAATGCGACGATGACCTCAATGCCGATACTGCCGTTTATGGCAAGAGTTCCGCCGACGATACAAACGGCAACGTAAGCAAAGTTTCCTATAAACGTCATCAGCGGCATCATGAGTCCGGACAGGCAGTGCGCCTTAAAGCCGCTGTTTCGAAGATTGGCATTGAGTCTGTCGAACTCCTCCTCGGCCTGCGCTTCGCCGTTATACGCCTTAACAACCGTATGTCCGGCATATATTTCCTCAACGTGACCGTTGAGCAGTCCGAGATTCTTTTGCTGGCGAGTAAAATACTTCTGGCTTCGGCTCATGATTGCAAGCATGAGCACAAATCCGATGAGGGTTGCCGCGACGGCGGTCAGTGCCATTATCCGATCGGTAACTATCATCATGATAAGACTGCCGAAAAACAGAACTATCTGTGTGATAAGTGAGCCCACGCTTTGGTTCAGGGACTGACCTATGGTATCAACATCATTTGTTACGCGGGACAGCACGTCTCCGGTAGACGTGCGGTTATAGTACCACATGGGGAGCTTATTTATCTTACGGGAGATATCGTTACGCATGGATTTTGATACCCTCTGCGTGATCGTTGCCATAATAAAGCTCTGCAATGCCGACAAGAGCCAGCTTGCCGCATAGAAGCAAACAAGCGTGATACCGACGGAGGAAACGGCATCCATATCGACATTACCGGTCATAAGTCCGACCTCGATGTATTTCGTGATCTCCGACAGCTTATCGGGGCCGATAAGAGTAAGCACGGTGCCGCCAACGGCGCAAGCCAGTGCGACAATTATAAATGCGATATACCTTTTGCAGTACCCGAGCAGCTTCTTCCAAGTGCCGACAAGATCCTTGGGCTTCTCACCGACAGCCATTCTACCGCCGGGACCGCCCGGTCCGCGACGCATGGGACGGCGCGCCTGCCCGAACTCATATTCCTTCTTTTCCATTATGCAAGTTCCTCCTTTGAAAGCTGTGAAAGGGCAATTTGCCTGTAGACCTCGCAGTTCCGCATAAGCTCATCGTGCTTGCCGTTGCCCACCATTTTACCGTCATCCAAGACGATTATTCTGTCGGCATCACGTATCGTACCGATTCGCTGTGCCACGATAATACGTGTGGCATCTCCGCATTTTTCGTCAAGCGTTTTTCTGAGCTGTCTGTCTGTCTTGTAGTCAAGTGCCGAGAAGGAATCGTCGAAAATGAGGATCTCGGCATTTCTCGCAACGGCTCTTGCTATCGAAAGACGTTGCTTTTGACCGCCCGAGAAGTTCGCGCCGCCCTGTGCCACATATCCGTCATATTTATCCGACAGCGCTTCGACAAAATCCTTTGCCTGTGCGATATCCACGGCATCTGCGATCTCATCGGCGGTGGCGGCGGACTTACCGTTGTCTCCGTATGCGATATTTGAGCCGATACTGCCCGAGAACAGGACTGCCCTTTGCGAAACGTAGGCGATCTTATTGCGAAGCGCGTGCTCGTCATATTCCTTGACATTTACGCCGTCGACAAGCACCTCTCCCTCGGTCACATCGTAAAAGCGAGGGATGAGGTTTACGACCGTACTCTTACCGCAGCCGGTAGAGCCGATAAAGGCGACGGTCTCACCCTTCCTTGCGGTAAAGGTAATGCCGTGAACAACATCATCCTCGGCATCGGGATAGCGGAAGGAGACGTTTCTGAATTCGATCTCTCCCTCAAGCCCCTCCTTGCCGTCGGTCAGTGTTCCGTTAGTGATAGTCGGCACGGTATCAAGTACCTCATTGATACGCTTTGCGGCAACAGATGCACGCGGCAGCATCATAAACGGCATCACAAGCATCATAAAGGACATGACTATCATGATACCGTACTGGCTGAACACCATCATATTGCCGAACAAGTCGACTCTGTCGGCGGCACTGCTCATGAGAGCCGCACCGATCCAGTACACCGCAAGCATAAGTCCGCTTTGCACAAGCTGCATCGTGGGCATCATAAACGCCATCGTTCTCTGCTGGAACAGCTGTGTTCTTGTCAGCTCGTTGTTCGCCTTTTCGAATTTCTTCTCTTGGTAGTCCTCGGCATTGTACGCTCTTACAACGCGCAGTCCGTTCAGATTCTCACGTGTAACGCGGTTAAGATCGTCGGTGAGTATCTGCATTCTCTTGACCTTGGGCAAGACAAGTCCTATACAGATTCCCACTACGGCAAGCACCACGACAACGCCTATCGCCGTAATGAGTGACCACTGCCACTGCTGGTCGGCTATCTTGCATATCGCCCAAGCCGCGGTGATGGGCGCCTTTATCAGCATTTGCAGTCCCATTACGATAAACATGAGCACCTGCTGAATATCGTTCGTGGAACGGGTTATAAGGCTTGCGGTGGAGAATCTTCCGATCTCCTCCATCGAAAAGGTCTGCACCTTTTTGAACAGGCTCTCTCGCAGGGCGAAGCTAAGATTACTGCCTATCCGTGCCGCAAGGATCGCGGTGGCAACAGATGCCGCAACGCTTCCCAAGGAGCAAAGCAGCATCATGCCGCCCGCCCTCCAAACGTCGCTCATCGCGCTTCCCGAGGTCTCGATAAGAACGGTGATCTCGTTCATATACTGCGGCATGGTCATATCAAGCCACACCTGCACTACGATAAATGCAACGCAGGCAAGCGCAAAGCACCAGTCGCGCCGCTTCATTTTTTTCAATACCTTAAACATAGTATTTCTCCTTTTTGGAATTTCTAACTCGGTTAGATATTATCATTAAAACAAAGCAGATATCAAATTTCTATCCGCTCCGTCCTAAATATCAAGCTTACCATGTGTCTCCTTCATCACCGCCTGTATCTCACTTGAGATCGCGGCAAATTCAAGCATTCTCTCCATACCGACCCTGTCGATCATCTCTCCGATACGCCCGTACAGGTTCTCTCTGAAGCCGTCCGCCGTGCGCTTTCCGAGATCGGTAAGTCTCACCACGACAACACGTCCGTCGGCGGAATCGCTTTCCTTTTCGATTAGCCCCTTTGCCGTCATTTTCTTCAGCAGAACGGCAACTCGCGCGGTGCTCACCTTCATGCACTCACTTATTCTTCCGGCGGTCACCCTCTCGTCCGTCTCATTCAGAAGCTTCAGTATCGCTCTGATACCGACGACGTTCATGTCGAAATTCGGGAAGCACTCCGACGGCGGAGCCTTTTTCAGCATCTTCAGCAAGCTCTCGATCTGTTCATTCGTAGCCAAAGCCACACCTCCTCCCGAGATTGCTAACTGGGTTAGATTATATCATTTATTTGTATTTGCTTCAAGAAGAATATATGAACTGTATGTAAAAATGCACACCCTTATCCGTGCGGATAAGGGTGTGCATACAAGAAGCCGAGGTCAGGCGGATCGGTCACGCCGCTCGGATCACAGTGCGGACATACGTCCGTCGGTGAAGCGGAAATTACGCATACGTCTGCCGCTTATCTTCTCGGCGGGAATTGCCGCTTCTATCTCCGCGATATCATCCGCCGTAAGCGTGATGCTCAGTGCATCCACCGCGCTTTGCAAATGGGCGGGATTTGTTGTTCCCACAAGGCTTTGCACATGGTCGTACTTTGCAAGAGACCACGCGATGGCAAGCTGTGAGAGCGATACGCCTTTTCTGTCCGCGATCTTCCCTACTGCCTTTATCATCGGCAGATTTACATCTCTGTGCTCGGGCGAAAGCAAGCCGCGCGCTATACGCGGATCGCTCTCGGCATTTTCAAGCACATTGTCGGCAAAAAGCCCGTGGCCCACCGTGCCGAAGGCAAGCACACGCACACCGAGCTCCTTTGCCGCGGCGATAAGCTCCCTCTCGATATCGCGGTCGATCAGAGAATACGACATTTCAACAGTATGAATGGGATGTATCTTGCAGGCGCGACGGAGAGTATCGGCATCTACCATGGACAGACCGATATGCCGAACATACCCCGCCTCGACAAGCCTTGATATCTCTCCCACGACCTCCTCCACGGGGATCTCGGTGTCCTGACGGGCAGGCTGATAGAGATCCACATAGTCCATACCGAGTCTTGCAAGAGAATACGCAAGGTGTCCCTTTATATTGAAGGGGTTATTATCAAGCCCGTATATGCCTCCGCCTGTCTGCGGAAGCACGCCGAATTTGACCGACAGGAAAAAGCTGTCGCGCGGCACGCCATTCAGCGCCTCTCCGACGAGCATTTCGCTCTCGCCCGCTCCGTAGAATTCTCCCGTATTAAACAGCGAAATGCCGCAGTCAAGCGCCCTCCGCACCGTTTCCGCCGAATTTTTCGGGTTTCGGCGGTTGGACATTCCCATACATCCGAGCCCGAGTCTGTCAATACTTTGCATTGCTTCACCCACGCCTTATTTCACGTATTCGGTCTTTATGCGATCCGTGGGGATATCCCTCGGCTCGTATTTGCCGTCGAAGCCGCCGAGAGCTATCGCACAACAGGGCGTCATTCCCGCCGGCACCTTCAGCTCAGCCGCAAGCTCCGCATTCCCGCCGAGCACGCCGACCGCACCCCAGATATGGCAGGCTCCTATGCCGAGCTCCGTCGCGGCAAGCGCCATATTCTGCACAAGTATTGCGGCATTTGAATAATTGACGTTTCCCGATGTGTTCGGCGGTATTACCGACGAGACCAAAACAACAACAGGCGCGCCGTAAAACGGATGCAGCTCGGGGTTACCGACAGCCGCTGCCATATGCTTTTCCCATTTGTCAAGCAGTGCCCTGTTCTTTACTACAGTCATGCTGAGAGTATCGTACATCGCTCTGCCGACAGGTGCCGCCTGCGCCGCACTCAGTATCTTCTCCAGCTCCGCATCTCCTATACCCTCTCCGCTGAATTCGCGGACAGACCTTCTGCTGTAAATTGCGTCAAATGTGTTCATAAGCTTTCTCCTTTATGCCATTAATATTTTTTGTATTTCTTATGCAAGTAAGTCTCAGTTTATTCCGCACACGGCGCCGTCTCGCATCCTTCGACCGATACAAGCTCGCCGTATTTCATGACCGTACCGAACAGATTGCTCATAACAAGATAATTGGCGCAGACAGTAACCGTATCTCCGACCCTTACCCTGCCGTAATGCTCGTCTGTCGGGAATATCACAAGCGCATATGTACGCCCGTCCACGTGATCCGACAGCTCCACGGACGGCTTATTGTGGATATCCGGCCCCACCTTTTTCACCGTACCCGTAACACAGAAGCGCCTGTCGGTATACTTCTCCAAAAAGGCATCGCGATCGGCGGAAAATTCATCGCAAAGCGCTCTCACTTCAAGCGGGTATTCCGTCTCAAGGTGCGGCATTGCGCCTGTCTCTATCCTGTGGGTCTTTTCCGCCGACGGGTGCTTCGGGTAAAACTCAAGCTTTGTCTCATTCATATTCCGCCTCAGCAATGTATCCTTTCCTCGCTTCTCGGAGTCGCGCCGTACATCTCCTCAAGCTCATGCTGTATCTCCTCGGCGCGGGCGATCTGCTCATTCAGCTTCCACTTGCCGATATTCACGCCGTCGCGCATGAACATCGAGCCGCACTGATGAAAATAGAACTCGATCTCCCGCTCCTTAGCCTCCAAATAGAGGTCGCGCACCCACTCCCACATAATCGGACGCACCTCGTCCCTCGGGGACATCTCGCCGCCGACGTTCACGCATTTTATAAGCCCCGTATCAAGGTATTTTCCGAGCTTTATCGGAGCGATCAGCGGTGAGCAGAACACCTCGCGGTGTGCAAGCGGAGCCTCCAAGAAATACGGGAGACGTCTGTCCGCCATTTCCTGATTTTCTATGGAAATGCTCAGATGAAAATGCTCCCAGCCCTCGCCCCAGTCATCGGGCAGACACTTCATTATCCTTTCGGGACGCTTGGTCGTGGTGACAAATACACAGTCTCTCCTGCGGCGGATAAAATCCCAGCAGCCCTCACGCCACTCATCTGCCTCCTCGATGAAGAAATCCGACGAGAAGCAGAGCTTCACTACCGAGCCGTAGGGACAGTCCTTATCCTTTAGCTCATACGTGGTCTTTCCCTTCGATATAACAGTGGTGTCCCTGCCGTAGCGCCTGTCCATTTTATATACGAAGCAGTTTTTGCATCCGGCGCTCACCTTTTTACAGCCGTGCCACGGATTCCACGGAACGGCTTTGCTTATCTCATTATTTTGCATATTCCACCTCTTTGATCCTTTCAAGTACGGGCAGACTTTCATAGAGCAAATGCACAAGCTCGTCAAACTCCGCCGCACCGAGCTTTGTCTCGACCGCTTTGAGATATTCCGTCTGCTTCATATTAAAGCTGTCGGCAAGCTCTCTCGCCTTTTCGGTCGGCACAACGTAAAAGCTGCGCCCGTCATCCTCCGACGGCTTCTTCGATATATATCCCTTTTTCAGCAGAACGCGAATGTGCGCCGCTATCATCGGCTTTGACACGCCGAGCAGATCTGCGATCATAAGCGGCGTGTACTTCCCGTCGCGCTGAATGACGATATTCAGCACCGCCATTTCGCTCGGTCTTATCGGCAGGTCTTTTTTCAGCTCCATATAGCTTCTCGCAAACCTCGAAAAGGCTATATTTGCGATCATATATCTGTCCATCTCTCACCTCAAGGCTTACGCCTCGGTATGCGGGAAAGCACCGGCAGGCAATACCACCACAGGCGGACGATGATATCGCCAAGGTCATGCCGCGCGGCGAATGGCAAATGTTTCCGTTTACCGTGGCGGTGTCCTCTCCGCATTTAAGTTAATCTGCATTAACTATTATATCTCATCGCCGTCGCTTTGTCAACCGTCCGAGTGAAAAACCGAGAAAATGTTGTGAAAATCCGAGAAGAAATAGCACCAAAAGGTATTGACAAGCAGTACTCGCGGTGATATAATATAACATGACGCTTAATGTCGGGTCCCGCAAACAGCCTTTGGCTTACCCGTCTTAGCGATTTTATTGAATGGAGGTGCTTTTCGTGTTTGCAGTTATCGAAACAGGCGGAAAGCAGTACAAGGTCAATGAGGGCGATGTGATCTTCATTGAAAAGCTTAATGCGGCAGAGGGTGAGACTGTTGTCTTCGACCGTGTGCTTGCAGTCTCCGGTGATTCCGGATTTACCGCCGGTGCTCCCACAGTAGCGGGTGCAAAGGTCACCGGTACCGTAGTAAAGAACGGTCGCGGTAAGAAAATCTATGTTATGACCTACAAGCCCAAGAAGAATCAGAAGCGTAAGATGGGTCACAGACAGGCTTACACTAAGGTTCAGATCGAGAAGATCGAAGGCTGAAAATGACACGCATCGTTTTTCGACGCAGAGACGGAATTTTTTACGGCTTTGAGGAACACGGGCACACCGGCTACGGTGAGTCGGGTGAGGATATTCTTTGTGCGGCGCTGTCTGCCATGACAATGCTCATAGTCAATACCATTGAAGTGGCTTACGCCTCCTCGGTTGATTACGATATTGACGAAAGCACCACGGACATCACCGTAACCGCAAAGGGCGCACTTCCCGAGTTTGAGGAGGACGAGCGCAAGCGGTTTGCTGTCGGCGGTATCATAATGGGATATTTTTATCAGCTCAATGATCTCGTTGAGGAGTATTACGAGTTTCTTGAGGTTGACGTTAAAGATGACGAAGACGACAACGCGTGAACATAACAAAAGGAGAAGTAGTGAAATGATCAGAATCGGATTACAGTTTTTCGCTCATAAAAAGGGTGTCGGTTCCACTAAGAACGGACGCGATTCCGAGTCTAAGAGACTTGGTGTAAAGAAGGCAGACGGTCAGCCCGTTCTCGCCGGCAACATTATCGTTCGCCAGAGAGGCACTAAGATCCATCCCGGCAACAATGTTGCTAAGGGCTCTGACGATACCCTGTTTGCTCTTATCGCAGGCACTGTTAAGTTTGAGCACATCGCAGGCGGCAGAAAGCAGGTCAGTGTATACGCTGCTGAATAAAGCTTATATCGGAGTGGGGCAATAGCTCTGCTCCGATTTTTTGTCCGCACTACCCTGCGGTATTCGGGTGCGGTGTGCTCGGCACGGGATACGCGTGGGACATACGTATTGCGATCAAGCCGAGGCGCAAAGCAAAAGTGCCGCGAGGGGCAAAAATTCATCGGAGCAGAATCAATGCTCCGATTTTTTATATCCGCACTGCCCTGCGGTATTCGGGTGCGGTGTGCTCGGCACGGGATACGCGTGGGACATACGT
>CAZVXL010000027.1:0-5003 GCA_964631595.1 uncultured Lachnospiraceae bacterium | reverse complement strand
ATTGCGATCAAGCCGAGGCGCAAAGCAAAAGTGCCGCGATCGGCTTTCGCCAATCGCGGCACCTAAATTCATTAATACAGCTTTACACTACAGGATAGAGGAAAACAGTCGATCTATCTCCTCCCCGTAGCTCTGCATATTGCAGGAACGGGCAAACTCCCTGCCGTGCCGGGAGAGCTTTTCACGGTCATCAAGTGCCGCCACTGCCGCCTCCGTCGCGGAGGCAACATCATCAAACTTAAAGGTCGTACCGCCGCCGCTCACCTCGGCAAGCTCACGCGCTCCGGCAAGATCGCACGATACAAACGGAACCCCGGCGCACGCTGCCTCAAGTCCCGCAAGCGGCAAGCCCTCAAGCGAAGACGGCAAGATCAGCAGATCCGCGGCGGCAAGAACATCGGGCACATCTTCCCTCCGTTCCCAGAGCACCACGCTGTCCTCGATCCCGAGCTCACGGACAAGTGTCTCGCACTTTTCCCTGTAATCGGGCTCTCTCGTTTCCCCGAGAAAAACGCCGATCGCATCGTAGCCGAGATTTCTCAGTCTGTTCACAAGCTCGATAACAAGTTCCTGTCTTTTCGACCTCTGCATCAACGCGACTTGCGCCAGCACAACGCTCTTTTCCTTATCAAGGCTTCTTCCGAGCGCCGCTTCGATCTCGGATATCACTCCGCTCGGCTCACCGCCCGAATACTTCTCAAAATCGACAGGATTATATATAACGGATATTTTCCCGCAAGCGTTCTTTGCGGTTATTTGGGCACCGGTGGAGCTTGAGACCGCAATGATCCGCTTGACGGATCTGAAGCCGGCACACAGATTCAAAAGCTTCACCGTCATGCCATCCAGAAAAATATGATGCAAATGCCAAACGGTCGGTCTGCCCGTAAGAGCTCCGCAAACAGCGCTCCAAGGAAGCGCCGCAGGTCCCGGTGCATACAGTATATCGGGTTTGAATTTTCGCACGGCGCGCAGTGATCGGAATATGCACCGAGCCGACATCGCCGCGTAGCGGAAGACCGAGCATCTGCTCTTGACACCGGCGGGGAGAGTCTGATCTCCGATAAGTATATACTCCACTCCGCGCGCTCTCAGCTCCTCGGTCATTCTGCCCTCCGCGGGCAGCAGACAGCAAAATTCATATTTATCCCGAAGAAGATCTATAACGGTAAGTGTCATCTTTTGTCCGCCGGATACCGTTGCCAGTGTTTCCCAGACCAATATCCTCTTTTTGATAAACAACACCTCCGTTTTGACCTCGGCAGACGTGCGTTATTTCACGCTTCGTTTTGCCGCAGTCAGCGTATTTTCAAGCAGCATTGTAATAGTCATGGGGCCGACACCGCCCGGTACGGGGGTGATAAGCGATGCGACCGGCTCAACTGAGGCAAAATCAACATCACCCGTAAGCTTGCCGTCGGCTCTGCGATTCATGCCGACGTCGATCACGACTGCACCCTTCTTAACCATATCTCCCGTAATAAAGTCCGCTCTGCCGACAGCCACTACAAGTATATCGGCTCTGCGCGTGACCTCGGAGAGATTCTTTGTTTTGGAATGGCAGACGGTGACAGTTCCGTTTGCGTGGAGCAGGAGCATTGCCTGCGGCTTTCCGACGATATTGCTCCGTCCGACCACAACGCACTCTTTTCCCGCGGGATCCACGCCCTCGTGCTCAAGGAGCTTCATTACTCCCGCCGGTGTGCAGGGGAGAAAATCGTAATTGCCGAGCATGATCCTTCCCGTATTCACAACGTGGAATGCGTCCACGTCCTTTTCCGGAGGGATCGCGGCGATGACCTTTTCCTCATCAAGTTCCTTGGGAAGCGGGAGCTGTACAAGAATGCCGTGAACACGGGAATCGTTCTTCAGCTCCTCGACCTTGCCGAGCAGCTCATCCATAGTCGTGCTCTCGGGCATTTCGATGACCTGTGAATAAAAGCCGGCGGCCTCGCACGCCTTCTTTTTATTTCGCACATACACCTGTGACGCCGGATCCTCTCCGACGATGATAACAGCAAGACCGGGGGTGACCCCACTCTCAGCCGTAAATTCGGCGGCGCGCCTCTTTATATCCTCACGCACCTCCGCCGCTATTGCTTTTCCGTCAATCAGCTTTGCCATCTTCCCTCTCACTTTCCGCTTCCGCATCGGGCTCGACATCTGTCTCTGAGTCCGCTGTGCTCTGCTCCGCCTCTGCCGCAATTTCCTCGGAAATATCGCCGTCGATCTCCTCCGAGGTCTCCGAGCCTCCCGCAACACTTTCGGCAGGTATCAGTCTCATGTACTTCGGAGTTTTCACGGTGAACAGCACAAAAAGTGCCGCGCACACGACAAATGTCACCGTCGCAACAAGCTGTGATACTCTGATACCTCCGAACATCAGGCTGTCGGTACGCAGTCCCTCGATAAAGAAGCGACCGAGCCCGTACCAAGCGGCGTAGAACAGGAACACCTGACCGTTATATTTCTTTTTCTTATAAAAGCACAGTATCAGCACGAATGCCACGAGATTCCACAGTGATTCATACAAAAAAGTGGGATGCACGAATCTCTCGGATATCCACTCTCCCGCATTTCCCGAGGAAAGATGAATACCCATACGCCAAGGGAGTGAGGTCACTCCGCCGTATGCTTCGACATTGACGAAATTGCCCCACCGTCCGAGTATCTGCCCGACAAGAGCCGCAGGCGCGGCAACGTCAAGCAGCACGGGAAATCTGATCTTCTTGATCCGTGTAACGACAAGCGCGGTGAGAAGCCCTGCGATAAGTCCGCCGTATATGGCAAGTCCGCCGTTACGTATATTGACTATCGCCAAAAAGGTATCCTTGATGTTATCCCACACGCCGCCGCTCTTTACCACGAAATCGCTCAGCTTGAACAGCACGTAGTACAGTCTTGCGCCGACGATACCGAACACGATGCAAAGCAGAGTTATATCGTAGATATCGTCATCGGTGATGCCCTCCTTTTTCGCTCCGGCGCGCGCAACGAAAAAAGCAAGTATCATGCCGACGGTTATGATTATACCGTACCACTTTATATCAAGTCCGAATACCGAAAAGGCGGTAGCGTCTATATGAAACGGCTCAATGCCGAGTCCGGGGAATGACAAATACTTTGTCATAGCTTACCTCCGCAATAGTGATCAGTCGTCCGCGTTCTCCCAGTTATGGTAGATCTCGGAAACGTCATCGGAATCCTCAAGATGCTCAAGCATCAGGTTCATATTTTTGATATCGTCCTCGCTGTCAAGGGTCACATAGGTGGTGGGGAGCTTATCCTTTTCGGCAGACTCGATCTTATAGCCTGCGCCCTCAAGGGCATCACGAACCGCCTCAAGATTGGATACCTCGGTATAGATCTCAAACGCCTCGTCATCCGCCTGAAAATCAGCCGCGCCCGCCTCAAGAGCCGCTTCCATCAGCGCATCCTCATCAACGTCATCCTCGCGAAGAATGATGATAACGCCCTTATCCTCGAACATATAGCTGACGCACCCGCTCTGACCGAGGTTTCCGCCGTACTTATCGAAATAGTGACGGAGGTCGGAGGCGGTACGGTTACGGTTATCCGTAGCGCACTCTACTATCACGGCAACTCCGGAGGGGCCGTAGCCCTCGTAAACGATCTCCTCGTATGCGACGGCATCGGCGCCGCTCGCCTTTTTGATAATACGGTCGATATTGTCGTTGGGGACATTGTTCGCCTTTGCCTTTGCGATAAGATCGCGAAGCTTGGAGTTTGAAGCGGGATCGGCTCCTCCCTCTCTTATGGCGATAGACATTTCCTTACCGATCTTGGTGAACACCTTTGCCTTTTGAGCATCGGTCTTTTCCTTCTTGTGCTTGATATTATTCCATTTGCTATGTCCGGACATTGAAATTATCTCCTTAAATCATATCTTTTTGGGGGCTTTGATACAGATGAGAGAAAGTGCGGTCTTCAGCACATTTCCCGTGACCTCGGTAAGTCTGAGTCTGAAGGCTCTCACCGACGCATCCTCTGCGCTGTTGATCGGGCAATTGTGATAGAAGCGATTGAAGGCTGTTGAAAGCTCAATGATATACCTCGTAATAACGGAGGGCTCATATTCATCTATCGCCTGAAGAACTCTCTCGGGAAAGCGCGCCAGTGCGCGGAGCAGATCTCGCTCCTCGCCTGCAGTAACGGCTCCGCCGCTGCGCGGCACGTCTCCCGCCTTTTCGAGGATACTGCAGGTTCTCGCATACGTATACTGTGCATACGGTCCCGTAGCGCCCTCAAAGCTGAGTGCATTTTCCATCACGAAGCTGATATCCTTGATCCTTGAGTTATACAGATAGTGGAACACGACAGCTCCCACGCCGACAGCCTCAGCCACCGCCGCTCTGTCCTCAAGCTCGGGATTCTTCTCCTCAATGACCGCATCGACCTTTTCGATAGCCTGAGCGAAGAGCTCCTTGAGAAGGATCACGTTACCTGTTCGCGTAGCAAGCTTTGCTCCCGCGATACTGACCGTTCCGTACGGGACGTGGACAAGCCTGTCCACCCAATCGTAGCCCATGAGCTCCATGACCTTGAACCACTGTGCGAAGTGGAGGCTCTGCCCCGCAGAGGTCACATACACGCACTTATCGAAATCAAAGGTTCTCTTTCTGTAGACGGCGGCGGCTATATCCCGTGAGGGGTAAAGCGATGCTCCGTCTCGCTTGAGAATAAGGCACGGCGGCATATTATAATCCGACAGATCGACTATTGATGCGCCGTCGTCAAGCTTCAAAAGTCCCTTTTCGCGCATAATATTTATCTGCTCGTCCATTTTATCGGAGAAAAAGCTCTCTCCCATATAGTGGTCGAAGGTGATGCCGAGCTGATCATACGTCACCTTATACTCTTTAAGACTGATATCAAGGAACCATTTCCACAGAGCGATATTCTCCGGATCGTGCTCCTCCATTTTCTTGAACTCGGCTCTTGCCTCGTCATTGAGAGAGGGATCCTTTTCCGCCTCCTCATGG
>CAZVXL010000026.1:0-19481 GCA_964631595.1 uncultured Lachnospiraceae bacterium | reverse complement strand
AGAATTTTATAACGCAAATTGCCCCTAAAATTATAAAAGGGCTTGCCCCGTAACAATCTGATTTAGAGCAAAGTCTTACCTTAGAATAAGGCAAGACCGAATATAAAAACAGACCTTGTATGCCCTCGGGCACGCAGGGTCTGTTTTGTATTGAGGGGCGGAAATGCGGGATATCAAAAGCAATCTTTTGATCCCGTGCACAATTTTTCCGAAAATGTATTGACATTCGGCAAATGATGTGGTATAATCCATATGTTGATCCAAAGACAGCAGGTTTTTGTAAAAGCTACGGCCACCCTGCCGAGGAGAGATTTCACCGACATTTGCTCGGTGCTGTGTTTGTTATGCAGCTCTCATCGGCGTGACCGATGAGAGCTTTTTATCTGCTTCAAAATTTTACAAGGAGGTAGAAACAATGCCCAGTCAGAAAATTCTCGAACAAAAGACTGCCGCTGTGGAGTCGCTCTCCGAAAAGCTCGGACGTGCTTCCGCCGGTGTTCTTGTTAAATATCAGGGTATTACTGTTGAGGATGACACAAAGCTCCGTGCCGATCTCAGAAAAGCCGGCGTAGAGTACTCCGTAATCAAGAATACCATGATCAAGCGCGCTTGCGAGAAGGCGGGTCTTACCGGAATGGATGAGTATCTCGAGGGAATGAACGCCCTTGCGATCAGCTACGACGATCCGATATCCCCCGCAAAGATCCTGAAGGAGTATGCGGAGAAGATCGAGTCCTTTGAGCTTCGCGCAGGCTTCCTTGACGGAGCTGTAGTAAGCGTTGACACAGTAAATGAGCTTGCCGATATTCCCCCGAAGGAAGTCCTTCTGGCAAGAATGCTCGGCTCTCTTACCGGACCTCTGTCCGGACTCGCGGTTGCACTTCAGGCTGTTATCGACAAGAGCGGAGAAGCTCCTGCCGAGGAAGCAGCTGAGGCTGCCGAGGAGGCTCCCGCCGCTGAATAACAGCGGTATTCACCGGCTTTGACCGGACAAAAATTAAAAATAAAAACATAATTTGGAGGTACTAAAAATGGCATCCGAGAAGACCACTCAGATTCTTGAGGAAATCAAAGCTCTTACCATTCTTGAGCTTAACGATCTTGTAAAGGCTATCGAGGAGGAGTTCGGCGTATCCGCAGCTCCCGTAGCAGTAGCAGTAGCAGGCGCAGCTCCCGCAGCAGCAGCCGCAGAGGAGAAGACCGAGTTTGACGTTGTTATGACCAGCTTCGGCGCCAAGAAGCTTGACGTTATCAAGGTTATCCGTGAGATCACCGGTCTCGGCCTCAAGGAAGCTAAGGAAATGGTTGAGGGCGTTCCCGCTAAGGTTAAGGAAGGCGCTTCCAAGGAAGACGCTGAGGAGATCAAGAACAAGCTCGTTGCTGCAGGCGCAGAGGTTGAGGTTAAGTAATTTTACCTTAGCTTACAGCTTAGTTTGACTCACATCAAGCCGCCGTTCATACGGCGGCTTGATTTTTTCGTAAACCGCAAAATACCCCGATACGTGCCGTAGCACGTATCGGGGTATTTCGTCTTTTTATATCTGTCGGGATCACATGAAAAGCGGGGTTGAGAAGTATCGCTCCGCCGTATCGGGCAGCACCGTGACCACGGTCTTTCCGCGACCGAGTATTCGTGCCATTCTGATAGCCGCCGCGACATTTGTGCCGCTGCTGATACCGCACATGATGCCCTCTTTTGAGGCAAGCTCCTTCGATATTCGAATCGCCTCCTCATCCTTTATTATGCACACATCATCGTAGATCTCCTGATTCAGTATCGCGGGGATCACGCCGTCACCGATACCCATTTGCACGTGAGTTCCGATAGAGCCGCCGGACAAAATGGCGGCGTTTTCCGGCTCGACAGCCCAAACGGTCATATCGGGATTTGCAAGCTTCAGCGTCTCACCGATGCCGGTGATAGTGCCGCCCGTTCCGATGCCGGAGCAGAAGCCGTGTATCGGGCCGTCCACCTGCTGCAGTATCTCCGCTCCCGTTCCGATGCGCTGAATCTCGGGGTTCGCGGGATTTTCAAACTGCTGAGGGACAAAGACGTTCGGATCCTCCGCCTTCATCTTCATCGCAAGAGCAAGACACTCCTCGATGCACAGTCCGATATTGCCCGCATCGTGTACCAAGATCACCTCTGCGCCGTAATGCTCGACAAGCTTGCGTCTTTCCTCACTCACCGAGTCGGGCATTATTATCTTCACCTTATATCCGCGAACGGCACCGACAAGAGCAAGCCCTATTCCCTGATTTCCGCTCGTGGGCTCCACAATGACAGTGTCGGGGCTCAGCAAGCCCTGCTTTTCCGCGGCCCTTATCATGTTATACGCCGTGCGTGTTTTGATCGAGCCGCCGACGTTCAGCCCCTCGAATTTCACAAGTATCTCGGCATCGTTTTCGCCTGTCATATGCTGAAGTCTGATGATGGGGGTGTTCCCCATGGCATCAAGAATTGTATTACAGATCATTTGCATTATCTCCAAAGTATAGCATTACTGAAAGATTATACCACAAGCCGACACGTTTTTCAATCTGTTCAGCCGTAAAATCATAATCGTGCAGGATCACTTCACGACTCTCTCCGCGATCTGCCGCAGACGTGCCTCATCTATGACAAAGCTCTCCGAGATCTCGTCCTTTATATCCGCCATTCTCTCATCGGCAAGCTTTGCCTTCAGCGCAGTCTCCGCCTCATGCTGCCACAGGTCGATACCTCCCCCGAGGTAATATATGAAATACGCGCGCTCGTCTCCGTCGGCAAACACCGCCGTATCACCCTCGACTCTGTCCGTACTGCATATCCATTCCGCTATCTCCTCGGTGGGCATATCCTCCGCCGCGATACCGGTCATTTTTCCGCCGTAATATGCGGTGGGATCGTCGCTGTATCTTGCGGCAAGATTTGAAAATCCCGTCTCTCCGCCCTCCTTCTCGATCCACTGCTCTCTGAGAGAGGTGGCATCCTGAAGCGGATCGGTGCTCGATTCCGAGGAAATGTACAGCATACGGTAGCCCCACACGGGAGTTGTATCCCTCTCGGGCAGTGAGGTGATCATCGTCACGGTGTATTTGCCGTCCTTCTCCGTCATGAGCGTGTCTCCGACGGCTCTGCCCTCCTCTGCGGCAAATTCACCAGCCGCATCCTTTGACACAACGGCATCGTTCAGCTCAAGGCTGTCGGGGATCCCGTTTTTATTCGAATCGGTCAGACCTATTCCGGAAACGCCGGAGGCTATCTTCAAGAAATCCTCGACTGTTGCGGCGGCATCAAGGCTTTTTGCCACGTCCTCGCTTGAGACGGTCAGACGGAGCGCATCGAATTTCATAAAATCCGCCGAATTTTCATCCGCAAATGCAGCCGTCTCCTCAGTGGTGACCTCCTGTGAATTTATCAGATACATCTCATATCCCTCGCAGATCGCCATCATCTGCGTGCAGTCCCCAAGAGCCTCCGTCAAGACCTCGTCACCGAATACCCTGCGGACGTATTCATCGACGGTGAGCCCAAGCTCATTTGCACTGTTTTGCATATATCTCAGATTCTCGTTTGCCTTGTACATTATTCCTTCCTCTACGGAATACTTGTCAAGGAGTGCCGACTCGCCGTAAAGAAGGATATTCTCTATACTCTCAAGAGTTTTGGCATATATATAGTCCTGCCAGCTCTCTCCGTCACTTCTCATCTGCTCGGAAAGAGGCTTTTCTTCATCCACGCCCGCATCTGCCATTTCGCTTTTCAGCAGGACACGGTTGTATGCGGTAAGATAGGCCGCCATATCCTCCGTGATCTTAAAATTATCGCCTCCGGCGACAACATCGTCACCTCTGCCGCCGCATCCGACCGTAAGGAGAGAGGCGGCTGTCAGCAATACGGAAATAACTGTTCTGAGTTTCATATCACACTGTTCCTTTGCTTTAGCTTAACATTAATTATATAACATCGCCACGAATGTGTCAAGGCGGTGGCGCGTTATTGCGGATTTTCAAAAAATCCGAGTATATCGGGCTTTTTGTGAGTCAGCGTATTGATTTTGAGCAAGAATAAGACTATAATAATAATGGAATAATATTACACTTCTCGGTAAGACCTCACCGAAGTGCGGTGATATCTTATCGGAGCACCGAGGTTTATATGAAAGACGGATTTGTGAAAATAGCGGCGGGGATCCCCGCTTTGCGCGTAGCGGATACCGAATACAACGGCACCTCCTTCGCCGCCGTGGCGACGAAGGCAGGCAGAGAGGGCGCGCACATTCTCGTACTGCCTGAGCTGTGTCTGACGGGCTACACCTGCGGAGATCTTTTCCTCCAAGAGGTATTGCTTGAGGGAGCGGAGACGGCACTGCTTGAGCTTTGCGAGAGCACGCGCGGTCTGAATATGCTTATCTTTGTCGGGCTGCCGATACGGCACGGCGGCAAGCTGTACAACTGTGCCGCGGCGATATTCGGCGGGCGTGTGCTCGGCATCGTGCCCAAGAGCCACATCCCGAATTACGGCGATGCCTATGAACTGAGGCATTTTGCTCCCGCTCCGTCGGAGAACGGCACCGTGAGGCTCGGCGGAAGCGACGTGCCCTTCGGCACCTCTCTGCTGTTCAGATGCGAGGCGATGCCGGAGCTGTGCGTTGCCTGTGAGATATGCGAGGATCTGCTTGCGGCAAGCTCTCCGTCTGTCGCGCACTGTGCCGCCGGCGCAAATGTCATCGTCAATCTTGCGGCATCCGGTGAAGCTGTCGGTAAGCCGGATTTCAGGCGCAAGGCGGCGGAGGTACAGAGTGCCGAGCTTATTTGCGCTTACGCTTACGCAAACGCGGGAATGGGAGAATCGACCACCGATTCGGTATTTTCCGGTCACAGCTTTATCTGCGAAAACGGAAGCTGTGTTGCCGAGGCGGTACCGTTCTGCGACAGAGACCTCATAGTACAGGCTGTCGACGTGCGCCACATCTGCTATGACAGACAGCGCATGAGCACGGTCGGCGCGGAAAAAGCAGAGGGCTACAAAACCGTATATTTCCCGCTGAGATACGAGACGGTGGAGCTTTCCGGAAGACTCCCCTCGGGTCTTTCCGACAGAGCGATGTCTCCGTTCGGCGGATACACCCCGAGCCGATATCCGTTCATACCGTCCGATGACGATGAGCGGCGGGCTCATTGCAAGCTCGTGCTCGAAATACAGACGAGGGGGCTTTGCACTCGGTTCAATGCCTCGGGCAGTCGCGGACTTGTTATCGGAATATCCGGTGGACTTGATTCCTGCCTTGCACTGCTCGTTGCCGTGCGCGCCGTGGATCATCTCGGGCTCGGCAGAGATCGCATAGAGGCGGTGACCATGCCCTGCTTCGGCACGACGAGCCGCACAAAGAGTAATGCCGAGGAGCTTTGCCGTCTGCTCGGCGTAAGGCTCAGATGCATCGACATAGCGGATACGGTGAGATCTCATTTTCGCGATATCGGGCACTCACCCGACAAATGCGATGTGGTATTCGAAAACGCACAGGCGCGTGAGCGCACGCAGATCCTCTTTGACATTGCAAACGGCTGCGGAGCGCTTGTTGTCGGCACGGGCGATCTTTCGGAGCTTGCACTCGGCTTTGCCACCTACAACGGTGACCATATGTCAAGCTACGGCGTAAATGCCGATATTCCGAAAACGCTTGTACGCTGTCTTGTAAGATATCTTGCCGAGGGCTTTGCCTCCGAAGGAGAGACAGAGCTCGGTGAGGTGCTTTTGGATATAGTAAACACTCCCGTAAGCCCCGAGCTTCTTCCGGCAGACGAAAACGGAGATATCGGTCAAAAGACCGAGGAGCTGGTCGGGCCGTATGAGCTTCACGACTTCTATCTGTACCGTATGCTCAGATACGGAGAGAGGCCGAGCAAGCTTTTCCGCATGGCGAAGCTTGCCTTTGCCGGAGAATTTGCTCCGGATGAGATCAAGCGCTGGATGAACGTGTTCCTCCGCAGATTCTTCTCTCAGCAGTTTAAGCGCTCCTGCCTTCCCGACGGCCCCAAGGTCGGCTCGGTGGCTCTCTCCCCGAGGGGAGATCTCCGTATGCCGAGTGACGCCGTTGCGGAGCTCTGGCTCAAGGAGGCATCCGAGCTCTGTATTCGGCTTGCACCCGCAAGCCCTCAACAATAAGATATTCAAAGGAGATAAAAATGTTTTCAAAGGATCAGCTTGCACTCCTGTGCGACTTTTACGAATTAACGATGGGCAGAGGCTACTTCCACAGCGGACTTGCCGACACGATCGCGTATTTTGACGTGTTCTTCCGTCGCAATCCGGACAACGGAGGCTACGCCATTGCCGCAGGTCTTGAGCAGATCGCGGAATATATCAAAAATCTGCACTTTTCGGAGAGCGATATTGCCTATCTGAGAGACACGGGACGCTTCGACGAGAGCTTCCTTTCGTATCTCAAGGACTTCCGCTTCACCGGCGATATATGGGCGGTGACGGAGGGTACCGTTATCTTTCCGGGAGAGCCGTTCATCACGGTGCGCGCACCGATAATCGAGGCTCAGCTTATCGAGACCTACGTGCTGATGTGCGTAAATCATCAGTCTCTCATCGCCACAAAGGCGAGCCGCATGGTGAGAGCCGCTCAGGGAAGGCCGATCTCCGAATTCGGCTCAAGGAGAGCGCACGGCGAGGACGCCGCAGTCCTCGGCGCACGCGCGGCGTATATCGGCGGCTGTGCATCTACCGCCTGTGCCCTGTCGGATAAGCTGTTCGGCGTACCTGCCGGCGGAACGATGGCTCATTCATGGGTGCAGATGTTCCCGTCGGAGTATGAGGCCTTTGAGGCGTACTGCCGCCTGTATCCCGACAAGCCGACACTTCTCGTTGACACGTACAGCGTGCTTGAATCCGGAATACCGAATGCCATTCGCGCAATAAAGAACGTACTGTGGCCCATGGGCAAAAAGCTCTGCTCCATCCGCATAGATTCGGGAGATATCGCATATCTTTCGCGCAAGGCGAGAGCGATGCTCGACGCGGCGGGGCTTGAGGATTGCGGCATCGTCGTATCGAACGCCCTCGATGAATATCTTATCGGTGAGCTGCTCCGTCAGGGTGCCTCGATAGATGCCTTCGGCGTGGGCGAGAGACTCATCACCGCCAAGAGCGACCCCGTATTCGGCAGTGTTTACAAGCTGTGTGCCATTGAGCAAGGTGGGGAGCTTATCCCCAAGATCAAGGTCAGCGAGAACGAATCGAAGATCACGAATCCGCACTACAAGAAGGTGTACCGCTTCTATTCGATAGACACGGGTAAGGCGGAGGCGGATCTCATGTGCATACATGACGAGGAGGTCGCAGACGGCGAGCCGATCGAAATATTCGATCCCGATTTCACATGGAAGCGCAAGACGATGACGGACTACACACTGCGCCAGCTCAAGATCCCGATCTTCAGAAACGGCAAGCTCGTATACAGCTTCCCGCCGCTGAGCGAGGTGCGCGACCACTGCCGCCGAGAGCTCGACACCATGTGGGACGAGGTGCTACGCTTTGAGAATCCCCACAAGTATTATGTCGATCTCTCCGAGAAGCTTTGGAAGCTGAAGCAGACCATGATCGCACGGCGCGGCAATACTGACGGCGAATAATCGGCATCGGAGATCATATGAAAAAGCTTATTGTTGTAAAGGTCGGAACAAGCTCACTGACCGAAAAGGACGGCAGTCTTGCAAAGGCGAAGACAGCCGATATAATCAGACAGCTCTGCGACCTCAAGGACGAAGGGCACCGCGTCGTGCTCGTATCCTCGGGTGCGATAGCCGCCGGATTCCGCTCACTCGGATACGGCTCCAGACCGCAGACCATTGCCGCAAAGCAGGCATCCGCCGCCGTCGGGCAGGGGCTTCTTCTGGAGGAGTATTACTCCCACCTTGAGGAGCGCGGCTACATCGGCGCTCAGATACTTCTCACGCGCGACGATTTTGCGGATCGCAGAAGATACACCAACGCCTTCAACGCCATGGAGCTCCTTATAAAAAAGGGAGCTGTCCCGATAATAAACGAAAACGACACCATTGCCGTCGATGAGCTGAAGCTCGGAGACAACGACACGCTTGCCTCTCAGGTGGCGGCAATGCTTCACGCGGATCTGCTGATCCTGCTCACGGATATCGACGGTCTTTACACGGGAAATCCCTCAAAGGATCCGACTGCGAAGCGGATACCCGTCGTTGAAAGGATCACCCCCGAGATAAGGGCTCTTGCGGGAGATGCGGGATCGTTTGTCGGCACAGGCGGAATGATAACCAAGATACGCGGCGCGGCTCTTGCCACCAAGGCGGGAGTCCCCGTGTTCGTCTGCTCGTCAAAGGATACGGATTCGGTCAAGGCAGCCGTCTCCGGCAGTTGCAGGGGAACTCTGTTCAAGGCGGAGGATTCGCTCAGAACAAGGCTTCAGTGGATGGTGTTCTACTCTCACAGCGCGGGAAATCTGTACATAGATGACGGAGCGGCAGAGGCGATAACGGTTCGCGATAAGAGCCTGCTTCCCGCGGGTATCAGAGCGGCAGAGGGAGACTTCAAGGCGGGAGACGTGGTCAAGGTGTACCGCTGTGAATCCCACGAATATCTGGGACTCGGTATCGTGAATTACGGAAAAGACGAGCTGCTTCGCGTTACAGAGCTGGCTCAAAACGGCGACGGCTCCTTCGACGAGGCGATAAACAGAGACAACTGGGTATCCATGGTCGATGAGGCTCTTGATTGATTGGAGATAAAAATGGACAGAATTGACGAAATACGGCTCGATCTCGAAGCGCAATGCGCTTCGCTCAAGGCATCCGCAAGAGTGCTCGGGGTGCTCTCCTGTGAGGAGAAGAACAAGGCTCTCCTTGCGGTCGCAGATGCACTGGAGAGTGAGAGCAAGCTGCTGCTTGAGGCAAACAAGGCAGACACCGATGCCTTCGAGGGCAGTGATGCGATGCTTGACAGGCTCACCCTCACTCCGGAGAGGATAGTCGGAATTGCCGACGGGATACGGCAGGTTGCCGCTCTCCCCGATCCGATCGGCGAGGTCATGGAGCGCTTCAAGGGCGCCGACGGGCTTGAGATCGAAAAGGTGCGCGTCCCGCTCGGCGTGATCGGAATAATATACGAGGCAAGGCCCAACGTCACGGCGGACTGCGCCTGCCTTTGCCTCAAAACGGGAAATGCGGTGCTTCTTCGCGGAAGTGCAAGTGCGCTGAACTCGAACAAAGCAATGGTTCGGGTGATAAGATCGGCGCTCTCGGGCACTGCGATCCCGCCGGAGGCAGTTGAGCTCCTCTGCGACACCTCACGCGAGGCTTCAAATGTGCTTATGTCCTCACGCGGTCTAATAGACGTGCTTATTCCGAGAGGCGGCGGTGCTCTCATACGTGCGGTCGCGGATAACGCAAAAGTTCCCGTGCTTGAGACCGGTGTCGGCAACTGCCACATTTACGTACACAGCTCCGCCGATCCCGAAATGGCAAAAAGGCTTGTGATAAATTCAAAGACAGACCGTCCCTCGGTGTGCAATGCCGCCGAGACTCTGCTGATCGACCGCGACTATCCCGACAAGCTCGGCTTGCTTCGCGCTCTGTCGGATGCGGGCGTGACACTGCATGGCTGTGACGAAACGGTAAAGCTGTTTCCAAAAGCACTTCCCGCGGAGTTCCCGAAGGATTACGAATCGGAGCACTTGTCTCTCGACATGGCGGTGCGTATCGTCGGAGGTCTCTCCGAGGCTGTGGAGCACATATCGCGCTTCGGCTCGGGACACACCGAGCTGATAATCTCCGAGGACAGGGCTGCGGCGGATGACTTCCGGCGCCTTGTGGATGCGGCTGTGGTAAATCACAACGCCAGCACACGCTACACCGACGGCGGAATGTTCGGCTTCGGCGCCGAGATCGGTATATCCACTCAAAAGCTACACGCACGCGGACCGATGGGGCTCCGTGAGCTGACCTCATACAAATACATGGTACACGGCAACGGACAGATCCGCACCGCAAAAAGCGGCAAGGGAGATATCACCGTGGCGGTGATCGGAAGCGGATTTATGGCGCGCTCCTTTATCGGCGGACTGATCTCCACGGGAACAGTTTCACCCGACGGGATCACGGTGGTAAATCCGGTCGATCCCGAGGGCAGAGACCGCCTTGCAAGAGATCTCGGCTGTGCGACAGGTGAGCCCTCAGATCTGGTGGGCAAGACCGCCGTGCTGTATGCAATAAAGCCGCAGAGCTTCGGAGAGGCTCCGTCGATGTACCGTGAGTACATCGGGGAAGAAACACTTGTTATGTCGATAATGGCGGGCGTATCCTCCGCATCGGTCTCAAATGCTCTCGGCGGAAGGCGCGTTATACGATTCATGCCGAACATGGCGATGTCGGAGCTTGAGGGTGCCACGGCATATGCGCTCGGTGAGACTGCATCGGATGCGGATGCACGGCTGGCAGAGCTTCTGTTCCGTCCTCTCGGACTTGTCGTGAGAGTTGATGAGGCGCAGATGAGCGATGTCACGGCGCTGTCGGGAAGCGGCCCTGCGTATTTCTGCCGTCTCTGTGAGGCGATGACCTCTGCCGCAGTTGAGAACGGCTTTGATCCGAAGGCGGCGGAGCAGCTTGCGGTACAGACTCTTATCGGCACTGCCGCGCTTCTGAAAAGCACCGGCATCTCCCCCGCAGAGCTGAGGGAGCGCATCACCTCAAAGGGAGGCACCACCTATGCGGCGCTCCGCGCCATGGATGCCGCCGATTTTGACGGTGCAACATCATCCGCCTACAATGCCGCAAAAAAACGCTCCGATGAGCTCGGAGCATAATAAAGCCATAACGGCGGGATGCCCTCTCGGGCATCCCGCCGTCCTTTGCGTGCGTGCTATGCGCGCGACACCTTGCTTGTCTGTCTTTGCGCCATGACCAGCTCGTAGTACAGTCCTTTTTTTCTCATCAGCTCATCGTGGCTTCCGACCTCGGCGACCGTGCCGCGGTCAAGCACGACAAGCCTGTTCGCGTTTCTGAGCGTGGAGAGCCTGTGCGCTATCGCGATGGTCGTTCTGCCGGAGGCAAGGCGCAGCAGTGCGTCCTGTATATCCTTCTCTGTCTCCGTATCAAGAGACGAGGTCGCCTCGTCAAGTATCAGTATCCTCGGATCGTGGAGAAGCGCCCTCGCTATCGCCACTCTCTGCCGCTCACCGCCGGAAAGGGTATATCCCTTTTCTCCGATCACGGTATTATATCCGTCGGGGAGCTTTACGGCAAATTTATGTACTCCGGCAAGCTTCGATGCGTTCAGTATTTCCTCATTTCCCGCCTCGGGCTTACCGTATGCGATATTCTGATACAGAGTTCCGGAGAACAGCAGAGTCTCCTGCAGGACTACTCCCATCTGACGTCTCAGGCACTCCTGAGATATATCCTTTATGTTTATTCCGTCAAACAGTATCTCGCCCTCGTCCGCGTCATAAAGCCGCATAAGAAGATTTATGAGCGTTGATTTTCCCACTCCGGAGCGACCTACGATACCGATCATCTCTCCCTGTTTCACGGACAGATCCACGTTTCTGAGGACGTTGCGGCTGTCATCGTAGCCGAAGGAGACGTTGCGTATCTCGATATTTCCCGAAAGCTCCGGCTCCGAGGGCTTTTCGGCATCGGTAACATCCGGCACCTCGTCAAGCACATCGAATATTTTTACAACGGAGGTCGTGACGTGAGCGAATACACGCGGCAGGCGCGCAAACCATCTCAGCGGAGCGTATATCATTGAAACATATGCGGAAAACTCCTGCATTTGTCCGAGAGTCATGCTTCCGCCGATGATCTTGTTACCGACGTAATAAAGCAGGAAGAACTCTCCGATACCCATTACGAAATTCGTTACGGGAGAGATCAGCGCGAACTTAGTTTCGTTCGATACCTTCGTATCCTTTTCGTCGGTGATGACCTCCTCATACCGCGCCGCCTCGTTCTTCTCCATTCCGAACGCCTTGACTACGCGTATGCCGGAAAAAATATCGTGAAGTATCGTATTCGCCTTTGAGCTGAGCTGCCACTGACGGTGGTATCTCTTTCCGAGATATCCCCACATGAGCCTGTGCGATATCATTACCAAGGGCGCGGGCAGGATCACGAGCAGTGCCAGTCTCCAGTCGGTGGTAAACAGGATCGCGCCTATTGCCACAAGCGTTACGATATTTTCGATAAGCGCGCCGAAGTTGTCGCAGATAAAGCTTTGGAGCGTTTGAGTATCTCCCGTGATCCTCTGCAAAAGCTCACCCGAGGTACGTTTTGTCACTCCCGCAAG
Organism: uncultured Lachnospiraceae bacterium; assembly: GCA_964631595.1. Taxonomy (GTDB): domain Bacteria; phylum Bacillota; class Clostridia; order Oscillospirales; family CAG-272; genus UMGS1312. The sequence goes on along the minus strand of CAZVXL010000026.1, from coordinate 7,171 downwards.
GGACAGCTCCTCGACCTTATTGAACACCATGCCGCGAAGCTTCACTATCAGCTTATTTGCGGTTACTGTCTGTATGCAGCCACGCACGATGCCGAGAAGCCTCGACACAAGGCTCACACCGAGCAGGCACGCCACGATGACGGCAAACTGAACCGCCGTGGGCTTGACCTCTGCTCTGATGTAGTCGTCCACCATGATCCTGTTGAGGATCGGGGTGAGAAGTCCTATTCCCGCTATGACAAAATACATGAGCACAGATAGGAGCATCCACCATTTGAGCGGAGCCGCAACGGCTATGAGCCGCTTAATGTAGCTGCTCTTATCCGCACAGTGCGGGCAGGTCTGCGTACCCGACGGCAGGATCCTGTGACATTTCGGGCAGATCACGCGCTCAAACTCACCGCAAACGCTGTCCGTATCACCCGTGGCAAGGTATCTGTTCATGCGCTTTGCGGCGGTGGAAAACACCTTCGCCTCGGCCATATCGCCGCGGCACACGGTGACGGCTTTCCCGCCTACCATCGCCTGCACCGAAGCACAGCCGACACCGCCGTCATACACAAATTCTTCGATATCCTTAACGGGTATCCGTCTCTCATCACCGTCGGAGACAATCACAAGAGTATCGGCGTACAGCGTGAGCATTCCGTCGCACCGTCTCTTTGACCCGTCAAGAGCAAGATCAAACGGAAAGGTTAGTAATATTTTACCGTCCATGCTTCCTCCCGAGATCAAAGATATATCTCAAGCCTTTTTCGGCTTTTTCTGTCAAGCGCCGCAAGGCTTTCTATTTCAAAGCGATTGCCCGAGGCGTCCGTAATGAACGCCCTGTCCTCGCCGACTCTCGTAATGCTCCTGTAGGTATCCTGAAGGGAGAGCTCCGCCTCCCCTATATCCGTCTCGATCCTCCAGTAAGAAAAGCCGCGCCGCTCTTTCAGGGCAAGTATCTTCTTTATCTTCGGGGTGAAATATCTTCGGCAAAGCTCCCCGCGCAGTATATCCGCCGTAGCCTCGTCGAAATCGGTAAGGCGGCGGATGATGCCTATCTCCTCGTTATCTCTCGTTTGAACCGAGATAAACTCCTCATCAAGATCAAACGGGAACACGCGGTGGAGCCATACTCTGTCGTACACCCTCTCCTCACCGTTCTCGCTCAGTCTCAGTGACGGAAACTCACCGTTCCTTGCAAAGCTTGCGGTCGCGGGCGTCATATAGCTGAGCCCCGCCGCCGTATCAAGCGACATTCTTTCGGTCGCATTCATGTTCTCGCTCATCTCTCCTCCTACGCCTCCTCGATTCCGGCATTCTTCAGCGCCTCGTATTGCAGCCTATAGAGATTGTAGTATATACCCTTCTCGCGTATAAGCTTTTCGTGTGTTCCCTTCTCCGCAAGCCTTCCGTTATCTATGACCATAAGCTTGTCGGCATTCCGCAGGGTGGACAGCCTGTGCGCGATCATTATCGTTGTTCTGCCGAGCGACAGCTCGTCAAGCGCCGCCTGTATCTTTCTCTCCGTTCTCGTATCCATGGCGGAGGTCGCTTCATCAAGTATGAGCACCGCCGGATCTCTAAGAAGCGCTCTGGCAATGGATATCCTCTGTCTCTCGCCTCCCGACAGCTCCTTATAGCCGAGCCCTATCTTTGTGGAATACCCGTCGTCAAGCTTGCAGATAAACTCATGCGCTCCCGAGGCGCGGGCGGCAAGCACCACCTCATCTCGGGTAGCCGTGGGCTTTGCATATGCGATATTGTCGTACACGGTGCCTTGGAACAGGTAGGTCTCCTGCGACACAATGGCGATATTTTTCCGCAGAGTCTCAAAGGACAGCTCTCTCACGTCGTAGCCGTCAATTTTGATGCTTCCCTCATCGACGTCGTAAAGCCTTATGAGCAGATTTGCAAGCGTGGATTTTCCCGCGCCCGTGTGACCGACTATACCGACAGTCTCTCCCGCGGATATGCCGAAGGATACGCCGTCGATTATCTTGCGGTTCTTATCATAGCCGAAGCCCACGCCGTCAAATTCGATATTTCCGCTGAGAGTGGGGAGCGTTACGGGAGAATCCGCTTCTCTTACCTCCGGCTCGGCATCCATGACCTCCATGAGCCTTTGCATCGCATTCATTGCTCCCGATGCCGTATTTGCCATATTGACAAAGAAGGTCAGCGGGCTGTAGAGCATGCCGGCATATGCGGTGAAGGTGATGAGAGCTCCGTATGTCAGCTCTCCGTTTATTACCTGCCAGCCTCCGACGCACATTATCGCGGAAGAACTGACGGTAAACAGGAAGGTCACAAGAGAGAACAGCACCGTGCTGTTTATCGAAACGCTCTTATCCGATTCTGCAAGCCTTACGTTTCTTGTCTCGAAGCGCTTTTTCTCCTCGTTTTCACGAGCAAACGCCTTTACCACGCGCACACCGCCGAGAACATCGGTCAGCATACCACTGAGGCTTCTGCGCGCGGAATAATTCATCGCGTGGAGCTTGTTCATTCTGGCGAATATGAGCTTTGTCAACACTATCGCGATAGGCGTGACCGCTACTGCCAGAAGCGTGAGCCACACATTGACCGTGAGCATGATGATGATGATACCTACGAACTGGACTACATTTATTATGATGTTCGGAAGTCCGTCGGTGAAGAACCAGTATATCGTATCGGCATCGCCGTTCACCTGATTCATAAGTGCGCCCGTTTGCCGATTGGTGAAAAATCCTATCGACAGCCGCTCGATAGAGCCGAACAGAACTCGCTTCAGGTCGAAGACTATCTTCGGCACCACTGCCGCGGATATCAGCTCATTCACCATATTGACGAGCAGTGAGAGTATTCTTGTGGACACAAGTATGCCGATCACAAGCAAGACCTGCCCGTAGAAGCGGCCGCCCTCGGTCAGAACGCTGTCATAAAAGAAGCCGGAGCTTATGTACGGTGAGATGATCGAAAGAGCGCTCGACAGGAGCATTGCGAAAAGCACCGCAAATACGCTGAACTTGTACTTTTTCGTAAAAAACCAGAATCTCTTTATCACACCGGCGCGATCTGTGCATTTCGGGCACACCCTGCGGTGCGGATCCGGATACGGTCTGCCGCACTTCGGACAGCACGCACCCTCATCGCCCTCACGGGGAGGTCTGTCGCGATGCTCCGCATCGTCCTCACCCGTCATATTCAGCTTATCGCAAAAAGCCTTTGCCTCGTTGTATGCGGAATAGGAAAGCACCGTGACGAGCACACCGCCGAAGTCGTTTTTCGCCGTGACGGAGCATCCGGAGATCTGCTTTTCGACCTCGAAATCATGCCAGCCCTCGATGCTCAGGCGCTTCTCTCCGAGGCTCTCGTACCTCTCCTCAAGCGGAGGGCGTGTTCCCCAAAAGCTGCGTCTTCCCTCTTTTTTCCGCAGAGTATTTATCCCGGACAGAAAAAGAAGCTCCTTCCCGTCGCAGAAAACATAGCAGTCACAGAAGATCCCGTCGGGGCTTCTGTCAAGCTTCACCGTCGCATTTACCTTATCTTTCCCAAAGCCGAGCTCCTCTGCTCTTTCCCATACCGCTCTCGGGAACTGCTTCTCCGCGTGCGGAGCCCCGTGGAGCATCTCACCGCCGTGAGGTCTCGGTCTCGGGCCGTGCATCGGGCCGCCTGCCGGCATAGGTCCCATAGCCGTCACCGCCTTTCCGTATCGTAATAAGCTCTGTACTCGGAATACCGGAGTCTCCGCCGCGCGGTCTGCCCCCGTGTATCCCTTACAGAACAAAAGTTTATTGTATATTATACTGTGTTTTCGGCTCATTTTCAACCGAATTTGTCAAAATAATCGTCCGTTTGGTAATTTTACGAAATGACGTCCGAATGTTCACAGCTTTTATCTTGACTGTGCCGAGGCGGCGTAGTACAATGCGCCGTGATGAGGCCGATACCGCCGCAAATATCGGCCGATGACGAATAAAGGCTCCCGTTCGCGCCACGGCGCGAACGGGAGCCTTTTGTCCGGTCGGTCTTACTCCAGACCGACCTCTTTTCTCGTATATCCTCTGGTATCGGCAAAATTGCCCTCGCCGTCGACTATCGAAACTCTCACGAATCTCGCGCGCGGATCTATCTTAATATCCGCTCCGTCCACGGTGCCTCCGCGTCCGGCAAGAAGGCGCGCGGGGGTCTTGCTTCCGGTATAGACTATTATTGCCTCTACGGGGGAACAGCTTATGTGCAGTACGCCGCCGTCACAGCTTATCTCCTTGAAGGCGGGACCCATGGAGGCGTACATATCTCCCGCCTCCATTGCGGAAAACACATCACCGTACCCGAGACTGTCTGCCATTATCACGGTGAACGCACCGAAGGAGTCGTTTTCGGGATGCTCCGTCGGATATCTGTTGTGATTATCGTCGGCGGCATGGCAGAACACACGCCTTCCGGCAAGCAGCAGCTTATCGTACAGAGCGCCGCAATGCTCCAGCCGACTCATGTTATAGCTCCCGTAATTGACTATCTCAAGGCTCATAAAGCCCTCGGTCGCAAGAATATCCGCCTCCGTCTCCATCGACCAGTACGGATGATTGTAGCTGACGACATATCCGTTTTCTCTTGCGGTGCGAATGAAGCTGTTTATATATTCCCTCGTATATTCGCGCGGCGCTTCGCTTCCCGCTCGGCGTATATTTCCGTGAAGCTCGGGCGGAATATACTTGCAGTACGGTCTGTTGTAGCAGATCATCGTCTCGTTATGCGGATCTCTTGCAAACAGATTCAGGTGTACCTCCGGCGCGTATACGTCATATATCGCATCCGCTCCGGTACGGATATATGCCTCGTAGCCCGTGAGCATGAGGAAGTCCTTGTCCGTAAGGCGGCTGTGGTCGCAGGGGCGCTCATGATCGGTGATAGCAAGTATGCTGTAGCCCCTGCTTTTGTACATATCCTTCAGCTCCTCGGGAGTTCTCTCTCCGTCGGACAGCGTACTGTGGGAGTGCAGATTTGCCTTATACTGCGTCTTATGCGGCGAAATAAGATACATTTTACGCCCGCAGGAGTCTGAGAAGCTCTCCCGCATCCTCCATTACGATATCCGGCTTATCCTCCGAGCTCTCCAAGATCTCATGCGTGGTCTCTCCGCTCATCACGAGCACCGTGCCCACTCCGGCATTTATACCGCTCTTAATATCGGTGTATATCCTGTCTCCGATGACCGCGGTCTCCTCCGCGGTGTGTCCCGTCTTCTCCATGGCAAGCTTTATCATAAGAGCCTCCGGCTTGCCGATGATCACGGGACGTCTTCCCGATACTCTGTAGAGCATCTCACATATACTGCCGCAATCCGGAACGCCGCCGAACTCCGTGGGACACACGTAATCGGGATTTGTGGCGATGTAGGGAATTTCCTTTCGCGTCAGCAAGAGCTTTGATACATCGCAGAGCTTCGCAAAGGTAAGCTCCGTATCGTTGCCCACCACTATACAGTCGGTCTCGTCCGTGTTGTCCGTAACCGTAAAGCCGCAGGCTCTGAACTCCTCCTTCATCGACTCCGTGCCCACTATGTATATCTTCTGCCCGCGGTGATTCTTTTTAAGATAGAACTCCGTTGCCTGAGAAGCGGTCATGAAGTCATCCTCCTCGGCATCTATCCCGAGCCTTTTCAGCTTCAGCACATAGTCCCCGACGCCCTTTGACGAATTGTTGGTGACGAACAGATACTGTCCGCCGACGGAACGAATAGTCGCAAGCAGCTCCTTTGTGAAGTCAAAAAGTCTGTCATCGATATAGATCGTGCCGTCCATGTCAAACAAAAACAGCCTCAGCTTACTTATATCCTTTATCATGCTTTGTAGTCCCCCCTGAAAATCCTCGGGGCTGTCCGAAAACAGCCCCTCAGTCTATGCTTTACAGTCTTACAACGGTTATCGTTACGCTTTCGCCGTTGATGCTCCATTCTCTCTCCACTCTGTCCGCATCATCTGCAAGAACAGCGCGGTCGGCAAGCACGGCGGTATTGATCTCGTCTGCGAACTCAGCCATTACCGAGGACAGCTTCTCGCTGCCGCTGACCGACACTGCGATATGATCGGTAACGTCGAAATCCGCATCCTTACGCATCGTCTGTATCTTGGAGATAAGCTCGCGCACATAGCCCTCCGCGATCAGCTCATCTGTCAGACGTGTGTCTATTGCCACCGTCATGCCCATGTCGGCAACGGAGAAGTATCCGTCCTTCTGCTCGACCTCGATGAGCAGGTCATCCTCGGTAAGTCTTACCTCCTCGCCGCCGAGCTCGAACACCAGAGCGCCGTCACGGTCAAGCTCGTCCTTTGCCTTGTTTCCGTCAAGCTCTCCGAGCGCGTTCTTGATCTGTCCGAGAAGCTTGCCGTACTTGGGACCTACGGTCTTGAGCTGAGGCTTGAAGCTGTATGAGGAGAAGGCGGAGACGTCGGGCACGAACTCAACGCTCTTTACGTTAAGCTCGTCCATGACGATATCGCGGTAATAAGCTCCGACCTCCTTATCCGTCTTTACGTACATTGCCGCAAGAGGCTGACGGTTCTTGATATTCGCGCCGTTTCTTGCGCTTCTTCCGAGATTGACGGCGCGGAGGATAAACTCCATATCCTCCTCAAGAGTCAAATCTATCATGGACTCATCCGCCTCGGGGAAATCGCAAAGATGCACGCTCACGGGTGCGCTCGGATCTACCGTGCACACAAGATTTCTGTATATATCCTCGCACATAAAGGGAAGCATGGGTGCCGCCGCCTTTGCGACCGTCACAAGCGCGGTGTAAAGCGTCATATATGCGGCAACCTTGTCGTCCTCCATGCCCTTACCCCAGAATCTCTCGCGGGAGCGGCGGACATACCAGTTTGAGAGCTCATCGACAAAGCCGGAAAGAGCACGCGCCGCCTCGGGGATCCGATATGCGGCAAGCTCGGAATCGACCTGCTTCACCATGCTGTTCATGCGCGACAGCACGAACTTATCCATGACGGACAGCGCACATGACCCAAGGCTGTACTTTGTCGGATCGAAGCTGTCTATATCGGCATACAGCACCCAGAAGGCGTAGGTGTTGAGGAGCGTTCCCATGAATTTGCGCTGTCCCTCGACCACCGCCTTGCCGCTGAAGCGGGAGGGGAGCCACGGAGCCGAATTTGTATAGAAATACCAGCGGATCGCATCT
>CAZVXL010000025.1:0-20928 GCA_964631595.1 uncultured Lachnospiraceae bacterium | reverse complement strand
TGGTATTTGAAAACGCGCCCCTCACCGCCGAGGCGGAGGACTCCGCGCTTGAGCTGTTCTTCACCTCGATGATGAACAAGCGCCCCGCGCAGAACACGGAGAGCACGGGGGAGCTTGCATACAAGATGAAGCTCGCAAGAAACGAGAGCGAATCCTGTCAGGCGATACTGGTATCGGAGACCGACAGGGAAGGGCTCTCCGCGGAGCTGTCCGATTTTGAGTACGAGTACGGCGGATATACGCTGAAATCAAAGCTCGAATGGGTAATGTACTACAATACCTCCCTCATCGTCGGGGACGAGATAAAGTCCGATCACAACAAGAACGAGTGGGAGGCGGGCAACTATCCCGAGGTGCTCCTCACTCCGGCAGAGTCCTTTGAGCTGAAGGCAAGCACCGCCCAGCACTTCGTGATCTCCGTCACCTCCGACAAGTCCGCTCCCGCGGGAATGTACACCTCTGTACTGACTGTCCGCGACGGCGACGGAAACGAGATCAAGACGGCAAGGGTATATGCGTATGTATGGGATTTCACCCTGCCCGATGCACCGTACAGTGCAACTCTGTTCGGCAACGGACGCTCCACCGGCGCGTCTTCGCTTAAGGCCTGCTACGACTATATGCTCGACAACAACATCTCAAGCTACGTACTGCCCTACGATATCTCCTCCCCCAAGGCGGACGAATATTTGAACGATCCCCGTGTCACCGCATTTGTGGTGGACGGCTGTGATGACAAGTACGGCGGACTGATGAACTGCACCGACGAGGAGGTCAAGGCGGCGTGGGCGAAGCTGGAGACAAATCCGGATTGGATGGCTAAGCACGTCTTTTACTTCACCGACGAGCCCGGTATCCCCGATCTTCCCAAGATAATCAGCACCTATGAGCACAATGCGGAGCTCATCGGAACGACCGATTTCAGAAACATGACTCAGGTCGTCCCCTTCTATTTCTCAACGGAGGATCAGAACAAGAACATCGACTCCATTGAGCGACTGAAGGATTATCTCAACGTCTGGTGCGTGTCCTCCGTCGCATATCACGACAGGTCGAAGGGCGGCATTTGGTGCAACTTCAGACCGATCGAAAACAAGTACGGCGGCTGGGAGGTTCGCTCCGAGGCTCTCCGTGAGAGAGGCGACAGCATTTGGTGGTACGTCCTCAATTCTCCCGAATTCGGCTACGCCAATTTCTTTACGTATTACAACGGATGTGTGAACCGCATACTTATGTGGCAGCAGTACAGCTACCGCGTTGAGGCGCTCCTCTATTACGGGGTCGGCGTTCACTGGGATTCTATCTCCAAGTATGAATTCAACATCTACAACGGCGACGGCGTGCTCATCTATCCGGGTGAGTTCTGGGGCAGAGTCGGCCCGCAGGCCTCGTGGAGACTCTATCAGGTTCGCGACGGTCTCGATGACTTCGATTACCTCAGTATCGCAGAGGAGCTCGTCGGTCGCGATGCCGTTATGGATGTCGTCGGCTCTATCACATCTAACGTGTGGACTTATACTACGAATTACCGTGAGCTGGAGGCGGCAAGAGATGCCATCGCCCACCTGATCTTAGAGAATAAATGAAAAATATGCGGGGGAGAGGTTCTTGAAAAGAACCCCTCCCCCGTACCCCCTCCCAAGAACTTTCAAACAAGGGCAAAACAGGGTAAGTCCGCCGACGGGGAGCGTATCGGAAGCAGAAACATACATTATCCGTGCCCGCGAAGCACGTCGGAGGCGTGAGTGCGCCGCCGCCCGAAACATACGTCACCTTGACCAAATTTGAAAAGTTTTGCGGGGGAGACGGATGAGGAGCTTCCCTCCGGAAGCTCCTCATCGGTAAATTATATAAATGCTCTCACTCCCGTCCGCCGAGGGTGACGGTATCGGAGGTGACGGCATCAAGCTCAAGAACTTCTATCACATTCCGCTCGCGCAGGAGCGGTGCGGGGAGGTAGAGGGAGCTCTGCGGGCCCACGCTCCAATACCTGCCGAGATTAAAGCCGTTCACCCAGACCACACCCTTGGAGAAGCCGCCGAGCCCGACAAAGCAGTCGCACATATCCGCGGGATCCGCATCAAAATACCCCCTGAGAATTATCGGGGCGCGACCGCCGCTTCTTTCGGAGAATCGAAAGCCGTCGGCGTTGTCCATCGGGAGCGACACCGTCTCCCAGCCGAACAGATACCTGCCGCCGAGGCGGACACCGCCGACGATCCCCTTGCGGTCTGTCAGATGCGCGCCGTAATTCACCCGTCCCATCGCCTCGACCAATATCTCAAGCACGCCCCCCGCCGATTCCGGAAGACTGAGTGAGCACACGCCGTCTCCGCGATAGAGTATCCCGAGCGGCTCCCCGTTCAGGAACACGTGCGCCCTGTCGCAAAGCCCGTCAAGGATCAGCTCGCACGGCTCGTATATGCCGCGCAGCTCCGTCCTGTACAGCGCAAAGCCGCTCGTCTGCCCCAGCTCCTCGAAGCTCGGCGGCACCGCGGTGCGCCGTACCTCTCCGACCGAATACGCCTGCGCGATAAGCTCCGCTTCCTCCGTCAGCCGTACACTGCCGATGCTCCCGAGCGGCATTGACGGCGGCAGGGGGAGCGGCTTTTTCTTCAAATGCCTGTGCAGCATACGCCGTACCGCGTGATACCTCGGGGTGTAATCGCCCCACTCCGTCAGCAGTGCATTGTAGTCATAGCTCGTAACTGTGGGACGGTAGCGGTCATCGTAATTCGCACCCGCCGTATAGCCGAAGCTCGTCCCGCCGTGGAACATATAGATGTTGAAATTCGCCCCGAGCCGAAGCAGCTCCGCGACCTCCTCCTCCACCTCGCGCGTCGGGCGCACGGCACTCGCCTCGCCCCAATGATCGAACCAGCCGCACCAGAACTCCGCGCAAAACGGCGGCGTGTCGGGGGAGAAGCGATCAAGAGCAGCAAGCGCCGCCTCCGTCCCCGAGCCGAAATTCACGGCGGGCATGATATCCGGAAGCGTTCCGCTCCCGAGTGATCCCGCATCGGCTCCGTCGGAGGTGAAAAGCGGCACCGTGATCCCGCCATCTCTCAGCATCCGCACAAGACTGCGGAGATATTCCGCGTCATTCCCGTAGCTTCCGTACTCGTTCTCGACCTGCACCAAGATCACGTTTCCGCCTCTGTCTATCTGATGAGGCGCAAGGCGCGGCAGGAGGGCGGCGTAATAATCTCTCACGTGCCCGAGGAACCGCCCGTCCGAGCATCTCAGCCTTGCCTCCGGCTCCGCAAGCAGCCACGGCGGAAGCCCGCCGAGATCCACCTCCGCGCAAATATACGGCGACGGGCGCACTATCGCATAAAGCCCCAGCTCTCGGGCAATATCAAGAAATCTCCCGAAGTCAAGACCTCCCGAGAAATCAAATGAGCCCTTTCGGGGCTCATGAAGATTCCAGCAAATATATGTCTCGACCGTGTTGAAGCCCGCAAGCTTTAATTTAAGCAGTCTGTCGCGCCAATACTCGGGCACTGTCCTGAAATAATGGATCGCACCCGAATACACAGTCATCTCCTCTCCGTCAAGAAGGAGCCTTTTCCCCTCGATCCTCAGCATCATTCGTTCCACCTCGGCATCTGCGGCAGAAATCCCTCGCGGGACACTCTCCGCACCTTTCCCCTCTCGCAGAACAAATATCTCTCCCGAACTGCACTATCCTGTGGCAGAATGCGGACTGCTCGTCTCTCGGGATCACCCTCTCCATGATCTGCTCGATCCTGTCGGGGGAGCGCAGCGTCTCGCCGTAAAAGCCGAGCCTGCCGCATATCCTTATAAAATGAGTGTCGCATACGACTCCGCCGAGACCGTGGATATCGCCCATGATGAGGTTGGCGATCTTCCTCCCGACGCCCGACATCTCAAGCAGTGTGTCCATATCGCTCGGCACCTTGCCGCCGTGCTTCTCCGTGATATCGCGACATTCCGCCACTATATCCTGCGCCTTTCTCCTGTAGAGCCCGCACGGCTTCACAAGCCTCTCCACCTCGCTTATCGGCGCGCTCGCAAGAGCGCTTGCCGTGGGATAAGCGGCGAAAAGCTCCCTGCTGACCTCGTTCACCCTCTTGTCGGTGCACTGCGCCGACAGCCTTGCCATCACGACAAGTCGCCACGGCTCGCCGCCGTATTCAAGAGCGCAGAGCGCGGACGGGTACAGTCGGCAAAGCACGCCCGATATTCTTCGGTACAGCTCCGCCGCCTCCTCGGGCGGGCAGATGTATTCTTCTGCGTGAGCTTTTTCTTTTGCGTTATTCATTATCAGTATCTCCACTGTCCGCGCCGTTTATTCCCGCTCCGTCCTCCGCGTGCAGCTGCTTTTGAAATTCGTCATAGCCGTCCTCGTAATCCACGCCGAAGTAATGACTGAACACGTCTCTCACCGAGAAGCCCGCATCGGTACCGCCCGCGCCCTTCTCGATCACGCAGGTGGCAACAAGCTCGGGATCGTCGAACGGTGCGAATGCGGTGAACACCGCGTTGTCCGACTGCGTCTCCGATACCTGCGCCGTACCGGTCTTACCGCCGATCTGAATGGGATAATCGCGGAACAGCCTTGCCGCCGAGCCCGTATCCTCTGTTACGTTCTTCATCGCGTTCTTGACAAGCGTGATAACGCTCGGGGATATCTCGCGTGTTGAGAGTACCGTCGGGGCGGCGGTATACACCGCCTCATCGCTTCCGTACTCGCGCACCTCCTTCAGGATATGCGCGCCGATCCTGCTTCCGCCATTCAGAATTGTGGCGGTGTACACGCTGATCTGCAACGGCGTAAAGCCGTTCTCACTCTGTCCGATCGCCGCCTGCACTGTATCTCCGGGGCTCCATGCGCCGAGCCCTGCCTCCGCGCGGTAATCGGGGCCGGCAAGAGTTCCCTTGGATTCGGGAAGCTCGATGCCCGTGAACTGTCCGAGCCCGAAATCGCGGCAGTATTCGTTCATGGTATTTATGGTCAGCAGTCTGCCGACCTCATAGAAGAAGCAGTTGCAGGAGACCTGTATCGCCTCGGTCACGTCGATCGTGCCGTGGCTTCCGCCGTAGGCAAGATTTATCCAGCATCTCGGCGTGAAGCCGGAGTCCTCGTAATAGGTATAAACGCCCGTTGTGTGAATGGTGGTGTACGGGGTGATTATCCCCTCGTTCAGCGCCGCCACCGCAACTCCCACCTTAAAGGTGGAGCCGGGGGTGTATATTCCCATGAGGGCGCGGTTCAGCATGGGTGTGGTCGGATCCGCACTCAGCTCCGCATAAGTCTCATTGAAGCGCGAAAGATCGTAGGTGGGGTAGGAGGCAAGCGCCAGCACCTCGCCCGTTTTCGGGCTGATGACGGTGAGAGCACCCGAATCCGCGTCCTCGCCGCTGAGCGGCTTGCCCGAGGCCTCCGCGTTCGCCACGATGTATTTTATATTGTCCGAAAGAGAGCTCTCGGCAACGGCTTGCAGCTCGCTGTCTATAGTCAGATACACGTCCTTGCCGGAGACGGGCTCCTTTTCGACGTAGGTATCTACCACGTTGTTCATCGAATCCTCGACGATGACAAGCGTGCCGTCGGAGCCGTGCAGGTATTCCTCAAATGCCGCCTCCGCGCCCGATATTCCGACGATGGCGTCAAGCGGGTAACCGAGCTCCGTGTAATATTCCGCCTTTTCCGCTTGGATCTTGCCCACTCTGCCGAGGATATGGCTGGCAAGCCCCGGCTGCTCGAACACGCGCTCCGCCTCGGAGCGAACAAGGATACCTCTGACTGTGCCCTCTCTCAGGCTTATCACAAGCTCCTTCGGCGCATCGGTCAGAAGCGTATACGGATTGCTCTGCGAGAAATCCGACAGGAGCATATCAAGCCTTATATTAAAGAGGAGCATCGCATCCTCCTCCCCGTAGAGCAGGGAGAAGGCATTGTCCCTCTCCTTGTCGAGCTTGCCGATGCCGAAGCGCACCATCATCGCCCGCGCCGCCTCCTCGGGGGTCGCGTCGGGGATATTCATATCCTCAAGATGCTTCGCAAGGCGCCTGCCCTGTCCGTAGGTCAGGTCGCCGTAGTGCCATCTTCCGTCCTCCGAGTACAGCGGAGGCTCCGGCTCCTCAAACACGGCTCCCGCCGCCAGTCCCTTTTCCACGGCGGACAGCACAAGTGAATTTGCCTCGTCGGAGCTTTTCGGAAAGCTTCCCGCCTCAAGGCACACCGTATATGAGTATCTGTTCGTGATGAGAGGAACTCCGTTTCGATCGAAGATCTCCCCTCTCGCGGCATACAGCGTCACCCGACGCTCGGTATACACAAGCGCCTGTCCCGCTTTATAGTAATCCTGACCGGTTATCTGAACATCGACAAGCTTCAGCAGATAGACGAGGCATACGATGACGAATACCACCCCTATCGAAGCGTATCTGACAAAATAATCTCTTTTTTTCATAGGCTGGGAATGTCCTGCGGACACATCTCCGTTTGAAATACAGTTATTTTTCCGATACCATTTCCGCTCTCGTTCTGTGGAACGGGCGCAGGCACAGGTACATCAGTGCATGGACGGGAACGGCAAGCAGAAGTGTTGCCGCCGCCTCGGGCAGCACGATCTCAAAGAACACCTCGCCCGCCGTTACGGGCAGCGGTGAGAGCGCCATACACACCGACGTGAGTATCCCGCGGAGGGGAAGCACGCCGAGAGTCAGCACGGCGCGGACGGGCGCCGTTCCCGACAGGCGGCTGCTGCAAAGGAGCCCGCAGAAGAAGCCCGCAAGCATATACATAAGCGGTGAGAGCATTATCTCGGGCAGGCTCAGTGCCTCTATTACAACTCCCGCGACGATGCCCCATACAGCGCCCCATTTCGGGCCCTCGGTGACGGAGAGCGCCACGGTAAACAGGAGCATGAGATCGGGCACGGCGCCGAGAGGTCTGAGTGCCGAGAACACCGTGGACTGGAGCAGGGCGAAAAACACAAGCGCCGCCGCGCACACGGCTCCGCAGAAGATGCGCTCTCTGGAATAAAACGCCGCCATTCCGAAGGAGCGCACAGCGCTCACGGCGCGGAGCAGCAGCCCCCTCGCGGTCTCTCTCAGTCCGTCAAGGGAGGCCTCCGACAGGCTCGCAAATATCCCCGTTTTTCTTTCGGGTGCGCGCCGCGGATCGCCTCTCTTTTCGGGCTTTTTATTCGGCTGATCGTACATATCCCGCTCCTTATTCTTCCTCTCTCACGGTCTCGGAGTCCGTTATGACCATGACCTTATCAAGCTTTGTGAGATCCGCCGCGGCGCTGACATACGCGATGCGTGTTCTGGTGAGCGGATCCTCCTCCACCGAGGAGACGTAGCCGATAACAAGCCTTGCGGGGTAGACGGAGCCTATACCCGTGGTCATTACTCTGTCGCCCTCGCGGACGTCGCTGTCGGCGGAGAGGTACGTCATTTTACAGATTCCGCTGTCGGCAAGTCCGAACTCGCCCTCGACAAGTCCCGTTTCTCCGGTTCGCTCGATGACGGCACCCACGGCGGAGCCCGCCTCAAGGAGAGTCACCGCCTTCGACCAAGACGAGCCCGCCTCGACGATATATCCGACGATGCCCTCGGGGGTGACGACGGTCATTCCCTCGCTTACGCCGTTGGACGTTCCGCAATCAAGGGTCAGCACCGTTTTATAATTATTACTTCCCGTTCCGGTCACGGATGCCGGCTCAAAGGAAAATTCGGTATGCTCACGCTTCATCTCAAGGTAGCCGAACAGCCATGTGTTCATCTGCTCAAGCTCCTCTGCCGAGAGGAGCTCATCGCGCATGAGCTGCACCATTTCGCGAAGCTCCTCGTTTTCCTTTACGAGTCTATCGTACTCGGTGAAGTATTCCGAAAAGCCCGAGATGCCGTCTGCGGCATAGGAAAAGAGCTTTTGCATCGGTGAGAACACCGTGGTGACTGCCTTATCGACATAGCTTTGGAGTCCCATTGCCGAGAGGGTGGTGGGGACTATGGCAAGTGCAAGGCACACGATGATACAGACCACGAAGAATCCGGATTCTCTGAATTTTTTCAAGTCAAGACCTCCTTAGAGGTAATATAATAAACCGAGCCGGTAGCACCGGCAGGCAGGCTGACGAAGTTTGGTTTAAGGGTTTTGTAAGCTGTTCTACGCAGAGCGGTTGCGCTTCGCGCTTCCGCTCCGTTTCTACTCTGTTTTGTCCAAGGGCTTCGTCTCCCCCACTACATCACGGGTCTTTCTTCGTTACTTTTCATAGTGAAATGAAAAGTAAGTCGGGAAGCCCCGACAGGCGCAGACGAAGCTTTTACTGAGAGCTTCGTTTTTCTTCCTACTTTACGGGCGCTCCCCCTTAAATATCCCCCCGTGTCTATGATTTCGGGGTTCTGCTCGGGTGGAGTGCTACCGTCTAAACCACTCGGTATCCGCGCGACCGCGTGGCGGTCGAATATGGTTGGAAGTCCTACGTGTTGAGCGGTTACAGCGGTGGAGTTTTGCTGACAAAGTTTAACTAAGGCATTAGTTTGACTTGCGGTATGACGTGACTAACGGGAGTCTCCCTTACTATATATCCTTACCACTTCCCACTGTAGTGATCCAAACGGATTACCGTTATCAAAGTGATCCTACATCGTCGGTTTTAACGGAGTGAAAAACCGACATTCGGTATTCCCTTTTTGCCCTTTTGCAAAGAAATGTACATTTCTTTGCGCCGAGCGATTTAAGATAACTGCATGGCTATAGCAGGTTAAAGTTCTTTGCCAAGCTTTCTTTCAAGAAAGCGGTGCTTTCATTTCAAGAAAGCGTCCGTTCTCCTTCTCGAAAAAGCGATGCTTTCATTTCAAGAAAGCGCCGTTCCCTCGTTCCTTATCTGTTTCTGTAAGTAACAACACCGCTCATTTCGGCATCAATAACTCTGCCGATGCCGACAGCGACAGCATCAAGCGGGTGCTTTGATACCATAACGCGGATACCCGTAATACGGCTGACGAGCTGAGCGAAGCCGGGGATGAGGGCGCCGCCGCCGGTGAGCATGATTCCGATGTCATAGATGTCCGAGGAGAGCTCGGGCGGAGTAGCCTCAAGGGTGGAACGGATGCAATCAAGGATGTGGCTGATCTGCTCCTGCATAGCCTCGCGTATCTCGGCGGAGCTGACCGTAAGGACGGCGGGAAGCCCGTTAAGGAGATTCCTGCCGCGCACCTCCATGGAGCCGCGATCCGTCTCGGGGATAGCGGAGCCGATCCTCTGCTTGAGCATCTCGGAGGTGGCATCGCCCACAAGGACGTTGTACTTTCTCTTGATGTAGCCCGTAATAGCCTCGTCTATCTCGTCGCCGGCAGTTCTGAGCGACTCGGCAAGCACGATCCCGCCGGACGAGATGACCGCTACCTCGGTGGTGCCGCCGCCGATGTCAACGACCATGTTGCCGCGCACGTCAGCCACGCGCAGACCCGAGCCGATCGCCGCCGCCACAGGCTCCTCGATCAGCGCAACACTTCGCGCTCCGCCCTCAAGCGTGATGTCCTCGACCGCACGCTGTTCAACCTCCGTCGCACCGTACGGACTGCATACGATAACTCTCGGAAGACTGAATATCGTGTTGCCCGAGACGCGCCGAAAAAAATCGTGCATCATCTTGACGGCAGTGTCGAAATCCGCAATAACTCCGTCCTTCAGCGGATGCACCGCACGAATGGAGCCCGGCGTCTTGCCAAGCATCAGCTTCGCCTCGCCGCCGACGGCAAGCACCCTGCTCGTGCGCGATTCCACCGCCACTACCGACGGCTCGCGAAGCACGATGCCCTTGCCCTTTGCGTACATTATCGTATTCGATGTTCCGAGATCAATTCCTATATTCTTGCTCATTTGCGTTGTCTCTTTCTATAAATAATCTCCTAAAACAGCTTCACGCCGAGCTTCTTCAGCATGAGCCCCGTGCGACACAGCGGAAGTCCGACTATGTTCGTGTAATCCCCCTCTATGCGGCTGATAAATAAGCCCGCCGCCTCTTGGATCCCATACGCCCCCGCCTTGTCGTACGGCGCGTATCTGTCAATGTACGAATATATCTCCTCGTCCTCCGCATCTCGCATGAATACCACGCTCTCCTCCGCCTCCGTGAGGACTGTCTCACCGTCGGTGACACATACCCCCGTGTATACGGAATGACAGCCGCCCGCCATCGCGGATATCATGCGATAGGCATCGTCCCTGTCACGCGGCTTGCCGAATATCATGCTGCCGCAAGCCACAAGCGTGTCCGCCGCAATAATCACGTCCCTCCCCTTTTCGGGAGACAGCGCCTTCACTGCCGCCGCCGCTTTCCGTCGGGCAAGCGTTGTCACCGCATCTCTCGGTGATACCCCCTCGGGCAGAGTCTCGTCTGCCGAGGTGGGCTGTATGCTGTGCGGGATCCCCGCATCGCGCAGTATCTCATGTCGGCGCGGCGATCCCGATGCCAAAATAATGTTCATCTTTGTACCTCTTGCTTTTGCCGCCCGTCCGCCGGACGAGCTCTATCTCAGCTTTCTGTATTCCTCGGGCACGGCGCCCTCTCTCAGAGCACGCACCGCTCGCTCACATTCCTCCGCAGTCTCCGCCGCAAAGCTGTAGCACAGTCGGGTGATCCCCATGCGCGCCGCCTCGCGTCGGTCAAGCTCCGAATAGGTGGGCACCGAATTGTATACCGTCGTCATGCAAAAGCGGTCTCCCACCGCGGGAAGCACCGCCCCCGTTCTGTCGGTCAAATATCCGCGGCATATCTCTCCCTTTAAGCCTCCGTCGAAGCCGCCGCTCCTGTGATGCGGGCACAGCCTGCCCCCGTCGGACATCGGACACCGCCTGCAAAGCATCAGCGGAAGTCTTCCTCCCGACAGCACCGCTACCTCCGCCACCGCCGCGATATCCGCCGCCGCGCGGATGCTCACCTCGGGTGAGAGCGTGACAGCCGTCGCGCCCATGGCGCACAGCTCCGATGCCGATGCGCGATTGTATACGGCAAGACGGTGTGAGCATACAGCCTCCGCTCCCGCGGCGACCGCCATCGACAGCTCTCCGAGCGTGTGTACCAGCACACGCCGCCCGTCCGCCGCCGCAGCCTCAAGCGCAGCTCTCACTCTTTTTGTAAGACCGCCGTACATTACCTCCGGCAGAGCTACCCCGACACACGCGGGCAGCTCGCCGAGAGCCGCAATATCCGAAAAGGGAATAAAGATCTCGTCAAAATATTCCGCCACCGCCGCGGTGAGCTGATCCGATGAGGTGAGAAGCGCGGTGCGCTTCACCGAGGACGGAGATATCTCCGCACTCCCCGCATCCGTGCCGCACACATCGGCGGCACACAGCTCGGGTCTCTCAGGCGCGGGTCTTGCGGGAGCGCATAGCCCTTCCGCCGCCTGCCGCCTGAGCCCGTTCAAAGCCGAGGCGGATATTCCGCATATCCCGTCGCAGTCGATCTCAAGCCTATCCATCACAAACGGCGTCTGCCCGAGCTTTGTCACGCTCCGCCTCAGCGATTCCTCCGACGGCGGTCTTCCGATCGCCGCAGTAAGCTCCTCGCCCACAGCCTCGGCTGTGCCGTGCGGTGAGGTCAGCCTCAGCCGCGCTCTCTCGCCGCATCTCACGGTCAGCTTGCCGCTGACGGGTATCTTCGGTATCGGCTCGACGTCCGCGACCGCGCCACGGCGCGCGCCGTATTCCTTCGCCGTACCGAGCATATTTGCGTATCTGCCCTTAAAATAGCCGTCGGAAAAGCCGTCTCGGGAAAAATATTCCCCGAGTCGGGCTATCTCATCGGGCGTACCGTTCCTGCCGCCGTCAAGCAGGCGGCGGTATACGGATACCACACCGTAGGTGTATTCGGGGCCCTTCAGCCGCCCCTCTATCTTCAGTGATTCCGCTCCGGAGGCGATTATCTCCTCCACGTGCCCCGCAAGGCACATATCCTTGAGGCTCAGCGCATATCCGCTCGGTCTGCCTCCGCCGACACCGAGCCCCGCACCGAACGGGAGGCGGCACGGGCCGGCGCAATCGCCTCGGTTTCCGCTTCTGCCGCCCATCACGTAGCTCATGGAGCACTGCCCCGATACGGCTACGCAATGTGCCCCGTGTATAAACATCTCGATCCCGATGGGGGAGTCGGCGCACAGCTCCCGAAGCTCGGGAAGCGACAGCTCCCTCGGCGCGACCATTCTCGAAAAGCCGAGGCGGGCAAGCACGGCGGCATCCTCCGCCGAGGTGCCCGTGAGCTGTGTTGAGGCATGAAGCTCCGCCTCGGGAAAGCTTCGGCGGATGAGCCGCGCAAGCCCGAGGTCACCGACGATAAGCGCGTCAACTCCGGCGCAGAGCATCTCCCACACCGCATCAAGCGCCGCGCATAGCTCTCCGTCTCTCAGACGGATATTCACCGCGCCGTGAGCCCTGACTCCCGCGGCACGGCACATTTTAAGCAGCTCCGTCATCTCGGAGGTGCTGAGATTCTTCGCTCTCGCTCGGGCGCTGAAACGCTCGCCGCCGAAGTACACCGCATCCGCTCCCGCGGCGATAGCCGCCTCAAGAGATTCCGCGCTTCCGGCGGGAGCAAGCAGCTCCGGCAGATTTTTTCTTTCCGTCCTCAAGCTTATTCCCGATCCAGATCAAGCTTCAGCTGACTTCCCAAAAGCGCCTCAAGCTGACGGAATTTTTCGCCTCTGGATTCCTCCGTGCTCTCCTGCGCGGGCGCCGTCTCCGGCACCTCCGATGCCTTTTGCTCGGTCTCGGCCGTCTCCGGCACCTCAGCCGCTTCGGCTGCCTCCGCCGCCTCCGCGACCGCCTTCTTCGACGGCTTTGCGACTCTCGTGCGGCGCATATTTGCTTCAAGTATCTCTATCTGCGCCTCAAGATTCTTTATTTTCGCATCTGCCTTCAGCAGCTCTCCGCAGTAATCAAGCGCGCAAAGCGTTACCGCATCAAGCTTTGAGTAGTTGCTGTTTGCGTCAAGCACGCTCTGTACTCCACGATTCAGCTCATCGACAGTCTGCTTTACGTGCTCCGCTCCGTCATCGGAAACTATGGAAAACCGTATTCCCGTAACCTCGACATTAAAGCGTTCCTTCATGGCGTTATTCCTTCCTTGCTGATGATTTTCGATAGGTATACATTATAATTATAATACAAAGCTACGCCGAAGAAAAGGGGTTTTTGTAAATTTACCCCTCTCCGACGTCAATATTGGTGCGTATCCCGCCTCGGCGGGTATTTTTCGATCTCCCTGTAGCCCGCAAGGGCGGCATACTCAAGCGCCTCGTCAAAGCCGTGGCAGAGCGCATCCGTCCTGTGGCTGTCGCTTCCGAGGATCACGCGGCACGACAGCTCCTTCATTCTGCGGAGTATCGGGAGCGACGGGTACGGGCTCGTCCGATACCCCCTGTATATCGCTCCCGTGTTGATCTCAAACACGACGTCCTTTGCGGCAAGCACCTCAAGGCAGGAGAATGCCGCATCAAGATATCTCGGATCGGTCTCGGAGAACATACACTCTCCCTCGTTGAACTTCGCCACGACGTCGTAGTGTCCCACGATCGCGGGACCTCTGTCCCCCGCGCGGCTCAGCTCCTCGTAGTATCTGCGAAAAAAGCCGAAGATATCGCCGCCGAAATGCCTGTCCGCCGCCGCGATGATATGCCCCGCCGTGGCATCGGTCGGCACGTATTCGTCCCCCGCCTTTATAAAATGATTCGCCTCGATCACGTAGTCAAGCCCCGAGAGCTCCGCCTCGGTATTCACGTCAAGCTCGATACCCGCAAATATCCCGAGGCTGTCACCGTACTGCTTCTTCAGCTCGGAGACGGAGGCGAGAAAGTCCACGTGCCGCTCCGCACGTCCCTCCCATGCCGCCTCGAATATCATCGGTGCATGATCGGAGAAGCCGATGGCGTACATTCCGCGCGCCGCCGCCGCCTCCGCCATCTCGTACACGGTGCCTCTGCCGTCGCTGTACCGCGTATGTGTGTGAAAATCCGCATACCTCATCTGAATCCTCCTCCGCCGCTCAGCGGCTCTTTTGTTTCACGGCTGTCCACAGCCGATTAATGTAGTCAATCAGCTTCGTTATCGCATAGTATGCCGACGGTGAGAGAAGCATGAATACTCCGAGGATAAGCATCGCCTGAAAGCTCAGCGATACCATGCCGAACAGCGTGCCGCCGAGGAGTGCCACGGCAAGCACCATTGTCCCCGTGATACCCCAGAACAGCACCCGTCTCACGGTATTGAAGGGGCGGCAGGTGGTAAAGAGCATTATAAGCCCCACCGTGCAGGAGATGAGCGTGCAGACGGTGGACATCTCGTCATCGCTTATCGAAAAGCCGATGTAGAATAGGATCACCCCGACTGTCATGAACACGTTCGTCAGTCCGGCGGGCAGTGCCCTGTATATCACGTTTCTCATGAATTTACCCTTTATCAGGCTGTCGTTCGGCTCCATTGCAAGCACAAACGACGGAATACCGATAGTCAGCACGGACACAAGGCTGAGCTGTGCCGGTGAGAACGGGTAGGGCAGTGTGAATACAAGTGAGATGAGGGCAAGCAGGAACGAGAAGATATTCTTGGAGAGATACAGAGAGGCGGAGCGCTCGATGTTGTTTATCACGCGGCGTCCCTCCGCGACGACGGCGGGCATTGCCGAGAAATCCGAATCAAGCAAAACTATGTGAGAGGCGTGGGCGGCGACGTCGCTTCCCGATGCCATCGCCACGGAGCAATCCGCCTCCTTCAGCGCAAGCACGTCGTTTACTCCGTCACCCGTCATTGCGACACATCTTCCGCTTCGGCGCAGTGCCCTTATCAGCTTGCGCTTCTGCTCCGGCGTGACTCTGCCGAACACCGTGTACCTTACCGCGGCGACGGCAAGCTTCTCATCGGTGTCAAGAGTGCGCGCATCGACGAAGCTGTCGGCGTTGCGTATTCCCGCGCGCCTTGCCACGCTCGATACCGCGGCGGCGTTATCTCCCGAGATGACCTTGATATCCACGCCCTGCCGCGCAAAGAAGCGGAAGGTCTCGGGCGCCTCGGCGCGGATCTTGTTTGAGAGGAGCAGGAGCGCCAAGGGCAGCTTTTTCGCCGGCAGTCCCTCGTCCTCTATATCGCCGTAATACCGCGCAAGCAGGAGCACGCGGCAGCCCTTTGCAAGATATCCGTCTATCTGCCGCGCATGCTCCGCCACCGCCGCTCCGAGGATCACGTCGGGAGCGCCGAGCACGTAGCTCTCGTCCCGATGGAAGGCTACGGCGCCGTATTTGCGCGACGACGAGAAGGGAAGCACCCTCTCGGCGCTCTGCGTTCTGCTTCCGGTGAAATACCTCTTGAGCGCGATCATGGTCTCGTTATCCGCCTGCATGGCGTACACGTAATCCGCCATGAGCAGTGCAATGTCATCTGCGGAATATCGGCTCGGGCAGAGGGGGACTATGTCCTCCACCACCATCTTGTTTTCCGTTATGGTGCCGGTCTTGTCCACGCACAGCGTATCCACTCGGGCAAGCGCCTCGATACAGCCCATCTCGTGAACAAGGGTGTTCTTCTTCATAAGTCGCAGTATGCTCGCCACAAGCGCAAGGCTCGTGAGCAGGTACAGCCCCTCGGGTATCATTCCGATGAGGGCACCCGCGGTGCGGATCACCGCATCCTGCCACGCGGCATCAAGCAGCACGGTCTCCTTCAGGTACAGCAGTGTGCCGAAGGGAATGAGCGCGATACCGATCCACTTCACAAGCTTTGTGAGAGAGTTCATCATCTCGGAGCTTCCGCGCTTCTTCGTCTTTTTCGCCTCTATGGTGAGCTTTGATGCAAAGGACTGCGCGCCGACGTGGGTGAGCCTCGCGGTGACGGCTCCGCCGACCACGTAGCTTCCCGAGGTAAGCGTATCTCCGACGCGCTTTTTGATCTCGTCCGCCTCGCCTGTGATGAGCGCCTCATTCACAAGGCACTCGCCCTTTATTACCTCCGCATCGGCAAATATCTGATTTCCAGCGGAGAATATGACGACGTCGTCTCTGACGGCATCGTTTACGCCGATCCTTCGCTCCGCTCCGTCGCGCACGACGGTACACATCTGTGAGGTGAGCACGGACAGCTTGTCCAAAGCCCGCTTTGAGCGCAGCTCCTGTATGATACCGATGACGGTGTTTGCCGCAACGACCCCCATGAAGGTCAGATTCTCAAGCTCTCCCGTGATCGCCACCAGCACAGCTATCACCGTGAATACAAGATTGAAGTAGGTGCATATATTTGAGACGATTATCTGCTTCACCGTCTTCGTCGGCGGCTCGATCTCGCAGTTATAAAGCCCCGCACCGACGCGCTCGCGCACCTGCGCTCCGGTAAGCCCGACCTCGGGGCTCGCCTTCACCTGCGGTATGCTCCTCTCTCCGACTGTCGGCTCCGACCCTTTCAGCCGCCGAACCGGCGTTAGCTTTCGATCCATTTCTTTACCTCGTCTGTGGATTTGTGACCGTTTTCGCGGAATATTGCACGCCCGATGCCGCCCTTTCGCGGCGTTCGGCAATATTTCCCCGTATTCTACTACATTATATCAACAATCAGACACCGAATCAACCTGCAAGCGCTGTTTTTGTGCCCCACTTTGTGAATTTTTAAGCATTGTGTGGAAATCCTCCTACCGTTGTGGTATAATAGGCGCAGATAGCGCAGTAAAAGCTTGAGGCTCTGCCTCAAACTCCGCCAAGGAGCTTTTTCGAGAAAAAGCTCCTTGGATCCTCAAAAAGCTTTAGACTGATCTCAAAAGCTGTAAGCCCTACCCATGTAAAACAGTTTGAAAGTTTTGGGGGAGCCCGAGGGGACTTTTCAAAAGTCCCGTTGTTGAGGCTCTGCCTCAAACTCCGCCAAGGAACTTTTTCGAGAAAAAGCTCCTTGGATCTTCAAAAAGCTTTAGACTGATCTCAAAAGCCGTAAGCCCTACCCATGTAAAACAGTTTGAAAGTTTTGGGGGAGCCCGAGGGGACTTTTTCAAAAGTCCCCTCGGATAAACCCCTCGCAACCCCTCGCAATCCCGACTGCACGGAGGTATTAACATGACAAATACAACTCGACTTATCTCAATTCTGCTCACGCTCGTTCTGTTTTCGGCGGCGACTTTTGCCGTTCCGGCATCAGCCGACGAGATCGTCATCAATGACACCTCGGAGCTCGGAGCCGTAGAGGTACCGGAGCCGTCGGAGAGCACCTCGGAGGACACAACGGCAAAGGCACCCGCGCCCTCCGACACCACTGCCGAGAAGCCGAAGCCGACCGATACCACTACCGAGAAGCCGAAGCCCGCGGATACGACCACCGAGAAGCCGAAGCCGACCGATACGACAGCCACCGAGAAGCCCGCGGACACAACAGCAAAGGAGCCCGACACTCCCTCGGAGAGCACAGAGACCAAGACTCCGCCGACGACGGACAAACGGGATCCCGCCGACTCCACCTCCAAAAAGCCGAAGCCGACAGACACCACGGATTCAAAAAAGCCCGCGGTGAAGACGGACAAGGCGGATAAGACCGATAAAACCGAAAAAACCGAGGATGAAACGGACGAGACAAGCGAGACCGCCGAGACCTCGGGAGAGGGTGTATTTTCCGAAAAGAAAGCGTTCTCCTCTCCGCTTGAGGTGATATCCTTCGTCCTCGGCATCGCCGTGATAATATCGGTATTCATTGCTCTCTTTACCATCGCGCGCCGCATCGTCAAGAAATACACAAGCGGTAAGTAAGCAAAGGAGGCTCAGTATGAACAAAGAAGATAAGGATATACTCTCCGATATCGCGAATACCCCCGCATCGGAAGAAAACGACGTTCTCATAAATAAGCTGTTCTCCGCCGAGGGCGGTGCTCATGCGGGAAATCCCGCCGCAGTCCGCGCGACTCCGCACAAAAAGCCCGCCGTGGGCGCTCCCGAAAAGAAGAAGCCGCAGCGCAGTGACGCAAGATACACCATGACGACGGCGGAGATCGAAACTCTCGCCTCAGCCGCCGAGGATGCGGTCGCGGACGGTCGCTTCGGCGCCGCGCTCGATTCCGTATTCTTCACCGCAGGGCCGGCAAGAAAGGCTCTCGCAGACAAGCTGAATATTCGGATCCCGATCGGCAGTGCCGACACGGATCTGCCCGTCATCGCCGTCGCCGCCCTCATTGAGGCATACCTCCAGAATGAGGAGATAAACGGCGACGACATCGTGGAAAAGCTCAGGCTCATCATCGAATCCTCCGAGGACGAGAACGGCGCACGCCCCTCCGCCGAGCAGGTGGAGCTCCGCATTTTCGAATGTGTGCTGATACTCTGCGTTCAGGCGGAGCAGAGCGGCAAGCACGGCGATATCAAGAGCCGTCTTTACGCCGCCGAGGACAGCTTCCTCTGCACCTTCCTCTCCGAGAACATCGACACGATCCTGCTCCGCCACCGCCACGAGGCACGCGCCTTCTCCGCCTCCGTTCGGCTCCAGAGCAAGAACGTCAGTGAGATCCTTGAGCGCTATATGCTCGCATCGAAGAATTACGCTCCCTTCCTTCAGCGCTTCTTCTGCCCCTCGCGTCCCGTGCTCATCACCTCGATCGTGTTCGGCGTGCTCTGCCTCGCCTCCGTCATCGCATACATCCTGACCTACGGCAGTCTTATGTCCTTCATCGCCACCGACACCTTCCTCATCGGGCTCATCATCGTGCTTGAGGTGCTGTTCTGCGTAGGTATGTTCGGCATAAGCTGGCTCGTGTACGTGTCCGACGAATGCAGAGACGAGCTGAAAAAATAGATCCCGTACCGCATCGGAGACATCGGCTGTCTTCGGTGCGGTTTTTATAAAACCGCTATTGACTTTAGGTATATCTTGTGTTAAAATGTAATAAATTATATGCCGAGTTTGTATACATTGATCGGTATATAAATTCAACTACATTTCATGGAGGAAAAGAAATGAAGAAGTTTGCATCTTTCTTTATGGTAGCTGTCATGCTCGTTTCCATGCTCGCTCTTACCGTATCTGCCGAGCAGACCAACATGGAAGTTACCGTACCCAAGTTCACTGCCACTCCTACCTTTGACGGAGTAGTTTCCGAGGAGGAGTGGGGCACCAAGACTCTCCGTATGGTTACCGAGGGTGCCGCTACCGAGCTTGACAACGAGATCGGTTTCAACGAGGAGCTCGGTCTCAAGAACATTTTCTACTACTTTGCAGTAGAAGGTCTCTGCGATACTCTCGCATACGATCTCTGGATCCGTTGGGATGACCAGTATCTGTATGTTGCCGCTATCGTTGACGATCCCGATCCCTTCTCCCTCCCCGAGGGCGGTGAGGAGATCTGGAACGGCGATATGATCCAGATCCGTGTTGACGACGCAGGCCCGAGCGCCATCATGCTCGCCAGCACCCCCGACTTCAACTACAAGACCGACGCCTTCAACGGTGTTCGCTTCAAGAAGCCTTGGTCAAATGACAAGGAGAACTTTAACGGTATCATGGGTCTCGTTAAGGGAAGCGCAAACGATAAGGGTGTAGTTGAGGGTACTCCTACATTCTGGAGATGCGGTAAGACCTACGGTGAGGGCTGGGATCTCGCAAATGACGGCGCTCTCATCGGAATCACCAGTGTCCAGAAAGAGGACGGCACCTGCACCACTACATATGAGGGTGCTATTCCGTGGTCCGCTGTAAACGCTACTCTCGTTCCCGCCGCAGGCGCTACCTACGGTATGTGCGTATCCGTTGCTTGCTCCGACTCCAATGAGCTGAACGGTTGGCTCCAGTGGGGACACGGCGTTACCTCCGTTGACGAGAATGTTCAGCCCAGAGGTACCCGCGGCGGTTCTCAGGCTATCGTTCTTTCCGACGAGGCTGTAACTCCTGCCGATGACTACAAGAAGGCAGACGAGACTACCGCTCCCGAGGAGACTACCGCTGCTCCCGATGATAAGGCTGAGTCCGACAAGCCCGCAGACAACACCGCTGCTCCCGCAGATAAGAATGATGACAAGAAGCCCGCTAACACTACTGTTGCAAATGACAGCGGACTTCCCACCGTCGCTATCGTCGGTATCGTAGTCGTTGTTCTCGCAGCCGTTGCAGTCGTTGTTATCATCATCCTGAAGAAGAAAAAGAAATAAGCTTAAATAACAACAAATAACCGAGGGGGTGCTTTTGAGAAAAAGCACCCCCTCGGGCTCCCCCGCAAAACTTTTCAAACTTAGGCAGTGTGACGTACGTCTCGGGCGGGGTATGCTCCCGTCCTCGATGTGCTTCGCGGGCGTGGGTAGCGCGGTAAGCGTTCGTTCCCGACGTATTCCCCGTCAGCGGGCTTGCCCTATTTGCTCTTATTTGAAAGTTCTTGGGAGGGGGTGCGGGGGAGGTGCTTCTTTCCAAGAAGCCCTCCCCCGCATGGAAATAATTCCCGTTCCACGCCCGAGGGGGTGCTTTTTCGCAAAAGCACCCCCTCGGTTATTGCTTCCCATGCCCGTGCCCGCCGTCACAGGCGGACTTCGATTCCGGAATTTTTCAGCATAGCTTTAAGCTCGGGGATACGAACCTCCCCGAAATGGAAGACCGAAGCGGCAAGCCCCGCATCGACATCGGGAACCTGCCTGAACAGCGACAGGAAATCCTCGGCGCAGCCGGCGCCGCCGGAGGCGATAACGGGGACGTGTACCGCACCGCAGACCTCGGTGAGAAGCTCGACGTCAAAGCCGCGCTTCACGCCGTCCGTGTCGATCGAATTAACGACGATCTCGCCGGCGCCTCTTTCCACGCCCTGCCTTATCCACTCTATCGCATCAATACCGGTATTGTCTCTGCCGCCTCTTGCGAACACGGTATATCCCGCCTCGGTGCGCTTGACATCCACCGAGAGCACCACGCACTGATCGCCGTAGCGCTTGGCGGCAGCCTCGATGAGGCTCGGA
>CAZVXL010000024.1:0-22564 GCA_964631595.1 uncultured Lachnospiraceae bacterium | reverse complement strand
TATCATCAGGTTACCTACATAGCCGTAGGTATCATAAATTCACACACACATGAGTCACCGCACCCACCAGCTTCCCATTCTGTATGATCGGACTGCCGCTCATTCCCTGAACTATACCTCCCGTCTTCTCTATGAGCTTCTTATCGGTCACAGTCACGACAAAGCATTTATTTCCGCTCATCTCCCTGTGGATCTCGGAGATACTTATACCGTATTTTTGTACCTTGTTGTCATCAAGCGTGCACAGTATATAAGCCTCTCCCTCCTTGATGTCATTCTTGCACCCGAGCCCGACAAGCTCCTCTCCCGCCGCCTCGGGATCGTCGAATATCCCGAAAACTCCGTTGTCGGTGTTTCGCAGGAGAGTGCCCGTCCGCTCACCGCTGAATACCCCCTGAAGCTCACCGGGCGCTCCCTGCACGCCCTTTTTTATCCCCTCGATTGCAACACCCGAGGTAATGCCGTGTGACATCGGCACAAGTGAGCCTGTCTCGCTGTCGCAGATCCCATGCCCGAGCCCGCCGAAGGCTCCGCTTTTCGGGATAACATAGGTCACGGTGCCGATTCCGGCAGTGCTGTCTCTGAGCCACATTCCCGTCTTGTATTTGCCGTCGGATGCGGAGACGGAGGGAGTTATCCTGCACTCGTGCTCGGTGCTGTCGCGAAGATAGGTTATCTCAATCGCTTTGCCTCCCGAGTCCTCCACCACTTTAATTAGGTCCTCGGCTTTAGTGACACTTTTGTCGTTTGCCTTTATTATGATATCGTTTATTTTCATTCCCGCATCCCTTGCGGGTGTATTTGAGCCGACAGAGCAGTCCACATCTGAGAAGCCGACGATCATAAGCCCGTCGGTAAACAGCTTGACACCGAACGGTACTCCGCCCGCATATATCTTGCCGTTTTTCGGGATCTTCCCGAGCTTTGAGTGAGAGTCTGCGGTATCAGCGCCCGCAGGCACATCGCACTCTCCGTAGACCACGGCAGGCACGCTCCCGCAGTCTTCGGCGTTTATGCCGACCGCCGCAGTCCTTACAGCTCCGCCGCACATAAGAGCCGTCACCGCAAGAAATGCCGCGATGCTCTCTTTCAGCCTCATGATAGCTTTATTTGTCATTGCATCAACCATCAGCCGTCGGCTGAAGTCTCCTCATAAAAATATAAATGTCGGCACAGTATATAACTTGAAGCGGGCTTTTGCCGACACTATATAATTTGTTCAAATGACATTTTATTATGTCATGCAAAATTATAAGGGTATAGAAGTTTTTGCCTAACGGAAAAGATACCCGACCGTTGTCGGACATCTTTATCTGTCATATGTTTTTGTGATAGCGTATATCGGTGAGTATATCTTGCCGTCGGCAAAGCTTATCGCATCGAGCAGGCGTATTCCTCCGATATCGAGAGCCTTGTACAGTCTGTTGATATCGACAAGCTCCCTGTACTGTGTATCCTTGTATCTGTAGTTAAATATTACAATGCATTTCTTCACCTTCGCGTTTTTGCAAATACACAAAAGCTCCTCGGAAAATTCCGAGAGTCGCGCCTTGTAATTTGTCGCAAACAGCACGATGCTTTTGATCCTTCGATGCCTGTCTATCAGCATCACCGCGGCTGTCGGAGCAGTCCTGCTCATCATGTAAAAATTCCCGACGGCACATACGGTCGCCCTCGTCATTTTGCATTTTTTCAGCAGACGTATACAGATATCTGAGTATGCCTGCACAAGAAGCTCCGTATCCGTATCCGTCACATCCGCGTCGGCGCCTCCGCTTAAATGCGATCCGACGAGATCCGCAAGCTCCGTCCTCCTGAACAGGCTTATTTTTGTCGAATTACTCATTTTTCTCAAATACACACACCGTCTCCACGTGCGCGCACTGCGGGAACATATCGGCGGCAACGCATCTGACGATCGAGTATCCTCCGGCAATAAGCTTTCGGGAATTGGAGGCGAGCGTATCGGGATTACATGACATATATACCAGCCGCTCGGGTCTGAGACGGAGGATCGTTTTGAGCATACTCTCCGACAGCCCGAATCTCGGCGGATCGACTATCATCGCATACGGCGTCTCTGCGAAGGTGACGTGCCCCGCATCGTCGCAGATGAATTCCACATTCGTTATCCCCGCATCCGCGGCGTTCTTTCGCGCATCCTCCACGGCGGAGCTGTTGATCTCAACGCCCGTCAGATGTGCGTAGGGGAAACGGCTCGCGATCCCGAGAGTGATCGTTCCTATTCCGCAGTACAGATCGAGTATTGTCGCTCCGTCATGCGGGGAGAGGGAAGCGGCTATCTCATCGCACAGCCGTTCCGCTATCTCGCCGTTGACCTGAAAGAAGGACTTCGGTGAGATGCGGAGCGGGATATTCGAAAATTCGCACCGTATGTACTCCGCACCGGAATGGAGCCTGAATATCGTATCGTGATCCGTGGGATAACCGATGCACTCGTAAAAGGACAAGACCTCGGGAAATTCGGCAGACAGAGCATCTAAAAGCTTCGCGGAATTTCCGAAGTTCTCGGTCTGCGCGATCACCATCATTCCACCGTCACCGCCCCTGAGCATGATGCTTTTCGGCAGAGAGGGAATATCGGAGGAGAGAGCCTCCGCTCTCCTTATTATGTGGTTAAATATTTCGGGAAGAAGCATACATTCGCCGTTTCCGACACACTTGTTTGATGCGGCGGCGAAAAAGCCGTAATGCTTCTCGGAGTCAATGTGGAATACCGCTTTGTTTCTGTAACGGTATGCTTCACCCGATATGATCCCGTCGACACCGAGCTTTATTCCGGCGCGGCGGAACGATGCCTCAACGGCGCGTCTTTTGATCTCAAGCTCAAGAGAACGGGAAATGTGCATAAAGGCACACCCGCCGCAGGAGCCGAAATGCTCGCAGGCGGGCACGCACCTGTACTCCGACGGAGAAACTATTTCGCATACACTGCCTATATCGTACCGTTTTTTTGAGCTGACGGTTCTGTATGTAACCGTGTCACCCGTCACGGTATTCGGAATAAAGACAGCCTTCCCGCCGTCTTTCCCGAATCCCCTTGCAGAAAGATCCATATCCGTTA
This sequence comes from uncultured Lachnospiraceae bacterium, assembly GCA_964631595.1. Lineage (GTDB taxonomy): Bacteria > Bacillota > Clostridia > Oscillospirales > CAG-272 > UMGS1312. The sequence goes on along the minus strand of CAZVXL010000024.1, from coordinate 19,479 downwards.
TTTTTGCGATCTTTATCTCAGTATCCATTTTACGCTCTCCCGCATTTCCTTGCAATTATAATAGCATAACTTTACAAGGCTGTCAATCGCAAGCTCACAAATCGTCACAGCGGTGCTTCTGAGTCAATTTTATCATCATTCCCACAGGTATGACCGATGAGGCAATAAGCGCGGAGATACACAGATCTCTCGGTGAGATCGGGGTACATCTGAACACCTCTCTGCCGAAATAGACAAGAAGGAGCTGTATCACGGCAACAGCGCTCATTATAAGGGCAAACGGGCGGTTTCCCGATATGCCCGAGAGAATAAAAAGCTTCGGCGTTCGGAAATTGAAGCTGAGTGCAATACCGCAAAAAATGAAGAATGCGAAAAACGCAGTCAGAAAATACGTGTCGCCACGAACGGCAAACAGCGCCCGTATTCTCGGTGATAAAAGAAAATACATCGACAGACCGACCATGTACAGTCCCGTGAAAACGATGCCGAGCACCGTCTCCCCGGTAAGTATTTTAGCATCCGCCGGCATGGGGGGCTTTTTCATGTATTCACGGCGCGGAGGCTCACCGGCAAATGCAAGGGAGCCGAGCGTATCCATTATAATGTTCACCCAAAGCATCTGTATCACCGTGACCGGAGCCTCGATCCCGACAAAAGGACCTATGAAGGACACGGCAGTGGCGCAGAGATTCATGGTAAGCTGAAACGCTATGAATTTACGTATGCTTCTGAAGATCGTCCGTCCGTAAAGCGCGGCTCTGATAATGGAAGAAAAGCTGTTGTCGGTTATAACGATATCGCCCGCCTCCTTTGCCACGTCGGTGCCGCTTCCCATGGCAAAGCCGATATCCGCCGCGCGCAGAGAGGGAGCATCGTTGATCCCGTCGCCCGTCATACCCGAGATATACCCCGCGGAGCGCGCCGCCTTTATGACTCTCTGCTTATCGGAGGGCAGGGCACGTGCTATTACGGAAAGACGGGGAAGCGCCTCTGCAAGCTCATCGTCACTCAGCGCCGAAACCTCATCTCCCGTGAGTATCAAGTCCCCCTCGCGGTATATCCCACATTCCTCGGCAACTGCGGCGGCTGTCATTCTGTTGTCTCCCGTCATCATCACCGTTCTTATTCCCGCCGTCCGTGCCTCGGCTACCGACCTTGCGGCATCTCGGCGCAATCTGTCCTCAAAGCATAAAAGCCCGCAGAAGACAAGGCTCGGAAATTTCCCTTCGGATAGCTCCCGCAGTCTGTTTCCGAGAATATATCCCGAGGCGATAACTCTCGCTCCTCGGCGCGCCGCGACTTCCCATTTTTCTCTCAGCCCCGAGAGCTTTGCGCGGGACATCGACAGAACGTCTCCGTCATCCGTCAGATAAGCCTCGGCTCCCTCAAGGATCAGCTCTGGCGCTCCTCTTACGTATGTGATCTCGCGCTCTCCTCCGCTGACAGCCGCCGCAAATCGCCGCTCCGAGGAAAAAGGGATCCGCGCAATAACGCCGTCCCCCGCGCCGCTTATTCCGAAAAACTTCTTTGCCGCTACGTCTGCGGAATTGTGAGCGCCCTCTGTCGGTATGTACAGTGATGCGCCGTACAGAGCGCCGTACAGCTCCTTCTTATCCCGAAGCCCCGATGCGCCAGTGTACACGGAATCGGCGCTTACGACGGAATACAGAGTCATTTTACCCTCGGTAAGAGTCCCCGTCTTGTCGGTAAACAGAATACTCATCGCTCCGGCGGTCTCAATACCTACCATTCGCTTTACCAGAACGCCGTGTCGGAGCATCCTTTTCATGTTCGATGACAAAACGACAGTTATCATCATCGGAAGTCCCTCCGGAACTGCCACAACAAGCACAGACACCGCAAGAGTGAGAGAATTGAGCAGCTCGTGAAGCAGATACGGAACGTTCTTCATTCTCGCCAGAGCAAGGTCGGGGTTCATTCCGCTGTCAATGAAAAACACATTGAAAAGATACGACACGGCGACCATCGCGGCGGCAATATATCCGATAAAGCTTATCTCACGCGCAAGAACGGAGAGCCTTTGCTTCAGCGGACTCTCGGGCAAGGTGTCCTGAAGCCCCGCAGCAAGCCTACCGTACTGAGTCAGATCACCGACGCGGAGGACGATAAACTCCCCGCTCCCCGCCACGACCGTCGTCCCACGAAATACAAGCCGCTCATCATCCGCATCCATTTTCATGCCGCTTGATACGTAATCATAGGCATCTGCAACGGCGGCGCTGTGCTTTCTTATTTCCTTTCCCTCTCCCGTGAGCGCCGACTGATTGCAGACTACCTCACCCGATATCAGTATGCCGTCCGCGGGAATGCTCATTCCCGAGCCGAGGAGCACAACGTCTCCGACTACAATATCGCCTACTCTTACCTCTGCGGTACTGCCGCCGCGCCTCACCGTGCATACTGCCTCATCTCCCACAGAGAGTCGTTCCGCCGCCCTGCATGAGCTGTATTCCGAAACTGTCGATACAGTAGTTGCAATGATTATCGCCGCTCCGACACCGATCGTTTCCGGCAGATTAGAGTGCCGCAGGGAAAACAGAACATTCAAAAAAAGCGCACCGAGCAGTATCTTTATTATCGGATCGTTGAGATTTGCGATAAAGTGTCCGAAAAAGCTTTTGCTTTTTCTCTTTGTTAGAAGATTAGAGCCGTACATCTCCCTGAGTCTTGCGGTCTCCTTCTCAGAGTTTCCGTTGTGACTGAGGCGAAGCACGGCATCGCCGTTCCTTGCCGCACCGTTTCTTCTTCTGCCGGTGGAATATTTTACGCTGTTTATGCTATCACTACCTTTTGTCCGAATTTTTCATGCTATATTGTATTCGGAGAGGGCTGAAAATATAAATGCGGACGGCAAAATTTGCGGGTGCGACGCGTGCTCAAAGACGATATTACAGGGATAATTGTGTATTGCCGTAACATGATGTAAAAAGTATGATATTATTGCTCAAATATACTAAAACGGGGCATTATAAAATTGCGCTATAAACCGAAAAATCGGTTAAGGGGTTGAAAAAAATTATATTTGTGATATAATGTATACAATAGCGGAGGAATGGCTTTTTTGTCCTTTGCTTTTTCTGTGCGGTAAAAACGCACTCATATTATGAGGATTATGAATGAATAAAAAGGTATACGTGACCTCTCTGCATTTGATGCACGGCGGCGTGGAAATGGCTATAACCTCTCTTTGTAATTCACTTGTCGGGCGTGGCTATGATGTTGAGATCCTCTGCACCTACGATCTTGGCACTCCGGCTTATGAGCTTGACAGCCGTGTTAAGATCAGATATTTAACGGATGTGCATCCGAACAGGGAAGAATTTTCAAGTGCCGTCGCGGATCGCAATATTCCCCGTATTCTGCGTGAGGGCTTTTATTCGATAAGGGTACTTTATCTGAAAAAGAAGGTCTTAAAGGACTCCTTTCGGAGCATTGATGAGGGCATTATCATTTCCACAAGAAATGAGGATTCGGTCCTGCTTTCAAGATACGGAAATAAGAATGTGCTGAAGATAGCTCAGCTCCATCACGATCACCGATTTGACAAAAAGCTCCTCGGTGATTTCAAAAACAGGTATTTCGGTATAGACATCTTCACGCTTCTCACCGATAAGCTGAGGCGTGAGGTGTCCGAGATCATGCGGGGCAATACGCATACAAGATGCGTTACGATGCCGAATTTTCTGCCGTCGGATACCTTTATGCACGGAGCCGATAAGTCGGTGAGGGAAAATCAGGCAATAGCGGTAGGCCGCCTTGACGAGGTCAAGGGATTTATGCGGCTGATCCGTCTCTGGAGCAGGGTACTTGAGACAAGTGATACGGTACTGAAGATCGTCGGTGACGGAGAGCAAAAGTCCGCTCTTGAGGCGGAGATCTCGAGGCTCGGGCTTGAGGACAAGGTCATTTTGACCGGCAGTATGAGCCACGATGCGGTTCTCGCCGAAATGAAGCGTTCGCTGATCTACGTGATGACCTCCTATACCGAGGGCTTTCCTTTTGTCCTGATCGAGGCAATGTCTCAGGGACTCCCCGCAATCGCCTACGACGTCAGAGTCGGGCCCGAGGCGATCATCGAAAACGGCAGATCCGGATTTTTGGTACCGGATAATGACGAGACCGCTTTTGTCGAGAGGGCTCTGCTGCTGTTAAATGATGACGATAAAAAAGATGAAATGTCGAAGCAGGCTCTGCTTCGCGCCGAGGATTTCTCGGAAGAAATTATTGTGCCTCGGTGGGAAGCTTTGTTTGGCACACTCAAGGAGGAAGTTTTAAGTGAAGACAAAGTCGGGATCTTTCAGCCTGTTAAGTGATACTGCTTTCAATAAGCAGCTCATAGCTTTTCTTTTTTTGCAGCCGTTGCTGGATATGTACAGGGTATTCTTTGAGAATACCGTACAGATATTCGGACTCTCGCTCCCCGAGCTTCTGAACATCGGGTGTATCGCCTATATATTCGTGCTTTTTGCCGCCAGAAACATACACAACAAAAGGGTAGTGTTACCGTTTGTCGGATACATGGTCGCTCTGCTTGTGTATCTTGCGGCACATATGTGGAATATCCTTCATTTCGACGAATCAATTCTGAACGGCGCCGATATGAGCGTTATCAAAGAAGCCTACTATATTTGCAGAGTGTATTTGGTACCGCTTGTATACTTCTATATTTTGATATGCAGTAATATCGGCAGTGAGACCTTCGAGAGGGTCAACAAATGGCTCTCTGGCTTCATCAGCGCGGTCATCGTCATTACGAATTTCTTCAAGGTCGGCTTTATCACATATGCAAGCACCCTTGACGGAAATACATTTATAAACAGAAGCATTTTTGATTGGTTTACAAACCCCGATCTTGAAAACCCTTCGTATATGGCAAGCAAGGGCTGGTTTTATATGGGAAATCAGATCGGAATCATACTCTTTATACTTTTCCCGCTGACCGTGCTTTGCGCCGTAAAGAAGCCCAAGATATCGAATTTTGCCCTCGTTGCTCTGCAGGGAGTCGCAATGATAATGGTGGGCACAAAGGTCTCGGCAGTCGGCATGATCCTTATTCTGCTTGCCGCCGCCTTCATCGTCGTGCTTTTCTCCGTTATCTTCAAGCAGCTTAAAGTGAATGTCAAGGCGGTGACATCATTTCTCATCGTTTGCCTCGTCACTGTATCGCTGTTCGCGTATTCCCCCATGCTTGCGATCCAGAACAAGAGGACAGAGGCATACAGCCCCTCCGATTTCGGTCAAATGGGTAAGGACGAGCTTATAAAGAATCTTACCGATGACGACGATCCGGACTCATCAAAGCCGGTCGAGGAGCTGAAGCCCGTGGATGACCCCGAGAAGATAGCCGACTTTGCCGAAAATCTTCGCAGATACCACTACGGCTACGGAATCGAGGAGGAGTTTATCGAGCTTTTCAGCGTTGAGGAGAACATAGACTTCTGGTGGAACATCGTATTCGGCTCAAATGTGGCGAATATGGATTTCCGCGATTTCAAGCAGGAGATATACGAGGAGGTTTTGACAAAGAACGACAGATCCTTTGACAGATGGCTCGGCATCGGTTATACCTCCAATTTCCCGTATACCGAGAAGGATCTTACCGGACAAAACGTCTGGTTCGGCTATATCGGAACTCTGCTTCTCATAGGCCCGTATCTGCTCTGCCTCATCTACATAGTCTGCCGTATTCTGAAGAATTACAAGACGCATTTGAAGTATGAGAATGCTTTTTTTGCGGTATCACTTATCGGCAGTATTCTGCTTTCTCTGATGGCGGGACACCTGTTCTTCGGAGTATTTTCGATAACGATCTACGCTTGGGTGCTGGTCGGTGTGTGTAAATATCAATCGACCTTTGGAGATAAACAATGAAGAAGATCCTCTTTCTTTGCTATACCTTTTCAATGGGCAACGGCTCGGAGCGAATACTCTCCGACCTTGTAGGCAATATTGACACCGATAAATACGAGGTCACGATCCTCCCTTATGCGGATTTCCACGTAAAGCAGGAGGCTGTGCCCGAGGGAGTAAGACTTCTTCCCGCGATCGTCGATATGACAAAGGCGGGCAAGCTTGAAAAGGGCTTGAAGTTTTTAGCCGCCCACCTCTGTCCGTCACTGCTTCACAGACTCTATGTCCGTGACAGGTACGATGTGGAAGTATCCTTCAATTACCAGATACCCTCCTTCATCGTCGGCAGAGGCACCTCTGCAAAGACCGTGAACTGGGTACACGGGGACGTATACGATCTTCGGAAGGGCAGTCTTAAATACCGTCTGCAATGCAGGAGCTTTAAGCGTGCCGCAAGGATCGTTTCGATATCCCAAAATACCGAGACCTCTATAGCCGAGCTTTTTCCCTTGTACAGAGATAAGCTTGTGAGGATCTACAACGGCATCAATATTCCGAGAATAAGGAAATTCGCACTGGCGGAATGTGAGCATGAGCTTCTGCCGAATTCCGTCATCTTTCTCGGACGGCTTGAGCATAACAAGCAGCCCTTGGCGCTTCTTGAGGCCGCCCGCATACTCAAGGAGAAGGGGCTGCGTTTGAATTTCTATTTTCTCGGTGAAGGCGAGCAGAGATCGGATATGGAGAAACGCATCGACGAGCTCGGACTTTCCGACAGAGCTTTTCTTTTGGGCTATCAGCAGAATCCGTATCCCTATATAGCACAGGCTGATGTTGTCTGCATGCTCTCAAAGACCGAGGGCTTCCCGACTGTTTTTGCAGAGGGAATGGCACTCGGCAAGCCGTTTATCAGCTCCGATGTCGGCGGCGTTGCCGAGATGAGCTGCGACGGAAAATGCGGTATTATCGCGAATACTCCCGAGGAGTGCGCCGCGGCGATAGAGAAGATCGTGCTTGACCGAGAGATCTATGCGGCAATGTCCGAGGAATGTCTCAGACGTATCGACGATTTTTCCATGGAAAAACAGCATGAGAATTTAGAAAAGCTGTTAAGCGATTTATGAGGTCGGTCTCAAAATGAAAAGAAAGAGTATAGCTGAAAATCTGTTCTACAATATGCTGTATCAGGTTCTTGTGACCGTACTGCCTATCATAACCACTCCCTATGTTGCCAGAGTTCTCGGCTTGCAGGCGAGCGGCGTTCATTCGTATACCGAGAGCATCGTGACGTATTTCACCCTGTTCGGCAGTCTCGGAACATCGCTGTACGCAGTCAGAAAGATCGCCTCGGTGCGCGAGGACGATGAGCTGCTTGCAAAGACCACGCTTGAAATAATGGTTCTCAAGCTAATGCTCATGCTTGTGACCTTGGCGGTATTTATTCCGACGCTTTGCTTCGGCTCCGAGTATTCGTATATTTACAGGATCCACATCATCAATATCGTCGCAGTCGGCATTGATATTTCGTGGTTCTATCAGGGAATAGAGGATTTCAAGAAGGTCACGATACGTAACCTTTTGATGAAGCTTCTGTTCGTTGTCGCACTCTTTGTTTTCGTAAAGACTCCGGACGATCTGCCGATATACGTGCTCTCGATAGTTGTAAGCTCTCTCCTCGGCAACCTCATAATGCTGTACTATCTGCCGAAATATATAAGCTTAAAGTCTGCCCCCGCCTTAAAGCCTCTCCTTCATTTGAAGGAGAGTATAGTGCTCTTTGTACCGCAGATCATGAATTACGTGTATGTCCTGCTCGACAGAAGCCTGCTCGGCTGGATGACGAACACGGATAACGTAGGTATCTACGATCAGGCACAGCGCCTCGTGCGTATGATCACGGGAATCATGCAAACTCTCGGCTATGTTATGATGGCACGTATCGCAAACCTCTCCGCCACAAATGACACCGACGGCATAAAGAAGTATATTCAGAAATCCATAGATTTCACTCTCTTTCTGGCATTTCCGTTTATGTTCGGAATAATGGCTGTTGCGCCCGACTTTGTTCCGCTGTTCTTGGGCGATCAGTATTTGCAGGTAATACCCACGCTGAGATTGCTCGCGTTCGTAATACTCACCTCCTCCTTCAACAGTATTTTGGGAGTACAGCTTCTTATCCCGCTCAAAAGGGAGAAGGTGTATACCGCGGCAATGATATCCGGTGCGGCAGTCAACGTACTCGTCAATATATGCCTTATCCCGCACCTCGGAGTAACAGGCGCCTGCATCGCTTCGATAACGGCGGAGCTTGTGGTATTCACCGTCTCGTTTATCAGCGCAAGAGATATGCTCTCTGTCAAAGCCATAATAAAGAACAACCTGATAGTGTTTATTGCATCTGTCGTTATGTATTTTGCGGTTACCCTTGTTGCAAGAGTAGACCTCAACCTGTTCCTGAAGCTTGTTCTTGAGGTCGGCACCGGTGTCATCGTATACTTCATCATCACCGCAATAACGAAAAACGAGATCCTTTTGATAATTCTCGCAAAGATAAAGAATCTTTACAACAGCAAGATAAGAAATCATCTCAAAAAAGGAGCTTGACCGTGGTGGAAAGATCGGTTAGCCTCATAATCCCCGTATACAATGTCAGCGGATATCTCAGAAAATGCCTTGATTCCGTTGCCGCGCAGACCTACAGTCAACTTGAGGTCATCATAGTAAATGACGGCAGCACCGACGATTCCCCGAGAATCGCCGAAGAATATGCCGCACGTTACCCTCATTTTCATTTGTACACTATAGAAAACAGAGGTCTCGGCGGTGCCAGAAATTACGGTATTGAGAGATCCTCGGGCGACTATCTTCTTTTCCTTGACAGCGATGATTATATAGCGCCCGATTGCATTGATAAAATGGCGTCGGCGGCGTGCGCGGATGACAGTGATATGATTGTCGCAAGCTGTTACGATGTACGTGAGGACGGCACCATGATAAGTGCGTGCGGCAATTCACACAAAAGCTCTGTCACAAGCCTGTATGATGAGCCTTGCCTGCTGTTCAATCGCCCGAGCGCATGGGGTAAGCTGTTTAAGAGGGAACTGCTCGGAGAGCTCCGCTTTGTAAGCAGAGAGTGGTATGAGGATATGCGCCTTATCCCGAAGCTGTATCTTCGCGCCGAGCGCATCACGTATATAGATGACAGACTGTTTTACTACGTACAGCGGAGCGGTTCTATAATGAACAGCGGAAATGCCGAGAGAAATCTTGAGGTCATAAACGCCTTTGAGGATCTGCTGTCGTACTATAAGGCACAGGGGAAATACGACGAGTTTCGCAATGAGCTGGAATTTCTCGTAATTGAGCACGTGGCTGTGTCCGCAATAGGGCGTATCGCATCGTCAAAGAGCAAAAGCAAAAAAGAGCTTATTTCGCGTCTGCAAGCTTATCTGTCCGACTTTGACGGGCTTTATGACAATCCGTATCTACCGACTCAGGACAGAAACAGAAGGATCGTCCTTTGGCTCAACAGGCACCGTCTGTATTTCATGACAGGACTGTTGTTGAATGCAAAACAAGCGGCAAAAAATAAATAAGAGGTGGCGTTATGAACAAAATTATTATTCCCACCGGATATATGGGCTCCGGCTCCTCAGCTATAACAGATCTCATATCCGAGATCGACGGCTATGACGCAGATCAAGGCAGCTTCGAATATGTATTTCTCCACTGTCCGAACGGAGTGTTCGATCTTGAGGATAAGCTCCTTGTAGGAAACAACGCACTGAGAAGCGACGAGGCGCTTCATTCCTTCAGAGACGTTATGAAGCAGCTCTACGATAAAAAATACTGGTGGGTAGGGCATTACAATGTCAATATGTGCCCTCAGTTTATGGAATATACCGAGGAATACATCGAGTCGCTTATCCAGTACAGACCCTCGTTCTATTGGTATCATCAGGAAAATACCGATTTCAAAATGACAGTAAAGCTCATCGAAAAGAGGCTTGTCGATCTGCTGACCTTCCACAAGGTGAGCCTGCCGAAGCCACTGCTTTACAATGATGTTGCCATGTCTTATGTGACACCCGATGAGTTTTATGAGAAAACACGCGTTTATCTCAAAAAGCTGTGGACATCTCTCGGTCTTGACAGGCGCAATTTGATCCTCGATCAGCTTCTTTTGCCCCACAATCTGTTCAGGGCACATAATTACTTTGCCGAGGACGAAATGAAGGCGTTTGTTGTTGAGCGCGATCCGCGCGATGTCTTTATCATCAATAAATACATCTGGGCTAAAAACGGCGGTGTCGTACCGTATCCCACCGATGCGCGCGAGTTCGCCGGATGCTATCGCAGGATAAGACAGATGGAGAAGCCGGCACAGTACGGCGGCGTGTACAGGATCCGCTTTGAGGATCTTGTATACGATTACGAGGGCTCCGTCGAGAAGCTGTATTCATCCTTGGGCGTTGATGCGACGGCGCACAAGAAAAAGCTCACTCACTTCGATCCCAAGCGTTCTGTCGAGAACACTCAGCTTTTCCGCTCCGATGACAGCTATGCCGAGGAGGGAAGGATCATCGCGGAGGAGCTTCCGGAATATCTGTACGATTTCCCATATGAGCGCAAGCCGGATTGCAGTAAAACATTTTAATCTGAATAAACAGAGGAGATCTCCAATATGAATAAAACGGAATTTGAGGTTTTAGTGCTGTACACGGAGGATAAGCCTTTTTCAGCCGAAGCTGCGGCACAGTATACCGGAATACCTGTTGCCGAGATCGAGAGTGCCGATAAGCATCTTCTTGAGCTCGGATATACCGCAGGCGGTCATATCACCGAAAAGGGGCTTGAGGCTCTTGAGCCTTACCGCGTAAAGCGCGCCATATTTCTTGCCGCCGGCTTCGGCTCAAGAATGGTGCCCATAACCTTTAATACTCCCAAGCCTCTTGTCCGTGTTCACGGCACACGTATGATCGACACCTTGCTTGATGCGGTCGTTGCGGCGGGTATCGAGGAGATAGTCGTGGTGCGCGGATATCTCGGTGAGCAGTTCGATCAGCTCCTTTATAAGTACCCGCAGATAAAATTCGCGGAAAACCCCATATACAACGAGGCAAACAACATCTCATCCGCTATGGTCGTGCGGTATCTGTTCCAGAATGCTTACGTTTTGGAGGCGGATCTTGTGCTCAGCAATCCCGCACTCATCAGAAAATACGAGTATTGCACAAACTTCCTCGGCATACCCGTGGAGGTCACCGATGACTGGTGTATGTATACCGACGAGCAGGGAATCGTAGTTCACGAATGTGTCGGCGGCAGAGACTGCTACCAAATGGTCGGTATCTCGTACTGGGACTCCGAGGCGGGAATCAAGCTTGCTAATGACCTTGACGAGGTCTACAAAAGCCCCGGAGGAAAGGAAAGATATTGGGAGCAGGTACCCCTTGTATACAAGAAGGAGAATTATCAGGTCTCCGTCAGACCGTGCAAGGCCGAGGATATCGTGGAGATAGACTCCTTCAGCGAGCTGAAGAAGATCGACAGCCTTTACGCAAAATAAGTAAGATATGTAAAACGGTACAGGCTTGACTTGTACTTAAAATCTATAACTGTTTAGGAGAATTGCTATGAAGATCAAAAGAAGCTTAACCTTTAAGTTCATTTCCGTCGCTTTGATAATGGCTCTGTGTATGCCCCTTATTCTTACGGGCTGCGGCGAGAAGAAGGAATCAGTGCTGATCTATACCAGTGCCGAGGATTTCAAGGTAGAGGATATGACAGCGGTGCTGAATGAAAAATTCCCCAATTACGACATCACTATCGAGTATATGTCAACCGGCAATCATGCCGCAAAGCTCCTCTCCGAGGGCGTGAATACCGACTGCGACATCACTCACGATATGGAATACGGCTATCTCTCAAAGCTGGATGCGGCAGGCGTGCTTGCCGATCTGTCGGAGTATGACAAGAGCATCTACAGCGATGATACAAACGTAAGTGAAAACTACATTATCGAGCTCCGCAACGGCGGCGGAATAATCGTAAATACCGATGTGCTCAAGGCAAAGGGACTTGCGGAGCCCACCTGCTACGAGGATCTGCTCAAGCCCGAGTATAAGAATCTCATCTCCATGCCCAACCCCAAATCCTCCGGCACAGGATATATGTTCTTAAAGAGCCTTGTCAATGCTTGGGGTGAGGATGAGGCATTTGAGTATTTTGAAAAGCTTACAGACAACGTGCTCCAGTACACCTCCTCCGGCTCCGGACCGGTCAATGCTCTTATTCAGGGTGAGGCGGCAATAGGTCTCGGCATGATAGCTCATGCCGTCACTCAGATAAACGAGGGCGCTCCTCTGAAGGTGCTTTTCTTTGAAGAGGGCGCACCGTTCTCCCTTTACGGTCAGTCGATAATCAAGGGTAAGGAAACAAGACCTGCCGTCAAGGAGGTATTCGATTACCTCATTAACGAATATCTGTACCGCGGCAACGAGAAATTCTTCCCCGAGCAGATATTCAAGGACAAGATATACGAGATCGAAAATTATCCTACCGATATAAAATATTCCGATATGAGCAACGATTCGATTCAGGAGAAGGAGCGTCTGCTCGAAAAGTGGGTCTACTGAGAACGGGCGCCTTTTCGCGGTGTATCCGTCGGTAATTCCAACAAATGAAAAGGCCGCTGTTGCGGTATGGTGATTTATAAGATGACTCAGCAGAAAATAAAGCTACAGGTCAAGGATCTGTGTAAGGTATATGACGGCAAGTGTGCGCTTGACAATGCCTCATTTGACGTGTACGACGGTGAGTTTCTTTCCGTGCTCGGACCCTCGGGCTGCGGAAAAACAACGATCCTCCGTATCCTCATCGGTCTTCTGAAGCCCACCTCTGGAAGCGTCTTTAAGGACGGCATTGATATCACAAACGCCACACCGTCCGAGCGCGGAATGGGAATCGTGTTCCAAAACTACGCCCTGTTTGAAAATATGACCGTGTTCGGAAACGTGGAATATGCGCTGAAGATCAGAAAAGAGAACCGTTCCAAGGCTGCGCGCGCAGAGATACGGGAGCAAGCCGTCGCCATGATCGAACGCTTGGGGATCGGTGAGCATATGAATAAAAGACCGCCGGAGCTCTCGGGAGGACAGCAACAGCGCATTGCGATAGCAAGAACGCTCATAATGAAGCCCGATATCATTCTTTTTGATGAGCCTATGAGTGCCCTTGACGTTGCGACAAGGCTCTCTCTCCGAGATGAGATCAAGCGTATTCAGGCAGAATTCGGCATCACCATGATCTACATCACTCACGATCAGGAGGAAGCCTTTTCCATGTCTGACCGTGTTATGATAATGAAGCAGTCAAAGGTAGTTCAGATCGGTACTCCGGAGGATATAATCAAAAATCCGAGAGATGAGTATGTGGAGAATTTCGTAATTCATAACCTTAAAATGAAGATCGACTCTCTCGCCAAATACGTAAATCTTTAACGGAGTGCTCTCATGAATTCAAAGAAAAAAAGCCTCGGTCTGTTTTTGTTCGAGCATAAGGCGGATATAACGAAATCCACTCTCGCTTTTGTCTTCATCGCACTTGTCTTTATTCCGCTCATTCGAATGTTCGCGAATATAAACAGCGTGAGTATATCGAAGGTCCTCAGCTCATCGAATTTCGGCAGTGCCGTGCTCAATTCCTTGGTATCGACGTGTATATCCACACTTGTTACCATAGTTCTCGCTTATCTGCTTGCCGCAGCAATACAGAGGACCGATATAAAGCTGAAAAGCCTTTTCGGGATAATCTTCGTCCTGCCGATGCTGATCCCGTCGATCTCAAACGGAATGGGACTTATCATTCTGTTCGGCAACAACGGACTTGTAACAAAGCTTCTCGGCTTGCAGTCCGGCGTATACGGTCTTGTCGGTATAGTCGCGGGCTCGGTAATGTACGCCTTTCCCGTAGCTTATCTCATGATAGCCGATATAATGCAGTACGAGGACAGCTCGCCTTATGAGGCGGCACGTGTGCTGGGAATAGGTCATCTCAGACAGTTCACCGCGATCACACTTCCGTATCTGCGACGGCCGATGATATCCGTTATATTCGCCACCTTCACGCTCATAATCACGGATTACGGTGTTCCTCTTATGGTCGGAGGAAAGTACCTGACGATCCCCGTGGTAATGTACCAAGAGGTCATAGGTCAGCTTGATTTCGGCAAGGGCGCCGTATACGGCACTCTCCTCCTAATTCCCGCAGTCGCGGCATTTGTCATCGACCTGCTCAATAAGGACAGGGGAAATTCGCAATTCGTATCAAGACCGTTTGAGCAGGATAAAGGAACTCTCAGAAAGCTTCTATGCTATATTCTCTGCATTACTGTCTCGATTTTCGTGCTTCTGCCGATTGTTTCCTTTGTGCTTCTCGCCTTTGCGGAAAACTATCCCGCAGATCTCAGCTTTACCGTAAACAATCTCATGAAGGCATTGGCGCTCAAGGCGGACAGATATTTGCTCAACTCCCTTGTCATCGCCCTTTTCGTATCCGTTATCGGCGTCGGAATTGCATTCATGACCGCATATATGACGGCGCGCATGAAATCAAAAGCATCTAAGTTTTTGCATCTCGCCGCCATCACCTCTGCGGCGATACCCGGTATCGTCCTCGGTCTCTCATACGTGCTCGTATTCAACGGCAGCTTATTCTACGGAACTGTCGCGATCTTGGTAATGGTAAATATAGTCCATTTTATCTCGTCACCTTATCTCATGATGTACAACAGCCTCTCAAAGCTCAATGTGAATCTGGAGGGGGTAGGGCACACCCTCGGTATCTCCCGAGGAAAAATGATCCGTGACGTGTTTATCCCCCAGTGCATGGGCACGCTTATGGAGATGTTCTCATATTTCTTCGTAAACTGCATGATGACAATATCCGCCGTGTCCTTCCTTGCAACTACAACAAACAAGCCCGTATCGCTGATGATAAATCAGTTTGAGGCGCAAATGCAGCTTGAGTGTGCCGCGGTGGTTTCGCTTGCGATCCTGCTCGTAAATCTGATCGTAAAGGGAATATTCCATTTTCTAAGCCCGAATAAGCGGAGAGCATAGCTCTTTACTTAACGAAAACAGCATAACTGATTGAAGCGAAGCCGGTTCATTCCGCCAAGAATATGAAGCTCCGACCTATGACTTGACATAGGTCGGAGCTTCGTTTTATGATCACCCAAGCGGTACTGTGGTGGCATTTATATCAAAAAACGGGCTCGGTGATGACCGAGCCCGTTTTGAAGTGTGACTTAACAAAGTATATCGCCGTAATATACAGCGGCAATGGGATCACCGTTCCTCACGGAAATAAGGCAATCCGAGACTTGCGGGAGGCTGCTCCTCGCGCTTCTTGCGGAGACTTGTGATAACAAGCACAACTATAGTGACCACATAGGGAAGCATCTTGAAGATCTCCTGTGCGGTATCTCCGATAGGAAGATAGGCGAACAAAATGTAAAGACATCCGAAAAGAATAGAACCCCAAATTGCTCTCGCGGGCTTCCAGAGCGCGAATATAACAAGAGCGATAGAAAGCCATCCTCTGTCACCGAAGCCGTTGTTCTGCCATGTACCGCCGAGATACTCCATTACGAAGTACAGACCGCCCAGACCGCTTATACAGCCGCCGAGCATGGTGAATACATACTTGTACCGAATAACGTCAACGCCCGCAGTATCGGCTGTAGACGGATTCTCGCCCACGGCGCGCAGACAAAGTCCGCCCTTTGTACGCATGAGATACCACGAAAAGAATATCGCAATAGCTATGGCAAGGTATGTAAGAAATCCGTAGGAGAAGAACAGCGGGCCTACAACGGGAATATCGGAAAGGAAGGGAACAGTGGTGCGGAACACCTGTCCCGTCGCATAAACGCTGACCTGACTTCCCGAGCCGCTCATCTTGGCAAGAGAGCCGCCGATGAAATTGCCGAGTCCCGTACCGAAGGTGGTGAGCGCAAGACCCGTTACATTCTGATTTGCTCTGAGAGTAATTGTGAGGAAGCTGTAGATGAATGAGCCGAGTGCCGCAAAAAGCAGGGAGGCAATGACGGCAAAGATCATTCCGACAAATCCGTTCGGCTCTCCCGAGGTTACTGAGTTCTCATATAGGAAAGCACCCGTGAGTCCGCCGATTCCGCCCATGTACATTATTCCGGGAATACCGAGGTTAAGGTTTCCCGCCTTCTCTGTGAGGATCTCGCCGGTGGCGCCGAACAGCAGGGGAATACCCTGTGTCACGGATTTCTGGAAAAAGGTATAGGTGAGTATTCTTTGAAACAAAGCACTAAGCATCACTTTACCTCCTTTCCGCCGTTCTTGCGATGAACATTCAGTATCATTTTGTAGTTAAGGAAGAATTCGCATCCGATTATGAAGAACAGTATTATTCCGGTTATAATATCCGATGCGGATTCGTTTAGATGGAACTGACTTGCGATCTGAATAGAGCCCTTGCTCATGAAGGTAAGTCCGAAGGAAATGAAGATCATCGCGATCGGATTGAATTTGGCAAGCCACGAAACCATGATAGCCGTGAAGCCGACACCGCCCGACGTGCCCGTAGTAAGGGTGTGATCGGAGCCGGAAACTATCAGAAAGCCCGCGAATCCGGCGATAGCACCCGAAATAGCCATGGTGCGAATAAGCACGCCCTTTACATTTATGCCCGCGTACTTGGCGGTATTTTCGCTCTCGCCCACCACCGCTATCTCATATCCGTGCTTGCTGAAGCGCATATAGACATAAATGAATACCGCGATGATCAAAACCGAAATAACGATAATGCTGTAGTTGAAATTGCCGAATATGTCGCTCAGAAAATCGGTCGGTATCCAGCCGCTCCGCGTGGTCTGATTGATGTATCCGATATTTCCGCTTCCGCTTTTCTGCTCCCAGATAATGCACAAAAATGATGTGAGCTGTATTGCCACATAGTTCATCATCAAGGTGAACAGCGTTTCGTTGGTATTCCAAAACGCCTTAAAAAACGCGGGAAGCAGACCCCATATGAAGCCGGCGACAGCACTCGCGACTATCATGAGCAGGAAAAGCTGCCACGGGGCTAGCAGATTTCCGCAGTATATCATCACTGCGGCAGTTGCGGCGCCTCCGACAAGTATCTGTCCCTCGGCACCGATATTCCAGAAGCGCATACGGAACGCGGGCGTAATGGCAATGGAGGCGCAGAGGAGAATAGCGGAATCGCGCAGAGTGATCCAAATTCTTCTCGGGGTTCCGAGAGCGCCGGAAAACATTGCCTTGTAGACCTCAATGGGATTAAGTCCGGTGACCGCTACAATAAGAGCGGCACAGACAATAAGTGCGATGACGACAGCAATAACGCGAACAAGGATAGAACGCAGTACTGACGTGTTGTCCTTCTTGGCAATTCGGATAAACGGTTCTCTTGCAGGAGCTTTTGTCATGCCTTATTCTCACCGTCCTTTTCATGTTTCATCATATAGTAGCCGACTTCTTCCTTGGTAGTGGTGCGCGCGTCAAGCTTTGCGGAGATCCTTCCACCGCAGATGACAGCGATCTTATCGCACAGGTCAAGCAGAACGTCAAGATCCTCTCCGACATAGATTACGGCTACGCCGCTTTTCTTCTGGCGGTTAAGAAGATCGTAGATCGTGTGCGAAGAATTTATGTCAAGACCTCTGACAGGGTAAGCAGCCATCAATACGGTAGGCGCAAAAGCGATCTCACGTCCGACGAGAACCTTCTGCACATTACCGCCGGAGAGACGTCTTACGGGAGTGGATACGCCGGGGGTAATGACATTGAGCTGCTCGATGATCTCCTCGGCAAGCTTCTTCGGCTCTTTTCTGCTGGTGAAGAAAGGAACACCGCCTCTGTAGCTTCTGAGCATCATGTTGTCGGACATACCCATATTGCCGACAAGTCCCATTCCGAGACGATCCTCCGGAACAAACGAAAGTCTTACGCCGAGCTCACGTATCATAAGCGGATTCATGCCCACAAGCTCCTCGGACTTACCGTTCTCGGGGTTTGTATATGTAATGGTACCGGACTCGATCGGCTGTAATCCGGCAATTGCCTCAAGAAGCTCCTTCTGACCGCTTCCGGCAATACCTGCTATACCGAGTATCTCTCCGGAGCAGGCGGTAAAGGAAACGTCATCGACCGCAAGAATACCGTCCGGTCTGCGAACGGAAAGACCCTTTATCTCGATCCTCGTAACGGGATCGACCGGATCCGGACGGTCGATATTCAGGGAGACCTTCTCACCCACCATCATTTCGGTGAGAGACTGAGCTGTCGCATCGGCGGTCTTTACCGTGCCGATGTATCTGCCCTTGCGCAGTACGGAAACTCTGTCGGAGATGGCAAGCACCTCATGCAGCTTGTGAGTGATTATGATGATAGCCTTGCCGTCCTCGCGCATATTCCGCATAACGGCAAAAAGCTTCTCAGTCTCCTGCGGCGTGAGGACCGCCGTAGGCTCGTCCAATATAAGAATATCGGCATTTCTGTAGAGAACCTTTATGATCTCGACAGTCTGCTTCTCGGACACCGACATATCGTATATTTTCTTGGACGGATCAAGCTCAAAGCCGTATTTGTCGCAGATAGCCTTCACACGCTTTTCAACCCTTGCAAGATCATATCCCTTTTCGTTGTTGGCAAGAGCAATGTTCTCCGCGGCGGAGAACAGCTCAACAAGCTTGAAGTGCTGGTGTATCATGCCTATGCCAAGCTCAAGAGAATCCTTCGGAGAATTGATGTTGACCTCTTTTCCTCCGATATAAATATGACCACTGTCGGGATAATAAACGCCCGCCAGCATATTCATAAGGGTGGTCTTACCGCTTCCGTTCTCACCGAGCAGGGAAAGGACCTCACCGTATTCTACAGTCAGCGACACGTCCTCGTTTGCTACTACATCACCGAAGACCTTGGTGATGCCTTTAAGTTCGATTGCACAGCTTTCCGACACAAAAGCACCTCTTTTCATGAGAGTTAGTATAATTACATTTTTCTCAGTACACGAAAAGTATGCACTGAGAAAAATGTAACCATATAAGGCGGAGTCTTGCGGGACTCCGCCTTATCGGTAACAGTATTTTCAAATTACTTCAGTACGGTCACACCGTCGATGTGGAATGCGAAGGAGGGAGCGGATGCGAGAGTAGACTCGGCAAAAGCTCCGTCGATGATGTACTCAAGTCCGTTGTAGCCCTCGATGTCCTTTGTGGAGGTGATGGTCTTACCGTCTACAGTCCACTTGGAGGTATCGAAGATCTTGAGGGAACCGTCAATGATAGCAGCCTTTGCATCATCTGCAGCCTTTACAGCGGCATTATAGGAATCCTCGGAGGCAAAAGCCTTCTTGTTGATCTCCGTGATGCGGTTAGCACCGTCGGCAAAGCCGTGGCACCAGTCGGTGTCGATCTTCTCACCCTTGAGCTTCTGCTCAACAGCGTAGGTCACATAGGGACCCCAGTTGATGGAAGCGGAGGTAAGAGCATAGTTGGGAGCTGCGTCGATCATGGAGATGTTGTAGCCCACGCAGGGAACCTTC
>CAZVXL010000023.1:0-22862 GCA_964631595.1 uncultured Lachnospiraceae bacterium | reverse complement strand
ATGGTCTGAGATTTACACCAATGGAACTTCGGTAATGCTATAAGTTTCAGTCTATGACATATTCCCTACAACACAGGAAGCTGATTTGTTTCCGTCAACCTATGACATCTGCGGCATCGCAACACTGTGTACTGCGGGAATCTGCGACCTCACCGAGGCGGAGATATCGGTGTGCCGACGCGGGATTTCACCGCCATGCTGCTGCTGAAATCGGAATAAGGGAGAAAAGAATGAACACAAGTGAGATACAGCGACAGCTTTTCGAAAAGCAAGATATAAAATATCGTGATTTTCAGGCAAAGCTTATGCCTACAGTGGATGCACAAACAGTCATCGGTGTCAGAACGCCTATCTTGCGGAGATTTGCCAAAGCGCTTTACAAGGAGAATAATTACGTCGATTTTTTGAGGGATCTGCCTCACAAGTATTTTGAAGAAAATCAGCTTCATGCGTTTTTGATCTCCGAAATGAGGGAGCTTGAGCCTTGCATGGATGCCTTGAATAGATTTCTTCCTTATGTCGATAACTGGGCGACCTGCGACCAGATGTCACCGAGGATCTTCAAAAAGCACAAGGGGAAACTGTCGGAACAGATAAAAATATGGATTTCATCTTCCGAGACCTACACGGTGCGGTTTGCGTTGGGTATGCTGATGCGGCATTATCTGGATGAGGATTTTGCACCTGAATATCCGAGGATGGTCTCCGCGATCCGCTCCGAGGAATACTATGTAGGCATGATGGTCGCATGGTATTTTGCAACGGCGCTTGCAAAGCGGTATGAGGAAATTCTGCCGTTTTTGGAAGAAAAGCGCCTTGACAGGCGGACACACAATAAAGCAATTCAAAAGGCTCTGGAAAGCTATCGTATTTCGGAGGAGCAAAAGCGGTATTTGCGAACCTTGAAGATTTGAATGTGAAGGAACAAAAGGAGGTATTTGAGAAATGCAGCACAAAGCTTTGATTCTGTATATTCACGGCAAGGGCGGCACGGTCGGGGAAGCCGAGCATTATAAGTCGCTCTTTCCGGATTGCGACGTGACGGGGCTTGACTACAGTGCCGAAACACCGTGGGAGGCAAAGGCGGAATTTCCCGATGCCTTTGCGGCATTTTCGGCGGGATACAGCCGCATGGTCTTGATTGCCAACAGCATCGGCGCGTATTTTTCCATGTGTGCTCTGCCGCAGGAGAAAATCGCGCAGGCGTATTTCATCTCTCCCATTGCGGATATGGAAAGACTTATATGCAATATGATGCAGTGGGCAAATGTGACGGAGGAACAGCTCCGTGCGGCGGGCACGATTGAAACCGCGTTCGGAGAGGTGCTGTCGTGGGAATATCTTTCGTATGTCCGCGCTAACCCGATTCGGTGGAATGTTCCTACCGAGATCCTCTACGGTGAGAGGGATAATTTGACGGATCCGGAAACGATCTCCGCTTTTGCAAAAATCCACGGTGCAGGATTGACCGTTATGGAAAACGGCGAGCATTGGTTTCACACGGCGGAGCAAATGAAATTTTTGGATGCGTGGCTTGCGAATTGCGAAAACGGAAAAAATATCTAACCCCATAAAGAAAATGACATCAGATGATTACGGTATCGTATGTACTTGCGGAGCTGACAGATATGTCGGACGGCTTTATCGCACGAAAAGCCGGAGCTGTCGGTGAAGCCGGATAGACCTCGGCATATCCCGATACATCTTAGACAAACGTAAAAGTGCCTACCGAGCGGTAGGCACTTTTTGCATTTGCGTAATATACTTCGGAATAACGGGCGCGAGGGGTGAATATAATTTAGAGACTCACTCCGCCTTGCCTGCCTTTATCGACTCAAGGCAATTGCGGCAAATAAGCTTGTCCTTGAAGTATGTGACGTTATCCGCGTCGCCGCAGAAGATGCAGCAGGGCATATACTTTTTGAGAATAACTCTGTCCTTTTCGACAAATATTTCAACGCCGTCCTTTGAAGCAAGCCCGAGCCTGTTTCTGACCTCGACCGGAAGCACGATCCGTCCCAGCTCATCTACTTTTCTAACAATGCCTAAAGATGTCATAGTAAATCTCCTCCGTTTGACATTTATCTGCCGATTTCTAACAATTATTACCAGATAATCCTCTTTATGACTAATTCTACCATTATTTCGGGTTGGTGTCAATAGGTGTTTGCGGAAAATCGACCGATTTCAAAGATTATTTACATTTGCATATAAGCGCAAGACAATTGCAGAACAGAGGTGCCGAAATGCTCGGAAAATGCTTTTTTATCTTATGTGCGATCTCCCTTATATGTGCCGCGCTCTGCAGCAATATTACCGAGCTGTCAAACGCCGTGATCGACGGTGCCGCGGATTCGGTGGAGATCGTACTGACGCTTTGCGGAAATATGTGCTTCTGGTGCGGGATCATGGAGGTACTGAAGGATGCGGGCGTTATCGACGGGCTCAGCCGACTGCTCTCACCCGTGCTCCGCCACGTGTTCCCCGATGCGTGGAAAACGGGGTGCGGAAAGCAGGAGATCACCGCCGCGATAAGTGCAAATATGCTCGGGATAGCCAACGCAGCGACGCCATTTGCGGTTGAGGCGATGAGGCGTATGCAGGAGATGAATCCGCATAAGGAGAGAGCCACCGACGATATGGTGACCTTGGCAGTCCTCGGCTCTGCATCGGTGAATCTTCTTCCGACAACGCTGTTTGCGCTACGCAGAAGCGCGGGCTCGGCGGCGCCGTACAGGATAATACTGCCCGTTTGGATATGCTCCGCCTCCTGCGCGGTATTCGGGGTATTCCTCTCAAGAGCAGTTGCCGCTCTCGGAAAAGCCCACAAGCCTCGGAAAGTGGATCCGAGAGAGCGCGGCAGGGGAGAGCGCACATGACGGAGTATTTGTCATCGCTTATAATTCCCGCAGTCGTTTTTTGCGCCGCATGCATGATGTTTTTCGGCAAAAAGGATTATTTCGACTGCTTCTGCAACGGGGCACGCGAGGGGCTTGCATCGGCGGTAAGGCTTCTGCCGTCGCTCTGCGCCGTCATGGTCGCACTCAGAATGTTTTCGGCAAGCGGAGCCGTAGGGCTGATTACCGAGCTTCTTGCGCCGATGGGTCAAAGGCTCGGCGTTCCGTCGGAAATATTCCCCCTGCTCATCACACGCCCGATATCGGGGGCGGCATCAAGCGGCGCGTTCACCTCACTTATTCGGGAGATCGGCCCCGACAGCTTTCCGGCGCTGTGTGCCGCTGTGCTTATGGGTAGCTCCGACACCGTGATCTACGTTATCGCGGTATATTTTTCGGGAGCGGGAGTGCGCGGCACCGGACATGCCCTTCCGGTCGCAGGCGCAGTGATGCTTTTCTGCATATTCCTCTCCTGCCTTCTGTGTCGTATATTCTTCGGAGGATAGCGGACAGAAAAAGGGTACGGCGCCCGTCGGGGCTGACCGTACCCTTATGCAGATCGGCATTGCCGAAAAAATCTTAAAGCACGCTTTGGAGGAATTGGCGCAGTCTCGGGTGCTCGGGATTTGAGAACAGCTCCTGCGGGGGTCTGTCCTCCGCGATTATTCCGTCGCACATGAAGACCACTCTGTCCGCGACCTCTCTTGCGAAGCTCATCTCGTGAGTGACAACGATCATCGTCATGCCGTCCTCGGCGAGCTTCTTCATAACGCCGAGCACCTCACCGACAAGCTCGGGATCGAGCGCGGAGGTGGGCTCATCGAACAGCATGATCTTCGGCTGCATCGCAAGCGCACGTGCGATAGCCACACGCTGCTGCTGACCGCCGGAGAGCCTTGCAGGGTACTCGTCTACCTTGTCGGCAAGTCCGACCTGTCTCAGAAGATCTCTGCCGAGCGCCTCGGCTTCGTCCTTCGGGAGCTTTTTCACCTTCATGGGCGCGAGGGTGACGTTTCCGAGCACGGTCAGATGAGGGAACAGATTGAAGCGCTGGAAGACCATGCCCATTTCGAGGAGAAGGCGCTTTTGATTTGCGGGATCGGTGTGCTCCACGGTCTTGTCGTTCTCACGGTGCAGGAACAGCTCATCGTCGATAAATATCTTGCCGCTGCTTATCTTCTCAAGCTGATTCAGCGAGCGCAGATACGTCGATTTTCCCGCGCCGGAGGGGCCGATTATGCACACGACCTCACCCTGCTCAACGGAGAGCGAAATGTCCTTCAGCACCTCAAGCGAGCCGAAGCTTTTGGATACCTTTTCGGTTCTTATAAGAGACATTACGGCACCTCCTTATTCGTAGATCGAGAATTTCTTCTCAAGACGGTTGAATATAAACGTAAACAGCGCGGTTATTGCAAGGTAAATAAGCATCGAGGGGATATATACGAGAGGAGTCGCGTTTGAAACGGAGAGCTTTCTCGTAAGGAAGGTGAGGTCGGAAAGAGCGATTACAGAAACGAGAGAGGCATCCTTCAGTACCATGATAAACTCGTTTGCCACGGGAGGGATAAGACGTCTCACCGACTGCGGGATCACTATCTGTCCCATCGTCTGCCAATAAGTCATGCCGAGCGCTCTTGCCGCTTCAAACTGACCCTTGTCGATCGACTGGATAGCCGCACGGATTATCTCGGCGCAGTATGCCGCGGAATTGAGCGCGAAGGCGATAAAGGCGGCGAGGAAGCGGTTGTTTATCATGAGCGCGGGGCTGATGAGCGGAAGCGCGTAATAAATGAAGTAAAGCTGCATGAGCAGGGGAGTGCCGCGGAAGAAGAATATGTAGGCATCGCAGATCTTGCCGATTACCTTGTTCTTGGATATCTTGCCGAGTGCAAGGAACAGACTGCATATAAGTCCCGCAAGCACGGAGACTATCGTGAGTGAGACGGTGATGAAGGTTCCCTCAAGCAGGACGGGTATCCATCTGATGAAGTCCGCAACGATCCCGATGAAGCCGGAGTCTGCACAGTACACCTTTCCGGCAAAGCCGAGGAAGGTTTCGGAGACGTTGACCTTAGATGCCTCATCGTTGCCAACGAATACGCTGACAAAGCCGAAGCTTGTGTAGGATTCGGAGTATTTACGCTTTGCCTTGAGGTCGCTTGATACGTATTGAGAAAGCTCGGCGCGGTTCGGGCAGAGCAGTGACAGTGTCACAAGAACCGCCGCAAGAGCCAGTATTACGGCGATGACTGCAATAAGCCTTCGTGACAGCCCTCTTTTTGCGGGGGTTGCGGTATTGCTCATAATAAAGATCCTTTCGGTAATGTGATATTAAGTTAGGCTGAAGTGAGTCGAGGTGAGCTCGACTCCCTTCAGCCTAACCTCGAATACCGTGAGGTATCCGAGGAAAAGCTTTTCTTGAATTACTCGGCGTCTGTACCGAGGAGCCAAGTGTTTCTGATGTCATCGAGAGTACCGTTGTCCTCAAGGATCTCAATTGCCTCGTTAACGGCCTTCAGGAGAGCCTCGTTGCCCTTCTTTACGGCAACGCCGAACTGCTCGGGGTTGGAATCCTCAAGCCATACGATCTCGTAATCGTCGGGATTCTGAGCAACATATCCGTCTGCAACGGAGGAGTCGCAGAGAATGGCGTCGAGACGTCCGGACAGCTTCAGATCGCTGTAGGCGTCGAGGATCTGATCGTAGGAGTTCTTCTCAACGGTGAGCTCACCGGTGGACTCCATCTCGTCAAGCTTGTCTGCGGAGATCGTACCGGTCTGGAAGCCGACCTTGAGTCCTGCGAGATCGAGGATATCGTCGATCTTCTTCTCGTTGCCCTTCTTTACGACGATAGCCTGATAGTTGTCAATGTAGGGAATGGAGAAATCCACCTGCTCACTTCTCTCGGCATTGATGGTCACGGCGGAAATTACCATGTCGTACTTGTCAATGGTGAGTCCGTCGAGGATACCGTCGAAGGCGGTGTTTACGAACTCGACCTTAACGCCCATGAGAGCTGCGATCTCATCTGCGAGATCGACGTCGAGACCGACGGGAGTTACACCGTCGGAGGCGTAGTTCTCAAAGGGGGGATAACCGATCTCGGCTGCAACGACGATCTTGCCTTCGTTCAGCAGCTTAACGTCGGAGATATCTACCTTCTTGTCATCGGCGGGGGTGTCGGCGGTGTTTGCGGCTGTACTGTCGGGATCCTTCTTGGCTTCTTCACCGCATCCGGTGAAGCATACGAGCAGGAGAACTGCTGCAAGGATCAGGGATAAAAGCTTTGAAAATTTCATAATGTCCTCCGTAAAAAATAAGATTTACGGCATAGCCGTACTTTTACAGCTAAGAGTTTATCACAAACTGCATAAAAAGTCAACATATAATAATAAATTGTATAAATATACATTGGGGACACGTGGCGCTCACCACCTCTAAATTCCCGCCGCAAGGCAGATGGCACGGGAGAGCAGGGTAGACAGCTCGTCCGCCATTAAATCGCATTCCTTGGGAGCGACAAAGAAGTCAAGACCCTCCTCAAGCTCCTTGCAAAGGGAAGGAGACAGCTCGGTGATGCCTGCACGCTCAAGCATATCGCAAACGAGAGTTGCGGAATCCACCACGGTGGGAACGCCGATCGACAGCACGGGACAGCCGACACTGTCCGCATCCACGGCAAGCCGCCTGTTACCGAGCCCCGAGCCGGGACGGATGCCGAGATCGGAGAGCTGGACTGTCGTGGCGAGCCTTTTGACACTGCGCGCGGCGAGGGCATCGACCGCGATGACGAGATCCGCTCCCACCGCCGCTACCGCTCCGGCAACGGTCAGCGCCGCTTCGATTCCGGCCTGCCCCAAGACACCTGTCTGAACGGCGCAGAGCTCGGAGCAGCCGGTGGTGTCGAAAAATCCGCCTTTGCCCGTCATGTGTCGCGTGACTGTCAGCTTGTCCACGGTCAGAGGGCCGAGTGAATCGGCGGTTATGAATCTGTTTCCGAGCCCTGCCGCCAATATGCACCGCTCATGTCTCGGCTTGCCGGCGCACAGCCTTTCCGCATATCCTTCGATCTCACCCGCAAGCATTCTCACACACGCCTCCGCCCTCTCGTCGCTCTCAAGCCATATCCTGCCGATGTCGGCGGTCACGTATCTGCCCGACGGATATCCGCCGCCCGCCTCCTCAAGCTCCGTGATGTGAAATCCCTCCGCATACCGCTCCACTCGGTGCAATTCCCGAGTGGCGGCAAAGACACGCGCTCCCTCACAGGCAAGATCGCTTCTTGCAAACGCCGCCCTTTCGTTCCGTTTCGGCATACCGGTCTCCTTTTTGCTTATTTTGCCCGCATTCGGGCGCTCCGTATGCACTTTGAGCGAAAAAAGCACCGAAAAGCTCTCGCGCCGCGGCGGTTTTTATGCGTAAACTGTGTAAAATGACGAAAAAACGGGCTTTCGATTGTATAACTTACCAAAACTTTCGATTGTTCAAAAATATGTAATTGATTATCTCGGGGAAAAGTGATATAATACATAAGAGTATCGGATCGACCTGCATATAACGGGTCTCTGTATAAAACTTCAGGAGGAATTACCCGCAAATGAAACGGATTATATCCATGTTAATATGCCTTGCGATCGTTGTCGGAGCCTTCGCAGGCTGTTCCACACTTGAGGGCGACGACAAGGGCGCCATAATCAATGTGTATCTGGCCGGTCAGGTCTATGACTTCGACCCTGCTATGAATTATCATAACAGTGATATGGTCAAGTTCTTTAACCTTATTTATGAGGGACTTACCAGACTTGATTCCAAGGGAAACTGGGAAAAGGCTCTGATGAAGGATTACAAAAAATCCTTTAACGACGAGACCGGTGAATATAAGGTAACGATCACGCTCAACAGCACCCAGTGGAGCGACGGACGCTCCGTTCAGGCGCAGGATATCGTGTATGCTTGGAAGCGTATTCTCGAGCCCACCTTTGCCTGCTCTGCCGCGTCCATGCTCTTTGATATCAAGAATGCACGCGACGTTAAGTACGGCGACGTGTCCATCGACGATCTCGGCGTTGTTGCCGTAGATACATATGTGCTTGAGATATCCTTCGAGTACGCCGTCGATCTTGATGCCTTCTTCCGCACCTGTGCATCTCCCGCACTCGTTCCTCTCCGTGAGGAGGTCGCGAGAAATGACAACTGGGCGACCAAGACCTCGTCCATGGTCACAAACGGCCCCTTCGCCGTTAAGGAGATCGACTGGGATAAGGACGGACTTGTGAGAATAGAGCGCAACTCCAACTATTATCTTGACGACGAAAAGGGCGAGGCTCTTGACAAGTACGTTATTCCGTGGAGAATAATCACCACTTATAAGCGCGGTGACCTTGAGGCGCAGCTTGCGGCGTTCGATGAGGGACAGATATTCTATCTCGGTGAGATACCTCTGTCCGCAAGAGCCGAGCGCGCAAAGCAGGCCACAGTATCCGATGAGATGTCCACCCACACCTATTACTTCAACACCGAGAACAAGCTGTTCTCCGATGCAAGAGTAAGACGTGCGCTTTCCATGGCGATCGACAGAAACGAGATCGTCGAGCTCCTCACCTTCGCGAAGCCCGCGACCGGCCTTATCCCCTACGGAGTGGATGACGGCGGATCGAAGAAGGACTTCCGTACCGTGGCAGACTCCTCCGAGAGCGGAGCACTCATCTCATCTGCAGCCGATGTCGACGGAGCAAAGGCACTCCTGAAGGAGGCCGGCGTTAAGAGCGGCTCGTTCACTCTTACCGTAAGAGATGACAATGAGGCGGATGCCGCCGTAGCGGAGTATGTAGCGGGTGTATGGGGAGACCTCGGCTTTAAGGTAAAGATCGAGTACCTCAAGACCGATATCAAGAGAGAGGGCGGAGAGTCCAACACCAAGATCGTTGTGGACAATTTCGCAAACGCTCTTGAAGCGGGAGATTTCGATGTGATCGCAGTCGATATGCAGATGCTCAATACAGATGCGTTCTCGGCGCTTTCCGTTTACGCCACAAAGTTCAGCGGCGGCGGAGTTGACATGGACGATCCCGAGTATCCCTTCATCGGCAACCTTGTCGGCTATGAGAACTCCGAATATTCCGATCTTATTGAGAAGATCTACGAGGAGCATGATTCTGCGGCAAGAGCAGAGCTGCTCCATGAGGCAGAGGCTATGCTCATGGAGGATATGCCCGTAATGCCGCTGGTATTCAATCAGGACGCTTATCTGATAAACAGCAAGGTGCTTTCCGGTGAGAAGGACACCTACTGGGGAACAAGAGATTTTTCACGCCTGAAGATGAAGAATTACATGAAGTACAAGGAGGTCATCCTCGAAGCCGAGGAGGCCGAGCTGGACGGTTGATTTTCGGGCGATCTGTTTCGGGGAGCTTTCGCTCCCCGATTTTCCGTCTGTTATGAAATATTATAAAGTGAGGGAGTGACGATATGCCGCGGAAGCTGACAAAGCCGGATGAAATCAAAATATTTATTCTTTATTTGATGGATCGCATCGGATATCCGCTTGAGTTTGATACGATAACCTCGATAATAATCCAAGACGATATAGTGAATTACTTCGATTTTGCTCAATGCTTCGGTGAGCTTGAGGATGCGGGGCACGTCGAAAAGCTGCCGCCGGATGATGAAAATCCGCGAGACAGATACAAGGTCACCAAAACGGGCAAGGCGGTGGCAGAGGGACTCAATTCCGTGATAGCGCGCACGGTGAGAGATAAGGGCTACCGAAGTGCGCTCAGACATATGAGCCTTGCGAAAAGAGGCGCCGTTGTCGATCAAACGATCCGCCTTGAGGGCGAGGGGGTCATGTTTAAGGGGACTATCAAGGATCCCAAGGGACTCCAGCTTGAGGTGTCTGTCCGCACGGATAACGAGCATCAGCTCAAACAGATGCAGTCTGTGTTTGCCGACCGCCCCGAAATCGTGCTGCGCGGTATCACCGCTCTCCTTACGGGTGATCTCGATCTCGTTTTCGGCACGGGGAACAGCAATTGGGATTGACCCGATGAAACGGGAAATAGAGGCGATTTTGTGCCCGAAAAAGGTGAAAATATACTGATTTTTGTTGAATTTGAGTGCCTTATGCGGGGAAATACACAAAAATTGTTAAAAATCCTGAATTTTAGGAAAAGTATTTGAAATAAACTATTGACAAATACGGATAAAATGATATAATTATATTATAAAACTCTGTTCATAATATGGAGATATACTTGAAGTCCGAGACAAATCAGCTTGTATCCCGCGCTTCCTCGGGTGACGATTCCGCTTTCGAGAAGCTTTGCGCCGAGTACGATTCTCTTATAAAGAGTATGTCGCGGCGGTATGCGCGAATGGCGGGCGTGTCCGATGAGGCACAGCTTTATCAGGATTTTTCGCAGGAGGCGTCGCTTGCTCTCTACCGCGCGGCGCAGACCTACAGATGCGGCAACGGCGAGATCACCTTCGGACTGTACGCGAAGATCTGCATCAGAAATGCTCTCGTTTCGGAGCTTCGGCGGATCAATAAAAAGAAAAAAGCGGAGCTTCGGAGAAACGGTGCTGAGCTTGAGAGTGAAAATCGAGCCGACGGACAGGTCGGGCATGTGCTCTCCGCGACGGATGCCCCCGATACCGCGACCCTGTCGGAGCTGCTTTCCCCTTATGAGAAAAAGGTATTTGAGCTTTATGTCGGCGGGGTGAAGGTACGCGATATAGCGGAGCTGGTCGGCAGAGATCCGAAATCGGTGAGCAACGCGATATATCGCATCAAGGAAAAGCTGAGAGCATCCATGGATATGGACAATGAATAAGGTTTTCAGCCGTAAGGCTTAGAACATAAATACCCGATGGCCAACGGAATTTGGCACATAAAGGGTGTAAACCATTTTTTAAGTGAGGTAGTACCAATGTACCAGGACAAGACCCTAAAGTGTAAGGACTGCGGAGAGGAATTCATCTTTACAGCCGGCGAGCAGGAATTCTATGCAGAGAAGGGATTCCAGAACGAGCCCCAGAGATGTAAGGCTTGCCGCGATGCACGTAAGAATGCAGGCAAGGCTCCCCGTGAGATGTTTACCACTGTTTGCGCTAACTGCGGCAAGGAAGCGAAAGTTCCTTTCCAGCCCAACAGTGACAAGCCTGTTTATTGCAGCGAGTGCTTCGCCGCAATGAAGCAGCAGTAAAATATTATAATATTTGACTGACGGAATAGTTGTGTTTTTGTAAGCACTCGTAAGACGGTAATTGTATAATTACGAGATCGACGACTGACAAACAGGAACAAACAAAGCAGACGGTATCGGCTTTGCCGGATATCGTCTGCTTTTGTGCGCTTGCACGGTGGGAAGTGCATCTTTTTGCCTTCGAGCCGACGAATCTGTGCCCGCCGCACGGTTTTCGGTACACTTTTTCTTTGTCCGCAATACCGCGCTTGCACGGTGGGAAGTGCATCTTTGCTTCCGACGGGCATCTCTTGTCCCTGCGGATATTGTCGGAGCGTAGATGCAAAATATGTATAAATTTTCATTTAACTATTGCGTCATGACGGGGAATGTGATAAAATATCATATGTAGTTCACATCTTTTTAAAAACCGTTTTCGAAACGGTCTTTAAAACAAAAAAGAAAGGATCACACATGAATCAGCGTGAAAAATTCTCATCGCGACTCGGATTTATCCTGATCTCGGCGGGCTGTGCCATAGGTCTCGGCAACGTCTACCGTTTCCCGATCATTACCGGCGCGTATGGCGGTGCAATGTTCGTTCTGATCTACATTGCATTCCTTATTCTCCTCGGTATTCCCGTAATGACAGCCGAGCTTGTCGTCGGACGCGCGAGCCAGCGAAGCATCGCTTCCTCCTTTGACGTTCTTGAAAAGCCCGGTCAGAAGTGGCACTTCATGAAATACCTCGGTATCGGCGGAAACTACCTGCTCATGATGTTCTATACCACCATTTGCGGCTGGATGTTCATGTACTTTATAAAGTATGTTACGGGCTCTATCATGAACAGCAGCGGTGTCGAGGCGCTCGGAGGCGTCTTCGGTGAGATGGTGACGAATACACCCAAGAATATCATTGCGACCTTCGCGGTCATCTTCATCTGCTTCGGCATCTGCTCACTCGGCCTCCAGAAGGGCGTCGAGCGCATAACCAAATGGATGATGGTTGCGCTGTTCATACTGCTCATCGGACTTGCCGTTTACTCCTGCACTCTTGACAATGCGGCAGAGGGACTGAAATTCTATCTTGTTCCCTCCGTTGATAATATCAAGGAGTCCGGAATCATGACCGTTATCTCCGCCGCTATGGGACAGTCGTTCTTTACCCTCAGTGTCGGAATCGGCTCCATTGCAATTTTCGGAAGCTACATAGACAAGGATCGCAGTCTCCTCGGTGAGACCTGCACCATCATCAGCCTTGATACGTTCGTGGCGCTTATGTCCGGACTTATCGTATTCCCCGCTTGCTTCACCTACAATAACGGTGTTACCGCTGATGCGGGCTCGGTCGGCGCAAGCTTCCTCTTTACAACTCTGTCGAGCATATTCAACGATATGGCGGGCGGCCGTCTGATCGGCGCGCTTTTCTTCCTCTTTATGATATTCGCGGCTCTCTCAACGGTCATCGCCGTTTTCGAGAACATAATGTCCTTCTGGCTTGAGCTGACCAAGCTGAACCGCGTGCAGGTCGCAATAATTAATGTTGTGCTTATGCTCGTGCTCTCCTTGCCCTGCATACTCAGCCTTAACGTATGGGATGACGTGCTTATCTTCGGAAAGAACTTCATGGATCTTGAGGACTATACCGTATCGAATATCCTTCTTCCCGTAGGAAGCCTTGCGTACGTTCTTTTCTGTACTCAGAAATTCGGCTTCGGCTGGGATAACTTCATTGCGGAGGCAAATACCGGTAACGGTCTGAAGGTGCCGAAGTGGATACGTCCCTACGCGACCTTTGTGCTCCCCGTTATCATCATAGCCGTGCTTGTAATGTCCGTGCTGTAAGCATACTTGCCGCCGATATTCGCACCGCACCTGCCTACCTCGGCAAAGCCGTGCATCACGGTATCGGCGGGATCAAAGCAGATAAAAAAATATCCACCCTCGGGTGGATATTTTTTATGGGAATTTCAAATAACCTATTGACAAGTGCATCAAAACGGTGTATCATATGAACAGATAAACATATGAGCGATTGTAGCGACAAGCTTCGACGCCGAGGAAAGGAGTACAATATGTGCTGTGAGAATAATACGGAGTATCAGAGCGTGCATACGGAGGAAATAAACGAGGTCATGGAAAAGCTTCCGCCCGATGAGCTGCTTTACGATCTCGCGGAGCTGTTCAAGGTGTTCGGAGATTCCACGAGGATCCGCATCTTGTATGCGCTGTTCGAATCGGAGCTGTGTGTCGGGGATATAGCGGAGCTACTCGGACTCAGCCAGACGGCGGTCTCACACCAGCTCAGAGTGCTTAAAACAAGCAAGCTGGTGAAATTCCGCAGAGACGGGAAGACCGTGTACTACTCCCTTGCCGACGATCACGTGTGTCGGATCATCAATCAGGGAATGGAACACGTAGAGGAATAAAGTTTACAATTGCCTAAAACAGAACGGGGGAGCATCATGAAAAAGGTATATAAGCTGGAAAATCTCGATTGCGCCAATTGCGCCGCGAAAATGGAGGATGCGATAAAGCGCCTTGACGGGGTGGAGGACGCATCGGTGAGCTTTATCATGCAGAAGCTCACTATCGAAGCGAGCGAGGAGAAGCATCCCGAGATAATAAAGAAAGCGGTGAAGCTGTGCCGCAAGATCGAACCGGATTGCGAGATAGTGCTGTGATGAAGCTGACGGTAAAGCAAAGGCGCGCACTGACAAGGATCATAATCGGAGCGGTGTGCTACCTCGGAATGTTTGTGTCGAAGCATCTTCTGCAAATGCCAAACGCCGTGCCGCTTACGGTATACGTCGCGATCTTTGTCCTGACGGGCTACGACGTGCTCTTTAAGGCGGTGCGCGGGATACTCGGCGGCGGCTTTCTTGACGAAAACTTCCTTATGACAGTTGCCACCGTCGGTGCGTTTCTGTCGGGAGAGTACGCCGAGGGTGCGGCTGTAATGCTGTTCTATCAGATCGGTGAATGGTTTCAGGGGTATGCCGTCGGCAGGTCGCGCAGATCCATTGCCGAGCTGATGGATATCCGTCCCGAAACGGCGAATGTCGAAAAAGACGGCGCCGTCGTGACCGTGTCACCCGACGAGGTATCGGTCGGAGATGTGATAGTCGTTCGAGCGGGTGAGAGGATCCCGCTTGACGGCACCGTTTTGGAGGGTGCATCGTCTGTCGATATGTCGGCTCTCACCGGCGAATCCGTTCCCGTTGACGTGGGTACGGGGGACAGCGTGATAAGCGGCAGTATCAACGGCGGCGGTACCTTGCGCGTTACCGCGACCAAGCGGTACGAGGATTCCACCGTATCGCGGATACTTGAGCTGACGGAAAGCTCGGCGGCAAAAAAGGCAAAAGCCGAAAACTTTATTACAAAATTCGCGAAATACTATACCCCCTGCGTGGTGCTTGCGGCGGTGCTCATCTCTGTGATCCCTCCGCTTGCGCTCGGCGGCGGATTTTCACGCTGGATCCGCAGAGGACTGATATTTCTCGTGATCTCATGCCCGTGCGCTCTTGTGATCTCCGTGCCGCTCAGCTTTTTCGGCGGTATCGGCGGCGCCGGTAAAAGAGGCATACTGGTAAAGGGCGGATGCTATCTTGAGGAGCTTGCGCGTGTCGGTACAGTTGTGCTTGATAAGACGGGAACTCTTACCAAGGGCACCTTCGAGGTCACCGAAATCAGAGCGACCGACGGAAACGGCGCGGCGCTTCTTGAGCTTGCCGCTCATGCCGAGGCATATTCTCATCATCCCATAGCGCAGTCCATACTGAGAGCATACGCAAGCACGCCCGAGCTGTCAAGGACGGCGAACGTGTATGAGGTGGCTGGCAAGGGCGTGACGGCGGATATCGACGGAAGACACGTGGCGATTGGAAATCTCGCCCTCATCTCCGAGACGGGGTGCGACGTGCCCGAGACAAACGAGAGCGGTACTGCGGTGTATGTTGCCGCCGACGGTGAATACCTCGGGCGTATAATTATATCCGACGAGATAAAATCCGGCTCGGCGGAGGCGATAGACAGCCTGAAAAGGCTCGGTGTCCGTAGCACCGTGATGCTCACCGGAGATCGGCGGAGCACGGCGGAGTCCGTAGGCGCGCGACTCGGAATATCCGATATAAGGGCAAAGCTCCTCCCGCACGAAAAGGTCGCGGCAGTGGAGGAGCTTATCTCCCGAAAGCCGAAGAACGAATCGCTCGTGTTTGTCGGAGACGGCATCAACGATGCCCCCGTGCTGGCTCTTGCCGATGTCGGCATAGCTATGGGCGCGATAGGCTCGGATGCGGCGATCGAGGCGGCGGATATAGTGCTCATGGATGATGAGCCGAAAAAATTGGCGGAGGCGGTGCTCATTGCTAAAAAGACCGTGCGTATCGTGAGACAGAATATCGTGTTTGCGCTCGGCGTCAAGCTCATCGTTCTGATACTCGGGGCTCTCGGCATGACAAATATGTGGAGTGCCGTGTTTGCCGACGTCGGAGTGTGTGTGATAGCGGTGCTCAATGCAATGCGCGCGCTGAATACGGGAAAGAACTGATACAAGAAGGCTACATATTATATAATGCGGGGTGCTTTGCGATTGCGGCAAAGCACCCTGTTTTGCGTGTTTTGCTTATTTTTTGGCATAATACCGCATAAAAAATCAAAATAAATATATACAAATCGAAATAAATGTGGTATACTAATACTTATAGAAGTGTGCAAAAAAATCGAAAAAGAGTGTAAATATATGTACGATAATAAAAAAGACCCGTCTCAAAGCAACAAAAAAGCGGCGAGCGGTGCGCGTGACTCCGGTGGCGGAGCAGGCTATCACAAAAAGAAAAAGCCGCACAGATCGGGCGCGGATACTCCCGATAAGGGCGGCGCGTATAAGCCCGAAAGAGCGGCGGGAGAGGCGAGGGATGCCGACAGACCGCAGAAGCCGAGGGACGGCAGAGGAAACGGTGGGGCGGGACGCTCCGCGGATCCGCGCGGCAACGGCAAAGGAAATGCCAATGCCGGAAGAAACACAAGCGGCAGAGGAAACGGCGGCAGACGCGGCGGCAGGCCTCAGATACACGACGGCTTTGACGATATCAAGATGAAGCCGCAGTACGTCGTTGTAGATAATGATGAGCGCGATGACGAGACGGAGCTTCCCGCTGTCGGGGATGTCGGCGGAACGACGGATTCCGGAGTGACGGTCGGCAGAAATGCCGTGCGGGAGCTTTTGCGCTCGGGAAGACCGATAGACAAGATATACGTAAAGAGCGGAAGCCGCGAGGGCTCGGTGGTGGTCATTGTCGCGGAGGCAATAAGCAGAGGCATACCGATAGTCGAGACGGATCAGGGCAAGCTTGACCGCATGGCGAACGGCGCCAATCATCAGGGCGTGATCGCGATGAGCGCGGGCAGGGAGTATTCCACCGTCGACGACATACTTGAAATAGCCGCAAGTCGCGGTGAGAAGCCGCTGATCGCCGTGTCCGACGGGATCGAGGATCCGCACAATCTGGGCGCGCTTGTAAGATGCGCGGAATGTGCCGGAGTGCACGGAATAATAATTCCAAAGAGACGGGCTGTCGGCGTTACCGCGGCGGTGGCAAAATGCTCCGCCGGTGCGATCGAGCATATGGCGGTGGCGAGGGTGGCAAATCTTGCATCTACTCTCAAGGAGCTGAAGGAGCGCGGCATTTGGGTGTTCGCGGCGGAGGCCGGAGGAACGGCATATTACGAGGCGGACTTCGATATACCGGCGGCTATCGTATTCGGAAGCGAGGGCGGCGGTGTCAGCCGACTTGTGAAGGAGCGCTCCGATTTTACTGTATCCATTCCCATGTACGGGCGAGTGAATTCACTGAATGTGTCTACTGCCGCGGCGGTCATATTGAGCCATGCGGCGAGGGTACGGCACGGTAAGGTATAAAATTCAATTATGTATTACCGCAAAGCGGTGTAATGGAGATTTTTATGGAAAATAAGAATTTACCCGAAAACGAAAACATGAATACGGTTCCGAGTGACGGACTTGAGGCAGAGGACACCGTCTTTGACGAGGATATCTATTTGCCGGAGGAGAACGAAGGAGAGCTGACGGATGACGATCTTGACATATCCGAGCTTCTGCGTAAATATCTGCCGGACTTTAACTCGGGAGAGACGGACGAGGCGGAGAGCTTTGACGAGAGCGAGATACTTGAGGCGGTGGTAAACGGCGATGCCGAGACCGATGCTTCCGAGGCGGCTTTGCTTGATTCCGAGGTCGAGACCGTACCGCTTGACGAGACAGAGATATCCGACGGAGATGCGGAGGATTACGGTGAGTATTCCTACAGCGAGGATGCCGAGGCGGAGGGCGCCGAGGAGGATGTCGGAGAAAAGCCGCTTCGTGCGATTCCCGAGCTTGCGACGGATGATGATGAGGGGCTGGAGATCCCCGAGGACAATGAGCTTGATGCCACCGATATCAATCTTATGGTAGCGTTCGGACTTGACGATGAGCTGGCGAAGACCATGGGAGCGGATGTTGCGGCGAAGCTTACCGAGGAGATAGATGCCGAGGCGAAGGAGCAGGAGGAAAGGATCCGCAGATCGGTGGAGAATGAGTATATAGATCAGTCTCAGGCTCCGGAATTTGCCGCGTCGATGAAAAAAGCATTTTCGCGCATCAAGGCGAAGCTTGTGTTCGCATCGCTCTTTACCGTCCTTCTTCTTCTGTACGAGAATCTTGAGCTGTTCGGTATCCAGTTCGGCGGTGCGCTGAATCCGGCGGTATATCCTGTCGTATATATAATGATGAGTCTTCAGATCATGCTGCTTTGCGCGGCTGTCGGCTATGAACAGCTCCTGCGCGGCTGCGGCAATCTGTTCCGCGGAAAGATAGATTCGTCAAGCATAGCCTTTGTCGGAAATGTTGCCGCGATCGTCTATTCCGTGATCCAAGCCGAGACAGCGGTGCTCCCGAATGAGCCGACGCTCTTTAATTCCTGCGCCGCAGCTATGACGCTCTTTGCGCTTATACACGATTATCTCATCGCAAAGCGCGATCTGCTTTCGTTTAATGTGATCAGCTCAAAGCGCACGAAGTACGCGGTCAGATATATGAGCGCGGCGGATGCCGGAATACCGGGCGGACTTTTCGAGGATGACGACGTGTCCGAGGGCGGTGTTCTGCGTATCGAAAAGACCAAATTCGTTGACGATTTCTTCGCGAGAACAAGCTCCTCCACACGCTCTGGTAAGGGATACGTTGCCGCATATCTGTTTATCTCCGTTATCGCGGCGGCTCTCATGGGAGTGTATGTCGGTATCGGCCACTCGGGAAACGGTGTCGGCGTTGCCAGCGCGGTGTTTGTCACATTCTTTGCGACGATGCCTCTCTCACTGTTTATAGCAATGTCCTATCCCTTCTATAAGGGTGTTTCGAATGCCTACGAGCTTGACGGTACCGTTCTCGGAGAATCCTCTGCCGAGGAATATTCGGAGGCGGGCGCGGTCTGCTTCGACGATGTCGATGCCTTCCCCTCCTACGGTGTGAAGGTGCAGAACATCAAGATATACAACAATCACCGCATTGACCGCGTGCTGTATTATGCGGCATCCGCATTCAAGGCGGCGGGTGGCCCTCTCTCCGATGTGTTTGAGATAGCCACGATGGAGATCGGCACCTCGGATAACGTGGAGGTCAAGGCGGCAGCCGAGGGATATCTCGGTGTGCTTGTCGATGATAAGAATATCGTATTCGGCAGAGCCGAGGCGCTTCGCGAATACGGAATGAATCTTCCCGATTCGGTCACCAAAGAGGATGAGACCATGCCGGTGGACGTTTGCCCGATGTATATGCTCAGAGAGGGCAAGCTTATGGCAAAGCTGCTTGTGAAGTATATGCTTGATTCGGATTTCGAGTTCCTGCTGAAGGAGCTGTCCGACGAGGGAATGTGCGCCTGCATAAAGACCTTTGATCCCAATATCGACGATGAGCTTATAACTTCCAGACTCGGCGGCGGCAGATACCCCTTCCGTGTGCTCAGATACACAAATACAGATGAGATAAACAGGATCAGCGACCGTCTCTCCGGCGGCATAGTCAGCCGAGGAACGACAAAGCCCCTGCTCAGTCTGATCGGCTCCTGCTCAAAGATGCTCAGCATGAGAAAGGCGGGCTTTACCGTCGGAATCGTTACGGCGATCATTGCGGCGCTTGCGACATGGCTTCTTGTTGCATCGGGCGGATTTGCCTCACTCAGCTCATTTGCGGTGGTGGTATACCAGCTCCTGTGGGCTCTCCCCGTTGTGATCAGCACAAAAATATTCTTGCGATAATTATAAATAACAGTGTCAGGGGGCTTTGAAGAAAGTCCCCTGAATTAAATATGACCTCAAATAAGGAGTGTGCTTCATGAGAGAAGATATAAAAAGCTTTCTTGCGAGCGTGTCAAAGCCGGGACGCTATACGGGCGGCGAGGCAGGCGCGGTGTATAAGGATCCGGCGGAGGTGTCGCTTAGGGTGGCGTTCTGCTTCCCCGATGTATATGAGATCGGTATGTCGAATCTCGGCATGAAGATACTTTGCGGCGTGCTCAATGAGCTTCCCGATGTTTGGTGCGAGAGGGTATTTGCGCCGTGGCCCGATATGGAGCGAGAGATGCGCCGCAGAGGTATCCCGCTGTTTACCCACGAGAGCGGTGACGGCGTGGGTGAGTTTGACATCGTGGCGTTTACGCTCCAGTATGAGCTGTGCTATACGAATGTGGTCAATATGCTCTCACTTGCCGGAATCCCCGTCTGCTCATGCGACAGAGACGATACGCATCCGATAGTGATCGCGGGAGGTCATTGCGCCATGAACCCCGAGCCTATGGCGGATTTTGTTGACATATTTTCGATCGGTGAGGGCGAGGAGGCTCTGCCCGAGCTTGCCG
The DNA here is from genome assembly GCA_964631595.1 of uncultured Lachnospiraceae bacterium. Classification (GTDB taxonomy): domain Bacteria; phylum Bacillota; class Clostridia; order Oscillospirales; family CAG-272; genus UMGS1312. The sequence goes on along the minus strand of CAZVXL010000023.1, from coordinate 2,861 downwards.
AGCTCTATATGAGCATGAAGAAGGACGGCACATATACAAGAGACGGCTTTCTCCGCGCCGCCGCGCGGCTTGAGGGCTTCTACGTGCCCTCACTCTATTCGGTCTCGTATAACTCCGACGGTACTGTTGCCGAGATATTGCCGAAATACGAGGACGTGCCGAGGCGCGTGCGCCGCCGCGTTGTTGCGGAGCTCGATAAGTCGTATTTCCCGACAAAGGCAATCGTGCCGAATATCGAAACAGTCCATGACAGAGTTACCCTTGAGGTGTTCAGAGGGTGCGTGAGGGGCTGTAGATTCTGCCAAGCCGGCTTCATTTGCCGACCCGTGCGCGAGAAATCCCCCGAGGTGCTGTGCAAGCAGGCGAGAGAGGCGGTCGATGCCACGGGCTATGACGAGATATCCATGTGCTGTCTCTCGATAAGCGATTATTCGCAGATAACGAGCTTCACCGACGGGCTTCTGCATTGGACGGACGATGCAAGGGTGAATATATCCCTGCCGTCCCTCCGCGCCGACAGCTTTACAAAGGAGCTCATGGATAAGATCAGCTCAGTGAGAACGAGCACGCTGACCTTTGCGCCGGAGGCGGGAAGCCCTCGGCTGAGAGACGTCATCAATAAAAACATCACCGAGGAGGCTATACTGAAGGCGGCATCGCTTGCATTCTCCTCGGGGAAAAATCAGGTAAAGCTGTACTTTATGAACGGTCTCCCGTATGAAACGGACGAGGATATTGCGGGAATAGCCGCACTTGCGTCGAACGTGATAGAGGAATACTACCGCACTCCGAACGTGAATAAGAAGCAGCGACCGAAGGTCACGCTCAGCGTGGCGTGCTTTATCCCCAAGCCGCATACTCCGTTTGAAAGAGAGCCGCAGGTGCTCCCCGAGATCCTTTCGGAAAAGCAGAGATTTCTCTCGTCCTGCATCACCGACAGACGGATACGCTACAATTATCACGATGCCGAGGTGTCGAGAATCGAGGCGGTGTTTGCGAGAGGTGACCGCAGACTCGGCGCGGCTGTGCTGAAGGCGGCGGAGTCGGGCGAGTGCTTTGATGCGTGGACGGAGTATTTCAGCTACGAGCGGTGGCTTGAGATCTTCGATTCCCTCGGACTTGATCCCGCGTTCTATGCGAACAGATCCATACCCGACGATGAGCTTTTGCCGTGGGATGTGATCGACTGCGGAGTTTCAAAGAGCTTTTTGATAAACGAGAGACATAAGGCAGCGAGAGCCGTGCCCACGCCGGCGTGCCATGAGCACTGCTCCGGTTGTGGCGCAAATACGCTGGTGCCTGCCGAGAATTGCCGCTGGTGCCCGAACGGAACTGCCGGCAATACCGCTGAGCAGATAAATACGCCTGCGCCTCCCGCGCCCGCGGCATCACTGCCGAAGCCCGATCCGTCCCTGAAGCCGGTGCGTACCGTGCGTATAAGATTCTCCAAAAAGGATTCGCTTGCGTATATCGGGCATCTTGACCTTATGAATACGATGTCGAGGCTGATCATTCGCTCGGGCTTGCCGGTGTGGTATACCGAGGGCTTTAATCCGCACCCGAAGCTGGTGTTTGCTTCGCCTCTGTCGGTGGGTCATGCCGGCGAGAGAGAGGTCGTGGATATAAAGCTTGTGGAGGATGTGGATGATGAGAGGATAGCGGAGATCATCAGACCTCTTACACCTCTCGGAATGGAGATATCCGAGGTGTTCACAGCCGAAAATAAGCTTGATGCGATAAAATGGGCGGAAAATGAGATATTTATCCATACCTCCGAGTCCGTCAGCCCCGAGAAGATAAAAGCCCTGTTCGACGGATCTGTCGTAGTGGTGAAGAAGACCAAGAGCGGCGAAAAGGAGACAGATATCTCACCTCAGATACGTTCGATCGAGGCGGAAACGGCGGACGGCGGAGTGAAAGTCACCACGGTGACCGCAGCGGATAATTCCGTATATCTCAATCCCTCGTATGTGGCAAAGGTGATAAGCGAGAGGCTCGGTATCCCCGAGGAGGGCGGATATACGGAGTTTACGAGGAAAAGGCTGCTCCTTGATGACGGGGAGACGGAGATAAGATAATTACCCGTCCGGATCCTTTTCGGTTATGCTTACCTCTCCCGCATCGTTTACCGTCATCAGAAAGATGTCCCGCTGCGAATATCCCGATTCGCGCAGAGTGCGCTTGAGCCACTCGTGTGTCTTGCCGGCGGCTTTCAGCCCGATATCGCTGATCCTTCCGTAAACGATCAGCGGGTGAGCAATGCCCGCCTCCGCGACCCCGAGCCCGACGGCTTCGGGAGTAATGGGGCTCTTGACCGCTTTCTTTATTACGGATATTTTCCCGTTGTCCTCAAGAACGGCGTATTCGACCTCCGACGGATCGGCAATGTCCTTCAGCCTGAGCTCGGAAAGAAGCTCACACAAATCGATGCGGTTTTTCGATAAGGCACGCTGCATGATACTTCCTTTTGATATCAGCACGTCGGGCACTCCGAACATGAGGCGCTTCAGAAAAGGAATACGCGATACCGCAAAGGAGGATGCGACCTCAAGCGACAGGAGCAGGATGATCGGCACGACCGCATACGAGATCGGGATGCGCCTGTCAACGATCGGCGTCGTGGCAAGCTCCGAGAGCATAAACGTAACTATCAGCTCGGTGATCTGAAGCTCACCGAGCTGCCTTTTTCCCATAAGACGTATTGAGATGAGCAGAATGAAATAGATAAGCAGAGTTCTGAAAATGAGCGTAAGCATGATTTCTCCGATCAAAGACTGGATAAAGTCAACAATATATTTGACCTCGTCGCAGAAAAATATACAAAAAGAGATAAAGAGTAAAAAACGGCAAAAAAAGTGAAA
>CAZVXL010000022.1:0-24124 GCA_964631595.1 uncultured Lachnospiraceae bacterium | reverse complement strand
ATTTTACTGTTTTACGACCACCCAGCATTTGCGGCGTGGTGGTCTTTTCGCATAAAGCGGAGCGCGGCGAAATATCATTTAAGCGGTCTGCTCGGGTACCGCGGGGTGAGAAAGATGCAATAATTCGGGATAAAATAAAATTCTTCTTGACTTTCCTCTGCATTTGGTATAACATATTGAAAACAGCGATCTGAAAGATCGAAAAGAAAGGTACTGTCTGATGAACATAATAATAGTCGGAGGCGGAAAGCTCGGCACGGAGATAATCGCGGCTCTCAGCGAGGAGGGGCACAGTATCTCTCTCATTGATCCCGATGCCGATGTGATAGATGAGATCTCGGAGGATTTCGATATTCTCGGTATATGCGGCTCCGGTGTTACGGTGAGCACGCTTGAAAAGGCGAACGCCTCGGAGAGCGATCTGCTTATTGCCACTACGCATATGGATGAGATCAACGTGCTTGCGTGTGTAATAGCAAGACGTCTCGGCGTGAAGGGAACCATAGCCCGAGTCAGAGATCCGGAGATCAATTCGCAGCTCATTTTTATGAGAGAGAGCCTCGGCGTTTCCATGATGGTAAATCCCGAATACAATGCCGCAAGAGAGATATCGAGGATGCTCAGTATCCCGAGCGCGGTACACGTGGAGTCCTTTGCCAAGGGAAAAATAGATATGGTAGAGCTGATGATACCCGAGGGAAGCCCTATTGCGGGTATACCGCTCAAGGATATGAAAAAGAAGCTCAGCGGTGTAAAGGTGCTTGTGTGCGCCGTTCAGCGAGAGGGTGTTGACAGCGTTATCATTCCCGCCGGAGATTTTGTACTGAGGGCGGGGGACAGGATACACGTGAGCGCAGATCACGGCCAGATATCCATGTTCTTCAGACAGATAGGCGTTGTCAAAAACAAGATAAAGAACGTCATGGTGATCGGCGGCAGCAGAGTGTCGTATTATTTGTCGCAGATGCTCTCATCCTCCGGAATGAGCGTGAAGGTCATCGAAAAGAACCGCGAAAGATGCAATCAGCTTGCGGCGACTCTGCCGAAGATCAGAGTTATCTGCGGAGACGGGGCAAATCAGACGCTTCTGAGTGAGGAGGGACTTGACGATACCGATGCCCTCATAACTCTCACCGATCTTGACGAGGACAATATCATTATGTCCATGTACGCAAGGATGCAGGGCTGCCCCAAGAATATTCTGAAGGTGAACAGCCCGAATCTCCGTAAAATGGCGATGTCCGTCGGGCTTGACAGCTGTGTGTCTCCGAAGGAGCTCACCGCGGATATCATTCTTTCATACGTTCGTGCTCTTGAGGAAACCTCGGGAGGTGTTATACGCTCAATGTATAAGCTTGTCGGCGGTGAGGTCGAGGCAATAGAGTTCATTGCGACTGATACGGGAAGGACGATCGGTGTGCCGCTGTCTCAGCTAAAGCTGAAGAAGGGAATACTTATCGCGGGAATATTCCGCGACGGACGTATCATGTTCCCCTCCGGCGACGATTCCATCCACCCGCGCGATGTGGTGATAATCGTTACGACAAGCAAGCTCGCTTCGCTTGACAGTATTCTTGAGTGATTTTTGACAGCCCTCGGGCGATAGGAGATTGTTTTGAAACTGAAAAGAATAGCATACTACCTCGGACGTATACTGCTCGTCGGCGCAGTGCTGATGCTTGCTCCGGTGATCGTATCGCTTGTATACGGAGACGGCTGTATTCCGAGCTTTGTCATATCCGCGGCAATTCTTGCGGCGGTCAGTGCGGCGCTTGTTTTGATATTCAAGCGCTATAACACCGCACTCTCCTCCAAGGAGGGAATGGTGGTGGCGGCACTCACGTGGATATTCATATCCGTGGCGGGAGCACTGCCGCTGATGCTCAGCGGAGCGGTGCCGCGCTTTGCCGATGCCTTTTTCGACACCGTGTCCGGCTTTACGACAACCGGCGCAACGGTGCTCACAACGATTGATACGTTTCCGCCGAGCATCATATTCTGGCGCTCCTTTTCACATTGGATAGGCGGACTCGGCATACTTGCATTCGCCGTCGCCGTGCTTCCGCGCGACAGGGGCGGAGTGGCAAAGGACGGCTCCGCTTCCGCGACCTCGGCTCTCAGAGCAGAGTCCCCCGGACCGACCTTCGGTAAGCTTGTGTCAAAGCTGAAGTTCAATTCGCAGATACTCTACGCCATCTACCTCGGACTGACCGTTGCCGAGGCGATCCTGCTCATTCTCGGAAAAATGCCCGTCTTTGACAGCATTTGCAACTCCTTGGCAACAATGGGAAGCGGCGGCTTCTTTATGAGAGATTTCGGTATCGCGGGATATAACAGTGCGTATATCGAGTGGGTCATCGGCGCCTTTATGCTTATCGCGGGAGTGAATTTCAATTTCTTCTACTTCATGCTCATTCGCAAATTCTCCAAGGCTCTGCTCATGGAGGAGGTGCGCTGGTATATCGGCATTATCGCTTCCTCTACCGTGATGATCACTGCAAACTTGATCTCAATGTACGGAAGCCTTGCCGAGACGGTGCGCCACGCATTTTTTCAGGTCTGTTCGATCATTTCGACTACTGGCTTTTCGACCGTGGACTTTGACAAATGGCCGGAGTTTTCCAAGATGATACTCCTGCTGCTGATGTTTATCGGCGGATGCGCCGGATCGACCGCCGGAGGAATAAAGATCTCCAGAATCGTCATAATGCTGAAGACGGGGCTCAAGGAGATACGGTACTGCCTCAATCCCAGAGAGGTGCGTGTGATACATTTCGAGGGCGAGGCGCTCGACCGCGCCGTGACCACCGGAGTAAGCTCGTATTTCTTGGTTTATATGATCCTATATGGGCTCTCACTCCTGCTTGTTTCTCTCGACGGGCACGATTTCACCACCACCTTTTCCGCCGTCGCAGCTTGCATCAACAACGTGGGACCGGGCTTCGGCGGAGTGGGACCCGCTTCGAATTTCTCCTGTATGTCCGATTTTTCGAAATACGTTCTCTCCTTCAATATGCTTCTCGGAAGACTTGAGATATTCCCGATGCTGGTGCTCATATCCCCCGCATCATGGAGAAAATGATCTGCCGCGACTGTATTCCGTGCGGTGAGGCACAGCGGATGTCGCGGCATCCGAATAACAGACAAAACGGCGCTTCGAGGGCTGTCGGCTCTCATGCGCCGCTTTTTGCGTCCGCGAGTGACATATTTTGAGAATTACCTCCTTTTTTATGACCCAAAAGTGTTTTTCGGTATTGTAAACGGCAAAAATTTATTGTATAATATTACAGATAAACAATATGATCAAGTAGAAAGGCATAATTATATATGAGACTCGGAATTATCGGACTTCCAAACGTCGGAAAAAGCACACTTTTCAATGCCCTCACGGGAGTCGGAGCTCCCTCGGCAAACTATCCGTTCTGCACGATAGATCCCAACGTAGGCGTTGTCGCTGTCCCCGATAAGCGGCTTGATTCGCTTGCGGAGATGTATTCACCGGAGCTCTATACTCCGGCGGTCATTGAATTTGTGGATATTGCGGGACTTGTGCGCGGCGCATCAAAGGGTGAGGGACTCGGCAACAAATTCCTCAGCCATATAAGAGACGTCGATGCGGTGGTTCACGTGCTTCGTTGCTTTGACGATGCGGATATAGTTCACGTTGACGGCAGTGTCGATCCCGTGAGAGATATGGAGACAATCAATCTTGAGCTCGTGTTCTCCGATATAGAGCATATTGAGAGACGTATAGACAAGGTGAAGAAGCTGCTCAAGGGAGATAAGTCTCTCCAGCCGACCCTCGATCTGTATGAGAAGATCAAGGCGGGGCTTGAGAACGGAATGCCCGCAAGAGGACTTGAGTATACCGACGGCGAGAGAGAGCTTTTCGGAGATCTTGACCTTTTGACGATGAAGCCGGTCATTTACGTGGCAAACGTGAGCGAGAGCGAAGCGGCAGGCGTTTCGCCCGACAATGAGTATTATAAGGCAGTAGCCGCAAGAGCGGCGGAGGAGAACGCCGAGCTTATTCCCGTTTGCGCGGGAATTGAGGCGGAGATAGCGGAGCTTGAGGCTGAGGAAAAGGCGCTTTTCCTTGACGATCTCGGAATAAAGGAGAGCGGTCTTGACAGGCTGATCAAAACCGGATACGCCACCCTCGGACTTATAAGCTACCTTACCGCGGGACCCAAGGAGGTCAGAGCTTGGACGATCACCAAGGGCACCAAGGCTCCGCAGGCGGCGGGAAAGATCCACAGCGATTTTGAGAGAGGCTTTATCAGAGCGGAGATAGTTTCCTTTGATGACCTCATGGCTTGCGGCTCAATGAATGCCGCAAAGGAGAAGGGACTTCTCAGAAGCGAGGGCAAGGAGTACGTGATCGAGGACGGAGACGTTGTCCTGTTCCGATTCAACGTCTGAGCACGGATCGACTTCTTGCATTTGAATGACGAAAATTCCGACAGGTGCGGCTGATGCCGCTCGGAGAGGAGAATTATTATGACGCTTGTTGCAATAACCTTTGCCTTGATGCTTTTGCTTTTTGTTTTTCTCGGCTTCGGGAAAAAGGACGAAAAGCTCGGCTGGAAAGTGGGCAAGAAGCAGCTTTTGTGTCTTCTGCCGCTGATAATTTTGGTATTCGGCTCGTATGCCGTGATCCCGACCGGTCATACGGGTATCGTCGTGACCTTCGGTAATGTCGAGGATACAACGCTTGAGGCGGGACTTCATTTTAAGATGCCGTATCAGGACGTTGTGGTGATGGATAACAGGGCACAGAAGAAGGTAGTGGAGATGTCCTGCTTTTCAAGTGATATCCAAGACGTATCCGTTACATATTCGCTGAACTATCAGATCAAGAAGGAAAACGCCCAGAACATATACCGCACGATAGGCGTGGATTATTACAATATCGTAATGGAGCCGAGAGTGCAGGAGGCGGTAAAGTCCGTAATAGCGAAGTATTCCGCCGAGAATCTCATATCCTCCCGCGAGGATATCTCAAGGCAGATATACGATATTCTTGATAACGAGCTTGAGGCGTACAATATTCTTGTAATAAACACCGCCGTTGAAAATCTTGATTTTTCAGATGCCTTTACCGATGCCGTAGAGGATAAGCAGGTCGCGGAGCAGCAGAAGCTGAAGGCTCAGATCGAGCAGGAGCAGCTCAACCTTGAGGCTACCGCATCGGCGGAGCGTGACGTTATCGCGGCGCAGGCGGATGCCGAGGTCACGAAGATACAGGCGGAGGTCGCGGAATACGCCGGAGAGAAGGAGGCGGAGGTCAACCGCAAGCTTGCGGGAACCCTCACCGAGACTCTCGTAAAATACTACTATTCGCAAAAGTGGGACGGAAAGCTTCCCGAGATTGTCGGCTCCGATACGGTGCTGCCCATTCTCGGAGATCTCGGTGATGCGTCCGCAAACGAGGCGGCGGGCTGATATCCGAACGCTATCGGTGATCAACTTAGTAAATTTCCGGCAGAGCCGGTTTAATCTGGAGGATAATATGTCTACACCTATTTCAATACAGCTCTTTTCGATTCGGGATGATTGCGGAAGCGATCTTGAGGGAACTCTTGCGAAGGTCAAGGAGTTCGGCTATGACGGCGTTGAGCCGTATTCGCTTCACGGTCACACCGCAAAGGAATTTAAGGAAATGCTTGATAAGGCGGGTCTTAAATGCACATCCTTCCACACTGGACTTGAGGTCTATCTCAACGAGGGCATCGAGAAGACCTGCGAGGACAGGATATATCTCGGATGCGAAGTAGTGGCATTCCCCTATATTCTCGGCGGCTACCGCCCCGGTGAGGAGCACTACGAAACGACTAAGGAGTATATCGCGAAGATCAACGAGATCTACAGCGCACACGGCATAGAGCTTCTGTTCCACAATCATGAGGGCGATGCCTATCCTCTTAATGAGGGTGATTCAAAGGGCATGATGTACCGCCTTTTCGAGGAGAATCCCGTTCTTCCCGAGGCAGATACCGCATGGCTGTGCATGGCGGGAATAGATCCCGTCGAGTTCTTTAAGACCCACCGTACCCCCGCGATCCATGCAAAGGATTTCGGATATATCGGAAAGCTTCCCGAAAGAGTTGCAAAGGCAGTGGGCAGAACCTGTCCTTGGAGCGATGATGATGAGAAGCCCTCCGAGTTCCAGTTCAGAACTCTCGGACAGGGACTTCACGATATCCCCAGAACAGTCAAGGCGGCTGTAGCCTCCGGCTGTAAGCACGTGATAGTTGAGCAGGACAACCCCACCCCCGGTATGACTGCAATGGAGTGCGCGAGAATGAACGCGGAGTTCCTCAGAACCTTTGAATTTTAACTGCTCGGGCAGAATAAAAAATATATTACACCGCCTCGGCGGTGTTGGAGGTTATTATGGCAGATAAAAAGCTTCGTGTCGGTATAATCGGTACCGGCGGAATTTCAAATGCTCACACTCAGAAGTATTTGATGATGGACGACGTGGAGATAGTGGCAGGTGCCGATATCGTGGAGGGAAAGGCGGAGTCTTACTTCAAGGCATATGAGCTTCCCGCAAGAGCATATACCAGCCACAAGGAGATGCTTGAGAAGGAGGAGCTTGATGCGGTAAGCGTATGTACGTATAACCGTACACACGCAGAGTGTACTATAGATGCACTGAATGCCGGCGTGAACGTCCTTCTTGAGAAGCCTATGTGCGTTACACTTGATGAGGCTGTTGAGATCATGCGCGCCGAAAAGGCGAGCGGTAAGGTGCTCTCTATCGGCTTCCAGCCGCGCTTTGATGCGAACATGAAAATGATCAAGTCCATTTGCGAGTCGGGCACTCTCGGAGATATTTATTATATCCAGACGGGCGGCGGACGCAGACGCGGTATTCCCGGAGGAACGTTTGTCGAGGATAAGACGGCGGGAATCGGAGCCCTCGGTGATATCGGCTGTTACTCACTTGATATGGTGCTCAACGCCATCGGATATCCGAAGCCCCTCACCGTATCCGGCTATACCTCGGATTTCTTCGGAAAGAGCGAGGAGTATTCCGGCGAGATGGCAAAGCGCTTCAGCGTAGACGATTTTGCAGCGGCTTTCATACGTCTTGAGGGCGGCGTTATCCTTGATTTCCGTATTTCTTGGGCAATGCATCCCGACACCCCCGGCGACACCATCATCTTCGGTAAGAAGGGCGCACTTCGTATCCCCTCCACCGACTGCTGGAACGGCTCAGTCGGCGGCCCGATGACTCTGTATCACGATGTATGCGGACTCAGAACGGAGACTACCATTCCGATCCTCGGAAGCAGTGATTGCTTCTACGAAAAGGTTCGCTCGTTCCTTGATGCGGTCAAGGAGGGCAAGCCCGCACCCGTACCGTCATCTCAGATTCTCTACAATCAGGCTATTATCGACGGTATCAACAGATCCGCAAAGCTCGGCAGAGAGATCGAGATCAATATTCCCGAGATTTGAAAAAAGTAAAATCAAAAAACCACCGGTATCCGGTGGTTTTTTTCTGCCTTATTCCAAGTGTGGGCTTATGCTTCCGTCGGAAGCGGGAGCGCACCTGTCGGGGCGCACAGATGAGGCTGAGTGAGAGATGCTGCCTCGTCTGCGGCGGCATCTGCTTTCTTTATGTCGTCAAATATCCCGAAGACGGACGGCCCGCTGCCGCTCATCATCGCTCCGAGAGCTCCGTGGCGGAGCATGATCTCACGGAGAAGCCTTGCCTCGGTATGCTCTTTGAGGATCACAGCTTCGAAAATGTTGTACATTGATGCGGATATGGTCGAAATATCGCCGCCGAGCAGGGAAGAATATAGCCTTTCGTACTCCTCATCTCTCGGTACGAAGACATTGCCGCACGCCGAATCTATGAGCCCGTATGCCTTCGGGGTGGATACACCACGTCCCGCTCTTGCTATCACGATATGGCAGTCGGGCATTGGCGGTAGAGGCGACAGCATCTCACCGATGCCCTCACAAAGATACGTGCCGCCCATTATGCAAAACGGGACATCGGCACCGAGCGTGCGCCCTATATCGCACAGTCGGCGCGCGGTGAAGGGATCACCGAAAAGTGAGCTCAGCGCGCGCAGGACGGCGGCGGCATCACTGCTCCCTCCGGCAAGTCCCGCCTCGGTCGGAATCCTTTTTTCAATGTGAACGGCGACGGAGTATTCGCAAATATGTGCCGCGTCGAAAAATGCGGTGGCGGCTCTGTAGGCGAGATTTCCCGAATCGCACGGGAGTGAAGTGTCCGAGCAGGTGAGGCGTATCTCTCTCTCACCGTCCCTCGGAGTGAGCCGCTCCACGGTGACGGTATCATGGAGACTTACTGTCTGCATGATGCTTCGGATATTGTGGTATCCGTCATCGCGCTTTCCGGTGACATCGAGATGCAGATTTATCTTTGCATAGGCATTTTCCGTTATAAGCATAGAAAACCTCTTGTTACTTGGCATCATACCAGCTGTAGCCCGTGGATACCTCAACCGAAAGAGGCACGGCGGTGCTTGCGGCATTTTCCATTTCACGGCGCAGAAGCTCCGCGACCTCGTCGGCACAGTCGGCGGCGCAGTCGATTATCAGCTCATCATGCACCTGTAGGATAAGCTTTGCATCATAGCCGCCCCTTGCAAGGACGGAGGATATGCTTATCATCGCAAGCTTTATAATATCTGCGGCACTGCCCTGAACGGGGCTGTTCATTGCCACACGCTCACCGAAGGAGCGTGTGTTTTTGTTTTTACTTGATATCTCGGGAATGTAGCGCCTTCTGCCGAACATTGTGACAGTATAGCCGTGCTCCCTTGCGTATTCGACCGACGATCTGAGGAAGCTGTCAACTCCGCTGTAGGTGGAGAGATATGAGGTTATATATTCGTCCGCCGTTTTTCTTGAGATGTTCAGATCCTTTGAGAGCGAGAATGCTCCGATACCGTATACGATACCGAAATTGACCGCCTTTGCGCGAGAGCGCAGCTCGGGTGTTACAGAATCGAAGGGAACACCGAATACCTGAGAAGCGGTGCGCCTGTGTATGTCCTCACCGCAGATAAATGCGCGGCGCATTTCTTCATCGCCCGACAGCTCGGCAAGGAGCCGCAGCTCAATTTGGGAATAGTCCCCGTCGATCAGAACTCTGTTCGGAGCGGATGCAGTGAAATACCGCCGCAGCTCACGCCCGAGCTGATCTCTCACGGGAATGTTCTGCATATTCGGATCGCTTGAGGAGAGCCTGCCGGTCGCGGTGCCGGTCTGGTGGAATCTTGTGTGGATACGACCGTCGTCGTGGGCAAGCGAGATGAGAGAATCGCCGTAGGTGCCGCACAGCTTCGAGAGCTGGCGGTAATCCAGAATATCAGCTACAATGTCGTTTTTATTCCGCAGATGCTCAAGAGTCTCCGCGTCGGTCGAATAGCCCGTCTTGGTCTTTTTGCCCGACGGAAGCCCGAGATCCTCAAAGAGCACCTCACCGAGCTGCTTCGGGGAATTCAGATTGAAGCGCTTTCCCGCCTTCATGAAGATCTGCTCGGAGAGTATCTCCGCCGTGTCGGAGAGAGATGCGATGTATCGGTGCAGCTTGTCGGCATCGACCGTAAAGCCGGTCAGCTCCATTTGCGCGAGAACAGCCGCCAAGGGCTGCTCTACGTCGAGCAGGAGGCGTGTCATTCCCTGAGCTTCGAGCATCGGCGCGATAATATCACAAAGAAGTCGGGCAGCATATGCGCCCGAGACCTCGGAATCTGGCAGATACTTGCGGACGAGCCTCTCCTCGGAGTAATTACCGTCGCCGGAGGAGAGCAGATAAGCGCCGAGCATTACGTCAAAGCCGCAGATCGGGGTGATCCCCGCGGGGGAGAGCAGCTTTACCGCACTTTTGAAATCGTGGCAAATGAGAGGTCTGTCGGCAAAAAACGAAGAAAGCTCGGAAAGTCGGTTCTCCGAAATGACAGCTCGGTACACCTTGCCGTCGAAGTATGCGGAGAGCGCGACGGTGCCGTCCGAGCAGGAGATATCAACGGCGGTGTCCCCGACGGGCACGCTTTTTTCAAGCTCACTCGGTGAAATATCGACTGTCGGCACCGAAATCACGTCAATCCTCGGAGCCGCGGACGGAGATGCCTCCTCGGTCAAGCCGAAGGCATCGCGAAGCCTGTCGAATTCAAGCCTTGTAAAGAGCTCCGAGAGCGCGGCATCGTCCTGAGAGAGCGCGGTGAATACGCCTTGTCGGTCAAAGCCGACGGCATCGGTGTCGATCTCGGCAAGCTTTCTTGACAGATACGCGGTGTCGCGGTCGGAGAGCAGCTTTGCGAGATTTGCGCCCTTGGCGCCGTATTTCTCGGGCTCGGAATAGAGCGTGTCGAGATCACCGGCGGCGGAGATGAGCTTCAGCGCGGTCTTCTCACCGATCCCCTTAACACCGGGAATATTGTCGGATGTATCTCCCATGAGAGCCTTGACGTCAATGAGCTGTCTCGGGGAGATCCCGTATTCTTCGAAAAAGCGAGCGCGGTCAAACAGAACGTCGCCCTTGTTCTTGGCAAGGATCACATGGGTGGTATCGCTTATGAGCTGGAGTGAGTCGCGGTCTCCGGTCAGAATATACGCCTCGGTGCTCATCTTCTCCGCGTCGGCGGCGACGGTGCCGATTATATCGTCTGCCTCGTAGCCCTCACAGGTCACGACGGAAAAGCCCATTGCCGCCGCCGCTTCCTTCGCAAACGGAAGCTGAGCCGCAAGCTCCTCCGGCATACCGGAGCGGTTGGCTTTGTAGAGATCGTACATTTTGTGCCTGAAGGTCGGAGCGGGAAGATCGAACGCGCAGACGGCGAAATCCGGAGAAACGCTGTCAAGATGCCGCTTGAGTATCTTTATAAATCCGAAAACGGCGCCTGTGGGCGTGCCGTCGGAGGCGGTAAGCGGAGCAACTCCGTAAAAGGCTCTGTTGAGAATACTGTTTCCGTCGATTATCAGTATTTTTTTCAAATTCAATGCTCCTGTTCTCGGCAAATAATGCCGAATTATTTGGCAAATGGTGCTTTACAGCTCACCGTCAAGGGCAAGTCTGACGGCATTTGCAAGCTGATCGGCACAGGAGGTGCTCTTGAAGCCGCAGGTGTTGCCCGACAGAAGCTCTATAAGCTTTTCTGCTTCCATACCCTCGGTAAGCTTTCCTATTGCCTTGAGATTTCCGTTACAGCCGCCGGTGAATTCCACATTGGTCACGATGCCGTCGTCAAGGTCAAAGGAGATCCTTGAGGAGCATACGCTTTTTGTCTTGTAGGTGTATTTCATTTTCTTTATCCTTTACTGTTCGTTATTATGGGTGAAGTATGCGGATATCTCCGCTTGAGGTCGTAAGAGTCAGACGGTAGGGCGGAGCCTCGGAGAACAGAGAATATTTCTCGACGAAGGTACCGTTCACCGATATCTTTCCGTTTACGGTGGAGGTGCCGAGCGATACCGAGGAGGTATCGGTCAGTTCAAGCTCCAGCGTACCCGAGTCGGAGGCCACGGAGCCCTCGGAGCAGGTGTACGGCGATATCCTTATATTTCCCGATTCGGAGGTGACGTTCAGCGTTGCCGCCTCGGAATCGCTCAGCGTAAGACTGCCGCCGACCATGCTTATCGCGGCGCTCTGCGCCCTTATGCCGGTCATCTCGGCGGTGGGCTCGTCGGAGCTGATGCCAAGCTTCTCGGTCTCACAGTTCTCTGCGTGAAGCGAGTGTTTCTTGCCGTATATGCTCAGCGACGCGCTGTCGGTGATATTCCTCAGCGTTATATCTCCGGTACTGCTTTTGAGCGTGTAGTCGGCATCAAAGCCGCAGTCCTCTACGCAAAGAGCTCCGCTCTCCGATGAAAGAGAGAGGAATTTTATGCTATCCTCGGGAGACAGGCGTATGATGACCCTCTTGTCCCCCGCCGAGTCGTCACCGAAGCGAAGAATGTATCTCATTCCCTTGAAGGAGAAGCCGTTGTCCCAGAACTTGAACATGGACATGAAATCGTCTATCTGAGAAAAGCTCAGAGAGCCGTTGGATACGGTGAGCTTGTAGTAGTTGGCGTTGAAGTTCACTACCTCGATCTCCGACCTTTCGGCGTTGCCGATAACGGTGACGTCGGCGTTATCCGAATCTACGGAGATCCGCGATATGCCGTCAAGCTCCATTCGGTAGACAAGCTCCCCATTCTCATCCGCCTCGGGAAAGAGCATAACACCGTCGGAGGATGCCATGGCAGAGCCGACCGCACAGGTGATTATACCGATAAGCACAAGCACTGCGGCGATAATAAGCGAAATTACAGATCTCGGCTTCATAGCCCTTCACACCTCCTCCTATACTCTCCGAGCAGCGGCATGACCCTTGAGAGAGCTTTTCGGAGCAGCTTGAACGAGCTACCGAAAAGCCACGGCATTAGCCGCACGGCGCCGTTGTATATGAGTATACCGCATATCACGGTGATCCCGACGATGATTATTCCGAAGCCTATCTCGTAGACTCCGACGGCGGGAACGGAAAACAGCTTTACTATACCGTACACGATTCCGGTAAGCGAGGCGGCAGTGCCCGCGGCGACCGCACCGGCAAGAAGACAGATGAGCAGCGCGGTGACGGCGGCTTCAAGCGCGAACATCAGAAGAAACGGCGCAAAGAACACGCACCCGCAGATCAGCCAGAGCGGAGAGGTGACGGCGGTCACGAGAATGAGCATTGCGACCGCACGCGTGCTCTTGCCGCGCTCCGCACTCTCCCGTATCTTGTCGGCGGGAGGATCACCGTGCCGAGAGGCAGAGCTGCGCTCCGCCCTCATCTTTGCGGAATGTGCCTTGAGGCAGAATGTGACACTCTCCCCGATCTCCTTTTCGCCGGCACTCAGAATGTACGCCGCGGAAAGTCTTGAGGTGAGATCTGCTATATATGTATCAATATCCGCAGCGGGGATACCGCGCTCGGCGAGCTCTCCGCGCAGACGGTCGAGAAATTGAGAAATATCCATAATATAATCTCCGTTAATGTAGACTTGCGCCTGATTTTATGGTAAAATACATACGGATCTCAGTGAGTGGTTCTCACTGTATATATTCTAACAGAAACGAGAGTATATTTCAAGTATGAGAATGAGAAAAAAGAAGCACGGTGACGACCGTCTCCGACGGCTTTCGTCAATAGTATATACCGATTGCTCCGAAATATCAAAGGCTCCGTACGCCCCCTTTGCGAGCGATGCGCCGCTTCGCCTTGAGGTGGGATGCGGAAAGGGCGACTTCATCTGTGGGATATCCGAGGCGGAGCCGGAGTATTCATATTATGCGATGGAAAAGATCAGCGACGTCATAGTTATCGCGGCGGAAAAATACGCCCTTCGTCGCGGGCTCGGCGTGCTTGCGCCGAACGGCGGCTTCATGACTCCCGACGGCACGGTGTATAAGGACGATGCACCCGTGTTCTCACCCGATGAGGCGGGAAACGTGAGATTTTTGTGCGCCGATGCCGCCGTGCTGAAGGATATGTTCCCCAACGGCGTGTTTGACAGGATATACGCGAATTTCAGCGATCCGTGGACAAAGAGCGGCTACGCCTCACGCCGCCTGACACATGACGGCTTCCTTGAGACCTATTACAGACTGCTCTGCCGAGGCGGAAAGTTCATCTTCAAGACCGACAATGACGAGCTGTTCGATTATTCGCTTGAAACGGTGGAAAATTCACCTCTGCGGCTTTGCTTTGTGACAAGAGATCTGCACAATTCCGAGAGAGCAGCATCGAATATCATGACGGAATACGAGAGAAATTTCTCCGAAAAGGGTATTCCGATAAAGTGCCTTGAGGCAGTAAAGGAATAGACGCGGAGCGGCGGTGTGAGCTTGCACGGCTGCCGCCGACGAAAAACGACCTCCCACGGGAGGCCGTTTTTCTTTCAGTACGCCGTGCCGAACAGGGCACCGTCACCGAGCTCCGCTTCGATCTCAAGAAGCCTGTTGTATTTTTCGACACGCTCGGAGCGGCAGGGAGCACCCGCCTTGATAAAGCCGCCGCCGAGCGCCACCGCAAGATCCGCGACGGTCGTGTCCGACGTTTCGCCGCTTCGGTGAGAGATTATAAACCTGTAGCCGGCATTTGCGGCAAGTCGGCACAGCGCGACAGTCTCACTGAGAGTGCCGATCTGATTCGGCTTTACGAGCACGGCATTTCCGGCAGCGACGGAGATGCCGTACCTCAGCCTGTCGGTGTTTGTTACAAACAGATCGTCTCCGACGAGCATCACCCGAGCCCCGAGAGACTCTGTCATCTTATGCCAGCCGTCAAAATCGTCCTCTCCCAAGGGATCCTCGACCGATATTATCGGAAATTCCTCGGTGAGGGCGCCGATCCGCTTGCATATCTCGGAGGAGGACAGAACGTCTCCCGCCTTCGGGAGCCTGTACATATCACCGTCGAGCCATTCGGAGGCGGCGACGTCAAGCGCTATCTTTATTCTGTCGGTGTCATACCCAGCAAGCTCTATCGCACGGCAAAGGTACAGCAGAGCCTCTCTTTCATCGGAGAAATTCGGGGCAAAGCCGCCCTCGTCACCAACTCCCGTGCTCTTTCCCTCGGCACGAAGCAGTCCTCCGAGAGCGTGATATACCTCACATCCGGCGCGCAGAGCCTCCGAGTACGAGGGAAAGCCCGTCGGCACAAGCATGAATTCCTGAATGTCGAGATCGTTTGAGGCGTGTGCGCCTCCGTTGATGACGTTCATCATCGGTACGGGAAGGCGGCACGCCCGTATTCCGCCGATGTAGCGGTACAGCGGCATACGCACAGACGATGCGCCCGCTCTTGCCGTCGCGAGAGATACCGCGAGGATCGCATTTGCACCGAGGGCGGACTTGTCCTCGGTACCGTCGAGCTCTATCAGCCGCCTGTCTACCGCCGATACGGATATCCCCATTCCGCACAGCTCACGGCTTATCGTGCCGTTGATGTTCTCCACGGCTCGGAGAACGCCCTTGCCGCCGAAGCGCGAATCGTCTCCGTCGCGGAGCTCAAGCGCCTCATGAGAGCCTGTGGATGCGCCCGAGGGCACCTTCGCTCTGCCGACGTAGCCCGCCGTCGTTACCACCGTGGCTTCGATCGTGGGATTGCCGCGTGAATCTATTATTTCGCGTCCCCTTACGGCTTCGATCCTATTTCTTATTCTCATAATTCCTCCAAAGCGAGCAGAGCATCTGCTTTTTCTTTATCTTTACCGATTTCCGAAAAATTATGCGATATCGGAACAAAGAGAGCGCGGTCGGCATATACTTATAGAGATTCGGTAAATCAAAGCCCGCGGCAATGCATCTGCCGCGCGGAGAAAGGAACAGCCATGCAGATCCATGTTGTAAGAAGCGGCGACAGCATAGATTCGATCGCACGCGAATACGGTACCACGCCCGCAAGGATAATTGCGGATAATGAATTGAGGACACCGGGCAGACTTGCGGTCGGACAGACACTTGTTATTCTTGAGCCGACGGAGATATATACCGTGCGCGGCGGCGATACGCTCGAGGGAATAGCGCAGATGTTCGGCGTGAGCATAATGAAGCTGTGGCAGAACAATCCGTCGCTTGGCGGCAGAACTCGGATATACCCCGGACAGACGCTCAATATCTCCTTCGGCACTCCGCCGCTCGGGGAGACGGCGGTGAACGGCTATGCATATCCGTTCATCGACCGAGACGTGCTTCGCAAGACACTGCCGTATCTGACGTACCTCTCCGTATTCTCATACGGTATAAGAGCCGACGGAACGCTCATAGAGCCTGTCGGCGGGGACTCAGAGCTTATTTCGCTTGCGCGGGAGTACAGCACGGTGCCGCTCATGATGCTCACCTCACTGACGGAGGACGGGACGTTTTCGAGCGCTCTTGCCTCCGAAACGGTGAAAAACGCGGAATCGGCACAGCGACTTGCGGAGAATGCGGTCAGAATGATGACGGAAAAGGGCTACGGCGGGATCGACGTGGATTTTGAGTACATATCGCCGGATGCCGCCGATGCTTATGTCGAGTTTATAAATAGTATAAGAGCCGCCCTCCCCGACGGGGGCTCATACGAGATATTTGTATCCCTTGCACCTAAGACCTCCGATGAGATGCAGGGACTGCTGTATGAGGGACACGATTACGCAAAGCTCGGGGAGGCGGCGGATAGGGTACTTGTGATGACATACGAGTGGGGGTATACCTACGGCCCGCCTATGGCGGTCGCGCCGATAGGTGCTGTTCGCAGAGTGCTTGACTATGCCGTGTCGCGGATAGAGCCCGAGAAGGTGCTTATGGGCGTGCCTAATTACGGATACGATTGGCCTCTGCCGTACGTGAAGGGCGAAACAAAGGCGGAATCTCTTTCAAACACGGAGGCGGTGGAGCGCGCGATAAACAAAAATGCGGCGATCGAGTTCGACGGCGAGGCTGCGGCACCGTATTTCGGCTATTACGACAGGAGGGGCGGCGAGGCAACGGAGCATATCGTCTGGTTTGACGATGCGGTAAGCATGGAACGGAAGCTTCGGCTTGCCTATGAGAAATCGCTGTACGGCGGAGGCGTGTGGAATGTCATGAGCTATTTTCCCCAGCTTTGGGTAGTCCTCAATTCACTTTATACGGTAAAAAAGCAGTAGGACTGCGAAAAACGAAAAAATGTGCCGCAAAAGCGTTTGCTTTTGCGGCACACCGATATTCGTGGATCAATAGCCGAAATGCTTTTCGGTCTCGTATACTGCTTCCTCAATGATGTCAAGACCCTTAAGCGCGACCTCGTCGTCGAGGATCATGGGAGGTGAAAGTCTCAGAATATGACCGGAGGGTACCCAAGCGAGTCCCTTGGAGAATGCCTTCTGATATACCATGGAGCCTGCCTCGGGGAAGGGCTCCTTTGTATCCTTGTCCTTGACAAGCTCTATTGCAAGCAGACAGCCCTTGCCGCGGACGTCTCCGATGATGGGATGACGTTCCATCATCTCGTTCATTCTCTTGAGGAAAAGCTCTCCGAGCATAGCGGAGCGCTCGTTGAGCTGCTCCTCCTCAATTACCTCAATGGATGCGAGCGCTGCGGCGCAAGCCATCGGATTTCCGCCGTAGCTGGAGGAGGCGGAGATCTTTTCGATCGCGGGAGCGAGCTCCTTTGATACGCACATTGCCGTTACGGGGAAGCCGTTACCGAAGCCCTTGCCGAGCGTGGTGATATCGGCTGTCGTATCCCAGTGATCCATTGCGAGGAATTTACCGGTACGAGCCATACAGGTCAGCACCTCATCCGCAAAGAGAAGGATACCTCTGCGTGTGCAGAGCTCACGGAGCTTGGGAATGAAGTCCGCGGGGGGAACAACGGAGCCGCCCCAGCCCTGAATGGGCTCAAGCACGATTGCGGCAACATTTCCCGAGGATTCGTTGTCGAGCATACCCTCAAGCGTTTTGATGTAGGGGGTGGAATCCTTCATTGCCTCCTCCTTGGAGCGGCCGAAGGCATCACGGTACGGATTCGGACGGGGTGCAAGGTAGAAGCCGGGGGCTCTCATGTGAGAATCCGCGCCGACAACGGCGAGAGAAACGGAGCCGAGCGTTTTGCCGTGGAAATCTCTCCAGAAGGAGTAGAACTCAAATTTTCCGGTAGCGGCTCTTGCACAGCGCAGACCTGCCTCAACGGCGGTGGTACCGGAATCGTAGAGCTGGAAGCCGCCGAAGCGTCCGCCGGTGATCTCATGGAGCTTCTCCATGAGCTGCATCTTCACGGTGGTGGAGAAGTCGTGGCAGTTCATCAGCTTTTTCGCCTGTGCCGCAACAGCCTCACTGATCTTCGGATGACAATGTCCGAGACCCGTAACATAGATACCGGAGGAGAAATCAATGTATTTGTTTCCGTCTACGTCGGTAAGAGTGTAACCGAAGCCGGAATCAAAGGCAACGGGGAACAGTCTGACCTGACTGGAGTATCCTTTCATGTGGGTGGAACAGCGCCCGTGGATCTCCCTTGACTTGGGGCCGGGAAGCTCGGTCTTCAGAGAAGGGACGGAGGCGGGATCGACAGATGCCCAGTTTTTCATGATATAAAGTCCTTTCATTGCTTAGATGAAATGTATTCTTTAATAATTATACCTCTTTATCATGATTATGTCAACGGCAAAAACGGCAATTTTCAACAAACGGATCCGCGTCGGAGGCGAAGCTCACAAAAAGAGCGGTCGGAGCTGCTTTTTCTCACGCATCGCCTCAAGCGAAGCCCCGAGAAGCGAAAAATCGGCAACAAGCGAGTGCGGCTTTGATACGGGATCGTCCTGACGCAGCGGAACAAAGTAGATGCTCTTTCGTCGGAGCAGCTCCGCTATGGAGGAGAGATTTGCCGACATTGCATCGTTTGAGGCGAGAGCTATAAGCAGAGGACGGTCGGAGCGGAGATGAGCCTTGGCTGCCATCGTGACCGCTCCGTCGGTGAGCCCGAGGGCGAGTCGGGCAAGGGTATTGCCAGTGCAGGGGGCTATGATGAGCGCCTCAAGAGCTATCAGCGGGCCTATCGGCTCTGCCTCCCTTACGGTGTGTATTATCTCCCTGCCGCAAATATCGGTTATCCTGCGGCGGAAATCCTCCGCCTTGCCGAATCTGGTGTCGGTGGAAAATGCGGTATCGCTCATTATCGGCAGTATATCCTCCCCCGCCTCCGACAGCGCCGCCAGACATTCGAGTGATGCCGCGTGCGTGCAGAAGGAACCGCAGATCGCATATCCGATCACAGTACCACCCCCTCTGCGGCGAGTCCTTCGAGGATCGCTTCTCCGACAGCCTCACCGGCACTCCTCGGTGAGGTCTTTCCGGGGAGACCTCCGGCATAGATCACCGTGACGCCGTCGGGGACAGATGCGTCCGCAGAAATACCTCCGGGGAGGGAGGCGATGTCGATCATAAGCGCATCGGGAGGGAGAGCCGACAGGATATCGGAGCCGATAACGGGGTAGGGAACGGTGTTGAATATGACGGGAAATTCGCCTGCCACCTCATGAAATGAGGAGAGGGGACAGCTCCGACAGCCCTCGACGTTTGCCCACGCCAGCGCCGAGGCGCTTCTTGCGCTTACCGTGACATTCGCACCGACACTGCGGAGAAGCCCCGCAAGAGTTCTGCCGCATCTGCCGTAGCCGAGCACGGCGGCGGAGGTGCCTCGGACAGTCATCGGCAGCTCACGCATCGCGATCTCAAGCGCGCCCTCGGCGGTGGATACGCTGTTCCTTATCTGAAAGGTCTCCGATTCGTTGTAATCGAATACTCTCAGACGGCGTTCCTCAATGTGTGAGCGTATGTAATCCGAAACATATCCGCCGACGATGATCGCATCCTTCTCCGCCAAATCGAGGATATCGTTGATCTCGTAATTGCTGCCGCTTCCCGCAAGAGGCGCGGAAATGTGAAAGCCGTCCTTGGAGATCGGTATCGGGAGGATCAGTACGGAGCTTTTAGGGACTGCGACCTCGGCAGGGTGGACGGCGGCACGCGCGTTTCTCAGGCGGTAGCCAGATACGCGACTCTTGTCGATGCCGCATATGCTGACGTCAAAGCCCTTGCCTATAAGCTGCTCGGCAAGATAGAGCTGGCGCATATCTCCGCCGACTATGCATATCTTTGTCTTGTTCATATGTACCTCACGTATGATATCTGGGTATATCACTAAATATTGTATGCCGGAGACCTCGTGCGTGTGAAAAGGATTTGCCGAGAGGTGCCCGTCGGACAGACTCTCGGCAATATCGGAGGGCGCGGACAGCCGTCTTACTCGGCTCCGAGATATTCGTCAAGCTCACTTTTTATCACGGTGACGGTGGGACCGTATATCACCTGCACACCGCCGCCCTTTTTTATAACTCCGGCGGCACCGGTCTCCTTCAGCGTTCCCTCGTCGATAAGCTCCGGATCGGCAACTGTCACTCTGAGCCGTGTCGCGCATGAATCGAGGGCACGGATGTTCTCCCTGCCGCCGAGCCCCGCGACGATCCTTTCGGGAAGTCCGCCGCCGCCGTCTCTTTTTTTGCTGTAATCCGCTCTCGTGTAAAGCTTTGTCTCACCGCCGCTCTCCCGTCCCGGAGTGATATAGCGCTTTGCCTTGATGAGATAATAAAAGAGAAAGAAGTATACGGCAAAGTACAGTATTCCCACGGCGACAGCCCACAGCCAGTGGGTCTTGGCATTGCCTTGGAGTATGCCGAACAGGGTGAGGTCGATAAGTCCGCCGGAGAAGGTCATTCCGACACCGACTCCGAGCAGGTGCATGAGCATATACGAAAGCCCCGCCAAAACGCAGTGTACCGCATAGAGAAGCGGCGCTACGAACAGAAAGGTGAATTCAATGGGCTCGGTGATGCCCGTTACGGCAGAGGTGAGCGCGGCGGAAAGGAGAAGTCCGCCCGCGACCTTTCTCCTCTCGGGTCTTGCCGCACGGTACATTGCAAGCGCGGCGGCGGGAAGCCCGAATATCATAAACGGGAATTTACCCGCCATAAAGCGCGTGGCGCTGACACTGAATACCTCGGTCGATGAGGAGGCAAGCTCGGCAAAGAAGATGTTCTGCGCTCCGGATACGGCAATCCCGTCGATGACGGCGGTGCCGCCGAGCCCCGTCTGCCAGAACGGCATATAGAATACGTGGTGCAGACCGAAGGGAATAAGCGCACGCTCTATCGTGCCGTAAATGAGCGTTCCCGCATAGCCCGAGCTCAGCACAAGCCCGCCGAGGGCATATATCCCGCGCTGGAGCACGGGCCACACAAAGAACATCACGACACCGACTATTATAAATACGAGCGTGGAGATTATCGGTATAAATCTCACTCCGCCGAAGAAGGATATCACGGAGGGAAGCTTTATTTTGTAAAAACGGTTGTGGAGCGCGGCAACGCCGAGCCCTACGATAATGCCGCCGAATACGCCCATTTCGAGCGACTGTATCCCGACGATGCTTGATATCGTTCCCTCAAGCACCTCTCCGTCATTCATTCCCGTGAGCTCTATCAGCGTGGATATCGTGCGGTGCATTACAAAGAATGCGATAGCCGCGGAGAGAACGGCGGTGGCTTTTTCGTTTTCCGCCATTCCGAGCGCAACGCCGAGGGCGAAGATGAGCGGCAGATTCGTGAAGATGATGTTGCCCGTCTCACTCATTACGGTGAGAACGGAGTACAGCACCGTGCCCTCACCGAGCCATTTTTCAAGCCCGTATGCGCCGATCATTGCTCCGTTTGTGAAGGATGAGCCAATTCCGAGAAGAAGCCCCGCGACGGGGAGCAGTGCGATGGGCAGCATGAAGGAGCGCCCGACTCTTTGAAGAATACTGAATAATCCGCCACCGGATCTCTCTTTAGCCGTGCCGCTCACAGCCCTCACCTCCTTCCCCCGACGGTGTATTCGATCACCGTGTCCGCTCCGCCTATCGCATCACCGTAAAACGGTGAGAAGGAGGAAAGACGGTCGGCATCGCATATCACAACGGGGGTACAGGCGGAATAGCCGAGTGAGCTCAAAAGCTCAATATCCACCCTGCACAGCGGATCTCCCGCCTTCACGGTGTCACCCGCCTTCACAAGCGGCGTGTACCCCCTGCCGGAAAGACCTACCGTGTCAATGCCGATGTGAACGAGAATATCCACTCCCTCCTCGGTCTCAATGCTGTACGCATGAAGCGCCTCCGCAACTCCGACTATCCTGCCGTCGGCGGGGCATCTGAAATCCCCGTCAACGGGCATTATCGCAACGCCTTCTCCGACGAGCTTTTCCGCAAAGGCCCTGTCCTCCGAGTTTTCGAGCGGAATGACCTTTCCCGTTACGGGCGCGAGCAGAGTCAGCGCCCTTTTCTTTTGTCCGAACATACTGTGACCTCCGTTATATACTGTGTGTGCCGCTTTTCGGGGCAAAAGCCCTGACGGCGGCGCCGTCAAGCTCCGAGAGCCTCTTTTTGATCCTCGGTATCTGCGACAGAGCGACGGACAGCTCCGTGTAGCCTGCCTTCATGAAAAATTCCGTGAGCGAGGTGTCCGCCGCAAGCTCTCCGCATATTCCCGCCCAGATCCCCGCCTCGGCGGCGCTTTTTCCGACGTGCTCAAGCAGTCTCAAAACAGCCTCGGGAGCGCCGTCGCAAAGGTACGACACATCGGAATTCATTCGATCCGCCGCCATCGTGTACTGCACGAGATCGTTGGTGCCCACGGAAAAGAAATCCGCCTCACCTGCCAAAAGCTCGGCTGTGACTGCCGCCGCTGGGGTTTCGATCATAATTCCGATCGGCGTGTCCTCGGAGAAGGGCACCTTCTCGGCGGAGAGCTCCGATTTTACGGAATCTATTACCCTCTTGGCGCATCGGAGCTCGGAGATGTCCGCGATCATCGGAAGCATTATCGAGATGCGGTGTCTGGCGGCGGCGCGAAGCAGAGCTTTTATCTGAATACGGAAGGTTTCCTCTCTTGCGAGAGACAGGCGTATGGCTCTGAGCCCGAGAGCCGGATTCGGCTCCTTTTTCAGCCCGAGATACGGTATATCCTTGTCCGCTCCCGCATCGAGAGTGCGGATGATGACCTCACCGCCGTCGATACCGCGCGCCGCCTCACAGTATGCCTCATACTGCTCGGCTTCACTCGGCTCTCTCCCGTGCTTCATGTATAAAAACTCACTGCGGAACAGCCCGATACCGTCCGCACCGAAGCGCCTTGCGGAGAGAGCCTCGCTCGGGGAGGCGATGTTGGCGCATATTCTTACGTCGCGCCCCATATATGACAGCCCGACCCCGCTCATCGCTTCGATGGCTCTGCGCTCCTCGTTCTTTTTCGCCGTTCTCTTGCCGTAGAGCTCCAGCGTCTCGCTGTCGGGGGATATTATAAGAAGCCCCTCACAGCCGTCGAGGATCACGGTGGCGCCGTCCGCCTCGGGCGGAAGCTCACCTGCGCCGACAACGGCGGGAATGTTCATGGAGCGCGCAAGGATCGCGGTGTGTGAGCTTGTGCCGCCCGCACCCGTCACAAAGCCGAGCACCATGTCGCGGTCGAGCGTGAGTGTCTGCGCCGGAGTCAGATCAAACGCACCGATCACGGCGGGAGATGTCAGCTCCACCCCGTCTCTCTTTCCCGAAAGATGCTCACATACCTTGTCAAGGACAGCCTCAACATCTGCGGCTCTTTGCCTCATATATTCGGAATCCGAGCCGAGAAGCATCGCCTTCAGCACGTCTCCGCTTTTCCGTATCGCCTCCTCAGCCGAAAGCCCGTCTGCGACAAGCTTTTCGGCGGTACCGTAAAGATCCTCGTCGGTGAGCATTAGACGCTGTGTTTCGAATATCTCCGCCTCCGAGAGACCGACTCTCTCTCTTGCAAGCTCCGAGAGCTCGGACAGCTCGTCGGAGGCTCTGCAGACCGCGGTCTTGAGGCGCTCCGCTTCACCGATAAGACCGTCCGCACTTTCCGACCTCTCACCGACGGCTGTGCGGCGGCTTTTTCTGTCAAGCATAAAGAATTTGCCTACGGCGATCTCGGGGACAACTCCCTTTCCTTTAATAATTCGCATAAATACTCCATCCCGCCGTACGGCGGATCAAAAAGATATCGTGTCCGGCGCACTGCCGAGACTATATTCCGGCATCCTCTATTGCAAGTGACAATGCCTCTGCCGCGCTCTCCTCGTCGGTGCCGCTTATTTGCAGGCTGAATCTGTCACCCGATCTCAGCGACAGACTCATGACCGAAAATATCCGCTTGCAGTCTCCATGACGCTCGCCGCAGTATATTTTTATATCGGAATCGAATTTTTTGGCTGTGCTCACAAGGATCCCCGCGGGTCTTGCGTGAATACCGTTCGGATCCCTGACTGTGTGGCTGATCGTTTTCATATTTCCCCCGTATACCTGATTTGTTGTATATTATGCCCACCTGACGGAAAATTATCAGACTTATGAAAAATATATGCCGCGTGCGGGGATGTATTTGCAAACAAGATAAAACTGTTGACATATTTTGTTAACAATGGTAAAATACAAACAGAATAGATTCGGAGGTAATGTATGAAAAAGCTTGTATCGCTGCTCCTTACCGCGGCGCTGAGCGCGGGGGTGCTGACCTGCTGTGC
>CAZVXL010000021.1:0-26010 GCA_964631595.1 uncultured Lachnospiraceae bacterium | reverse complement strand
GGAATAAGCTGTCTCGGATTCGATAGTCAGCTCATCGGTGTAGAAGTCATAGTCGGTCTTTACGTAGGTAAAGCCGTTGATTCTGGAAATGATGTATGCCGCATCCTTACCGAGTCCGTTAAGGATAACGCGAAGCGGCTCGCGGCGAACCTTATTTGCGGAGCGCGCAATACCGATAGCGCCCTCTGCCGCTGCAAAGGACTCATGTCCCGCAAGGAAGCAGAAGCACTTTGTCTCCTCGCGGAGAAGCATTGCAGCCAGATTTCCGTGACCGAGACCAACCTTACGGGTTTCGGCAACGGAGCCGGGGATACAGAATGCCTGAAGTCCGATTCCGATAGCCTCGGCGGCATCGGCGGCGGTCTTTGCGCCCTTCTTCAGTGCGATGGCACAGCCGAGAGTGTACGCCCAGCTTGCGTTCTCAAAAGCGATGGGCTGTACGCCCTTTACGATAGAATCTACGTCGATACCCGCCTTATCGCAGATAGCCTTGGCGTCCTCAAGATCGGCAATGCCGTACTCCGCCATAGCGACCTTGATCTTTTCGATCCTTCTCTCAAATCCCTCGAATTTTACATTGTTAGACATATTCTGCTCCTCCTTTCCTTATTCTTCTCTGGGGTCGATATACTTTACGGCGTCATCGTAACGGCCGTAGGTCTTGATATTAGCCTCATAAGCCTCGGCGGGAGTCTTTCCGTGACGGATCGCCTCCATCATCTTACCGAGATGCACGAACTTGTAGCCGATGACCTCGTTGTTCGCATCTACTCCGAGATTGAGCACATAGCCCTCTGCCATCTCAAGGTAGCGAACGCCCTTCGCCTTTGTACCGAACATTGTACCGACCTGAGAGCGAAGTCCCTTACCGAGATCCTCAAGGGATGCGCCGACGGGAAGTCCGTTCTCGGAGAAGGCGGTCTGTGTACGGCCGTATGCAAGCTGCTTAAAGATCTCGCGCATAGCAACGTTGATGGCGTCGCAAACAAGGTCTGTATTAAGAGCCTCAAGCAAGGTCTTTCCCTGAAGAATTTCGGCAGCCATAGCCGCGGAGTGAGTCATACCGGAGCATCCGAGAGTCTCAACAAGAGCCTCCTCGATGATTCCGTTCTTTACGTTGAGTGTCAGCTTGCAGCAGCCCTGCTGGGGTGCACACCAGCCGATTCCGTGAGAGAGGCCGGAGATGTCCTTGATCTCATATGACTTGACCCACTTTCCCTCCTCGGGAATGGGAGCGGGACCGTGGTTCGGGCCCTTGGCAATGGGACACATTCTTTCAACCTCATGAGAATATGCAATATTGCTCATTATGTATTACTCCTTTATTTTTTTGACCGTTACCGGCATATTTCGCACTTATCATTATATAATAATTTCGCGGTGAAATCAATATATATTTTTACCAAAGCTGAAATTTGCTTAAATATGTTCTATGTGCGTATTTATTCAGACTCAGCCGCACTACTTCAGATAGCGCTCCGTCGCCTCGCCCGTCAGGTCGAAGTCAAGAGATCCCGTGATCTCCACCTCGACGATCTCGCCCTCCGATATCCTGCGGTCGGAGGTGAAATACACCTTTCCGTCGATCTCGGGGGCATCTCCGCGGCTTCTGCCGTAGTGCGTCTCCGCCACGGGATCGAAGCCCTCGCAGAACACCTCGATCTTTTTACCGATCATATCTGCCAGCTTCTCGGCGCTTATCTCAAGCTGAGTCCGCATGAGGATATCGTATCTTTCCTGCTTCGTCTCCTCGTCTATCTGATCCTCGAAGCCGAACGCGGGAGTATCCTCCTCGCGCGAATAGGTGAACGCACCGAAGCGATCGAATCTCACCTCGCGCACGTACTCGCAAAGCTCGCAGAAGTCCTCCTCTGTCTCACCGGGGAAGCCCACTATCGCCGTAGTACGCAGTATCGCCTCGGGCACCGTCTCGCGGATCATGGCGATAGCCCTACGTACCGTATCCGCTCCGCCGCGCCGCGCCATTCTGCGGAGCACGTTTTCGCTGATATGCTGTATGGGGATATCGAAATAGTTAAGTATCCTGTCGTTGTCGCGCACCGTCTCCAGCAGCTCCTCCGTGATCTTATCGGGATAGAGGTAGAGCAGGCGGATCCACGGAATATCGGTCGCGGCAAGTATCTCCCTCAAGAGTCGGGGAAGTTCATAGCTGCCGTAAAGATCTATTCCGTAGGCGGTGGTATCCTGTGCGACGATGCACAGCTCCTTTATGCCGAGAGAATCAAGCTCGACCGCCTCCGCCACTATATCCTCAACGGTGCGGCTTCTCATCTTGCCGCGGATAAGCGGAATGGCGCAGTACGTGCAGTGATTGTCACAGCCCTCCGCTATCTTGAGATACGCAAGCTCACCCGTGGTGACGAGCCTGTCGCCTCCGAGAGGGGACTTTTCCTTATCTCCGAAGCACAGATAGGGCGCGCCGTCGCTCCTGCCCTCTCCGTCCTCTCCGAGCACACTGCGGACAGCCTCTACTATCCTGTCCTGAGAGCCGATGCCGACAACGGCATCGACCTCCGGCATTTCCGCCGATATCTGCTCCCGATATCTCTCGGCAAGACAGCCCGTCACAACGATGCCCTTCAGAGTATGATTCTCCTTGAGCCAAGCGATATCAAGTATATTGTCTATGGATTCCTGCTTTGCGCTCTCGATAAAGGCGCAGGTGTTTATTATGACCGCATCCGCAAGAGTTTCCTCCGGTGTGATCTCGTACCCCGCATCCATAAGGCGGCGGAGCATGACCTCGGTGTCGCAGAGATTCTTTGAACAGCCGAGAGATACAAATCCGATTTTTGCCATAATTCTCCTCATAGCGGCTTCGGGGACCCGAGGGTCCCCTTAAAGCCTTTTCCGAGCAGTGCTCGGTATTATTCAAACATACTGTCTATTCTCGCGGAATAGTCATCCCAAACTCTTGCGACCGTAGCCCACTCGTCATCGGTGATCTCGATGCTGGGCATATTCGTGAAGCAGTACAGATCGGGGATACCGAGCTTCGGCGCAAGCTGCATATATCTCATGGTGTCTCTGTGGCTCGTAAAGCCGGCGCCGTCCGTATCTATAAGCACGTTCGGCAGTGCCGCGGAATAGCACTCGGCACGGAACTTGAACTCCTCGTAGCAACGGCGGAGATCAAAGTGATAGTCGTGAAGTCTTGCGTGATCCATATACTCGGCAAAGAGAGGATGGCACGGGCTCGCATTGACGATAGCCTCCGGCTTGATCTCCTTTACGCACTCATAGATGTACTTGATGTACTCAAGATAAAGCTCAACGCCGTATTTGCCGTCATAGGACTTTGCCTCTCTGCCGACAGGCTGAATGAAAGCGTAGTCAAGCTTCAAGCCGTATGCGTTGCAGCAGCCCTCATCGGATGAGAGCAGATGATACAGCATACGCTTCAGCTCCGCACGGAACTTGGGATTTGTGGGGTCTACCGTCTTCTTGCCGGTGTGGGGATCGTTCATGAGCATATCGTCATCAAGTCCCTCGGGATCCCACAGCTTGAACCAAAGCATGGTGTGGATATTGTTCTTCTCAAGATTGTTGTCGATGAAGGCACGCAGATCGGGGAACATATCCGGATTGGGATACTGAGAGCCGTAGGTCTTCTGCCACTTATCATCGATGATCATGATCTGAGGCTTCAGTCCCGCGCCGAGCAGCTTATCCGCAAAATGGGTGTAGATCTTCTCGCAAGCTCCCCACGCATCTCCGTAGGTTTTGTTATACGCATCCTGCTCTATCCAGCCGCACGCCATGGGGCCGTACCACCAACGGGGCTTCTGCTCCGAGGGCTTTTTTGTCTTTGCGATGCCGTGTGAATAGTAGTAGTTGGAGTAGGTGACCATTGCGTCCTTTTCGGACTCTGCGGTGTAACAGATGATCCTCGGGGTCTCCCACACGCCGTCTACGACGGAGTGTCCGGACTGATCCGTCCAGAACCAGAAGCGGCGCATATGCACGCTGTACTTGGTTCTGTAGTTGAACTGAGTGAAGTTGTGCTCGCCCTTTTCGGCAACGAGACCGAAGGTGAGTCTGGGCTCAACTCCCTTTACGGCGAAGCTGTAGAGGAACATGGGAGGAACCATAAGGTATGCAAACTCGTTCATGTTCTCCGCGCCGGGATGGAAGTAGCACTGCTTCTGACCGGTGACGGTCACATTCGGGGTAAAGCCCTCGTCAAACTCATACAGGCTTCCGGAATCGGGAGCGGAAAGAAGTCCGCTGAAGTAGTTTACCGTATCAACGGCGCCCTTACCGGTAAGACGGATGGAATACTCAAAGTGGCTGTCAAAGCAGCGCACGATGTACTCCTTCTTGCTCCAGTTGGAGGAGGCGGAGGTCCAGATAAAGGTGGGGATACCGTTCTCCTCGGTGGCAGTGAGAGTGATCTCGGAGCCCTCGGCATCCTCGATCACGTCCTCTCCCTGACCGCAGGTATTTACCGCGGAAACGGGACGGAGCGCCGCAAGAGTTTCACCTGCGATAATGACGTCGATACAGTCCTCGGACAGAGTGAGACTGTAAAAGTCGGTTTTCACGGAATACTTTCCGCAAAGCTTTTCTGTATACATATTCACATATCCTTTCGGGTATAAATTTATTCTGCTTTGATCCGCCGAGGCGGGGTATACCGGCTTTCGGCTTATTCCTTGCCGTAGAGCCTGTCCATCTTCTCGGAATACTTTTTCCAAACGCCCGCTACCTCTGCCCAGTCCTCATCGGAGAGGGAGAGATACGGCGTATCGGATACGCAGTACATATCGGGTATGCCGAGCTCATGGGAGCGCGTGAGATAGCGCATGGTGTCGCGGCGCGTGTTGTAGCCGCAGCCGTCCGTATCCACCAGAGTATTCGGCAGTGCGATCCTGTAGAGAGTCGCTCTCTTGCCGAACTCCTCAAGAGAATCGCGCTGGCGGTAATCGTAGTCGTGCAGTCTTGCCTGATCGCAGAGCTCCGCAAATACGGGGTGGCACGGACTGCAGTTCAGCACCGCGTAAGGCTTTATCTCCTTCATCGTATCGTGGATAAGGCGGACGAGCTCCAAGAACAGCTCAACGCCGTACCGTCCGTCGTAGGAGCGCGATGTCCTGCCGAGCGGCTGCCAGAAGGCGAAATCTATCTTGAGTCCGTCTGCACCGAGACAGCCCTCGTCATCGGAGAGAATGTAGTGCAGAGTGTCCTTCAGCATACTTCTGTATCCGGGATTCGTGGGATCGACCACGTATCTCTTTTCCTTCTCGTCCCAAACGCAGTACTCCTCAGGAATACCCTCGCTGTCCCACATCTTGTACCACATGAAGGTATGCACGCCTCTCTTTGCCTTTGCCTCTTTGATAAAGCCGGCAAGGTCGGGCCATTTTTCCTTATCCTCATGTGCGGTTCCGTATTTATCCTGCCACTTGTCGTCGATTATGATGACCTTGGGATAAAGCTTCTTCGCCCACAGCTTGTCAAGCATCTCCTCATAGAGCTCCTGACGCGATGAGCCGACAAGGCCGTATTTATCCTGATAGCACCATGTGAGCTGCTCAAGCCAGCCGCAGGCTATAGGGCCGTACCAGAAGCGCGGGTGCACCTCAAGCTCGGGCTTCTTCGCATAGCCGAGATCGAAGTAGAGGTCGGCGTACTTTTCGCATGCCTGCTCCTCGCTGTACGATCTGTAGATGAACACCGACGGTGTCTCCCACTCGCCGTCAACCGCCACGTGTCCGGACTGATCCGTCCAGAGCCAGAAGTGACAGCTCCAGCGGTGCATCGTCGTGCTGTAGTTGAACTGGGTGAAGTTGTGCTCGCCGGGCTTTGCCACAAGTCCGAAGGTGAGGCGCGCCGCCTCCTCCTCGCATCTGAAGGAGTAAAGGAACATCGGCGGCACCGTGAGATACGAGAATCTCTTGAATTCGCCGTTGGGCGTGAAGGTGTACTTCTCACTTGAATCAATACCGACCACGGGGGTATAGCCCTCGGAAAATTCGTAGTGGCTTCCGTGAGCGGGATCGGTCATGCTTCCGGCAAAATAATTGACCGTATCGACCTCTCCCTTGCCGTACACGCGCGTCTTGTACTCCGCGCCGTCCTCGCGGCAGATGAGTATGTACTCCTTTTTGTCCCAAAGAGAGGATGCGGAGCTCCAGACGAAGGTCACGCTTCCGTCGCGCTCCTCCGCAAGCTCAAAGGAGGTCACGGCACTCTCCTCGTCGAGATTTACACCGTCGCCCTCTCCGACCGTATTCAGTGCAGTCCTCACGTCAAGACGCACAAATTCCGTTCCTCCGACGGTAACGGCTACCGTTTCGGAGTCAAGCTCCATTGAATATTCGGCGGCCTTCAGCCGATATGTGCCGCCCTCAAGCAAATATTTCATATATCAAATGACCTTTCCGTATTTTATGTATCAGTCTACTGCTACATGATATCATAAAGAGGCGTGTATAGTCAAGTGAATCGGGGAATTTTCCCCTTATTTTACGGCACGCTCTCGGGGGCGGAGGCGGTAGCGGCGATGTTGCTGCCGCTTA
This sequence comes from uncultured Lachnospiraceae bacterium, assembly GCA_964631595.1. Taxonomy (GTDB): domain Bacteria; phylum Bacillota; class Clostridia; order Oscillospirales; family CAG-272; genus UMGS1312. The sequence continues at coordinate 19,468 of CAZVXL010000021.1, read as the reverse complement.
TCGCACAATTCGCAAAAACCGACAGCGGTCGCTATTGACAAATTTTCCGTCTTAGTATAGAATATATGTATCAGGAGATAATGCCTGAGACGAGAATGATGTACTGAAAGGATTATGAGCATGGCAGAAGAATACTTTGACGCCGAGATCTTCACCCTGACCGACGAGGAGGGTAACGAGGCGCAGTTTGAGCAGATCGCTATCTGCGAGGTAGACGGAGTTCTGTATCACGCACTTGTGCCCCTTGACGAGGAGGGCAACGAGGACGGTGAGGAATATGTAATACTTAAATCTCACACCGAGGAAGACGGCGAGGAAGTGCTCATCTCCATTGAGGACGATGAGGAATTCGACCGTATTGCGGATATGTTTGAGGACAGCTTTGCCGATATGGATTACGACGGCGGAGACGCCGAGTAATATCCGAGGCACACATCCGAGCACCTGCAAATGACCGCAAGGTCTCCGACTTGGACGGAGACGGCGCGGTGTCCTGCGGTGTGCGTGATAAAATGAGTAATTAAACCCACAATAGATTTATGGAGTCCGGACTTTGAATGATGGGTACGCAGGCCTCCCCGAGGCTCTCCTTTGTCGGGAGCTCGGGACGTTGGTTGACGCAAAGCTTTCAAGAGGACACCAACCTTGCTTGGGCAGGGTTTCTAAATTCTTGTTTTACACGGCACGGTGGGATAACATATAAATATCGGCGGAGATCGCGCAGAGTCGCGGTCTCCGTTTTGCTTTTGCCGATTCCCCCGCTCCCTCCCCGCCGCATATACTGTACTGCGGCAGCTTTGCCGTCGGCGGCGGGGGAGCATCCCGTGCCGCCGAGAATATGATAAAAGGCTTGGTTATATAAGCATGGATAAAGAGATAATTACCATGGACAGACTGCGCCCCGGGGAATCGGCGGTGGTGGAGCACTTAGAGCCCTCGCCGCTGTGCAGTCGTCTCCGTGAGCTGGGGCTCGTCTCGGGCACCGCCGTCAAATGTCTGTACAAAAGTCCTCTCGGAGATCCGCAGGCATACAGCATCCGCGGCGCGGTGATAGCACTGCGCCGTGAGGACAGCAGAGCCGTATATGCCGTGAGAGGAGATGGTGCTAATGGGTAGGTGTGAGACTGTCAGGGTCGCCCTCGCAGGCAATCCCAACGTCGGAAAGAGCACCGTATTCAATGCTCTCACCGGTATGCACCGACACACGGGAAACTGGTCGGGCAAGACGGTGGAGCTTGCGGTCGGGAGCTGCTTTGCGGAGGGGAAGGAATTCATATTCACCGATCTCCCCGGCTGTTATTCGCTCGATCCGCACTCCGCCGAGGAGGCTGTCGCGGGAGACTGCATCCGCTCGGGGGAGATTGATGCCGCCGTGATCGTCTGCGATGCCTCACTGCTTGAGAGAAATCTGATACTCGCGCTGCGGATAGCGGAGCTGTGCCCGCGCAGTGTGCTTGTGCTGAATCTCATCGACGAGGCGGAAAAGAAGGGGATACGCATAGACCGAGAGGCTCTTGAGGCGGAGCTCGGTATTCCCGTCGTGCCGACCGCCGCAAGAAGCGGCAGAGGATTATCCGAGATACCGAGAGCGGTGCTTCGGGTACTCGCACTGCCGCCGTCGGAGAAGGTACACCTTGAAAGTGACGAGGCATATGCCGCCGAGGCGGAGCGCCTGTCAAGAGCGGCGGTGCGCCGTGCGCCGACCCCCGTCAAGGACGGCAGACGCTCACTTGACAGACGTGCGGACAAAATACTCACGGGGCGCTTCACCGCCCTGCCCGTCATGCTCCTTCTGCTCTGCGGGATCATGTGGCTCACCGTCAAGGGTGCAAATTACCCGTCGTCTCTCCTCTCCTCGGCATTTGAGCGCCTCGGTGAGATATTGCGCGGCGCTCTCACCTCCGCGGGACTTCCGAGCGCCGTCGTCTGCTGTCTGACGGACGGCGTGTACCGCGTGACCGCATGGGTGATCTCGGTCATGCTTCCGCCCATGGCGATATTCTTCCCCCTGTTTACTCTTTTGGAGGATCTCGGGTATCTGCCGAGAGTGGCATTCGTTCTCGACCGCCTCTTTAAGGGGTGCGGCTCCTGCGGCAAGCAGGCGCTTACGATGTGCATGGGACTCGGCTGTAACGCGGCGGGCGTTGTCGGATGTCGAATAATAGATTCCGAGCGGGAGCGCCGCATCGCCGTTCTCACGAACAGCCTCGTCCCCTGCAACGGCAAATTTCCCGCCCTTCTCTGCATCTGCACCGTATTTTTCTCCTCCTCCGCCGCAGGCGCCGCCGTATGGCTCACGCTCATCATCGTGCTCGGCGTTGCCGTGACACTGCTCGCCTCACGAAGCCTGTCATCCACCCTGCTCCGCGGCGTGCCCTCCTCATTTACGCTGGAGCTCCCGCCGTACCGTATTCCGAGGGTCGGCTCCGTGATAGTCCGCTCCGTCTTCGACAGAACACTGTACGTACTGGGGAGAGCCGTATCCGCGGCGGCTCCCGCCGGCTTCATCATATGGCTCTTTTCGGGGATCAGGGTCGGCTCCGACACTCTTTTGCAGACGATGGCACGTGTGCTCGATCCCGTGGGAAGCTTTCTCGGGCTCGACGGCGTGATACTTACCGCATTCATTCTCGGTCTGCCCGCAAACGAGATCGTTCTCCCGATAGCAGCTATGGGCTACATGGCATCGGGTGCGCTCACCGAGGTGAGCACTCCGGAGCTGGGAGCTCTGCTCAAAAGCTGTGGCTGGGACTGGCGGACAGCCGCCGCGGCGGCATTATTCTCCATGTTCCACTGGCCCTGCTCCACCACGCTCCTCACGGTAAGGAAGGAGACGGGCAGCACCCGAATGATGCTCCTTGCGGCGGTACTGCCCACCGTTTTCGGCGTGAGCCTGTGTCTTTTGCTCAGAGGGCTGTGCTTTCTTGCGGGGCTTGCGGGCTGAAATGCGCGCCGCGGGCGCGGAACACGGCAATCCGTACAAACCGCGCCCCCGTGTGTTTTTATTATAGTGGAAAATAATACTTGAAATCACAGCCGTATAAGTGGTACAATAAGACAACACATTTTCGGCAAGCTCTGCCGAATTTGAAAGGAACCGTAAAAATGTACAGAATTGTCAGAAAAAAGCAGCTGAACCCGACAGTTGTGCTTATGGATATAGATGCGCCCTTTGTGGCAAGAAAAGCACAGGCAGGCCAGTTCATAATCCTCCGCGTTGATGAGGATGGGGAGCGTATTCCCCTCACCGTTGCGGACTGCGACGGTGAGCGCGGCACGGTGACAATAATATTCCAGATAGTGGGCGGCACCACCGGCAAGCTTTCCGAGAAAAACGAGGGCGATTTTATTGAGGACTTTGCCGGCCCTCTCGGTACCCCGTCAAGGCTTGAGGGTATCGGTCGCGCCGCCGTCATCGGCGGAGGCGTCGGCTGTGCCATCGCATATCCCGTAGCGAAAAAGCTTCATTCGCTCGGCTGTGAGGTACACTCCGTCGTCGGCTTCAGAAGCCGTGAGCTCGTCATTCTCGAAGATGAGTTCAGACAGGTCTCGTCCGTTATGAAGCTCATGACGGATGACGGAAGCTACGGCGAGAAGGGGCTTGTGACCGCCGCTCTTGAGGAGCTTATACTGAGCGGTAACAAATATGACGAGGTCATCGCCATAGGCCCGCTTGTGATGATGAAATTCGTATCCGCGCTGACGAAGAAATACGGCATAAAGACCACGGTGAGCATGAATCCCATCATGATCGACGGAACGGGTATGTGCGGCGGATGCAGACTCACCGTCGGCGGCAAGGTGCGCTTTGCCTGTGTTGACGGCCCCGAATTTGACGGGCATGAGGTGGATTTCGACGAAGCCATGCAGCGCGGCTCCATGTACAGGGAGTTTGAGGCGCACGCGCGCGAGGGCTCATGCAGACTTTTTCGCTCGGAGGGCTGACAATGGATGACAGATTGCTGAAAAAGAACGAAATGCCGGTACAGGAGCCGAGTCTCCGTCGGCGCAATTTCGACGAGGTCGCTCTCGGCTACGATGAGGCGACCGCGATTGCGGAGGCACAGAGATGCCTCGGCTGTAAGGGTATGCCGTGTGTTTCGGGCTGTCCCGTGCACGTGCGTATCCCCGAATTTATCGCAAAGACAGCCGCAGGGGATTTCGAAGGCGCGTATGAGATTATCGCCGCCTCCTCGTCTCTCCCCGCAGTATGCGGCAGAGTTTGCCCGCAGGAGACTCAGTGTGAGGCAAAATGCGTGCGCGGCAAAAAGGGAGATCCCGTGGGGATCGGCAGGCTTGAGCGCTTTGTCGCGGACAGACACAATGCCAACGCCGCATCCGATGCTTCAAAAAAGCCAGTCTCCAACGGACACCGTGTCGCCGTTATCGGCTCCGGCCCGTCGGGGCTCACCTGCGCCGGAGATCTTGCGAAAAAGGGCTACGAGGTCACGGTGTTTGAGGCTCTCCACCTTGCCGGCGGAGTTCTGGTATACGGTATCCCCGAATTTCGGCTTCCCAAGGCTATCGTCCGGCGTGAGATCGAGGGCCTGAAGGCGCTCGGAGTCACCGTCGCCACCAATATGGTGATCGGCAAGGTGCTCTCGATCGACGAGCTCCTCTCCGACGGCTTTGAGGCGGTATTCATCGGCACGGGAGCGGGTCTGCCCAAATTCATGGGTATTGCCGGAGAGAATCTGAAGGGTGTGTACTCCGCAAACGAATTTTTGACCAGAGTCAATCTGATGAAGGCGTACCGTGAGGACAGCGCCACTCCGATAATGCACGCAAAGCGTGTCGCCGTCGTGGGCGGCGGAAACGTGGCAATGGATGCCGCAAGAAGCGCTCTCAGGCTCGGCGCCGAGGAGGTGTATATCGTATACCGTCGCTCCGAGGCGGAGCTTCCCGCGCGACGCGAGGAGGTGGAGCACGCCAAGGAGGAGGGCATCTGCTTTAGACTTTTGACAAATCCCGTGGAGATCCTCGGCGGAGATGACGGCTTTGTGTGCGGCATCAAATGCGAGGAGATGGAGCTCGGCGCACCGGATGCCTCGGGCAGACGGAGACCGATCGCGAAGGAGGGCTCGGAATTCGTGCTCGACGTGGACTGCGTGATAATGTCCATCGGCACGTCACCGAATCCGCTGATAAAGTCCACCACAGCCGGCCTCGATACGCAGCCATGGGGCGGTATCATCGCAAGCGATGAAACGGGACTCACCTCAAGAGAGGCTGTATACGCGGGCGGAGATGCCGTAACGGGTGCCGCCACCGTTATCCTTGCAATGGGCGCAGGAAAAAATGCCGCCGCCGCAATTGACCGATACATAACGGAAAAATAAGCCGCAAAGAGCCGCCGTCGGAGCACGGGCGGCTCTTTTTTCGGTATCCGACGCCGTTTTGCAAAAATGTCGCCTCAGACCTTGTAATTCCGAGTATCATTTGATATAATAAGATGAAGACCGTTTTTGCGGTATAAATGCAGATAATTATTTACATAAACGAAAGGATCCTTAAATGAAAACCTGCGAACTCAAAAAACTTATCACCTCCGGCGAGCTTGACGCCAAGTTCACAGCCGAGTGCGGTATTTCCGCCGATATGATCGAAAAGCATCGCGAGCGCATCCTCGGTGCGGTCGAAGAATTCGGCAAGCTGTACGATCCCGACGGCAGTCGCGATGTCATCCTCTGCTCCGTCGGAGGCAGAAGTGAGATTTCCGGCAACCACACCGACCACAATCTCGGTCGCGTTATCGCCGCATCTATAAATCTCGATATCATCGCCGTTGCCGCCGCAAGAGATGACGGCGTGGTTAGCGTAAAATCCGCCGGCTTCCCCGAGGATGTCGTGGACAGCTCCGCGGCAGATGCACCAGACGAGTCCAAGTTCTTCACCTCCGCCTCGATCATCGCCGGAATGGAGAGAGCCATGCTCGATGCGGGCTACAAGGTAGGCGGCTTTGATGCCTACACCACCTCAAGCGTTCTCAAGGCATCGGGACTTTCCTCCTCCGCCGCATTTGAGGTCATGATAGGTACCATCATCTCTCATATGTTCAACGACGGAAAGATCGACAACGTTGAGATAGCAAAGATGTCCCAGTTCGCGGAGAACAAGTTCTTCGGCAAGCCCTGCGGACTTCTCGATCAGACCGCCTGCGCCGTCGGCGGCTTTATCACGATAGATTTTGCCGATCCCTCGGCTCCCGATATCCGCAAGCTGGACTTCGATCTTAACGCAAAGGGCTACTCCCTCTGCATAGTCAACACCGGCGGAAATCACGCCGACCTCAACGAGGATTACGCATCCGTTCCCGCCGAGATGAAGGCTGTTGCCGCCGCCTTCGGCAAGCCCGTGCTTCGCGGACTCAGCAAGGATGATATCGTGAAGAAGATCCCCGAGCTCCGTGAGAGCGTCGGAGACCGCGCCATCATGCGTGCGCTCCACTTCATCGACGAGAACGACCGCGTTGCCGCTCAGATCGCAGCGCTTGAGGCAGACGATATCGACACCTTCCTCAAGAACGTCATCGCCTCCGGCAATTCAAGCTTCAGATATCTGCAAAACGTATACACTATCAAAAATGTTGAGGAGCAGGGACTTTCTCTCGCTCTCTGCCTCACCGAGAGCAAGCTTGCCGGAGAAAAGGCGGCATGGAGAGTTCACGGCGGCGGATTTGCCGGAACGATTCAGGCATTCGTTCCCTCCGAGCTTGCCGAGGCTTACCGCACCTACATCGACAGCGTATTCGGTGAGGGCGCTTGCCTCATTCTGTCCGTAAGACAGGCCGGTGCCGTCAGACTTGCATAACAGAAGACAATAGAGACAGAAAAACGGGGTGACACACGCGCTATGGGTGTCGCCCCGATCAAGTATTACGGTATTTCGCACATCCCGCATCTTCCGGACGTGCCGAGACGGTCATTTGTCTCCGCTGAGCATACGTACCGCCCTCTCGGGCGCATCCTTGGAATTGCCCCAAGGCTCATCGGCGTATCTGTAATCGAACTTTCTGCAAAATCCGCTTATGTCCTCCGACAGAGTCTCGGTGTATTCATCGAGCACGCGGAACATCTCCTTGTAGAAGGCGGAGAAATCCTTTCCCTTCAGCCTCTCCTTGCCCGCTGCGGCAAAATCGGCAAAGTGCGGGTAGCAGAATTTTTTGACCGACTCCGCCTTTTTGCGGAACGAGGGATCCTCCTTCCACAAATACACGGCGGTATCCACCATGCGTGTGAAATGATAGTCTATCCTTGAGCAGATGTAGCAGGAGGAGCCGAGCTCACGGAGGTATTTTATATCCGCCGCCGCATTTGCTCCGCACAGCACTCCCGCACCCTTCAGACTGCCTCTGATATGCTCCAGATGGCTCTCCATCATGAGCGCGAACGGCAATGCCTTGCCGCTGCCGAGAAGTCTCTCAAGGTGCTCGGGGCAAAAGCCCTGCTCGTTGGTCTTTATTCTTGTATCGGGCTCCATCATGGAGGCTCCGAGTATCAGATCAAGCTCGTTTTCCTCAAGTCTTTTTCTCATCAGGCAGAACGGGCAGCATACCCCATCGCCAACGCTGTCCTCAAATGCCTCATTTACCGGTATCGTATATATGTTTTCCATTACTGTATACCTCCAAAGCTTCCGCGCCGCTCGGCGTTTACCTTAGTATATAACATTTGACCGAATATTTCAAGTCCGATAACGGAGATCATCATGCAGTCATACATAACAGACAGCGACAGCACCGGCATCACGGTCTGTCACTCGGGATATTTTTCTCCCGAAAAGACCTTTGATTGCGGGCAGTGCTTCCGCTTTGAGCCTCTGCCCGAGGGCTGGGTCACGGGCATTGCCCTCGGAAAGCGCGTGAGGATACGCCGCACCGAGAATGCCTTGCGAATAGACGGCATCACACCCGAGGAGTTTTCCGAAAAATGGTGCCGCTACCTGTCTCTCGACACCGATTACGGTGAGCTCGACCGCATTATAGCAGGTGCTCTGCCGCCCGAGAACGGCGGCAGCGTGCTCGCCTCCGCCGCCGAGATCTCTCGCGGCATAAGAATACTCCGTCAGGACAGGTGGGAGGCACTCTGCTCCTTCATCATCTCCCAGAACAACAATATCCCGCGCATACGCGGCATAATCGAGGCGATGTGCCTCAAATACGGTGAGCGCATCGGGGAGGGCGATTTCTCGTTTCCCACTGCCGAGGCGATCGCCGCCGCGGGAGAGGCGGGAATGCTCGAGCTCCGCACCGGCTTCCGTGCAAAATACATCTGCGATGCGGCTCACCTCGTCAGCGACGATCCGGATTTTCTTGACCGAGTAGCCGATTGTACCGATTACGCCGATGCCGATGCCATGCTGCGCCGCATCAAGGGAGTAGGTCCCAAGGTATCCGCCTGCACGCTTTTATTCGGCTTCGGCAGAACCGAGGCATTTCCCACCGACGTCTGGATAAAGCGCGTGATCGAAAAATATTTCCCCGACGGGCTCGATCCCTCCGTATTCGGCAGTGCCGCGGGGATCGCCCAGCAATATCTGTTCTACTATGAGAGGTACATGGGCGGCACGTCCGTATAGCGATCGCTCCGTACCGCGCCGATGTCAAAATCGTCAATACTGCTCAAAGGATAGTGATATTATGCTGATCTCAGTTTATTCCGCCGGTCTGTTCGGCATTGAGGGATATCCAATTACCGTAGAGTGCAACTGCACAAGAGGGCTTCCGTCCCTTGACATCGTAGGCTTGCCGGACACCGCCGTAAGGGAATCCGTACACCGAATGGAGGCAGCCGCGCACAACTGCGGCTACGAGATCCCGGAGGCATCTATCGTGATAAATCTTGCTCCCGCAGACAGGCGGAAGGAGGGCTCCGCGCTCGATGCGGCGATACTCACTGCGATACTCTGCGGCGGCGGAGCCATTGCCGACAAGGCTCCCCTCGCCAAGACCTGCATCATAGGTGAGCTTTCCCTCTCCGGAGAGCTTCGCCCCGTCAAGGGCGTTCTCTGCATGGTGCTTGCGGCAAAGGAGGCGGGCATCACCGACGTCATCATCCCGTTCGCCAACTCAAGAGAGGCGGCGGCGGTTGAGGGCGTGACTGCATATTACGCCGACAGCATCCGCTCGATAGTGAAGCATTTCAACGGTGAGAAGCCGCTGCCGAGAGCATACTACAGCAGAGATCTGCACTCCGAGCCCGAGTTCGGCAGAGGCTTCGACTTCTCCGAAATAAAGGGACAGAGCAGAGCGCGACGCGCTATGGAGATAGCCGCCGCGGGCGGTCACAACATTCTCCTGATAGGCCCTCCCGGCTCCGGCAAATCAATGCTTGCAAAGAGGCTTCCCTCCATTTTGCCGAAGATGAATTTCGACGAGGCTGTCCAGAGCGCCCGTGTCTATTCCGCCGCAGGACTTATCGACACCGCAAATCCGCTTCCCTCAAGGCGTCCGTTCCGCTCGCCGCATCACACGATGAGCGCGCCGTCGCTCGTTGGCGGAGGCACGATGCCGTTGCCCGGCGAGATATCGCTCGCCCACAACGGTGTCCTGTTCCTCGACGAGCTTCCCGAATTCAGCAAGCCGGTGACGGAATCGCTCCGTCAGCCGCTTGAGGACGGGCAGGTCACCGTGACACGCACCTCCGGCAGAGCCGTATTCCCGTCAAGATTCATGCTCGTTTGTGCAATGAATCCCTGCAAATGCGGATACTACGGCTCGGGTACTCACAAATGCACCTGCAAGCCCAAGGATATCGCAAGCTATCTTTCGAGGATCAGCGGCCCCCTGCTCGACCGCATAGATATTCAGGTGGAGGTGCCCGCCCTCTCCTTCGATGAGCTCTCCGCCAAGGAGGCCTCCGAATCCTCCGCCGTAATAAGAGAACGCGTATCCGCCGCAAGAGCCCTTGCCGAGGCAAGGCAGTCGGGACTGCCCAACTCCCAGCTCGACAGCACGGGAATACGCGAATTCTGTGAGCCGGATGCGGCGGGTATCGCCGTCATCAAGGCGGCATTCGAAAGAATGGGAATGTCCGCAAGAGCATACGACAGGGTACTGCGTGTCGCACGCACCATTGCCGATCTGGCGGGTGCCGAAAATGTCGGCTCCGCACACATTGCAGAGGCGATCCAGCTGCGCTCACTCGACAGAAAATACTGGGAGAGATAGACCACCGCCGCTCACACTCACATAAAAAGGACGTAACATGAAAACAAATACCCGAAAATACATCGCCCTTCTGTCGGCTCTGCTTGTGCTCATTTCCGCACTTGCCGTGCCGTCCGCCGCAGACGGCGCCGATGCCGCCGTGCCGCCGGAGATAGAGGGCTGTGCCTCATACTATCTGTACAATTTCGAAAACAACCGTGTCCTCGCTTCAAGCAATACGGACACGCCCGTATACCCCGCCTCCGCTGTCAAGCTTATGACCGGTATCGTCGCCGCGGAAGCGCTCGGAGATCAGCTTGACCGCCGCATCACCGTGACCTCGAATATGCTTGCCGATGCCGCGGGAAACAAGCTCGGACTTGTGGCAGGTGAGGAGGTGTCCGTAAGGGATATGCTGTACGCCTGCCTTGAGGGAGGCGCAAACGATGCCGCTCTCGTGCTTGCCCACACGGTCGCAGGCTCAACAGATGAATTTGTCAGCCTTATGAACACCAAGGCAGCACTTCTCGGAGCGTATGACACGCATTACACGAATCCCACGGGGCTTCACGACGATGCGATGGTCACGACTGCCGCCGATACCGCCATCATCGCAAAATACGTTGCGGGTATTCCTCTGCTGTGTGAGATAACGTCATCTCAAAAATACGTCATGGAAAAGACAAATCTGAAGGATTTCCGCAACATCTACAACCGAAACTGTCTTATATCCAAATTCTACGACACCTACGATACGCCCTACAGATACGAGCGCGCGACCGGCATGAATGCGGGAAGCACCTCAAGATCCGGCAGTGTGGTCATTGCGACAGCCAAAAACAGCGACGGCGATCTGTCATATCTTGCAGTTCTCATGGGTGCGTATTCCGATGAATCGGTGAACTACGCCTATGCGGGCGCTGTCGCGCTGTTTGACTGGGCATTCTCCGCTTGGGATTACCTCGACGTGCTCTCCGAGGAGGAGCTTATCTGTGAGATCCCCGTAACTCTCTCGTCTGCGGTGGACAGCGTGGCTCTCTCACCGAAGACGGGGCTTCGCGTATATCTGCCCACCTCCACGGATATGGAGACGGAGCTTGAGTACAGCTATACGACTCTGTACGATTCTCTGCCAGCACCGATCCGTAAGGGAGAGTCAGCGGGTGCGGTGACGGTGCTCTACAAGGGAGAGGTCATCGGCTCTGCGGAGCTTGTCACGACGATAGACATAGAGCGGAGCGAGCTTCTGTATACGCTCTCTCAGATAGAGGAATTCACCTCAAGCCGATTCTTCATCGGCACCCTTGTCGCGGCGGTAGTGCTGACCGCGGCATATATCCTCCTCAACGCAAGAGTAAAAAACAAGCCGCGCGGCTTTTGATACGCATGACGGCTTATCTCGGAGAAATCAATGATCGAAGCATATTCCCTTTATTCCGGCTCCTCCGGAAATTCATATCTTATACGCGGCGGAGAGACCTCCGTGCTGGTGGATGCCGGCAAAAGCTGTGCCGCGCTCTGCCGCGCCCTGCGGGAGATCGACACCGAGCCGGAAAGCATATCCGCAATTCTTCTCACGCATGAGCACATCGACCACACCTCTGCGCTCAGAGTGTTTCACAAAAAATACGGCACACCGCTTATAGGAGTCGTGCCGGTGCTTGCCGCCGTATGCGAAAACGATGCCATGCAGAGCTCCGCAAGGGCGCTCTCCCCGAGGCGCGATTTTTCCATAGGCGCCCTCTCGATATCCTCTTGCAGTATCCCGCACGACAGCTCCGCAAATATCTGCTACCGCTTCCGTACGGAGGACGGGAGCAGCTTTGCCGTTGCAACTGATATGGGCGAGGTCACCTCGGAGTGCTCGGAGTTTCTGTCGGGCACGACCTGCGCCGTGATCGAAGCGAATCACGATCCCGAGATGCTCGACCGCGGCCCGTATCCGCCGTCGCTGAAGGCTCGGATAGCGTCAAGGTGGGGGCATCTGTCAAATCCGCAGTGCGCCGAGCTTGCCGCAGATCTTGCCCACAGCGGCACGGCGGGCTTTGTGCTGGCTCATCTTAGCCGTGAGAACAACACGCCGTCTCTTGCGCTTTCCGCAGTATCGGAGGCACTTGACCGCTCGGGCTTCGGCGGACTGCCCGTCATGTGTGCCGAAGAAGACCGTGCCGTGCGGATAAGAGTATGCGGCAATGCCTGTGAGATATGCGATATACAGAGGTGATAATGTGATAAAGATAAAGCTTATCTGTGTGGGAACTCTCGCACAGCCGTATTTCAGAGATGCCGCCGCAGAGTACAAAAAGCGCCTTTCGGGCTACTGCCAATTTGAGGAGCTTCATCTGAAGGAGGCGCGCATCGGCGGCTCCGTGCCCTCCGAGGGAGATATTGCCGCCGCCTTGGACAGAGAGGCGGACGATATCCTTTCAAGGATCCCCAAGAGAGCCATGACGGTGGCGCTGTGCATTGAGGGGCGTATGCTGTCCTCGGAGCAGCTTGCTGCCGAGATCGAACGGTGTACCGCGGGCGGTACATCGGAGCTCTGCTTCATTATCGGCTCCTCCCACGGGCTGTCGGAGAGAGTGAAATCCGCGGCAGATCTGCGGCTTTCGATGTCACCGATGACCTTCCCGCATCAGCTTGCCGCCGTCATGCTCATGGAGGCGATATACAGATCCCTCGATATTCTTCGCGGCGGCAAATACCATAAATAGCCCGCCCTCGGCGCGCACTCGGAGCAATGGGATGCCGTGCCGACAGACCGCCGCAGGCGGTACGATATTTACAGGAGTGTGCCACACATGAGGCTTGCTGAAAAATTTCTTCCCGTCACGCCCGACGAGGTCAGGAAGCTCGGACAGGATGTGCCGGATTTTGTTTACGTCTGCGGAGACGCCTACGTCGATCACCCGTCATTCGGGGCGGCGCTGATATGCCGCGTGCTCGAAAATGCCGGCTTTGTCGTCGCGATGCTCCCACAGCCGCGCTGGCAGGACACAGAGGATTTCCGCCGCTTCGGAAGGCCGCGTCTCGGCTTCCTCGTTTCCTCGGGAAACATTGATTCCATGGTGGCGCACTACACCGTCGCCAAGCGCCGCAGAAATGACGATTATTATTCCGCCGGAGGTCGCGCGGGTCAAAGACCCGACCGCGCTCTCATCGTGTACTGCAACAGGATACGCGAGGCATACGGCGATGTGCCGATAATCATCGGCGGACTTGAGGCGTCGCTTCGCCGCTTCGCACACTACGATTATTGGGACAACAAGGTTCGCCGCAGTATCCTCATCGACAGCCGCGCCGATATACTCTCCTACGGAATGGGTGAGTCCTCTATCCTGCGTATTGCGGAGCTGCTGAATAAGGGCGTTCCCGTAAAGAAGATACGTGACGTTCGCGGCACAGCCTACGTCTGCAAGGCAGGCGATGCGGTGCACTACCCTCCCGCCTCACCGAGAGACGACGGCTCCCCAGACGGGTTCGATTACGACGTGCTGAAGACGGACAAGCGCGCCTACGCCGCCGCCTTTGCTCTGCAATACGAAAATAACGATGCCGTATGCGGCGGACTGCTTGCGGAGTATTACGGAGACCGTATGCTCGTTCAGAATCCGCCGATGCCCCCGCTTGAGCGGGAGGAGCTTGACCGCGTATATTCGCTCCCGTTCATGCGTACATATCACCCCATGTACGAAAAGGACGGCGGTGTCCCCGCGATAACGGAGGTGAGATTTTCGATAACTCACAACCGAGGCTGCTTCGGCGGCTGTAATTTCTGCGCTCTTGCGTTTCATCAGGGCAGAAGCGTCAGAAGCCGCAGTGTGGAATCGGTCACGGAGGAGGCGCGCCTGCTCACAACACTGCCCGATTTCAAGGGATATATACACGATATCGGCGGGCCGACCGCCAACTTCCGCTACCCCGCCTGCGACAAACAGCTTGAGCACGGTGTCTGCAAGAAAAAGCGCTGCCTTGTTCCAAGGCCGTGCAAGAATCTGAGGGCGGATCACTCGGAATACATTCGCCTGCTCCGCGAGGTGGAGGCTCTGCCCAAGGTGAAGCGCGTATTCATACGCTCTGGCATAAGATTCGACTATCTCCTGTGCGACAGCGATCCCGCGTTCTTTAGGAAGCTCGTGAAGGATCACGTGAGCGGACAGCTCAAGGTCGCTCCGGAGCACTGCACACCGCACGTGCTGGCTCATATGGGCAAGCCGGATATATCGGTGTACGACAAATTCCGAAAGAAATTCTTCGAATATTCCGCGGAATGCGGGCTTGAGCAGTATCTTGTACCGTATCTCATGTCAAGTCACCCCGGCTCGACGCTTGAGGATGCGGTGGAGCTTGCTCTGTATACGAAAAGGATAGGTCTTGCGCCGGAGCAGGTGCAGGATTTCTATCCCACCCCCGGCACCGCCTCCACGGTCATGTATTACACGGGAATCGACCCGTTTTCGATGAAGCCGGTGTATACTCCCACCGATTACAGGGAGAAGCAGCTCCAGCGTGCATTGCTCCAGTACCGCAAGCCGGAGATGCGCCCCCTCGTGCGCGAGGCTCTGCGGAAATGCGGCAGAGAGGATCTGATCGGGAACGGCAAGGACTGCCTTGTGCCCCACGAGCGCTCCGGATCGGGCAAGGGTGAGCGCAAGGGATACGGTACAGCCACACGCGCCTCCGAACGATCTTCCGCGAAAAAAACCTCGCACGGCTCACGCCCCGCCTCCGGCAAGGGTGAGCGCAAGGCGGGAAAGAGGTCATAATCCAAGCGGCAGATCGCACTGCCGACCGAGATATATCGGACTGCGTGACCCACGTCTGTGCCTCGCATCCGCACCTTTCCCCAAATACCGAGGATCTGTCCGCGACGGGCTTCGCTCTGCCCCGCTCCGCGGCGCTTAATGCCACTATCACCGCCGAAAAACGCCGTTTGCGGGTCAAAAACAGCGCTTTTTGTGCATTATATATAATTTGCATGGAAATGCGGCGATGTTGAAAATTGCGTATTATTCGACATTAGTTCGGCGTTCATATGTTGAAAACCCCGTTGAAACTGTTGAAAACCCCTGCTTTCAAAGAGAGTTTTCAACATTGAAAACTCCTTTTTATGTTGAAAACTCACCCGTCTGCAAAAATGCACCCACACGAAAAATCGCATGGGTGTAGAAAAATAAAAAATTTGAATTTTGCTATTGACAAAGGCTCGCGCGTCCGCACACCCGCCGCATCATCCGCATCGGAATCGGGTGCATCGTGCCGCCGAAAACGGCAAATTCACACGGAGGTCTGTATGTGGCTTTTATTTGCAATACTCTCATCGGTCTTCGCCGCCCTCACCTCGATACTTGCCAAGGTGGGCATCGACGGTGTGAACTCCAATCTCGCGACCGCCATTCGCACGGCAGTCGTTCTCGTCATGTCGTGGGGAATGGTATTTCTCACCCATTCGCAAGGCGGCATATCCGCGATCGGCAGAAAGAGCTGGCTGTTTCTGATCCTCTCGGGCCTTGCGACGGGCGCGTCATGGCTCTGCTATTACAGAGCACTTCAAATAGGCAGCGTGTCGAAGGTGGTGCCTATCGACAAAATGAGCGTGGTAATTACGCTCGTTTTATCGTTTGTTTTCCTTCATGAGAGCTTCACCGTAAAATCCCTTATCGGCTGTATCCTCCTCGGAGCCGGAGCCCTTCTCATGGCTCTGTAAGCCGTCTCGCGCGCAGGATCATCCGGCGGATCCGACTTTACAAGCGGCGGCACGACCTCGCTTGCTTTTGCGGAGTGGCGCAAGAAAAACGGACTATGGAAAAAATCCATAGTCCGTTTTGTTATTATAACTCTGTCTCGAAAGCTCTCCCGAGCCGTATCAGTCAAGCGGTTTCATCGTCGGGATTATCTTATGAAATGCACGAAAACTGAACATAGACATTGCATTTTGCGATTATCCCTCTCAAAACCACAAGATATTGTATTGTTCTATTTCTCGGTTTGCATTTGGCAAACACGGCGTGTTGCGGCACAACACAATGAAAATTGGTAAAATATTTGGTACGGTTGGTACATCAGGTTAGTTTGATTTTCCCTTGCAGACTAACAAATGCTTGTTGCTTCTTTTGGGTAGTCAAATCGGTATATACATCTAAAGTTGTAGAAATATCGGCGTGCCCCATAATCTCTTGAATGAATTTTAATGTAACCTCGTCACCTTGATTTTCGCAAAGGCGAGTACAGAAAGTATGGCGTAGGTTATGTACGGTAAAATGCGGAATTAGTAATGGCGGTCTTCCCTCTGCCTGTGCTATTTTCGTTTCCTCGGCGTTATATTCTTTATAGATACGCTCAATCGCCCTGTTTATACAATGTGCCGAGAGCACATCACCAAAACGATTTTTGAATATAAAGCCGGAATATCCATCAATAACAGTACGGTTATATCCCTCTAATTTTTGATAATTATATTCCGTTATCAACGCTTCTTTTACCTCGTCAAACATTGGAACACTACGCACACCGGCTTTTGTTTTCGGCGTGGTAATATGAAACTCGCACTTGCCGTTATCCTGTTGGCGGTAAATCAAGTTGTGATTTATGCTAATCAAATTGTTTTCAAAATCGCAATCTTCCCACCGCAAACCGATAATTTCACCCACTCTACAGCCAGTACCAAGAAGAACTGTAAATACCGTCATCCAATGCCTATACACTCTTGAATTAGCAACATAGTCTATAAACGCCGCCTGTTGCTCTTCTGTAAGTGCCTTTCGCTTTGGCTTATCCCAATCCCTGCGGCTCTTAATTTCGCTCATAACGCCTTTTGTGGGGTTCTTGCGGATATAATCATCACGCACCGCCGTTTCAAATATGGGGTGTAAAATAGTGTTGATTACTTCCATACTGTTTGGCTTAAAGCCTTTTTCGTCAATCAACGAATGATACAGCTTTTTAATATCGCTGTATTTGATACTTGACAGCTTCTTTTTACCCAATCCATTACTGATATATTTTCTGTACATATACTTGTAATTTGTTCGGGTGGATTGCTTCAACGGTCTTTCTTCAATGTAAACAGCAAAGAAATCATTTAGTATTGTTCTCTGTGCCGCTAGCCTCATAATCTGAATAACTCCTACCCAGTTTCATGCGGATCTCATCCGGGTAATACTTGTTGATACGCTTCTTCATCTTGCCTGAACGCTTATCAAAGTATTCCTCCGGCAATGGGTCAAACATAACCGCAGAAGCCAAATCGAACACCAGCACCAAACCACGCTCAGAGTTGGAAAGATGACCGTACACCTTATACCGGCAATCCTTATTCCAGCCCATCATTTGGTAAATGTTCTGGACATACTCTGGGCAAGAGATGGAGCGATTGACCCACTTATCTTTTTTCAGTCTGGCCCACTCAATAGAGGAAAGTTCCTCTTCAGCACAGATTGCTATATTGCTGTATTCGTTTCTTTGTTTCGTACCGGTAGTACTCCCGGTCTGCGTCCTGCGGTCTCCAGGCAGGCCTACGATCAACTTCTTCAGTGGTCTCACCACCGACAACTTCTGTTATCTTTTCTTCTGACATATCCTATCCATCCTCTCCCAAATTTGCGATGGCAGAAACCACGCCACTTAACCATTTTTGATAGTCCGGCGGATTAAGGTATATGTAGTCTTCAGCCATTTTTATCAGCGCCTCACGCTGATTATCTTCGTTTGCTATTGTGTTAATATCATCGTATGTAATAACATCAATACGGTCGTTCAGATTGAATATAAAGTGGAGCCAGTAGCACAACTCTTTAATATTGGCAGCCAGGTATGCCTTTGTCTCAGATACAATCAGATTCACTCTTCCATCCGCACAATCTCGCATTAGACGAAGCATTTCGGGGCGCTTGCAGGTTTCTTTACAGCCTGTAATGTCGATATACACATCCACAAGTTCGCCATCTTCCGTTCCACTGTACCGAGACTCAAAGATTCCACGATGAAAAGCCCTAATGTCCTTTTCATTACGAAGATTTAATTTTGCCCTTTTCACGTAGCCGCCTATTTTATATTTCTTTTCCACTACTGTCACCTATAATATTTTTATTCTTATTGCGTTGATACCAATACACTGCGCTATCTTTCTTATGTTAAATCAATGAAATGGAGCTGCACTCAAACCTAATTCTCTTTTTCTTTAAGTAGCAGAGTGTTTCCAACTTTTTCAACGGCCTGGTCAATAGGATAATCTCTCAGCCCCCAATATACCTTTTTCAACTCTCTCAAAGGGACTCTCTTTATCACTTCAGAACTCGGCATGTTATATCGCCATTGATAGTAGGCATAGAACTCTCCAATCCATTGAGGCATAAAGCCATCAAGGGGACCTTCAATATCTCTTCCATTAACAAAGACTATGTCGTTATGAAATTCAAGATAGAGTCCTTTATCTTCCCAAACTGTCTGATATCCACACATGCTCACTGCGGGTGAATGAAGCAACTCCGGTCTATTCTTGAGGACTTGATACTTTGGATCATTGTTTATGTATTCACCGATATCAAGTGCTCTCTTTTCTCCATTTTCAAAAGCTACCATCAAAGTAAAAGGGGGTTGCAATGCCACATTGACAGTTTTGGAAATATAACTGGGATGTGCTACTATTGCCGGATCATCGCTTATAATGCCTGGCTTCAGCTGGTATTTTTCTGTTGATGTGAAATACTCCCAAAGATCCTTTGCGTTCTTGGTATTAACATAGACCTGGCAATCATCAATATTTTTTCGAGTTTTGCTATTCATATAATCGATTATAAAAGCCTCCGTATTCATAAATGGGAACTGATGCGCAACATAATCAAAAAGTTTCCCCTGGTTTTCTACTACGTCGTTTAGATACGACTCTGAATATCCGCGTAGTTCCAAATGCCAATAGCACTGACCTTCTCTCAAAAATTGCCTTACAGGCCAGCGATGAGCCCATTTGCTAATGAAATACTCAGGAATACCATGCTCAACTAAAGCATAAGCAACCTCGATACGCGGCTTGTCCTCATCTCGCAAAAAATCGCAAACAATTCTCTGCGCCATTTCAACTTTCGCACTTTCATTTATTGTGTTCTCTATTGACCATTTTGGCAAAGAATTAAGATGCCTACACCCAGTCTTTGAGGTCTTCGCACTCCAAACATAATCTAAAAAGCGCTCCCAGTTGTTCATTATCTGCCAATACACATCCACCTTGATTTCTTTGGTTCTCTTACTTCCACACCAAGGCCCGATGATATATACCGTAATCTTGCTACTTTCCGATGCAGTCCAGCCATTCATATAATGGAG
>CAZVXL010000020.1:0-28348 GCA_964631595.1 uncultured Lachnospiraceae bacterium | reverse complement strand
CGGCTCGGGGCTTCCCGACTTACTTTTCATTTCACTATGAAAAGTAACGAAGAAAGACCCGTGAGGTAGAGGGAAAGACAAAACCCTTAGATAAAACTGAGTGAAAATGAGCAGGCACGGGTGCGTGGAATAGAGAGGACAACGTAACCGCCAAGCACTTCATACTTCCAGCCGAACTAATGCTTTAGATAACCTTTTGCGAACCCAACCCCACCACTGTAACCGCTCACCGCATAGGACTTCCTACCACATTCGACCGCCACGCGGTCGCGCGGATACCGAGCGGTTTAGGCGGTAGCACTAACCGTCAGCGGTACTCCGAGATCATAGCCCCGGGGGGATATTTAAGGGGGAGCGCCCGTAAAGTAGGAAGAAAAACGAAGCTCTCAGAAAAACTTCGTCCGCGCCTGTCGGGGCTTCCCGACTTACTTTTCATTTCAGTATGAAAAGTAACGAAGAAAAGACCCGTAATGTAGAGGGAAAAACAAAACCCTTGGATAAAACTTTGTCAGCCCGCCCGCCGAGGCTTCTCGGCTCGGGGCTTCCCGACTTACTTTTCATTTCACTATGAAAAGTAACGAAAGAGAAACTCGTGAGGTAGAGGGAAAGACAAAACCCTTGGACGGAACGTGGTGAAAATGAGCGGGCGGCGCGAAGCGCAACCGCTCTACGTAGAAAGAAAAACAGTGCCCTTAAATAAAACTTTGTCAGCTTGCCTGCCGGTGCTACCGGCTCGGCGCTGCCGACCCGGCTCGGGGCTTCCCGACAAAAATAACGGGGAATCCCACTTGGGATTCCCCGATCGCTGTCGCTTAAAGCGCTGCCTTCGCTTTTGCCGCAAGCTCTGCAAATGCTTCCTTGTCGGAAACTGCAAGCTCTGCGAGCATCTTTCTGTTGAGAGTGATTCCGGCAAGCTTCAGACCGTGCATGAATGTGGAATAGTTCATTCCGCATACCTTCGCCTGTGCCGAAATTCTCGTGATCCAAAGAGAACGGAAGTCTCTCTTTTTCTGCTTACGTCCGATGTAAGCGTAGTTGCCGCTCTTCATTACGGCCTGCTTAGCCATCTTGAAATGCTTGCTCTTGGAGCCCCAGTAGCCCTTGGCAGCCTTCAGAATCTTATTTCTTCTCTTACGAGTAGCCTTAGCAAACTTAATTCTTGCCATTTTTCAATTCGTCCTTTCTGTAACCTGATTATTTGCAGATGAGTCTCTTTACGTTGGCTGACATAGCATCGCTGAGATATGCGCCCTTGCGGAGATTTCTCTTACGCTTTGCTGTCTTGCAGTTGAGCTTGTGTCTGTGCTCACAGTGGTTCATCTTGACCTTGCCGGTTCCGGTTACGGAAAAACGCTTGGCTGAAGCCTTATGTGTCTTGATTTTTCCCATGATATTTATTCCTTTCGACTTATAATTTGCTGATTTGGACGGAAACTGTTATTTGGAGGCCTTGATGGGGCTCAGGAACATGATGAGCTGTCTGCCGTCAAGTCCGGGCTTTTTGTCCACCGTTCCGACTGCGGAGCAGTAATCGGCAAACTTTTCCATGACCTCGCGACCGATAGCCTGATGCGCCATTTCGCGTCCCTTGAAGTAAAGATTTACACGAACCTTGTTGCCCGCCTCCAAGAACTTGATGGCTCTGTTGGCTTTGGTCTCAAAGTCGTGAGTGTCGATACGGCAGGAAAGCTGTACCTCCTTGACCTCAACGGTCTGCTGCTTCTTCTTAGCCTCCTTCTCCTTCTTGTCGCGCTCGTAGCGGTACTTACCGTAATCCATCGAGCGGCATACGGGAGGAGTTGCCTGCGGAGCGATCATAACGAGATCGAGCTCACGCTCATAGGCGTAATTCTTCGCATCGTCAAGAGGCATAATGCCGAGCTGTTCGCCGTTTTCGTCAAGCATACGGACTTCCTTTGCCCGAATGTCATCATTAATAAACAGTTCCTTAGTGCTGATAACCGGCACCTCCAAAAAATAAAAAATAGTACGGTGAAGCGATACCCGTACTGACAGAACTCCCGAGGGAGCTATTGACCGGAGACGCTTCTGCGCTTCGGTGAGGTGGGCACCTACTTCTTTATACCTGCATATTATATCATGCGAAAAGGCGCGTGTCAATAGATTTTTTCGAAAAAAACGAAATTTCTCTTGACAAAGAAAAAATCAAGTGATAGAATACAGATGTGGAACAAGTCTGCGGACAACGGTGTGACAGAGAAGAATGTGTATGCTGTGAGCATTCGCGCACACGCCCGACAGGTACCGCCCACGCTTTCCTGCAATTTCATAAAAATGAGTGAAACGCTCGGGTGGAACCGTGCGGACTGTTGTCCTCACCCCAAGCACTGTGTGGCTTGGCGGTGATTTTTTTATTTACTTGCAATGCTATGCTTCCCAAAGGGAGGAGAAAGAGGTATATATGTTTGAAATCAGATTTGCTACGGGTGAAGCGGGCAGCTTCGATGCGCCGCTCAGCATCTACGATGCCGCCGCGTCTGTGCTCGGCGGTCTCTCAAGAGATATTATCGCCGCGCGCATCGGCGGAGAGGTGTACGAGCTTACCCATACGGTGGATGATGATGCCGAGGTGACCCTGCTCACCTTTAAGGGAGCCTTGACCGGAGACGGCACCGTCGATGAGTCCGACGACGGCGGACGCCGCACCTTCCGCCATACCGCATCACACATTATGGCGCAGGCGGTAAAGCGCCTCTTTCCGGATGTAAAGCTTACGATCGGCCCGTCGGTGGACAACGGCTTCTACTACGATTTTGACAGCGACACCGCCTTCTCTCCCGACATTCTCGCTCAGATCGAGAAGGAGATGAAGAAGATCGTTAAGGAGAATCTCCGCATGGAGAGATTCACGCTCCCCAGAGACGAGGCGAAGGCTCTCATGGAGGAGAAGGGCGAGCCCTACAAGCTCCTTCTGATCGACCGTGTGCCTGAGGGCGAGGAGATCTCCTTCTACAGGCAGGGCGATTTTGTTGATCTTTGCGCGGGCCCGCATCTGTTTGCGACGGGCGCGGTAAAGGCGTTCAAGCTCACGCAGTGCACGGGCGCGTATTGGGAGGGCAACTCCAAGAACAAGATGCTCCAGCGCGTATACGGAACCGCATTCCCGACCAAGGAGGAGCTGAACGCGCATCTTGAGGCGATAGAGGAAGCGAAGAAGCGCGACCACAACAAGATCGGACGTGAGCTTGAGTATTTCACGACTGTTGACGTGATCGGACAGGGACTTCCCGTAATGCTCCCCAAGGGAACGAGAACGATACAGCTCCTTCAGCGCTTTGTTGAGGACGAGGAGGAGCGCCGCGGCTATCTTCTGACGAAGACTCCGCTTATGGCGAAGCGTGAGCTTTACAAGATATCGGGCCACTGGGATCATTATCTTGACGGAATGTTCGTCATAGGCGATCCCAACGACGAGACCAAGGAGTGCTTTGCGCTCCGCCCGATGACCTGTCCCTTCCAGTATCAGGTATATCTGAACAAGAAGCGCTCGTACCGCGATCTTCCCATGAGGCTTGACGAGACCTCCACCGTATTCCGCAATGAGGATTCCGGAGAGATGCACGGACTTATCCGTGTCCGTCAGTTCACTATCTCGGAGGGACACATCATTCTCCGCCCCGATCAGCTTGAGGAGGAATTCAGAGGCTGTGTTGAGCTTGCTCAGTATATGCTGAGAGCGCTCGGGCTTGAGGAGGACTGCACCTACCGCTTCTCTCAGTGGGATCCCAACAATACCGACAAGTACGAGGGCACTGCGGAGCAGTGGGATGAGGCTCAGGGCATAATGGGCGACCTGCTTGACAAGCTCGGCATCAAGTACACGATAGGTATTGATGAGGCTGCATTCTACGGCCCCAAGCTTGACATTCAGATAAAGAACGTACACGGCAAGGAGGACACGCTCATTACGGTTCAGATAGATATGCTCCTTGCGCGCAAGTTCGGCATGGAGTATACCGATTCCGACAATTCTCAGAAAACGCCGTATATCATTCACCGCACGTCTCTCGGCTGCTATGAGCGGACTCTCGCTCTGCTCCTCGAGAAATACGCGGGCGCTCTCCCCGTGTGGATCGCTCCCGTGCAGGCGACCGTGCTCCCCGTATCCGGCTTCTTTGACGATTACGCCAAGGAGGTCACGGCGGCTCTCAAGGCGGCGGGCATCCGCGCCGAGCTCGATATGCGAAATGAGAAGATCGGCTACAGGATCCGTGAGGCACAGCTCTCGAAGGTGCCTTATATGGTGGTTGTCGGCGCCGATGAGCAGGAGGCTCGGACAGTCTCCGTTCGCGCCCGCAAGGAGGGCGAGGGCGGCGTTATGTCCCTCGATGACTTTATCGCAAAGGTAAAAGACGAGGTCGCGACGTTTAAGAAATAAATACATGACAATAATGCGGGGGAGAGGTTCTTGGAAAGAACCCCTCCCCCGCACGGGTTACGGTGTTTTAATAACCGAGGGGGTGCTTTTGAGTAAAAGCACCCCCTCGGGCTCCCCCGCAAAACTTTTCAAATAGGGACAGGGTGGTGCGTGTCTCGGGCGGCGGCGTACTCCCGTCTTCGACGTGCAACGCGGACGCGGATAAATGCGGTGCACTCCTGTTCCCGACAAACTCACCGTCTGCGGATTTACCTTATCTTGCCCTTGTTTGAAGGTTCTTGGGAGGGGGTGCGGGGGAGGGCTTCTTTCAAAGAAGCCCTCCCCCGCATTATTTATTTATCCTACTCACACTCACACGTTTCTTTTGAGCTTTGCGGCGGTGACGGGATCCACATCGGAGAGGATAGACATCAGCTCCTCATCGGACATACAGGTATTTCTACCGGCGGCGTAGATAGCATCTACCCGATTTTTAATTTCCGCGATCACGGGATCCTTTTTATCGAAGCGGGCGGTATGACCGTTTCTGGCGAGCTCACCGTTGATCCAGTGAGCGATTCCGGCGAGACCGCTGTGGGCATCGACGGCGACGCCGGCGGGCCTGCCGAGGATCTTTTCGGTATCGAAGATATTGTAGATCTCCTCATCCTTAAGGAGTCCGTCGGCGTGGATGCCGGCTCTTGTCATATTGAAATCCTTGCCCACGAAGGGAGTTCTCGGAGGAATGGTATACCCGATCTCATTCTCGAAATACTCCGCGATCTCGGTGATGACGCGGAGATCCATGCCTCCGGTATTACCTCTCAGGGAGGCGTACTCCATGACCATGGCCTCAAGCGGGCAGTTACCGGTGCGCTCACCGATGCCGAGGAGGGAGCAGTTCACGCCGGAGCAGCCGTACAGCCAAGCGGTCGAAGCGTTGGTGACGACCTTGTAGAAATCGTTGTGACCGTGCCATTCGATGTTCTCGGAGGGCACGCCGGCGAAATGGGTAAAGCCGTAGATGATGCCCGGAACGCTTCTGGGGAGAGCGGCACCGGGATAGCTTACGCCGTAGCCCATCGTGTCGCAGGCACGTATCTTCACGGGGATGCCGTACTCGTTACCCGCCTTTTGAAGCTCCTCAACAAAGGGAACGACGAAGCCGTAGTAGTCGGCTCTTGTGATATCCTCCAGATGACAGCGCGGGCGGATACCGTGCTCCATGGCGCTCTTGACTATCCTCAGATACTTCTCCATGGCGCTCTTTCGGGTGAGCCCCATCTTGTTGTAGATGTGGTAATCGGAGCAGCTTACGAGGATACCGGTCTCCTTTATTCCGAGGGATTTCACAAGATCGAAGTCCTTCTCGTTTGCGCGGATCCAGCTTGTGATCTCGGGGAAGTCGTATCCGAGATCCATGCACGCCAGAAGCGCGTCGCGATCCTTTTCGGTATATACAAAGAATTCCGTCTGGCGGATGATGCCGTTGGGGCCGCCCAAGCGGTGCATCAGCTTGTAGAGGTCGATGATCTGCTGAACGGTGAAGGGGGAGGTGGACTGCTGACCGTCACGGAAGGTGGTGTCGGTGATCCAGATGTTCTTCGGCATATTCATCGGAACCTCACGGTGGTTAAAGGACACCTTGGGCACCGACTCGTAATCGAACAGATGCCTGTACAGATTCGGAGTATCTCTTTCTTGGAGGGAATAGTGATACGATGCCTGTTCGATCAGATTCGTGACATCGGAGAGCCCGAGATTTACGTGGCGCTCCTCCTCTCCGGCAAGCTCCTCGCGGAGAGTCGTGTTGAGGTCAAGCTCGTTTGAATTTTGCATAAGAATACTTCCTTTCCTTCAAAATCGTAATTAAACCGTCAAAAAATCAAGCGTACCGAGCGGGTATTTTGAAATATTATACTCCCGCTCCTGCATTTTGTCAATAAGCACGGCAAATTATATGAGATATTTTCAAAAGAATTCTCAAAAAAGCGAAAGCGGGGCGCTCCCGAGGTCATTTTGCATCGCTCTCGGCGGCGCTCATGATCCTTGCAAGGCAGCGCACTACCCCCTCCGCCGCATCGAGCGGGGCTTCGCCGCGCATCAGCCTCAGATGCACCGACGGCACCTTGCCGGGGATCACGCGCATCACGCCGCGTGGGTATTCCTTCTCCACGGCAAGCCATGACGCGGGATTTATAAGCTCGGGAGTCAGCACAAGCTCACCGCCCCGACCGCGGATCTGCACTATGCCGCACTTCGCCGCAATAGCCCTCGTCACCGCGATGCGGCACAGGTTTTCCGCCGCCGGCGGAAGCTCACCGAATCTGTCGCACAGCTCGTCGGTGATATCCGAATAATCCTCGTCCGTTTCGATGGCGGCGATCTTCTTGTACATCTCCATGCGGAGCTGCGGAGCGGAGATGTATGTCTTCGGCAGATATGCATCCGCTTCGATATCGGCGGCACATTCCCGCTTCTTCTCCGCCACCTGCCCGTTCTCCTCAAGGACAGCCTCCTCAAGGAGCTTTATGTACATATCGTATCCGACGGCATCGAGATGCCCGTGCTGCTCCGCACCGAGCATATTGCCCGCGCCGCGTATCTCAAGGTCGCGCATGGCTATCTTGAAGCCCGCACCGAACTCCGCGTATTCCTTGATCGCGCCGAGTCTTTTCTCCGCTATCTCCGAGAGATTTCGCGTGGGGCTGTAGGTGAAGTAGGCGTAGGCGCGCCGCGCGCTTCTGCCGACGCGACCGCGAAGCTGATGAAGCTGAGAGAGCCCGTATCTGTCGGCATCGTCGATGATGAGCGTGTTTGCGTTCGGCACATCGACACCTGTCTCAATGATCGTGGTGGAGACGAGAATGTCGATCTCACCTCTGACCAGATCCTCCCATATCTCCTCAAGCTCATCCCGATCCATCTTTCCGTGTCCCACGGCGATCCTTGCATCGGGCAGATCCTCACGGAGCTTTGCCGCAACGGTGTACACCGATTCGACCCTGTTGTGCAGATAGAACGCCTGACCGCCCCTGCGGAGCTCACGGCGGAGCGCCTCCGCGATCACGGCGCGGTCGTATTCCATGACGTAGGTCTGCACCGGACTTCTCATTCCCGGTGCCTCCTCAAGGATGCTCATGTCGATGATCTGCCCCATCGCCATGTTCAGCGTTCTCGGGATCGGCGTTGCAGTGAGAGTCAGAACGTCAACTCCGGTGCACGCCTTCTTGATGCGCTCCTTTTGCGCCACGCCGAAGCGCTGCTCCTCATCGATCACGAGCAGTCCGAGCTTTGCGAATTTCACGTCCTGCGAGATCAGCCGATGCGTTCCGACGATGATGTCGGTCTCTCCGCGGCGGAGCCTTCGGAGAGATTGCTCCTGTTGGGCTTGCGTGCGGAAGCGTGATATCATATCCACCGTCACGGGGAAGCCGCGCATACGGCTGAGGATCGTCTGATAGTGCTGGAAGGCGAGGATCGTCGTCGGCACGAGGATAGCCACCTGATAGCCGCTTCTCACCGCCTTGAAGGCGGCGCGCAGAGCGACCTCGGTCTTTCCGTAGCCGACGTCGCCGCACAAAAGCCTGTCCATCGGGAAATCCGCCTCCATATCGCGAGATACCTCGTCGATGGCGGCGAGCTGTCCGTCGGTCTCCTCATAAATGAAGGAATCCGCGAACTGGCGCGACAGATCGTCGTCGGGATCGAAGGCGATGCCGCGCGTGCGCCGACGGCGAGCGTACAGGTCGATGAGCTCACGCGCCATATCCTTTGCCGCGGATTTCGCCTTGGTCTTTGCCCTGTTCCAATCGGCGCCGCCCATTTTCGAGAGCTTTACGGTGCCGTCGTCGGAGCCCGCGCCGATGTATTTTGACAGCAGCTCAAGCTGATCCACGGGGAGGAACAGCTTGTCGGTGCCGGCGTATTTGATGTGAATGTAGTCGCGCACGCTTCCCGCCGCATCGAGCGTTTCGATGCCCATGAACTGACCGATGCCGTAGACGGTGTGCACCACGAAATCCCCCGGAACGAGGTCGGTGTACGACATGAGGCGCTCTCTTGCGCCCGATTTGACCTTGGAGCGCTGTCTTCTTCGGGTCTGCCTGCCGACGGCGGCGGAGTAATCGAGCACGGCGGCTCTTGCGAAGACGAGCTCAAAGCCACCCTCGGAGGAAAACGGGGTGAGGAGCACGGGCGCACTGCCGAGCGGCGCGGAGAGAAATTCGGCGCCGTCCGTCGTCACGGTGTAGCCCTCCTCGGTGAGAGCCTTGCCGAGAGAGGCGCTCTCCTCATCGCCCGAGGTGAGAATGACGGTACGGCACTTGCGAGCCTTGTAGACGGACAGCTCCTCGGTGAGGCGTGAGAAATCTCCGCCGAAGGCGGTGATGTGCCGTGTGGAGAAGCCGAACTCCCCGTCGCTCTTGACGGAGGCGAGTCCCGTGCCGAAGGCATCTACCGTGACGGATATGCCGCCCGCCGCTCTTGCGAGCACGTCGCCCCAGTCGAGCATATACGGCGTGCCGTTTTTCGGCATGGAGCCGAGCTCTCCCGATTCTGCCATGGAGGTGATGCTCTGCGCGGTGAGGCTCATCGCGGCATCGGCGCGCTCCGCGAGGCGGGAGGTCTCCCACAGGAGCACTCCGCCGTCGGCGTAATCGAGGAGGGTGTCGTATTCGCGGACGATGCGCGGGATATATTTGTCGATGAAGGGGGCGGAGCCGGTGGAAAGGGAGGCTATCTCACCCTTGAGTATGCTCTCGGCGGAGGTGCCGGCGACCGCCTTCAGCTGCTTCTTTATGATCGAGGTGAGCAGCTCGGTGTCGGAATCGCCCAAAACGATCTCACGCGCAGGCGGGATCGAGACGGCGGTGCAGATGTTGTCGGTGATGCGCTGCGTGGATACGTCGAGGTAGCCGAGGCGGTCGATCTCGTCTCCGAAAAATTCCGCTCTCACGGCAAAGGAGGGAGTGTGGATGTCGATGATACCGCCGCGCACGGCGTACTGACCGGCACCCTCCACGGTGTCGGTGCGGGAATATCCACCAGCCTCAAGGACTGCCGTTGCCGCCTCCTGCGGAAGCTCCATTCCGCATTCGAGGAACAGCTCGCTTGAGAGAAGCGTCTCCTTCTTTACCGTGGGCTGCATTACCGCCTGCGGAGTGGTGAGCACGGCAAAGCGCTCTCCGCCGGCGAGGGCGGAAAGCACGCGAAGCCTCTCGTATTCAAACTCACGGGAGGCGGTGATGTTATTGAAATTGTACTCCCTTGCGGGATATACCTCCGAGCGGACTCCGAGAGCACTCAGAGCCGAGGCGATACGCCGACAGGCGTGCTCATCCTTGCAGATCACCGTCGGGGAGGCGGCGGTGGTCAGCTCGGCGGCGAGCATTGCGATGAGTATCGGGACGGCGGAATCGGTCACACCGGATACGGACACGGGCTTGCCGGAGCGCATTTTCGTGACAAGCTCCCTGTAATCCGCCGATGAGCGGATCAGCTCGGAGATGACCTCCGCTCCGTTCGGGGACGCGCTTTTTTCCTTTTCGCTCATTTACCGTCTGCCTCCTTTGAGGAGGGCGCGAGCCCGTTGCATTTTGACATTGCCGCCGCCGCACCCTCCGCGAGGAGAGCCTCAACGGCGGTGCAGGCGCTTCCCATTGCGAAGAAGAAGTCCTCGTGCTTCTCCGCGGGCAGCTTGCCGAGTACGAAATCCGCCATGTTCCATTCCGCGGGCTTGGGGCCCACGCCGATCCGAATTCTCGGGAAGGCATCGGAGTTGAGGCGGAGAATGATGTTCTCAAGCCCCTTTTGACCGCCCGAGGAGCCCTTCTCTCTCACGCGGATCCTGCCGACACCGAGATTCACGTCATCGGAGATGACGATGATGCGCTCGGGCGGGAGCTTGTAGTAGTCCGCCGCCTCACAAACGCTGTCGCCCGACAGATTCATGTAGGTCTGCGGCTTCATGAGGAGCACGCGCTTGCCGCCGATGCTTCCGTAGCGGCAGAGAGCCTTGAATTTTGAGCTCTCCCCCGTGATGCCGAGCTTTTCATAGATGTAATCCAGCGCCGCAAAGCCCGCGTTGTGTCGCGTGCCGCGGTACTTGGCGTCGGGATTTCCCAGCCCCGCCACTATATATTCGGGAGCCCCGCCGGAGGGGGTCTCCTTTTTCTCAATCAGCTTGAATAGATCGAAAATACCTGCCATAATCACTCCGCCGTAAATTTTTTGCATAAACGTCCGAAAAGCCCCGCGCCGCCGTGCCCGCACCCTCTGGACACGGAGCCGAAGCGATCCGTCTCCTATATTATAAACGAAAACCCCCGCAAGTGCAAGCGGAAGCGCAAAAAAAGCAAGCCCGAGGGAGACGCTCCGCTCGGGGGCATTTTCGGAAAATCCGCTAAAATCCCGAATATTTTCCGATTTTGTTGCCGCTGTTTTGGTTTTTCGACGATTGACACGGGGCGCTCCCCGTGATATAATTATAAGAAAAAAGTAATATGGGGTATTATATCCGCACTTTGCGGAATAAGGAAAGGCTTGGTGGAAAATGTACGAAAAGATCAGCGCTTTCGAGTATCTCTCCGGAATCGACTATCCCGGCAGAGGAATCATTTGCGGAATGACGGAGGATATACGGCACGCCGTTTCCGCTTATTTTATCATGGGCAGGAGCCAAAACAGCCGTAACCGCATATTCCGTGAGGACGGTAACACAGTCACGATATACCCCTACGATCCCTCCAAGGTGGAGGATCCCTCTCTTGTCATATATTCTCCCGTAAGACAGCACGGAAATACTCTCATCGTCACGAACGGGGATCAGACCGACACGGTATACGATGGCCTTTGCGCCGGCAAGAGCTTCGAGGAGGCTCTCATGAGCCGCACCTATGAGCCCGATGCACCCAACTTTACCCCGAGAATCAGCTCCGTATGCACCGTCGGTGCCGGAGAGCCCGCGTACAAGCTGTCCATTCTCAAATCGCTTGAGCCGAACGGAGCCTGCCTGCGTGCCACATGGGCATACGAGGGCGTTTCCGGAACGGGACACCTGATCCACACCTACAACGGAAACGGCGATCCGCTTCCCTCCTTCTCGGGAGAGCCGAGAACGGTGGAGATACCGACGGATATCGACGTCTTCGCAAACGGTCTGTGGGCCTCGCTCAACTCCGAGAACAAGATATCGCTGTTTGTCCGCTATACCGAGTGGGGCAGCGGCATCACGGAGACACGTGTCTTCAACAAGTACGCAGACCGATAAGCTTCCCTCGGCTCGGCGCGCCTCTGCCGCAGAGCCTCTAACAGTTAAAGAAAATAATTTTCAAAGGAGAATATACAATGGCTTACTATTATCCCGAACCGTCACGCACCTTCAGCGAGTATCTGCTGATTCCGGGCTACACAAGTCCCGAATGTATTCCGGCAAATGTGTCGCTTCGCACCCCGCTCACAAAGTTCCGCAAGGGTGTTGAGGAGCCGGCGATCTCACTGAACATTCCCATGGTCTCCGCAATCATGCAGTCCGTTTCGGGTGAAGAAATGGCTATTGCGCTGGCGAAGGAGGGCGGTATCTCGTTTATTTACGGCTCTCAGTCGGTGGAGGATGAGGCTGCCATGGTGGCACGTGTTAAGGGCTACAAGGCGGGCTTTGTCGTCAGTGATTCGAATCTCCGTCCCGACAACACCCTTGCCGATGTTCTTGCTCTCGTTGAGGAGAACGGTCACTCCACCATCGCCATCACCGATGACGGCAAGCCGAACGGCAAGCTTCTCGGTATCGTGACCGGCAGAGATTACCGCGTAAGCCGTATGTCCACGGATATCTGCGTATCCGAGTTCATGACTCCGCTTGAAAAGCTCATCACCGCTCCCGACACCACCTCCCTCAAGGTCGCAAACGATATCATCTGGGAGCACAAGCTCAATTCACTTCCGATAGTAGACTCCGAGGGCAAGCTCTGCTACCTCGTATTCCGCAAGGACTACGCACAGCACAAGGAGAATCCGCAGGAGGTGCTTGACTCCGCGAAGCGCTACATCGTAGGTGCCGGAATCAATACGCTTGATTACGAAAAGAGAGTTCCCGCGCTTGTTGAGGCGGGTGCGGACGTGCTCTGCATCGACTCCTCCGAGGGATATTCCTGCTGGCAGAAGCAGACCATAGATTTCATTCGCGCAAAATACGGTGACAGCGTGAAGGTCGGCGCAGGAAACGTGGTAGACCGCGACGGCTTCATGTTCCTTGCCGAGGCGGGTGCGGACTTCATCAAGGTCGGCATCGGCGGCGGATCTATCTGCATCACGAGAGAGACCAAGGGTATCGGACGCGGACAGGCAACGGCGCTCATAGACGTATGCGCCGCGAGAGACGAGTATTTCGATAAGACGGGCGTGTATATCCCCGTTTGCTCCGACGGCGGTATCGTTCACGATTACCACATGACGCTTGCGCTTGCGATGGGCGCGGATTTCCTGATGCTCGGTCGCTATTTCGCAAGATTCGACGAGTCCCCCACGAGCAAGCTCAACATCAACGGAACGTACGTGAAGGAGTATTGGGGCGAGGGCTCCAACAGAGCGAGAAACTGGCAGAGATACGATCTCGGCGGAAAGTCGAAGCTGTCCTTTGAGGAGGGCGTTGACTCCTATGTTGTATATGCGGGAAGTCTGCACGACAACGTGGAGAAATCGCTCTACAAGGTCAAGTCCACGATGTGCAACTGCGGTGTGACGACGATCGAGGAGCTTCAGAAGAACGCGAAGATTACGCTCGTATCCGCTACCTCCATCGTCGAGGGCGGATACCACGACGTAACTCTGCGAAGCACCGCGAATACGGGCATAAGATAATAGGAAGCAGAATAAACGAGCCCCGACTCATGAGAGTCGGGGCATTTTTATATGTGGTTATGCGCCCGAGCGCGATCGAGACGGGCTTATTTGTCGGTGCTGTCGGCATTGTCGGTATTATTCGCGCCGTCAGTGCCGTCGGTACCTTTGAACACGAGCAGCTTGCTTGCGACGTAGTTGACGATGACGATGATGACCTGCACGGCGAGCTTTGCTGCCTTATCGTTGAATCGGCATACGGTGACAAAGAGGAACATACAGCCCATGTCGAGCAGGAGAGAGCCGAAGCGCGCGGCAACGAACGATGCCGCTTCACGTGCGATATTTGCGTTTTTGCTCATGAATACGTATTTGCGGTTTGAGAAATACGCAAATGCGACGGCGAACACCCACGATATTACGTTTGCCGCCTGAAGCTGTACGGCGCTCGTCGGATCGAGCACGGTACACACGCAGGCGTAGTATGCGGCGAGGCTGACGACGGTGGTCAGCGCCCCGCAGATAAGGTAATTCACAAGCTCTCTGTATTTGAGATACAGCTCTTTAAGCTTCATTTTCGTCCTCCGGAATTTCAAGTATCCGCGCGACGAGCTGCCCGAGCTCCTCGGCGCTCATCAGCACGCGGCAGGCACCCATGAAGGCGGTCGCGCTCATCTTGGGCGGAAGCCCGAGCGCCGCGCATACGGCATCTCTTGCCCTTCCGCTGTCGGGGCCGGTGAGTCCGTACTCAAACAGCATCGCCTTGGTGATCTCACTGCCCGAGGTGAGGCTGTCCGCGCCCTCTCCGAGTCTTGCGGCGAAATCCCGAAAAAGCCCGCGGAGCAGCTCATCGCTCATTCCCTCGACGCCGAGAGTTCCGGCGGCGGAGGGGGCTTTTTTGCGCCGCTCCTTGCCTTCGATCTCGGGAATGTGCAGATTGTACAGCTTGTCGCTCGGCAGAATGGACGAGAGGTAGGAGCGGATCTGCTTGCCGCCTCTGTCGCTGTCTGTCAGCACGGCGATCCCCCTCGGCTCTGCGAGACGGCGTATCAGCGCCGCCTTCTCCGCCTTATTGAAGATCCCGAAGCCGTCGGTGGTGACGATGTGCGCGTCGATGATCTGCGACAGCTTCAGCTTATCGTATTTGCCCTCCACGACGACGGGGACGGGCACACGTATCTTTTCCGTTGTCATTTTTTCTCGGCTCTCCGTTTCCTTGACGGGATCGTGCAGATCAGACGCTCAAGGGCGATGTATTTGAGCTCGGTGGATTTGAGCAGCTTGTCCGCGGCGAGACAGCGTTCGACGGCGGCGCGGATCCTTGCCGGCTCCATGTCGGCAAGAGCCTGCATATACAGACCGCATTTGTATTCGTGAAGCTTCAGCTCGGCGGCGATATCCCTTTTCGTCATGCCCTCGTTTTGCAGTATGCAGACGTGGAGCATATCGGTCAGCACCTTGCCGAGCGCGGCGGCGACGGCGACGGGCTCCTCCCTGCGGTCGCGGCAGTGCTTCAGCGCGGTGAGCGCCCTGCGCCTGTCACCCGCAAGCACCGCATTCGCAAGGGCAAAGGCATCCTCCTCCTCGTATGAGGAGCACACCTCCGCGACAGCCTCCGCGGTCACGGCAGTTCCGTGGGAGAGGGCGTATGCCGCAAGCTTGTCACATTCGCCGGAGAGGGTGTACATATCCTTGCCGCATCTGAGCAGAAGCGCATCCGGCACGTCCGGCATCACCTCGGCGCCTGCCGCCGTGAGCTTTGCGACGATCCACTTCTTCAGTGCCGCCGGAGCTTTGCGTTCAAAATCCACGGGGCACAGGGCGGCGGTCAGCTTTTTGTACAAAGCCGACGGCTTTTTCGGCAGTGTGCCCATATCCGCCGCGCCCGAGGGCACGATCACCCCGAGCACGGTCTGCGGGTACATATCAAGGTGTTCGAAGACCTCGGTATACTCACCGAGCTCCCTTTCGCGGATAAGCTCGGGATAGAAGCCGACGAGAAGCACCGCCTTGCGCTCCGCCATCATGGGATAGCCGGCAAGTGCTTCCTCAAGCCTTGCGGGGGAGGTCTCGGCGGCATCGAGCTTTATTATGTTGAACTCGGCAAACTCCTCACCGGCGACTGCCTTGCACATATCGGCGGCGTACCTGTTCTTGAGGAAATCCTCGTCACCGAACAGGAGGTATCCGCCGGAGAGCTTGCCCTTCTTTACGGCATCGCGAAATTCCGTGTCTGTCATAAAAGCTCCTTTTGCCGATATCGGCGGAAAATATCCGAGCGCGCTCACTCGGCGGGGATAAGCTCTATCTCCATTACGGTGCGGTGCGCGGCTGCGCCTCTTATCTCAAGGGCATAGTCGAGCCGAAGCCTTCCGCCCTTCTCGGATACGGTGTTGTCCACGCGCATCGCCCTTACTCTCAGCTCAAAATCCATGAACGGCGTGCGGTACAGGCAGCTGTGCCTTTTTCCGACCTCGAGCGTCATCACCATGTTCGCCATGCCGGATTTGCATACGGTCACAAGCTCAGGGAGGGCGGGATCGAAGCTGATCTCACAGCTCTGCTCCGTCTCACCGTCAAGGCTCTCGTTGTAGACGATGACAGTCCTGCCGCTTTCGTCCTGCGTGACGGCGGCATCACAGCACATACTGTATTCCTCGCTTGCCGGAGCCCTCTCACTCTCGGAGAATGCCTTGAACAGCAGCTCCTCGCCCGTTATTTGCTCTCCGTTTCCGTCAAATGCGCCCTCATCCGCGACCTCGGAGCCGTCAAGCTCCTCGGCGTACATGGAGAAGTCGCACAGGAGATATTCGCGGGAGCTGAGATGCAGACGGAAGGTGCCCTCCTCGGCGCGCGCCGTCTCCATTGAGGAAAGAGCACCCCTTATGCGGGCGCTCTCCTCGTTTGAATATTCGGAAAGTCTGTGATCCTTGCTCATGCTCATACGATGGGCTCTACGTAGGGACAGCCGTCATCGTACTTGAAGCCCGCCTCGGCGGGAGCCGCCCAGTGAACTGCATTGTTGATGATGCGCTGAACTATGGGATCGTGGAAGGAGGGGCAGGTCTCGTGACCGGGCTGGAAGTAGAAGATCGGCCCTGCACCGCGGCGGTAGCAGCAGCCGGAGCGGAATACATAGCCGTGCTCGTACCAGCCGTTGAAGATGAGCTCATCGGGAGCGGGGATCTGGAAGGGCTCTGCGTAGAGCTCCTCCTCGGCAAGCTCAAAATGAGCGGGAACGCCTGCGGCGATGGGGTGAGAGGGCATCAGGTTCCAGACGATCTCCTTCTGGTTTGCGCCCCACGTGAGGTTACCGGTTGTACCGATGATGGCTCTGAAGGGCTTGGAGTGATGTGCGGAGTGAAGGGGCAGGAAGCCCATTCCGTCGATGTAAACTCTCTTTCTGATCCTCTCAACGAGAGCATCGTCCACGGAGCCGTGGCAGAGATGACCCCACCACATGAGGACGTCGGTGTTGTTGAGCACCTCGTCGGGAAGTCCCTGATCGGGATCCTCAAGTGCAGCGAGAGTTACCTTGATATCGGGATCCGACTCAAGGAAGCTCTTGATATAGGCGTGTATTCCGTCGGGATAGAGCGCCTTTACCTCATCGTTAGATTTTTCGTGAACGAATTCGTTCCAAATGGTAACATTGATGGTTTTTCCCATACTGCTTTACCGTACCTTTCTCGGAGTTATTTTACCTCGGGATATTCCCGATGGAAATGCACATATATATAGGGCAAAAGACCTTGCCTGCCGCCGCGCGGGCGGTCTCTCGGGGACTGTCAGTCACCGAGGACGGTGTCTATCACGTCCTCTGCCTTATCCTTGTCGGCGGACACGCAGAGTATCACATATTTTCCCTCGGAGGTCACCACCGCGTTTTCAAGGCGCGCCACCTCGGCGGGAACGTAGCTTCTGTATGAGGTGATCTGAGAGTCAACGTATTTTTCAAGCTTGCTCTCAAGCTCCTCGGCGGCGCCGTCGGTGCCGGCATCGAATACCGCGACCTCCTCGGCGGTGTAGCCGCCTCCTGCGTAGGCGACGACCTCGACCGTATCGTCGATGCCGTAGCGGTATACCGCACCGTCTCCCTCAAGCAGCTCAAGCGAATCATCGAATTCTATACCGGAAAGTATGCTTTCGGCGGCGGAGGATATGTCAAGCACAAGCTCCTTTTTGTCGGAGGTATCACAGCCGACGAAAAGCATCAGAGCCGCAACAGCCGCGGCAACGGCGGGGACAAGACCGCCCCTCGTGATCCTTTTTCTCATTTCTCTTTCCTTTATCATTATTTTATACCGTATTACCGTATTATTTGCCTCAGTAACGGAATCGCGAGTCAGCGGGTCATCTCCGCGAGAGCGTCGAGCCATCTCTGGCAGTGCCGCTTGTTCAGATGAAGTCCGTCGGAGGCGGCATCCTCGGGCAGTGCGCCGTTCGATTCGCACAGCCACGGCATGAGATCGAGATATACGGCGCCGCTGTCGGCGCACACCTTCTTCAGCAGCTCGTTGAAGGAGGCGATGTTCGTGTTGTTGAAGGTATCGTCCTCGGCGGATCTTGATGCCGTCACGGGGATTATCGACTGAACGTAGATCCTTGCCTCGGGCATATGCTCATGCAGGTGATCTATTATCTTCATATAGCTTCCGTAAAAGCTATTATAGGCATAACCGATCTCGTTTATTCCGAGCATGATGTACACGTCGGAGAACTCGGGGCCTCTCTCCACCGCCTCTGCCGGAGTGACGGTCACACCGCCGAGATCTGCCGCGGGCGTGGTGAAATATCCCGATGCCGTCAGCCCTCTTGTGGCGTATGCCGTGGCTCCGCTTATTCCGGAGTAGAGCATGAGCCCCTCGGTGCGCGAGTTACCGATAAAGAGACAGCCGGAGAAATCCTTGCTTCCGACAGGCGCGGGATCCTGCGCCGATACCGGCGGGATATATGATGAGGTAGGCGGAGCGGCGGTCACGGGCTCGGAGTCTGCCGTGGGAACGGTCGAGGTAGCTGCGGAGGTATCCGTCTCGGCGGACGGTTTCGTCTCTGCGGGCGGCTCCTTGCCGCTCATTCTCACTGCGACGACGATTATTCCCGATATTATCAGGACAGCGACAATGCCGACCAGCACTGCCACACGAATATACCTTGCTCTTGCGTGCTCCATTATACCTCTCCGATGAAAAATCCTTGTGCCGACCCATTAGCCGAAGGACGGTCAAATGAGCCGTAATGTCCCATATTTCGACATGAGCATACGCATAACGTCATGCTCCCCTATATTATACCCCACACGCGGGTGAAAAAGCAAGGGCTTCCATATAATTATTGCAAGTAATATTCGCAAACGTGTCTCCGAAGTGCCATAAATTGCCTCAAAGCCCTTGACATACGGGGCTTTTGGCTGTAAAATATATATATGTGGCATTATGCTCAGTTGGGGTACGGCATGATGCTCTGCATATTCAAATTATTCTTAAATTCAAAATAGGAGGTGCACACAATGCTGCCATACATACTTACCGCAGTAATTGCCGTTATCGTCGCACTTCCGCTGGGATTTTTCGTAGGCTCTGCCTACCGCAAGAAGCTTGATGAGAATGAGATCGGCTCCGCCGAGGCTCAGGCAAGAAAGATACTTGAGGACGGAATAAAAGCAGCGGAAACAAAGAAAAAAGAAGCCCTTATTGAGGCAAAGGAAGAAATTCTGAAGCAGAAGAACGATTTCGATGCAGAGGTCAAGGAAAGACGGAACGAGCTTTCCAGACAGGAAAACAGAGTCGCTTCCAGAGAGGAATCGCTGGAGCGCAAGATGGATTCCGTTGAGAAAAAGGACGAGAATCTGACAAAGAAGCTGAAGAAGGCAGACGAGGAGCTTGAGAGAATAGAGGGAATAAAGAAGGAGCAGACAGAGGTCCTGCAGCGCATCTCCGGAATGACCGCAGAGCAGGCAAAGGCAGAGCTGCTTGAGAATCTTGAAAGCTCTATCCGCCACGAGCAGGCGATGAAGCTCTCCGAGCTTGAGACGCAGTTCAAGGATGAGGCGGATGCCAAGGCGAGAAATATACTCTCCATGGCGATACAGCGCTGCTCCGCAGATCACGTTGCGGAGACCACCGTATCGGCAGTGCCGCTCCCCGGTGAGGAGATGAAGGGTCGCATCATTGGCAGAGAGGGACGTAACATCAGAGCCATCGAAACGCTTACCGGCGTCGATCTCATCATCGACGATACTCCGGAGACGATCACGCTCTCCTGCTTCGATCCCGTGCGCCGTGAGATCGCAAGACTCGCACTTGAAAAGCTCATCTCCGACGGACGTATACATCCCACCCGGATCGAGGATATGGTGGAGAAGGCTCGCAGAGAGGTCGAGACCTCTATCAAGCAGGCGGGCGAAAAGGCTACCTTCGAGATCGGTATCCACGGCCTCAACCCCGAGCTTATAAAGCTCCTCGGCAGGCTGAAGTACCGCACAAGCTACGGTCAGAACGTGCTGAATCACTCGCTTGAGGTCGCAGCTCTCTCCGGTATGATGGCAAGTGAGCTCGGCGTCGATCCCGTAGTGGCAAAGCGCGCCGGACTGCTCCACGATATCGGTAAGGCTCTGACTCAGGAGGTCGAGGGCTCTCACGTTGAGATCGGTGTCGATGTGGCACGTAAGTACAAGGAAAGCCGCGATGTTATACACGCCATCGAGGCACACCACGGCGACGTGGAGGCGCAGACCATTACCGCGGTCTTGGTTCAGGCGGCAGATGCGATATCTGCGGCAAGACCCGGCGCAAGACGTGAGAATCTCGAGAACTACATCAAGAGGCTCACGAAGCTTGAGGAGATCGCGGGCAGCTTCAACGGCGTAGAGAAGACGTACGCTATCCAAGCCGGCCGTGAGGTCAGGATCATGGTCAAGCCGGAGGTCATCTCCGACGAGGGCATGAAGCTGGTGGCAAGAGAGATCGTAAAGAAGATCGAGGCGGAGCTGGAATACCCCGGACAGATCAAGGTAAATCTTATAAGAGAGAGCCGCGCCGTGGATTTTGCGAAATAAGGCGCTCGGCAAGTGGCTTAAACAGATGTAAAATGAATCGGACGGATACCCTGTCGGAGGACGCAGATCCCCCGACGGGGCGCCGGTCCTGAGCTTTGCTTCGGTCGGATGAGCGACGGCGCCCGATGCGGCGCGAAAATATCTTGTGAAATCGCTATTGACAAAGCAAGGCGACTGTGATAAAATAGAAAGGCTGAGGATCCGCGTGCCGCGGCATCCGGCAGGAAATATTGAATATCGGGGTGTGGCTCAGTTCGGTAGAGCGCTTGGTTCGGGACCAAGAGGCCGCTGGTTCGAATCCAGTCACTCCGACCACAACTGACAAGTTCGAACTTTTTTATAATAAAAGAGTGCTTTGGACTTGTGATAGAAATACCGAGTAAGACTTAATGTCCTACTCGGTATTTTTCTGTTTATTCTGTAATTTCTTCGGTTGTAGCAGAGGTTTTCTTAAATGCTTCGTTAAATTCACCGACTGCCGCCTCAATCAACATACGGATTTCAAGTTCGGTAACTGTAATTCCTTTTTCAGCCAACATTTCGGTTGCAGAGTCGATAGCCATATTGAGTTTTTCTTCGCCGTGCAAATCCTTGTAAATCTGCTCGACTGCCTGTACGACAGTTTTAGCAACCGCCTGTTTGGTCTTATCGTTGAGATACTTCTTTGCAAGGTTTTTACAAACAGTGCCTAAAAAGGTAAATACGATAGTGATAACGGAATACAGAATTGTAGTACCATATTCGCTGATGAAGTTTGTAATAATTTCGTTGAAATTCATAATCTTACCTCCAATAAATTAACAAAGTTCATTAACTCGTCTTTGAATTGTTGCATAGTCATAACCGGCGGCAGTGAGTTTCTTTTTTCTGGCAGAGCCGTTACCCCACTTGCCGTTAATAACTTCTCTCGCAATTTCATCAACCGATTTAAGAGAAGATATTGCGACAGCCGTACCTGTTGAAGTCGTTACATAACCACTGAAACCAGCTTTTTTAAGAGTATTAAGCATATTCGTAGCATTTGCCTTTACCGAATAAGCACCGACTTGTACTTTGTACAGAGTACCCGACTTAACCATATATGTATTAAATCCAGCGTTCTTGAGGCGGTTAGCCATTCCGTCAGCGTTTTTCTTAACTGCGTAAGCACCGACCTGTACCCTGTAAAGTTTTTTATTAGTTGCAGTATTAGTTTGTTCAGCAGTGAGCAACGCTTTAACTTCGGCTCTAAACCAATCCATATCCTTACCAAACTTTTTAAGCCAGTGGTCGCAGTCGCCGTGATTACTGCCATACCCATAATCCAAGTCATAAACATAATGCAGAGTGTTGACTTGCCGACACGAGGGGGTAATGATATTCCCAAAAAGTCTATTTTTCTATCAGCAAGGTCTTGTAAGTCCTCGACCAGAGTTTTCAGTTGTTTGCGGCGAGGAATATAAAACTTCTTTTTAGCCGGTCTGTTCCATTCGAGGTAAATGAGATACGAGTCAAACACATCTTCTGCTTCAAGGTGATAACTCTCTTTGCGTATTTCTTCGAGTGTCTGTATAAAATCCCAATTCTTACTTTCCTTTTTCGCTTTCAAGCAAAGCTGACGAAGTTTTCCGTTGTATTCAAATGATTTCTCCTTGTCAGTTTGAAAAATAATCTTAATACAATCAAAGCAGTCGCTATAGAGCCGTTCGTTTAACGGCTCTTTTTCTATTTTTTCAAAAATTTTGTTTATTACTTTGTCCATAAAGACCTCCAAAAGAAAAACGCATAATCGCAAAGCCAATTAAGGCATCGCAATTATGCGTTAGAGTTTAGTTTATTATAATTTTATTCCCTTTGCGTTCAAAAGTCAACGCTATCGGTGAATCATCAACATTTAAAAGATACGATGTCGGTTTTGCTCCGTACATTTTCACTTGTAACTGATATTCACCCTTTGGTAGTTCAATACCTTTTGTTTCTCCGTTACCTAATTTCACAATCTGGTCGTTTATTGTAATCTTCACAGCCACATCTTTGTAGAGCGTTCGATAGGGTCTTGTGAGTTTAACATTTCCCTTAACGATTTCGGTTGGTGTAGCAGAAATTACTTTCACTCGTTGAAAAGGTTTTACTTTCCACGACTTACCGCAATTTTGACAGACGGCATAGGATTGAGTTTTGTTCGGTCGTAAGAGATTAAATATTCCGAACAGTAAAAACATAAAACAACCTGTCTTTTGTTTCTCCGATACAACTTGAAAATTCACTTTGTCGGAGTGACATCTGGGACAATTCATATTCAATTTTCCTTTCGTAATTTTGATGCTGAAAAAGAGGTTTGTTACAGAAACCACGAAAAATTGCTAAATTCTTTTATATATTATTTTTCTTTATTATTTCTTATATATTTTTATTTTTCTTTAGAAATAGAGAAAAGAAAATGGTTTGTGTAACAAAATACCGATAAACCCTTATTTTAAGCGGATTCTTGTGTTACATTTTCTGTTACACTTTGTTACAGAAACTCAAAATGTTACAGAAAGAAAATGTAACAAATGTGATTTTTCTCAATGCTTGTTACAGAAACTTTTTGTAACAAAACAAGAAAATGGACAGAAAATGTAACAGAAAGTGTAACAAATTATGCCCGAGTAAGCTCGTACCATTTACTACGACCTA
Organism: uncultured Lachnospiraceae bacterium; assembly: GCA_964631595.1. Taxonomy (GTDB): domain Bacteria; phylum Bacillota; class Clostridia; order Oscillospirales; family CAG-272; genus UMGS1312. The sequence continues at coordinate 5,417 of CAZVXL010000020.1, read as the reverse complement.
TGCCTAAAATAGAGCAACCTTGTTTGACGGTGATTTCACCGTCTTTTTGTTTTTGCAGAATTTTTTGAAAATCGGAAATCTCTTTTGTAGGTCTTCCGATTTCTCGTCCTGTTTTAGCTGATACTCTTTTGCCGTCTATTACCGGCATAGCATCTATACCCTCACGCTGACGAGTACGAATTTTGTTTCGTTCTTCTTCCGAGATAGCACCGAGGACTTCTATCAATATGTTGTTTATCATATCGAATATCCAGTCTTGTCCTTGAATCTCAATAAGCGTAGTAGGAACATTTAATATTCGCACAAGAACTTTTCTCTCTTTAAAATCTCGAAGTTCAGCTTTGATTTCTTCTTTGTTTCTACCGAGCCTGTCAAGTTCGGGGATTATCAGTTCATCGCCGGGACGAATTGCAGTTTTCAACTTTTGGTATTCAGTACGGTTGAAATCTTTACCCGACTTTTTATCTGCATAAATACGCTCGTCCTTAATATTTGGTCGGTATTCTTTCACCGATATAATTTGACGAGCAAGGTTTTGGTCTTTACTTGATACTCGTAAATAAGCGAATGTTCTCATTCTATTCTAAACCACTCCTCTTGTTCTCGTACATCTCTTGGCATAACTACAATCTTATAACCCATAGCTCGTAGCATTTCGTCAAGTTTATTAGTGCTGATGTTTTCTTGTGTCAAGCGTTGACTTAATACATTCGGTACAAGTCCCAACTTGTCGGCAAGAGACGCAACCTTTTCGTTTTGTCTTTTCATAACTTCTCTAATAACTTTATTTGCTTTCATTTTGGTTTACCTCCTTTGGTTTGAATACAGTTTAACACAGTTATTTCTGTTTGTCAAGATATTTCTCATATTTTATTTGTCTTTTTATATTTTTCGGTACTCGTGGGGTTCACCATACATTATATATAAACAAAAATAGCCCCCCGGGGTAGTCCTCCGACAATACCAGAGCCGGAGCAGATGAAGAACGAACAAAAGCACGGACGACTCTATCATATATTGAAAAAGTACACAATAACAACACTATTAAAAATAATGAGAAATATCAAATATTTTTATCAATTTACTATTGACAAATGAGAAATATCTGTTATAATAATAAATAGATGAGATATATCTCACTATATAACATAACCACGGCACATAGGACACAGAGCAGCCGAGGCGGTTATATAAAAATATGTTGCTTTTTATTTCGTGTAAATACTCGATACACCGAACAAAAGCAACACAAACAAAGAAACAATATAAACCAATAAAGAAAGGAACTAAACACAATGAGAACGACAACGAGAGAATTTAAAAACAAAGTACAACAGCACATTATCGACCGCCTCGGGAATCCGTGGGACTATGAGAACGACCACGAGAACGAAAACGCAACGACCCCGGAAAAGCTTCAAAATGTAGTTGAACAGTTTAAAAGCTGGTACTGTCCATTTGAACAAAGACGAACCCCGAGCAAATGCGAAGCGTTTAAAAGTTTCTTGCAAGGGCTTCCGAGTTGCCTCAATGCTGAATTTACCTATTACGACCAGCGGCAGAGCCTCCGAGAGTGGCACGAACAGACCGAAGCAGAGGCGGAGCGTTACAGCGATTTACAAGTAGAAGCGGCTTATTATCATTTAATTTTTAGAGAGTTTTCGACACTTTGCAAAAAGCACAATATCACATTTTAAAACAGAGTAACGGACGGAGGGACAGCCTCCGCCGGTAATGTTGCCGGGTAGCTGGTTACAAGCCCAGACCAGACAATTATATTATTTTTCGGAGGTAATTATATTATGAAGTACAGAACAACACGAAAAGCCCTCACCACTTCGGGCGAAAATTTGAAAAGTTGCGGCTATTGCGATTTACAACATTTACTGAGGAATCACGATGCATCGGCTTATACTTGCGGCGTTTATGGATGGAATTTTGATGTATTCCACATTTACGGCTTGACCATTTGCACAGGCTATAGAGGTATGCCCGGGGAACGCTTGAACGGTTGCGAGGAGTACGAGAAAAAAGCTCGTAATATATGGAGTTGGGAAAATAAAGCGACTTTTGAAGAAAAGCAAAAAGCCGTTGAAGAATTACTAAAAGAATTTTGTTTGAAGAACGGAGGCACAGTATGACTCAATCAAACTATAAACAATGGTTAATTGATGAAATAATGCAACGCAAAACGAACAATAACAGCCGGGAGCAGTTGCAAAAATTCAGCGTTAGAACACTTGAAAAATTATTTGATTATGTAGATTAAAGGAGTACGAGAAAATGACGACCGAAAAATTGATTGAAAAAGTAAATAATATTATTGTGAGTTTACCAGAGGAAGACAGAAAAGCCGCTAATTTTATGTTGAGCAAATCCCCGGAGCGATTCGGGGACACAGGCACGACCCCGGCATTATTGACCGACTTGTTAAAAGATTTACAGGACGACTTGAAAAACGAAGCAGCTAAAGCCTCCGGCAAGTTGTCAGCAAAGAAAGCAGCCGAAAAGATTTTCAAACACCTTGGAAAACTCGATAAATCTTTCGGGGCTTATGTTTCGGACGGTAAGCAGATAATCGGAGGCTCTTGCAGTTGTGTAAGACTTTCCAAGCCGTTACCCCTCCAAGAGTACCCAGCCGGAGAAACTCCGCTAAATTATGTTGAAATTTTAGACAGCACATCAAAGAATAGCGGCGAAGTGTTGACTCTTCCGAGCCTTGCAGAACTTACAGCACATAATAAGACTCAAAAAGCATTGAATAAACATATTAAAAAGTTTAGTCCGACTTATGACTTCGGGGAGGGGCTTCCAGCCGTGGACGGTGAAAAACTCGCAGAAGTTTTAACTATTCTGGGAAGCAGTACGAAAGCAACAGCCTCGTTACACAGTCCGTTGTTGAAAGCTATATATTTTATAAACGAGTCCGGCGATGATGGTTTATGGTACAGAAATTGCAAAGGTAATAACAGCGTGTGGAGTCCCTTGCGAATTGGTAAAACAAGTTGTTGCTCCACAGGTTGCGACCTATCACTTTAAGCTCAATAATGTATTACAGATTACACAGTTGAAAAAGCCACTTGCGGTTGTATCAGCAAGAATACACTCCAGCGTAAAACAGATAGCAAGTCGCAGCGGTGATTTTGCTTTAGAAATACCCACCGTCAAGCGAAAGACTGTTACTATACAAGAGTGTATGCTAACTAAAACTTTTAATGAGTACGACCGAACTCTCCGAACTTGCCTCGGTTGTTCTTGTGACAATGAATCAGTTATATTATCAGTAGGTAAGATGCCGCACATCTTAATTGCCGGTGCTACAGGAAGTGGTAAGTCCGTATTGCTTAACAGTATGATTGTATCGTTGCTGTATAGTGAAACTCCGGCTACCTTGCGTTTCGTAATGATAGACCCAAAGAAAGTAGAACTGTCAAAATATGAGGGTCTGCCACATTTAGAATGTCCGATTGTGAAAGACCATACATCAGCCGTTGCAACGCTTGAGGCGGTATGTAATGAAATGGACAGACGGTATAATGTTATGGCAGCACAGGGTTTTAAGAAAGCCTCCGATATGGGTTTAAGCCACTGCTTGATTGCCGAATGTGTCCAACGGTTAGACCCATAACCGCTCTTTGAATATGGTTAAGATTTTCAACCGAGCCGTCTGTTTTGCCTAAAGCTGTACCACCTGTTCCCTCACTAACAGTACAAGTTTCGATAGCCATTGTCGAAGTGCTATTTTCGTAAACTTTGACGCTTTTTCCAGCAAGAGCTTGATTGTAGGTCATTTCAAGAACAATCTGTCCACCGGCGGCTAAATCATTAGCCAAAGTGAATTGGAAAGTCTTGCCGTTATCGGCAGTGTACCAAGGTTGTGATACAATACTGAAATTGTATGTACCAGCCGGTAAATCTTCCGCAGCGTAATATAATGCTTCTCGTGCATCAAATTGAGCAGAAGTATAACAATCGTGAAGTTGAATTGTCATACTGTGCTTAAACTGACTATCAGCCGGAACATCGTGGTCGAAACCGATAATGTCCCATATCAACTGTGCATCGCCTTTTGTACTGATAAATTGGTCGCCAATAGCGAATACTTTTGAAGCAAGACCCAAACGAACAATCTGCTGAACGGCACTCCAAGAGGTGATTTTCACACCGCCACCGTTGCTCGCAATCGCTGCAAGGAGAATGTTCTGGTTGTCCATTTTCTCAACAAAAGTTTCTTCCGACAAAAGATTTAATGTTGACATTTGTTTTACCTCCTTTATTCTGCGGTTGCTTCTTCGTAATAAAGTACAGGTTTACCATTTACGATTTGCAACTGAAATAAATATTGTTTGTTTTCATCGACATTATTGATATAGATTTCTTTAATACCGAGAGCGTTCGCCCAAGCTGACACACGATTTTGTTCGCTTGTAGCTCTGGCTTTTTCTGCCGATATTCTTTCCTGTTCGGCAGTAATACGAGCAGTTTCGGCTTCTGCTCTCGCAATTTCAGCCTCAACTCTTGAGGCTTCCACCGCTTGAATTTCCGATATTTCACCAATCAAAGAAACAAGAACATCGTAACTCTCGTTCTCTGTAATGTCTGTACCAGAGTAAGCGGCGGCTTCAACGCTGATTGTAAAAGAAGTGGTCGTTAATTTTCTCTGTTCGCTGTCAATGACCGAAATATCACATTTGACAATCCCGTCCAATTCGAGCATCCAATATGTGATAGGGACAGTAACCGTGCCGTCCTCATTCACTGTACCAGCGAAAGCCTTTGCCTCGTTATCTTCTCTTACAGCGTTTATGATAATAACCGATGTGGGACTAACAGTAATCTGTTCTCCCTCGTTCGTTAATCTAACTGTTAAAAAACGAGAATCTGTATCGTACTGCTTTGCGATGATTGATTGGAATATATTTTCCCGTGCAACATCGACCGAAAGTTGTTTAACGATAAGAGCCATAGTTTTACCTCCTTATTACAGGGTAATAGTTTTCCAAGAACTCCAAGAGTTTGAATAAAAATATCTTAAATAGATAGCCGTACAATCGTAAGTGGTGTATCTGTGCAAAACATATCCAGACGGATTTGTAATAACTTCCAAATAACCGGCTCTTGCTACGGGATAATGTCTGTCCGTACTTGCGTTTGCGTTTGCGGCTTGTGTGAAAATGCCGTTTTCTTTGTAATCATTCAAATCTTCTGTATTCCCCAACACTGATACAAAACCCATAATTCGATAGCCGTTCATTAAGATATTACCCTCACGGACATCGAGAGCATCTTGTGGGTCGGGTGTATTTATACCGACTTTTTTAGACCTCAATGCTACAAGCGGTGTGCCTTTATTAAGCACAAGCGTAATAGTATCTGTATGAAGTCTGTCCGTTAAGGTATTTGAAACCGATAAGGCT
>CAZVXL010000019.1:0-28727 GCA_964631595.1 uncultured Lachnospiraceae bacterium | reverse complement strand
AAAACAAGAATCCGTATTCGCAGGGAAGCGATAAAAAGCGCTGAGCGGAGCGGATCCGGAAATGTGCCCCTACGGGCACGGGTGATATGCGCCGACGGCGAATGTCACATAAATATGTTAATCTGCCGGTGTCAGAATCGGTAAAATAAAAGGTTAAGCGAAGGGAGTCATTGGTATGGGACTTATTAAAGCTGGAATAGGAGCACTCGGCGGAACGCTTGCCGATCAGTGGAAGGAATTTTTCTACTGCGAGGCACTTCCGAAGGATATTCTGATGAGAAAGGGCGAGAAGCGCGTAGGCGGTCGCTCGTCCAACACAAAGGGCAGTGACAACGTGATCACAAACGGATCGGGCATTGCGGTAGCAGACGGTCAGTGTATGATAATCGTTGAGCAGGGCAAGGTGGTTGAGGTATGTGCGGAGCCCGGCGAATTTACATATGACACATCTACCGAGCCGTCGATATTTACGGGTAATCTCGGTGACAGCATAAAGCAGACCTTCAGCACCATCGGTAAGCGTTTTACCCTCGGCGGAGATACCGGCAAGGATCAGCGCGTGTATTACTTCAACACCAAGGAGCTGATAGATAACAAGTTCGGAACGCCGAACCCCATCCCCTTCCGCGTTGTCGATACGAAGATCGGTCTTGATATCGACGTTTCCGTGCGTTGCTCGGGCGTGTATTCCTACAAGATCGCAGATCCCCTGCTGTTCTACACGAACGTTTGCGGAAATGTGACCTCGGAGTACAGCCGCGAGGAGCTGGATACTCAGCTCAAAACGGAGTTTATAAGCGCCCTTCAGCCTGCATTCGGAAGACTCTCCGAGCTGGAGATGCGCCCGAATCAGATCCCGATGCACACCACTGAGCTTGAGGATGCGATGAACAGCACTCTCTCCGCGAAGTGGGGCGAGCTGCGCGGATTAAAGGTAGTCAGCATTGCTCTCGGCTCGGTAACTCTGCCCGATGAGGATGCGGAGATGATCAAGCAGGCTCAGCGTACCGCTATCATGCGCGATCCCACCATGGCTGCGGCAACTCTCGTCGGAGCACAGGCCGATGCAATGAAGGCGGCGGCATCGAACGAGGCAGGCGCCATGACTGGCTTTATGGGCATGGGTATGGCTATGAATCAGGGCGGCGGCATGAACGCGCAGAATCTGTTTGCAATGGGACAGCAGCAGGCACAGCAGCAGGCGGCTCCCGCGGCACCGGCACAGGACGGCTGGAAGTGCTCCTGCGGTGCAACTGCAAGCGGAAAATTCTGCCCCGAGTGCGGAGCAAAGAAGCCCGAGCCCGTGCAGGCGGGTGCATGGAGGTGCTCCTGCGGCGCGACTGCGAGCGGAAAGTTCTGTCCCGAATGCGGAGCTCCGAAGCCGGCTGATACAGAGGGCTGGCAGTGCTCCTGCGGCACGGTAAACAAGGGCAAATTCTGCCAGAATTGCGGAGCGAAGAAGCCCGAGGGCGTTCCTCAGTACCGTTGCGATAAGTGCGGCTGGGAGCCCGAGAAGGGCACGACTCCTCCCAAGTTCTGCCCCGAATGCGGTGATCCGTTCGACAACGGCGACATTCTTTGATAAGAAGGGATGATTTTATGGGACTGTTTGACAAAAAATACTGCGATGTGTGCGGAGATAAGATAGGTCTGCTCGGCAACCGTAAGCTTGAGGACGGAAATCTCTGCAAGGAATGTGCGAAGAAGCTCTCACCGTGGTTTAATGAGCGCAGACATTCGAGCGTTGACGAGATCAAGGCTCAGCTTGCATACCGCGAGGAAAATGCCGAAAGGGTAGCGCAGTTCAGCGCCACCCGCGTGATCGGTGATAACTGGAACGTGATTTTCGATGAGGGACACCGCTGGTTTACCGTTACGAGAGCATCGAGCCCGAACGTGAACGAGAATCCCGATATTTTGAGCTACTCCGATATTACGGGCTGTCGCTTTGACATTGACGAGGATAAGGATGAGCTGTATTACGATGACGATGAGGGAAAGAGCGTGAGCTACGATCCCCCGCGCTATGAGTATTCGTATGATTTTAATTTTGTCATCACCGTAAATAATCCGTATTTTGATGAGATGTCCTTCCGTCTCAACAGAAGCGAGGTCGAGTACACTCCTCAGCCCGCGGCGAAGATAACTCTGTTCGGACATTCGATCACCTCTGATAACGGAGCCGATCCCGAGGATTGTCCCGAGTACTGCAAGTATCGCGATATGGGACAGGAGCTGTGCGATGAGATAAACCGTGCGCGCGGAATAAATACCGCTCCCGCACAGACCGCGACACGCAGTACAGAGGTCGGAACGGCAGCGGCGGCACCGGCTGAGAGCGGCGCGTGGATATGCGCCGGCTGCGGAGCGGAGAATACGGGTAAATTCTGCGAGAGCTGCGGAAGCCCGAGACCTGTCCGCGAGGCGAATGTGTGCGAGGGCTGCGGCTGGAGACCCGAGGCGGGGGAGAGTGCCCCGAAATTCTGCCCGGAATGCGGTAAGCCGTTTGCTCGGTGATGCATGGAAAAAAGCTTATTAGGGCGGTGGCGTTTATGACAGTCGTGCCGATGCTGTGCGGACTGTTCGGGTGCAAAAAGACCTCGGACTACGCAAGATACGGTATCTCGGAGCTTACCGCGGTCTCTGCGGCATACGGATGTGCCGACAGAAGCGCGGGGTATTCCTTTACCGTGCATCTTGATGACGGCGCGTGGCTTTTCGATGCCGAATGCTTTGTGTCCGATGCCGAGGTATCGGTCAACGGACGGGAGCTGTCCGCGGAGGAAGCGGAGGAGATGCTCCGTATTCTGAGGGAGAACGACAGCATTGCCTATGCGCAGAGGTACAAAAAGCCGAGCGGCGTGCTCGGTGTGTCTGACGGAGATGCGTACAGCTTTGCTTTGACCTTTTCCGACGGGAAGCAATATGTGACCGGCGACAGACAGAGCGAGCTTGAGGGGCTGTTTTACCGCCTTGCGGAAAAATATCATGATACAAATCTAATAAACGAAACGGAGAAGTAGACATGGCTGACAAATGTGCGATCTGCGGAGCCGAGATAAATCTGTTCCAGACCCAGAAGCTTGCCGACGGCAACTGCATCTGCCGTAAGGGCTGTGTGAAAAAAGGCTTCAAGGCGTTTGACTACGTTCACGCCACCCTGCCTCAGGTCGAGGCTCACATCTCACAGGTGGAGCGCGGAACGAAGCTGTGGGAGCATTATTTTGTTCCGAAGATGAAGGAGAAAAGTAAGGATAAGAAGCTGAAGGTCTTGCCTTCCAATTTCTATGTTGCCGCCGATCTCGGACTTATGGCGTATGTTCAGAACGATTATAAATTCTTTGTTTTCGGAAAGAGTACCCGTGCCTGCGTTTACCGCATAGCGGATCTGCGCGATTACGATTATGAGGTGCAGGAGAAGAAGACGGATAACGGAGTCGAGAAGAAGGAGCTTGTCCGTGTGAGCTTCATCAATACGGAGGGACTGAATGAGTTCTCCGTGCCGATCAGCGGAACCGGATACAAAACCTTTTCCAAGTATTTCAACGAGCTGTTCGGAATACAGAAAACTCTCGGCAATATGAAGAACACATGGAAAAATCAGGTGGACGCCGCAAAAAGCGTTGCAGAAGGCTTCAAGTCGGTGCTCTCGGGTGACGAGAATGCGACAGATAAGGCGGCACAGGCGGACGCGGCACTTGATAAAATGCAGTACGGCGACCGTACCGAGCTGATACGCAGAGCCGACGAGGCTCTTGCGGCATTTGATGCCTGACGGTCGGAACGCGAAAGGAAGAAGCTTTTGAATACCTTACAGGAATATAAGTGCCCGTGCTGTGGCGGTGCCATAGCATTTGACAGCGGTCTCCAAAAAATGAAGTGTCCGTATTGCGAAACGGAATTCGATATGGAGACTCTTGCGGGTTACGATGCGGATCTGCAAAACGATGCGGCTGACGATATGCAGTGGGAGACCGCGGCAGGCGGCGAATGGGCGAGCGGTGAGACCGACGGACTTCGCTCGTATGTGTGTAAATCCTGCGGCGGAGAGATAGTCGGAGACGAAAACACGGCGGCTACCTCGTGCCCCTTCTGCGGAAATCCCGTTGTAATGATGGGACAGTTCTCGGGAGCTCTCAAGCCCGATCTTGTCATTCCCTTTAAGCTTGACAAAAAAGCGGCGAAGCAAAAGCTTGCGGAGCATATCTCGGGAAAGCGACTGCTTCCCAAGGTCTTTAAGGATCAAAACCACATCGACGAGATAAAGGGCGTGTATGTCCCGTTCTGGCTGTTCGATACGGACGTGAACGCGCAGGTGCGGTATCGCGCGACAAGAGTACGTACTTGGAGCGACAGCAACTATAATTATACCGAAACGCAGCATTTTTCCGCCTTCAGAGGCGGCGGCATCGGATTTGCGGGAGTGCCGGTGGACGGCTCAAGCAAGATGCCAGACGATCTTATGGAGTCGATAGAGCCGTTTGATCTCAGCGATGCGGTCGATTTCCAAACGGCGTATCTTGCGGGATATCTTGCGGATAAGTACGATGTTGATGCCGAGCAGAGCATAGAGCGTGCCAATGAGCGCGTGAAGCGCTCCACGGAGGCTGCCTTTGCCGCAACTCTTGAGGGCTACAGCACCGTTGTTCCGGAAAACAGTAATATTCAGCTCCATGGCGGTAAGGCGAAGTACGCCCTCTATCCGGTGTGGCTCTTGAATACAACGTGGAACGGCAACAAATACACATTTGCAATGAACGGTCAGACGGGAAAGTTTGTCGGTGATCTGCCTATAGACAGCGCCGCCGCAAGGAAGTGGACGCTCGGACTCACGGCGGCTCTCGGCGTAGCCGCATATGCCGCGGTTTGGCTTCTGCGTATGCTCGGAATGATCTGAGGAGGGACGAAGGATGAAAAAGAAAATATCAGCGCTCTTGTTTGCCGCAGTCCTCTGCCTCGGTACAGTTCTTCCCGTGCTTGCGACCGAAGATGACGGCTTTGCGGATCAGTATTACCGCGTCTTGGATATGGCGGAGCTTTTGACCGACGACGAGGAGACTGCGCTTATCGAAAAGCTTGACGAGATCAGTGTCCGCCAAAGCATGGACGTGGTCGTTGCGACCGTAAATGACACCGAGGGCTTTTCGGTGCAGGAATATGCCGATCTGTTCTATGAGCAGTGCGGCTTCGGATACGGCAGTGAAAAGGACGGTCTGATGCTCCTCATTAGCATGGAGGAGAGGGATTATTGGATATCTACTTGTGGGTACGGGGGCATCGCCTTCACCGATGCGGGAATCGACTACATAGGAGATCAGATCAAGCCGTCGCTCTCCGACGAAAGCTATGCCGCCGCATTTGACAGCTTTGCGGAGCTTTGCGATGATTTTATCACGCAGGCAAAGACCGGCGAGCCTTATGACAGATCGAATCTGCCCCGTGAGCCGCTGTCGATTATTTGGATACCGATAGCGCTTGTGATCGGCTTCGTTTTGGCGAAGATCATTGTCGGAGGTATGAAGGGCAAGCTGAAGTCGGTTCGCGCACAGAGCGCGGCGAACAACTACGTTAAGGAAAACAGCATGAACGTCACCGAGTGTCGCGATCTGTTCCTGTATCAGACTGTTACAAGGACGGCAAAGCCGAAAAACAATTCCTCCGGAAGCAGTACACATAAGTCGTCCTCGGGTACCGTTCACGGCGGTGGCGGCGGCAAGTTCTGACGGCTCGGAGCTCGGTGCCGATGCCTCGTACTGCTGCTTTGAGGACGCTCTCGCTGAAAAGCAGTGCTTCGTATGGCAGGCGGACGGCAATGACAACGCAAAAATACCGATAAGCTTTACCGACGGCAGGATCTACGGCCTCGGAAGTTCGAATATCAAATAAAATAAGTATGGAGGAATAAGTATGGGAATTTTTGACAAATTGAAAAACACGGCACAGCAGGCTGTGACAAGTGCGGTGCAATCGGCGGGAAGTAAGCGTGAGAGCTTTACCTTCAGTGCGCTCCCCGAGAGCCTTGCCGAGATGCAGGCGCTCCCCGAGGCAAGCCTTGATACGCCGTATAAGACGGCGGCGCTGACTGTCCTTGCGCTTTGTGCATATGCGGCTGATAAGAACATCGGAACGGAGATGCTGAACTGGCTCAGAGGGCCGAGACCGCTTAACGGTCAGGATATATCCTTCCTGAACGATCGCTTCCGTGACGGAAAGACCTATCTGCCCTTTACCTATTTTGCAGGCTCTACGCCCGACAACAGCTACACCCCCACACAGCCGTATACGCTGACTGTGATCAGCGACCACACGTCGGATGATGAGGCGGGCTATATGAAGCTGTTTATCCCGTGCGGTGGAGCCGACGATCCGCGTCCGATCAAGCTGCGTCAGCGCGGCAGTGACGGCAAGTGGTTCCTTTGGGAGCAGTATCTCCTTACGGGAGTACGTACACCGAAGGCGGAGGATCCTTGGGCATAAGGAGAGGTAAAATGGATATTATCGGAAAATGGAAGCTGAAGGGCATGAACGTCCCCACCGAGAACGGAATGGTGCTGTATACCGCGGAAAATATTCCCGATGAATTCAAAGAGGCATTTGAAGAAACATCGCTCACGGTGCTTGAATTCCTTGAGGGCGGCGTATACAACATGATACAAAAGGTCGAGGGTGAGCTTGTCGAGGCGGCAAAGGCAGAGGGCATGGAGGTTCGCGATGACGGCTATGCCGTGGTTCTCAGCGCAACGTGGGAGGATCGCGACGGCATTATCTATTACGATACCGGTGCCGAGGGCACGATCCTTGATGAGGAAATAGATCCCTTTGAGCCCATGCAGTTTACCGAGGACGGATGTATGCTGTATAACTACGGTATGTGCCTGTACGAGCGCGCATAAGGCGATACGTAAGCACAGCGACCGAAAATAAAATAAGCACCGCCGAAGCCGAGCCTGTTTTCGGGTTTGCCTCGGGCGGTGCTTTTTCGCCGTTTGCGGACGTGCCCGAGCCCTGCAAATCCAAAACGGCATTTGCGTGGCGAATAAAGACCCGATGTGGATTTTACGGTTGAAAAAAGAGAGGATATGTGTTATCATTAATAAAACGGCTGAGGAGTACGGAATGTCGAATATTATAGAAATAACCGATCCGGAGGATACGGCGCTTGATGTGTATGCAAGGCTTACGGAAAAGCAGCTTCGGTCGCGCAGGGACGAGACCTCCGGCATTTTTATAGCGGAAAGCAGGACGGTGGTGGAGCTTGCGATGAAGGCGGGCTACACGCCGCTTTCTCTGCTCATCGAGCGCTCACAGCTCTGCGGACAGGCGCGTGAGCTTGTGGGACGGTGCGGCGATATACCGATATATACGGGAAGCGATGAGACCCTTGCCGCACTCACGGGATTTTCTCTTTCCCGAGGTGTTCTTGCGGCGATGAGGCGGAGACCGCTCCCCTCTGTCGAGGAGGTGTGCCGCGGAGCGCGGCGGATAGCGGTGCTTGAGGATATAGCTGATGCCGTCAATGTCGGCGCCATCATAAGAAGCGCGGCGGCACTCGGCGTCGATGCCGTGCTTGTTACGCCGTCGTGCAGTGATCCTCTGCTGCGTCGCGCCGCAAGGGTGAGTATGGGAACTGTTTTTCAGATCCCGTGGACGGTGATAGGCGCATCTGCCGCCGATTGGCGTGAGAGGGGCATGAAGCTCATTCAATCCCTCGGCTTCAAGACTGTCGCAATGGCGCTGACCGACAGGAGCGTGAGCATCTCGGACGATGCTCTGAGGGGTGAGGAGCGCCTTGCGATCATAATGGGCACGGAGGGTAGTGGACTGTCGAAGGAGACCCTCATGCGCTCGGACTATGTTGCGAGGATACCGATGTATCACGGTGTCGATTCGCTGAATGTTGCAGCCGCAAGCGCCGTGGCTTTTTGGGAGCTGCGGTGCTCGGAGAAGTGAGGTGCTTATGCAAAAGCTGTGTGCCGTTGCCGGACCTACCGCGTCCGGTAAAACCGCCCTTGCGGTGGAGCTTGCGCTCCGCCTCGGCGGAGAGGTGGTGTCCTTTGATTCAATGCAGGTGTATCGCGGTCTAAGCGTGGGCACCGCAAAGCCCGATATGGCGGAGAGGCGCGGTGTTCCGCATCATCTCTTTGATCTGGTGTCTGCGGGGGAGGATTTCTCCTTGGCGGATTTTTGCGATGCCGCAGAGCCGGTGATAGCCGATATCTCCAAGCGTGGGCGACTGCCGATCCTGTGCGGCGGAACGGGGCTGTATCTTGATTCACTGCTGCAAGGCGGAGGACTTTCCGCCGCCGGAGCAAGCGAGGAGCTTCGCGCCGGATACGCACGTCTTGCGGAGACGGAGGGGGTGGATGCCGTTCACCGAATACTTGAGCAGAAAGATCCGGAAAGCGCCGCGAGCATCCATCCGAATAATCTGAAAAGGGTGATACGCGCCCTTGAGATATTCGAGCTCACGGGGATCACGAAAACGGAGTGGGACAGAAGATCGAAGGAGACGGAACGGAGATACGATGCGGAGGTGATGGTACTCACCTTCGAGAATCGCGAGCTGTTGTACGAGAGGATAGAGCGCCGCGTGGATGTGATGCTGAAAGACGGCTTGGAGACCGAGGCGAGGATGCTGTACGAGGGCGGAGTGCTGACAGGCGGCAAGGGCATCACTCAGGCGATAGGATATAAGGAATTTATTCCGTATTTCATGGGCGAGAGGACACTTGCGGAGGTGAGGGACGATATCGTCCTTGCCACGCGCCGTTACGCGAAGCGCCAGATCACGTGGTTTTCAAGGCGCGGTGAGTCGGTGGCGCTTTATGCGGACAGAAACGGCGAGATGCGGAGCCTTGAGGATATCGCGGACGAGGCGGAAGCGCGGATAAGAAAAAAATTATAAAATAAAAATGCACATCTCAGATCCGAAATGATGAGGATTTGGGAGAAAAAACGAGATTTCGAGAGCTTCGGACGATCCAATTTAACGTAATCGGATTTTTTTGCGATTTGGTGTTGACAAAGAGATCAAACTGTGGTACAATATGCTTCGTTGAAAAGAAATTATCAAACAATGGAGGAATTAAAGCTATGTCTACTTTCATGGCAAAAAAAGAATCCGTTGAGCGCAGATGGTATGTGATCGATGCCGCAAACAAGCCCTTGGGCCGTACTGCCGCCGCCGCTGCCACTATTCTTCGCGGTAAGCACCGTCCCGAGTTCACACCTCACGTAGATTGCGGTGAGTTTGTGATCATCGTGAATGCCGACAAGGCTGTTCTCACCGGAAAGAAGCTCGACAACAAATATTATCGCCGTCACTCCGGCTACATCGGAGGACTCAAAGAGGTACAGTACCGTACTCTCATGGCAACAAAGCCCGAGATGGCAATGGAGCTTGCCGTAAAGGGAATGCTTCCCGCCAACTCCATCGGACGTAAGTCCATCACTCGTCTGAAGGTATATTCCGGCGCAGAGCATAAGCATTCCGCTCAGCAGCCCATTCCATACGAAGCTTGAGGAAAGGACGGTACAAATAAATGTATACAAGTGCAAAACCTTATTTTTACGGTACCGGCAGAAGAAAGAGCTCTGTAGCCCGTGTACGTCTGTATCCCGGAACCGGTTCCATTACTATCAACGGACAGGATATTGATGCCTACTTCGGACTTGAGACTCTGAAGCTCATCATCAATCAGCCCTTTACCGTTACCGATACCGTCGGTAAGTTTGATATCGTTGCAAATGTAAACGGCGGCGGATTTTCCGGTCAGGCAGGTGCGATCCGTCACGGTGTAGCCCGTGCGCTTCTCCTTGCAGATGACACCTTCCGCTCCCCCCTGAAGAAGGCAGGACTTCTCACTCGTGACCCTCGTATGAAGGAGAGAAAGAAGTACGGCCTCAAGGCGGCTCGTCGCGCAAGCCAGTTCTCCAAGAGATAATTACGGCTCTGCGACACAAAGAAAGAATATCACCCCTCGGAGATCAAGCGTTTTCGAGGGGCTTCTTTTTTCTCGTCAGCAAAGCTCACGGTATCGCTTTGAAGAATACGGAGTCCGAGCTTGCGCCGCGTGTGCTTTTGCGACCGAAAACGGCGTGAGAGCTCGGTGAGATGTCAAAAAAATTGCAGGCTTTGGCAAAATTACTTGCAAATGAGCGTAAAATATGATATATTATTTACATAGGTATTTTTTGGCATCGCAAACGGAATAAGCTGTATGAGACGGCGAAATTATTCTCGGTTTTTGCCGGCGCAGGCACGGAGACGTGCTTTTGCACGGCATACGGTATGGGAAGATAACACTTTATAAAAAGTGGATACGACAGTGCTGCCTCAAAAGGTACATGACAGACAGAAATTTGCCTTGGTAAAGGCGACCGTTGATGCAGTGGTGGCTGACGGTGTTGAAAATTTCACAACGAAGTCTATCGCCGCGCGGAGCGGTGTAAATGAAGTGTACATCTATCGCTATTTCGCGAATAAGGAGGATCTCGTCGCAAAGACCTTCACCTATGCGGACGAGGCTTTCCTGAACTGCATACTTGAAAATATCCATGTGCTGGACTCCGAGCTTGACTACAAGGAGCGTTGCCGCGCTTTGTTTACGAAATGCTGGAACTTTATCATGTCGGAGCCCGAGTGGCTGCTGTTTTACGTGAGATACTATTATTCCTTGGCATATCAGAAGTACTCCTACGAGGATCATTTGAAGCGGTACGAGGTGCTGATTGAAAGAGTGCGTCCTGCGTGCCACCCGACTGCCGAGGTGAAAACAGTTTTGCATCATATTCTTGATACCGTATTGGGACAGGCGCGAAAGCAGATCATGCATCCGCAGGACAAGGATCAAGCCGAGAAGGATGCCTTTTGGTTGGTCTACAGCGTGCTCAAATGCGGCAAGGGTGTATAAAAGGAGGATAACATGGGAAAGGTACTCGGAAAACTTTGGAATGTCATAAGCACTGTAGTTGTTGTGCTGGTCGTGATCTTCGCGGTCCTGCTGGTCGGCGTGAGACTTTTCGGAATACAGGTGTATTCCGTGATCTCGGGATCAATGGAGCCGGAGTATCACGTCGGATCTCTTATCTACGTCAAGGAGGTATTGCCCGAGACTGTTGAGGCAGGAGACGTAATAACCTTCGTTTTGCCTGATGATACGCCGGCTACTCACCGCGTTGTGCGTGTCGATAAGGATAATCGGTGCTTCTATACGAAGGGCGATGCAAATGATATCGAGGACGGAGCTCCCGTTCACTTTAACAATTTGATCGGTACGCCGGTATTTACGATACCGTATCTCGGATACGCCGCGCACTATATCCAGCATCCGCCCGGAATGTACGTGGCTATCGCGGCGGGCGCGCTTCTTCTGATACTTGTGTTCGTTCCCGATCTGTTTAAGAGCGACAAAAAGAAGTCGAAAAAGGACAAGACCGATAAGACCGATAAGGGTGACAGCGCCGCTCCCGCAGAAAGTATAGATGCCCCCACAGAGAGCGCTTCCGCGGATACTGACGATACCGCAGATACCGCCGCTCCTGCCGATGCCGAGGACGGCGAAAAAACGGAGGAGTGAGCCCGTTGCATCTCAGCGGCGTGCTGCTCGCTTAATAAGAATAAAAGCCCATTCACTTCGGTGAATGGGCTTTTTGTGTGAGATCGGAAGTCACGGGAAAGGGAGGTGTCCCTATCCTCGGGCATCTTTGCCGCTATAATCGCTCACAGGGACGTGAGCGCGCGGGCGCTTTTTCCGTGTTTTCGAAATCATGACGGCTGCGGGAAGTATGACGCTTGCTCCCGCAAAGGACAGACAGCCGACCGCCGCCCGCATCGTTGCGCCTGTTGTGATCACATCGTCAAGCGGGATTATTTTGGCACACCGAATCTCGTCGGCTTTTGCGGCATTTGCCAAAATACTTTTATAGGCGTTTGCCGTTCTTTCCTCGGCTGACAGCTCCTTTTGTGCCGTGCCTCCGTCTCTCAAAAGCAGCGAAGCATATCGACAGCCGAGCATCTCGGCAACGCGCCTTGATATTGCCTCCATATGATCGAAGCTGTATTCGGCAAATGCAGATCTGCTTCTCGGGATAAAGGTCACGGTGTATTCGGCGCATCTCTCGCCCATCGCCAAAAGCGATCTCGCAACAGCCTCGGCAAGGATCCGCGCAAAGAACAGCCGCGCCTCTGCCGTCTGTTTGCGCTTCATTTTGTATACGAGCGCGGCAACAACAGAGTTCTCGGCATATCCCGTGTAATATCCGACAAAGGTCAGCGGCATTATCTCGGTGTACGGGGAGCGGTCGTATTCGCTCCCGCAGATATCCGGAGCACAGGTGCAGGCAGACGGAGCATTGCCGCAGGAGGGACATACGGTTACAAATTCTTTTGCAAATGCCGAATTACAACTGTCGCATAAGCACCCGTCGGTCTCGGAGCCCGTGACCGCTCCGCATACGGCGCATTTCGGCGGAAATATCGCGGAAACGGCGATTCGGCAGATATGGCTCAGCCTTCTTGACAGCCTGCTCATTTGGCCCTCGCTTCGCTATCAAAATATTCGGTAAGCTTTTTTATAAGTCCGGTTCTACGCACGATGTGCGAATCGTTTTTCACCGTTTGCTCAAGCGAATCGCCGCGCGCAACGATCACACACAGCCTCGCGGCTCTCGTGATGGCGGTGTAGAGCAGACATCGGTTGAGCAGGAACGGGTGACAGCCGTATACCGGAATGACCACGGCGGGGTACTCCGAGCCCTGACTTTTGTGAACGGTGATCGCGTATGACAGCTCAAGCTCATCAAGCTCCGCCGAGCCGTATTCTGCGCGCTTCCCGTCAAAGTTCACCGTGACTGTGCCGTCGGACGGATCTATGCTTTCTATGACGCCTATGTCTCCGTTGAATATGCCCATTCCGCTTGAGCCGTCTTTTTCCCATTCGATCAAGTAGTTGTTGCGTATTTGCATGACTCTGTCGCCCTCGCGGAATACCACTCCGCCGCGCACCGTCTCATGCTTTGTCACGTCAGCCGGATTCAGTACGCTTTGCATTACGCGGCATATCTCCTCCGTGCCTGCCGCACCCTTTTTCGACGGGCTTATGATCTGTAGCTGCTCCGTGATATCGGCACCGTAAGCCATGGGCAGTCTTCTCACGCAAAGATCCGTCACGGTCGCGGCGACCTCGGCATCCGTGCTCCGCTTCAGAACAAAGAAATCGCTGTCCTTTCCGCCCGAGACGGGAAGCTCACCGCTGTTTACCGCGTGCGCGTTGGTGACTATCATGCTTGAATCGGCTTGGCGGAAGATATCGGTCAGTCTCACCGTGCAGAAGCACTCTGAGGCGATGATATCACCGAGAATGTTGCCTGCTCCGACGGAGGGAAGCTGATCGGAGTCACCGATCAGAATAACTCGCGCCCCGTTCTTGACCGCCTTCAGAAACGAATCCATTAGAAGCGTATCCACCATGGATACCTCGTCGAGGATCAGCACGTCCTCGACGAGAGGATTGTTCTCGTTTCTGATGAACGTGCTGTGATCCTCGTCATCGCTGTCCGGCGAAAAGCCCGTTTCGAGTAATCTGTGGATCGTTTGTGCCTCATGAGAGGTCGCCTTGCTCATTCTGTTTGCCGCACGTCCCGTCGGCGCCGCCAAAGCACATCTGAGCCCCATGCTTTCGAAGATCCCGATCAGTGCTTTCGTTACGGTGGTCTTTCCCGTGCCGGGACCTCCCGTGATGACTACGACCCCGTGCTCAAGCGCGGCGGCGATAGCCTTTTTTTGATTGCTCGCGAATTCGATGCCGCCGGTCTGCTCCGTCTTGAAAATGAACTGACCGATATCCTCGCCCGATATTCGCGGGCACATTACCGACAGCTCCGCAAGCTTGCGGGCGATGCGGCACTCGGCATCGTAATATTTCGGAATGAATATATCCGAGGAAACGTTTATCAGGCGCTTGCGCTCCGTCAGCTCATCCGCCGCCGCCGCAATACGCTCCGGATCAATGCACAGAAGATCCGCGGCATATGAGATGAGCAGCTCGAGCGGGAGACAGGTGTGCCCTCCGCGCCGCGCTTCCTCCTCAAGAATATAGATGAGCCCTGCCTCTATTCGGTTCGGTGAATCCGAGGGGATACCTATGCTTTTCGCAAGCTCGTCCGCCTTGCGGAATCCGATACCGCTGATGCTTTTGCAAAGCACATACGGATTTTGCTCTATTCTGTTTACGGCGGCGGAGCCCCATTTTTTGTATATCTTCATGGACATATTCGGGGAGCATATGTTGCGGCAATACATGATGACCGCTCTTGCACCTGCGTTTTCTCTGAAATCCTCACCTATTGCGGCAGCTTTGCTTTTTGAGATACCCGATATTTCCGCAAGCCACTCGGGGTGGTTTTCGAGCACGTCAAAGGTCTCCGTGCCGTAGCGTTCGACTATACGCATCGCAGTTTTGGGGCCTATCCCCTTGATATTTCCCGCAGAGAGATAGCGGAGAATGTCTCCCTCGCTGTCGGGCAATTCTTCCTCATAGTATTCGCATTTGAACTGCTTTCCGTAGGTGGGGTGATTGCCCCATTCTCCGAAGGCGCGTATTCTGATACCCTCGGCAACCATGGGCAGTGCGCCCACAACGGTTATCGGCTCGCCCGATGCGGCCTCAAGCTCACATACCGTGTAGGCACCGTCGGGGCTTTGGTAGATCACCGCCTCCACCACACCTGTAATCATATCGCTCATTCTTATCGCGCCTTTCATTAACATCAATAGATATTATACTACACTTCCGCTGATTTGTCAAACGTATGTTCGCGATTTGTGCGGCTATGTCAAAAATATTTTTGCGGCATATACTGGAATGACACAAGAAGTGGGGAGGCAGGTATGACAGAAGCGATATTTTATACGGTATTTGCGGTATTCGCGGTGTACGGGGTGTATACCGCCGCAAAGGAGCTTGTACGGCTCATAAGCAAAAATACGGGCAGGGAGCTTGATGAGCGCGGGTGCGGCGGATGCACGCTCTGTGCAAAGGTGGTGCATGATGCACCGATGCAAGATGTACCGATGCGGGAGATACCCACGGAGGACACGTCGGCAGAGGACGCATCTCATGCTGCGGATGAGGCGGCTCCTCCGACAGTCGGAGACGACTGAGGCGGATCTGCGCGAAAAAGCAGTCATATCTCGGAAAGACCGAGATATGACTGCTTTTTGAAGTAACTTACCGTTATCTGAAGCTTTTTTGATTTTGCGCCTGCCGCTGTCTTGAGATGTTCAGCACGCCCTCGGGGATGCTGTTCATAAGCTCAAGCGATTTTCCCGTGCCGATGGCTACGCATGATATCGCATTCTTCGCTACCCTTGTGCGAACGCCCGTCACGCTTTCAATGAGCCGATCGAGTCCGAACAGGAGGCTTCCGCCGCCCGTCATAACGATACCGTTGTGAAGAATATCACCGATAAGCTCCGGAGGAGTGCGCTCGATAACAGAGCAAACGGCTTCGATTATCGCGGTGATAGGCTCCTCAAGCGCATCCGGCATCTCAAGAGAGCTTATTCTTATCACCTTCGGAAGTCCCTGAACGAGACAGCGACCCTTGACCTCGATCCAGCAAGGCTCCTCTCTTTGCCATGCGGAGCCGACCTTGATCTTGATTGCCTCCGCCGTGCGCTCACCTATAAGAACGTTATATTTCCTGCGTACGTATCTGATGATCGCCTCGTCGAATTTGTCTCCGGCAAATTTGATTGATTCCGATACGACAACATCTCTCAGAGAGATGACGGCGATGTCCGTGGTGCCGCCGCCGATATCCACCACCATGTTTCCGTTCGGCATGGTTATGTCGATGCCCGCACCGATAGCCGCCGCGACGGGCTCCTCTATAAGATATGTTTTTCTTGCTCCCGCCTGAGTTGCGGCATCAAGCACCGCACGCTCCTCGACCTCGGTGATACCGCTGGGAACGCAGATTATTACACGGGGCGCAAAGAGCAAAGAGCCGTAAGACTTGCCGCACGCGCGGCGAATGAAATACTGGATCATTCTGAGTGTGTACTCGTACTGACTTATAACACCGTCTCTGAGAGGGCGGATAGCCGTTATATTGCCGGGAGTACGTCCCAGCATTTGCTGAGCCTCTCTGCCGACCTTCAGTATCTTGTCCGTGTTCTTGTCGATTGCGACCACGGACGGCTCCTTGAGCACGATACCCTTGCCCTTCACGTAGACAAGCACCGACGCGGTTCCGAGATCTATGCCTATGTCCTTGCCCATAACGCAGGGCCTCCTCTCGCAGAAAAATCCTATATTAAATTATACAACAAATTGCGGAATAATGCAATATGTGAAAAAAATTTTCAGGGAGGGAAAGCCGAAAAGACGGCCGTAAAGTAATGATTTATTAATGCCCCGCCTCTTATCGGGCGGACTATAGCGTCAAAATCAACACATTTTTTCGCGGCGGTACGTCACAATTTTCAAAATATCTGAGTAAAATTATTAAAATATTCAAAAACAGGACACCACAGCTCGACGCGAGAATGATATAATACAAAGGATAATGTCTTACTGACAAAAAATTCGGGAGGAAAAATATCTTGATAGAGGTCAGAAATCTAACAAAAAGATACGGAAATGTCCGAGCCGTCAACGATATCAGCTTTTCTGTTGAAGATGTCGGCGTGTACGGCTTTCTCGGTCCGAACGGCGCGGGAAAATCCACTACGATGAATATCATTACCGGATGTCTTGCGGCAAGCGGAGGCGAGGTCCTTATAAACGGACACGATATTTTTGAGGAGCCCACGGAGGCGAAGCAATGCATCGGCTATCTGCCCGAGAATCCGCCGCTGTATACCGATATGACCCCCGCCGAGTATCTGCGCTTTGTCGCACAGGCAAAGGGAGTTGCGGCATCAAAGGTGGAAAAGACCGTTGAGGATATTACGCGCAAAACCGGACTTACGCTTATGTCCGACAGACTTATACGGAATCTTTCCAAGGGCTATAAGCAGCGTGTCGGCATCGCACAGGCGCTTATCGGAGATCCCAAGATTATCATTCTTGACGAGCCCACGGTGGGTCTTGACCCTCTCCAGATAATAGAGATCCGCGAGCTCATTCGCGAGCTCGGCCGCGACCATACGGTCATTCTTTCGAGCCACGTGCTTCCCGAGATCAGCGCGGTGTGCGATTATGTTATAGTTATATCCCACGGAAAGATCGTCGCAAAGGATACCATAGAGAACCTGAACCGCTCCTTCAGCGGCACCGAGGTGCTTCGCATCGTTACAAAGGGCAACGGAGACAAGCTTCGCTCCTCTCTTGAAAAGCTTGAGGGTGCCGATAAGGTGACGGTGGTAAATACCGCGATCCATGTCGAGGCGGAGATAGAGGTCGAGAACGGAGTCGATATCCGCGAAGCGGTATCGGATATCCTGCGAGAGCTTGATATGCCCGTGCTGTCGTTTACCTCCACGGCACAGAGCCTTGAGGATATCTTCATAAAGCTGGTAAATGAGCAGTACATGAATGAGCCCGACCCCGCTGTTCCTCACCGGAAGCCGAAGAAGGTAAAGACCGACGAGGCACCGCGCGGCAGGGCATATTACGGTGCCGCCGAAGCCGACGAGACCGATAGCGAGTCCGACGGCGAGACCGATGCGGCGGAATACACACCTCTTTTCGGAGCCGATACGGCTGACGGTAATGAGAGTGATGAAAATAATGACGGAGAGGAGAGCCTGTAAAGATGGGTGCTATTTATAAAAAGGAGCTTCGCTCCTACCTGAACGGGATGATCGGTGCCGTGTTCACCGCATTTATCCTGCTTGTTGCGGGTATCTATATTGCCGGCGTGAATTTTGCCTCCGGCTACGCGCAGTTTGAATATTCGATCTCCTATATATCCTTTATGTTCCTTCCTGCGATCCCCGTGCTGACGATGCGTTCGATCTCGGAGGAGAAAAGTGTCAGAACGGATCAGCTTCTCTACAGCCTGCCGATGAGCCTCTCAAAGATCATCATGGCAAAGTATTTCGCGATAGTTACGGTGCTTGCTGTTCCCATGCTCGTTCTCGGCATCGTGCCCCTTGTCATGTCGATGTACGGAAGCGTGCATTTTGCAGTGGCATATGCATCTCTGTTTGCGACCTTCATGCTCGGCTGTGCGCTTGCGGCAGTGGGTATGTTCCTCTCGTCTGTCACCGAGAGTCAGGTGATCGCCGCCGTTATGTCGATCGCCGCATTCCTCGTATTCTACATGATCACCGCACTTTCCTCCATGATCCCCTCGGGGGCGTTTGCGTCCATGGTGCTTTTCGGCTGCCTTGCCGTAGTGCTTGCGGCGGCGGTGTATCTGCTCACAAAGAACGCCGCGGTATCTCTCTGCACGGGAATAGTGCTCGTTGGCATAGACGTGGGACTTTATTTCTACGATCAGTCTATGTTCAAGGGTGCATTCGCAAAGCTTCTCTCCGTGCTTGATATGTTCGGCAGGACAAGCAATTTCTATGAGGGAATATTCGATCTGTCGGCTGTGGTATACTACCTGTCCGTGATAGTGCTGTTTGTGTTCCTCACTGTTCAGTCTATGGAGAAAAAACGTTGGAGCGAGGTTGATTGAGATGGATAAGAGTGTTAAAAGAGAATCAAGAAAGCTCCGGCGCACACTTCGCTCCGGTGCATATACCGCAGTAATAAGCGCCGCTCTTGTGGCTGTGCTTGTGTTCGTGAATCTTATAATGACGGCGCTTCCCGTGGATATCGTAAAGCTTGATATGACCTCAAACGGTATGTTCAGCCTCGGTGATACCACAAAGGAGGTGCTTGAGGGAGTGACCGACGAGGTAGAGATCTTCCATATCTACGAGGAGGGAAGCGAGAACACCTCTATCTCAAGCTTCCTTGAGAGATATACGACCCTTAATTCAAACATAAAGGTGTCTGTCGTCGATCCCGGCGAAGATCCCAATTTTACAAAGCAGTATACCGACGAAAAACTGTACAACAACACACTGATAGTAGTGGGGGACAAGAGGAATACGCTGGTGTATGAGACCGATATGTACAAGTATTACGTAGAGGGACAGTACATGAGCTATTCCGATTACTACTACTATAATCAGTATATGTCGATGTACTACGGCTCCGGCGTGTCCGCAGAGCAGTTCTTCTTCGGTGAGCAGGAGATAACCTCCGCCATTGATTACGTTACCGCGGAATCCATTCCGGTGATGTACTATACCTCAAAGCACGGTGAAGCCACGATAAGCGAGAATTATGCGACCACCGTTAAAAACGAAAATATAAAGCTTGAGGAGCTTGATCTTGTGGCAACGGAGTCCATTCCCGAGGATGCCGAGGCGATCATAATAAATGCGCCCACCATGGATTTCACCGCCGAGGAGTGCACGCTGCTCACGAATTATATGAGCGGCGGCGGAAACGTCATGCTCCTTACGAATTACACCACCGAGATCAATGCAAGTATGCCGAATCTTGCGGCGCTTGTAAACAGCCTCGGACTTGTCTCACAGGACGGATTGCTTGTTGAGGAGGACACCGGCTCGTACAACAGATATCCGTATTTCACGCTTCCGAAGATCAATGAGTCCTCCGCTCCCGCACAGCTCATGAAAAGCACGAACGTGTATGTGTATATGCCGTATGCACACGGTATTACCATAGCGGAGAATGCCCCCTACGTTGCAACGCCGATCCTCACTACCTCGGAGAGTGCCTATATCAAGCCTGCCGGCACGAGCACCGCGGAAAAGGAGGAGGGAGATCCTCAGGGACAGTTCTACACGGGTGTTCACGTGTCGCTTGTTTCAAGTGAGGTGGAGACTACCGTGACAGATGCGGGCAGCTTTGTTTGGTATTCGACAAACGAGCTTATAAATGACCAGTATATCAACGCCGGAAACGGAGATCTGTTCGTATCCACGCTGAATACGATGTGCGATAAGACCTCGTCGATCTCCATTATAGGAAAGTCTCTTGACAGTGGCTTCCTTACTATTGATGCCTTTTCAAGTGTGGCATGGCAGGTAGTCTTTATGGCAGTGCTTCCCGTGGGCGTGCTTGCGATAGGACTTGCCGTTTGGTATAAGCGCCGCCACAAATAAGCCCGAGAAGGAGATATAAAATGGCAAAAAAGAAAAAAAGCCTTGTCTCGGTTGTCGTACTGCTCCTCTTGGCCGCGGTACTCGGCGTTTTGTATTTCTGGCTTAACGGGAAGGATCTCAATGCCGAGCCCGAGACCGAATCCACCGTCTTTTCTATCCAGAGCAAGGATACCGACGATCTCACCTCCGTGAGCTTTACGGATAAGAACGGAGAGCTCATCACTCTTGTGAAGGAGGAGGGAGTATGGTATATC
Source organism: uncultured Lachnospiraceae bacterium (assembly GCA_964631595.1). Taxonomy (GTDB): domain Bacteria; phylum Bacillota; class Clostridia; order Oscillospirales; family CAG-272; genus UMGS1312. Next base: position 8,333 of record CAZVXL010000019.1, on the reverse strand, counting down.
GAATCCGACAGAGCCTTCCCGCTGAACGGTAACAGCGTAAACGATATGACCGCGACTCTCGGTACGCTTCTTGCTCTCAGAGAGCTTGACGGAGATTCGGGCGATTACGGCTTTGATGAGCCGCAGAACGTGATCTCCGCCACGTACACGGAGGACGACGGCAGTACGTTTGAGGTGAAGTATACCGTAGGTGCGGAAAACAGCTTTAACAGCGGCACGTATCTCCGCGACGATATTCGTGGCAAGGTGTATCTTTGCTCATCGAATCCCGCAGAGAATTTTGAGGTCGAAAAGAACGGACTCATAAAGCTTGACGTTGCCGCCGCCGATGTTGAGGTGAATTCCACGCATACAGTTACACTGACCGGAGCGGACGGTACACAGAACGTGATAACCGATACCGACGGTATCGAGGAATTTCTCGGAGATCCCTTCGGCAACATAGATTGCTCGGATTGGGTCGAGTATGACTGTGATGAGGCTGATATGCTGAAATACGGTATCACCAAGGGCTCCGACAGAGCGCAGATCCTGCTGAATTATAAGACGACTGTCAGCATTACCGACGATAGCGGCGAGTCGTCTCCCGTAAGACAGGAGACCTCGTACAGCGTTTGGTTCGGTGATACGCTTGATGACGGCAGTGTGTACTACACCATCACCGATTCCGTGATAGTGTATAAGCTGTCAAGCGAGGACTACAATACCGCAATGGCGTATTTGAGCTATGTGCCCGCTCCCGAGACCGAGGAGACCGTAGCCGCAGAGCCGAGCGAATAAGCAATACTGCCTTCAGGTAAGAATAAAGTCAGGGTATGCCACGCAGATTTCGCGTGAGCGCCCTGACTTTTTGCTTTGCTGCATAGAGCGCGCGGATACGGAATATTATTCAGTAAGAATATCCACAGGAGCGTGATGAAATGAATACGATCCGTATCAAAAGAATTACAGCGACGTGTATGACACTGCTTCTTATGCTTGCGGCAGCCTTGCCGAGCCGCGCCGAGAATGAGGCGCTTCCGTTTGACATCAATGCAAGGTCGGCAGTGCTTATGGAGCTTGAGACGGGTACCGTTCTGTATAACAAGAACGGAAGCGAGGCTCTGCCGCCCGCATCGGTCACAAAGGTGATGACTCTGCTGCTCGTAATGGAGGCGATAGACGGGGGTGTGTTTTCACTTGACGATACCGTGAGTGTGAGTGAGTATGCGGCATCGAGGGGAGGGTCGCAGGTGTATCTTGAGGCGGGCGAGGAGATGCGTGTCGAGGAGCTGCTCAAGTGCGTGGTGATCGCATCGGCAAACGATGCGGCTGTCGCCCTTGCCGAGAAGGTGTCGGGCAGTACGGATGCCTTTGTGCAGAGAATGAACGAGAGGGCGGCGGAGCTCGGCATGACTGACTCCCATTTCGAAAATCCGACCGGACTTGACGACGGTACGGTCAATCACACCTTGAGCGCAATTGATATCGCGATCATGTCGCGCGAGCTCATGAAGCACGATACCGTTCTGAAATATTCGGGCATCTGGATGGATTCCATACGCGGCGGCGAGTTCGGGCTGACGAATACAAACAGGCTGATACGCTTTTATAACGGAGCGACCGGACTGAAGACTGGCTCAACCGCCAAGGCGGGCTTCTGCATAAGCGCGACGGCAAAGCGCGACGGTATGCACCTGATATCGGTGATAATGGGCTCACCTACAAGAGATGAGCGCAACAATGCCGCAAAGCAGCTTCTGGACTGGGGCTTTGCGAAATATTGCCTGTACAGAGCGCCGGAGGGCATTGCCGGCAGAGTAAGGGTGAGCGGCGGAGTGAGTGATTCTGTGGAGGCGAGGTACGGCGGCATAGTAAAGCTGCTGCCTGCCGGAAAGAAGGGAAGCGTTACGGTGGAGACGGAGCTTTTGCCGACTGCCTTTGCACCGATAGGCGCGGGGGATAAGCTCGGGTGCGTGAAATTCATGCTTGACGGCGAGGTGATAGCGAGCGTAGACGCGGTCGCGGCGGAGGATGTGCCGCGAATCGGATATTTTGATCTGCTGTATAAACTGCTGTGCGTGTTTACGCTTGCATGATGCTCGGAGAGCCTTAAAAAATTGCATTTGCGAGGTAATTTTTGTCGGCAGATATTGAAAAAGCACTTTAATTGTAGTATTATATAAGAGTAAAATACTGTTGTTGCGAGAGGATAAACTTCTCCGAAAAGAAAGGAATAAAAAAATGGCACTCAAGCTTAACGAAAAATTCCTCGGCGGATTTGTAGCCGATAATGAGGTGGGAGAGCTGTCCGTAGCCGCTCTTGCCGCTAAGAAGACTACCGTGGATAAGACCGGAGCCGGCTCCGACTTCCTCGGCTGGGTAGATCTGCCTGTTGATTACGATAAGGAGGAGTTCGCCCGCATTAAGGTCGCCGCAGAGAAGATCAAGTCGTCCTGCGACGTGCTTGTCGTTATCGGCATCGGCGGCTCGTATCTCGGTGCGAGAGCCGCTATTGAGTTCATCAACTCTCCTTCGTATAATGCGATGAAAAAGGATACGCCCGACGTGTATTTCGCGGGCAACAGCATCAGCCCCTCCGCACTTGCCGATCTTCTCAGAATATGCGAGGGAAGGAACGTCTGCATCAACGTGATCTCAAAGTCGGGAACCACCACGGAGCCCGCCGTTACCTTCCGTATTTTCAGAGAGCTTCTTGAGAAGAAGTACGGCGTGGAGGAGTCCACCAAGAGAATATTCGTTACTACCGATAAGTGCCGCGGAACTCTGAAGGAGTTCTCCGATAAGATGGGATACGAAACCTTCGTTGTACCGGACGATGTCGGCGGAAGATACTCCGTGCTCACCGCAGTCGGACTTCTGCCCATAGCTGTCGCCGGAATTGATATCGACGCCATGATGAAGGGCGCCGCCGATTCCAGAGCAAAGTATCTTCGCGATGATACCGCCGATAACGAGTGCCTCCGCTATGCGGCGATCCGCAACATCCTTTACCGCAAGGGCAAGGTGACGGAGATCCTTGCGGCATATGAGCCTGCGGCTCAGATGGTATGCGAGTGGTGGAAGCAGCTCTACGGCGAGAGCGAGGGTAAGGACCGCAAGGGCATTTTCCCCGCATCCGTTATCTTCTCCACCGACCTTCATTCTCTCGGTCAGTATATCCAAGACGGACTTCGCAATCAGTTTGAGACGGTGCTTGATATTAAGAAGGCATCCGACAGCGTGGTGATCCCCAACGATGCGGCAAATATCGACGGACTCAACTTCCTCTCCGGAATGGAGCTTCACGATGTAAACCGTACCGCAATGCTCGGAACTCTGCTTGCTCATAATGACGGCGGCGTACCGAATATCGTGATCGAGCTTGATGACAGAAGCGCCTATACCTTCGGATATATGGTATACTTCTTCGAGCTTGCCTGCGCTATTTCCGGATATCTTCTCGGTGTAAACCCCTTCAACCAGCCCGGAGTTGAGGCTTACAAGAAGAATATGTTCGCACTTCTCGGCAAGCCCGGCTACGAGGAGCAGAAGGCAGCCCTTGAGGAGAGAATGAAATAAGCCGAGGCTTAATAGTACGTTCACAGAAATGTTTTTGAACATTTGTACAAAATCATGAAAAACCTATTGAAATGTGCGCTTTGTTGTGATATAATATACACAGAAAGACCGATAGAGCAGTCGGTCAAACGCTACATAACAATTGGAGGCTTCTTATGATTAAGTTAATTGTCGGCTTGAAGGGTACCGGAAAAACCAAAATGCTTATTGATATGGCAAACGCCGCTATCGAAAAATCGAACGGCTCCGTCATCTGCCTTGAGAAGGGTGATAAGCTGAAGTTTGACGTAAAGTACCAGATTCGCCTTGTGGATACTGATGAGTATTATGTGTGTGATGCACAGTCCTTGTACGGATTTGCTGCGGGAATACTTGCAAGCGATCACGATATAACGGATCTGTTTATAGATTCCGCATTGAAGATATGCGGAGATGACATAGATTCCTTTGAAAAGCTTATGAGCGAGATCGACACACTTTCCGAGAAGGCAAACGTGAATGTTGTTATCACGGCATCTGTTGAGGCAGAGAAGCTTCCCGCATCACTTCAGAAGTATCTGTAAGATAATGTAATAAAAAAGCTCCACCCGATCGGGTGGAGCTTTTTGCGTGACCGTGCGTTCGCACGGTGTTTTTATTTCTGCTCGGCTTCGCTTGCCTTTGCGGCAGCCTCGTCCTTTGCAACTGCGATAACTCTGTTGATGTCCTCAACAGCCTTATCAATGTCGGCGCCGTAATCAACAGTCATGCTGAGCACGACCTCACCGTCATTCTTGAGCACTTGGAAGGTGTGAGTGGCGATACGGCTGACGTACTTTCCTCTCGGGAAGGCCACCTCACCGTCAATAACCTGAGCCTTGTCAAGCTCTACGAACTTGAACTTCTTTACGATCTCCTCATCGAACAGCTCGTCTGTGAGGGAGAAATGCTTGCCGTAAATATACATTCTGTCCTTGGTGAAGTACAGCACGGCAGTGTTGTAGATGTTGGTGCGGTTCTTGTTGTCGGAGCCCTTCTTGAAATAGAGCCCCTCCTTGGTGTAGTAATCATAGCCCTTCAGAGTTACGGGCTGGATGACCTTGCTGAAGTGGGACTCGTATACCTCGTGACGCTTCTGAGCTGTCTCATCGAGGTACTTAACTCTCTCGTAGATCTGATAATCGAGATCATCGGTGGAGGATTTTCCGCCGTTGATGATGTACAGGATAACAAGTCCGGCGACGATCATGACAGCTCCGATGAGAGCAACGATCTTCACGTCACTGCTTACAAAGAGATATGCAAGTATTGCGCCGACAACGGCGAGAACGATACCGACGATGGTAGCGGGGTGAATTCCGTAGGTGGTAAAGTATTTAATGTTACGTTTTGTTTCCATAGATCCAACCTAACCTTTCGATCATTATATATAGGCAAAGGGAGGGGACAGCTCCTGTCCCCTCCTCTGTCGACAGAACAAAACTTAGTTGAGCTCTGCGAAATATTTGATGGTTCTTACCATCTGGCTGGTATAGGAATTCTCGTTATCGTACCAAGAAACAACCTGTACCTGATAGGTATCGTCATCGATCTTAGCTACCATAGTCTGAGTTGCATCAAAGAGAGAACCGTAACGCATACCGATAACGTCGGAGGATACGATGGGCTCATCGGTGTAGCCGAAGGAATCGGAAGCGGCAGCCTTCATTGCGGCGTTGATGCCCTCCTTGGTTATGTCCTTGCCCTTAACAACAGCTACCAGAATAGTGGTAGAACCGGTGCAGGTGGGAACACGCTGAGCGGAGCCGATGAGCTTGCCGTTGAGCTCGGGGATAACAAGACCGATAGCCTTTGCAGCGCCGGTGGAGTTGGGAACGATGTTCTGTGCGCCTGCGCGAGCACGGCGGAGATCGCCCTTACGGTGAGGACCGTCGAGGATCATCTGGTCACCGGTGTAAGCGTGAATGGTGGACATGATACCGCTCTGGATAGCAGCATACTTGTTAAGAGTATCAGCCATGGGAGCGAGGCAGTTGGTTGTGCAGGAAGCAGCAGAGATGATCTTGTCATCTGCGGTAAGAGTGCCCTCGTTTACGCTGTAAACGATAGTCTTAAGATCGTTTCCGGCAGGAGCGGAGATAACGACCTTCTTGGCGCCGGCGTCGATGTGAGCCTGGCTCTTTTCCTTGGAGCAGTAGAAGCCGGTGCACTCAAGAACAACGTCTACACCGATCTTGCCCCAAGGCAGATCAGCGGCGTTCTTTTCGCTGTAAATGGTGATATTCTTTCCGTCAACGGTGATGGAGCCCTCACCTGCCTCAACAGTGTGAGCGTTCTCACCCATTCTTCCACAGTAGCCGCCCTGAGCGGTATCGTACTTCAGAAGATGAGCAAGCATAGCGGGATCGGTAAGATCGTTAATGGCAACGACCTCATAACCCTCTGCGCCGAACATCTGGCGGAATGCGAGACGGCCGATGCGGCCGAAACCGTTAATTGCAACTTTAACTGACATAATTTCCTCCACTTTTATATAAATTATTTTGGACAGTTCTCGGTGATTTTCACACCGCCTATATTTTACATCATTCGGAGTCAATATACAAGCGGTTTTTATAAAGTTATTTTATTTTTTACAAATTGAGGGAAACAAAGCGTTCAAAACGCGGTATTTACAGTAAAGATAACGGAGAAAACGCAAATGAGCCCTGCCGTGAGGCGCAGAAGCGCGCAAGATCTTCCCACAGCAAGCGACATCGGCAAAAAAGCGGTGTGAGGTTTTTCCCTCACACCGCTTTTGGGTGTTATTTTATTATTCCCCATGAATCGTATACTGAGGTGGTACCGAAGCCGGAGGGCATACAGAAGTTTACCGTGAGCCTGTCGCCCTGAACCTTGACGGCGAGGAATGATGCCTTCATATTTTCCCCGTTTGACGGTAATAGCTCTTGTCATAACCCGAATAAAGGGAGCGTGACGATGAGCCGGTACAGCCGGGCGTGGCGTATATCACTCCCTCGGGAGAGGTGTAGTATACGGTACCGTCGATGACCTCCGAGGCGGATTCCGCAAGAGGCGTGCACGCTCCGTCGATCGGGTACGTGCAGTAGTACACGTGATCGTGTCCCGCCAAAACTATATCGACGCCGTGCTCCGCAAAGATCGGGGAGAGCTGAGCCTGCATCGCAAGCATCATGGAGTCCTGCCAACGGTCGGTTGAATTACAGCCGGTGGAGTACATGGGGTGGTGCATCAGCACAAGAGTCCATTTTGCGGTGTTCTGCTCAAGATCACGCTTCAGCCACGTGAGTTGCTCATCCGACAACCCCTCGGCATCCTGCTTGTTTGTGTTGAGCATTACAAAATGGGCATTTCCGTAGTTGAAGGAGTAAAAATATCCGTCATCCACCGAGGCCTGCTCGGGCATATCGGTGTAGAAGTGATCGTACTGCATTTTGACTCCGGAGGTACCGGCGTATGAGGTCTCGTGGTTGCCCGAAATGACCATCGTGGGTATTCGGCGGAGGTACTCGGCGGAGGGATCGAGCATATTCGACCAGTTACCCGAGCTTACGGTTTCGATTATGTCACCGCAGTGAAGCGCGAGCTCGGTCTCGGGGAATAATGCCAGCGCGTTTTTCCAAGCGGAGCGGAAGCTTGAGCCGGAATCGCTGTCCTTTGACTGACTGTCGGTGAAGCATACAAAGGTAAATTCATCCGTGTTCTCGTCTCTGGTGGTAAAGCTTGCGGGACTGCTCCAGAAGCCGGAGGCATCTCCGGCGCGGTAGGAGTACGTCTGACCGAGCTCCAGACCGTCTATGACGGCGCGACTGCTGTAGCCGCTTGCGCCGCCGCTCGTGTATCCGAGGATCGTGCGCGCCTCCGAAAAGTCATCGGTATCGCCCTTTACCACCTGTACTGCGGGATTGTGTGTCTTTTTGGGCGAATGCCATAGAACACCGAGCTTTGTGCAATCGCTGTCATAATAGGACAGAGTGATCTGATTCGGGGTGATGTCGATACCGATGCAGACGTTCTGACCTGCTATCCGTCGGATAAGCAGCGTGGCATCGGATATATCGCAATTTTTGTCCCAGTTGAGGTCGATAGCTTTTTCGCATATATCGACGTCCCAGCCGGCAACGTATTTCAGTATCGCGATCACGTCACCGATACCGAGTCGGGCATCGCGGTCGACGTCTCCGTAGATCAGTATCTTCTTGGAGTCCGTACCGTTCGATACGACGGTATCGGAGGGAACCATGGCATCTCCCGTAAGGAGCTCTCCCGTGGGAGAGGTGAGTGTCACATTTCCCGCAAATTCGAGCGCGAGCTTTTTCGCCGTGATCGTTCCGCATATCCCCGTTACGTATTCGTTTGCGTTTATCAGCGTGAGGGTCGATCCGGCGGACAGCTTCAGCCGATCACTTGCGGCTCCGGCGGGAGATGACAGTGATGCGACAAGCAAAAGCACGGACAGGATATGCTACGGGTGAATAAGGAAGTATTTTAGAAAATGCGGTGTAACCTCAGAATGACGGGGTTACACCCTTTTTCTTTATGCCGATTTAGATATTGATTGTTTTTGCTCTTGCAGTTTTTCGACTGTTCGTAACAATTCTTGTTCCGTTGGAATGTCGAACAGTCCGATAGCGGTAAAATAAATATCAACTTTTACATTGTTGTGAGAATGCTTTTTCTCGTTTTTGTGAATTTCTATGCGTTCAATCAGCTTGTTTAATTGAAGCGATTGCAACAAAAATCAAGGAGGTACTTGACAATGCCTAAACTTT
>CAZVXL010000018.1:0-28814 GCA_964631595.1 uncultured Lachnospiraceae bacterium | reverse complement strand
GAAAAGTAACCAAAAGCTTCATTTAAGGGGGCGCTCCCCCTTAAATATCCCCCCGAGGCTGTAATTTCGGGGTACTGCTCGGGTGGAGTTATCCCGCCTAAACTGCTCGATCTCCGTGCGACCGCGTGGCGGTCGAATGTGGTAGAAAGTCATGTGCGATGAGCGGTTACAGTGGTGGAGTGGGGTTCGCAGAGGTTTATCTAAGGCATTAGTTTTGCTTGGGGTATGACGTGACTGACGCACGTTTACCCTACTACATATCCTTACTACTTCCCACTGTAGTAATCCTTGCGGGCTACCGTTATCTAAGTACCCCTGTATCGTCGGTTTTAACGGAGTGAAAAACCGACATTTGGTATTTCCCTTTTGCCCCTTTTGCAAAGAAATGTATATTTCTTTGCGCCGAGCGATTTAAGATAACTGCATGGCTATAGCAGATTAAAGCTTTTTGCCAAGCTTTTTCTCGAAAAAGCGTCCGTTCTCCTTCTCGAAAAAGCTTGCGTCCTCTCTCCGCAAATCAAAGAGACTGTTCCTTTATGGCGTTGAGGATCTCGGGGAGAGAATAGCCCATGCGAGAGAGAGACGAGATGTACCGGTCCCGCTCGGGCTTGGTGTCGGGAATCGGCTTTTTGGAGATCAGACGTGCCAGATTCTCGGAGAAGCGCGACTCATCGACACCGGATATCGCGGAGAGGATCGCCACCTTGGTGTAGCCGCGGCTGATGAGCTCAGCGGCGATGCGCTTTTTGCCCCAATACTTGTGGCGGAGATAATAGTCGGTAAGATGCTCCGCCTGACGGGACTCGTCAAGCTCACCCTTTTCCTCGGCATCATCGGCGGCGCGCACGGCGGTCTCCTTGTCGAAGCCGTAACCGCACAGCTTGCGAACGAGCGCCGATTTGCTGTGCGAGGAATATGACAGTATCTTTATCGCTCTTGCGGCGGCACGGCAAAACTGAGCCTCCGCCTCAAGCGCGCAAGCCTCCTCCTCGGTGATCTCATCACCCTCCGCAAAGGCGAAGCCGGCAAAGCACTCCTCCGAAATGAGAAATACCCTTGCCTTGTCCGCCGCCTCGGCGCAGTCCCCGCCGATAGCCTCCGCCTTGACGGAAACTCCTGCCGAATTTTTGATTATTGTTGTGATTTTGTAGCCTAACATATCTAACTCCATGTTGTCTTGTGTGAGAAGGGCTCAGCCTCAGTCGACTATCCTGCCCCGCTCAACACCGATGATCCGAACTCCGGGGTAATCCGCAAACAGATCCGCATCACATGAGGTAATGATTATCTGCCGCCTTTTCAGAGATGACAGTACGTAGCTCCGCCGCGACGAATCAAGCTCGGAGAGAACGTCGTCAAGAAGAAATACCGGATATTCCCCCGAGAGCTCTCGGCAAAGCTCTCCCTCGGCAAGCTTCATCGCGAGCGCAACGCTCCGCATTTGCCCCTGCGAGGCGTAAAGGCGCGAATCCTTGCCGTTGAGCGTGATGTCGATGTCATCCTTGTGTATGCCGTACATCGTCGAGCCGAGCTTTATCTCACGGTCTATGTGATCCGTGTAGAGCTTGCATATGCCGTCCGCGATCCGACTGTCAAGCGCGGCATCGAGCGGCTTCTCCGCCTCGGCGGAAAGCAGATCTGCGGCAGACGTGCGGAAATATGCCGAGCTGTATACCATCTCGGGGTGCTCCGCGCCCGCGGTCATGTCCCTGAATACCTCCGCCGTTGCCGCCGAGGCAAGCCGCGTGTATCTGAGCCGCGCCGCGGCGATCCTTGCACCGTACGCGGCAAGCAGCATCGCAAAGCTCTCCCACTCGGCAGAGGGGGCTCTGCGCCCGAGCGAGGCTTCCTTCAGCAGAGAATTGCGGTGGAGCAGCAGCCGTCGGTATTTTGCCAGATCGTCAATGTATACGGGTGAGAGCTGGGACAGCGCAATGTCAAGGTAGGAGCGCCGTACCGACGGCGCGCCTCCCGCAAGCTCAAGATGCAGCGGGCAGAACAGCACGGCTCTGAAATTTCCGATCATTTCACGCACGTTCTTCAGCTGCGCCCCGCGCCTGAAATATTTTCGGCTGTTGTCGGAGAAAAGCTGTACCTCCATTTGCGTGTCGCGCTTGTCCGTGTCACGGGCGAAGTCCATGCGAACGGAAGCCGCTTCCTCACCGAACTGTATCATTTCACGTGCCTTGGAGCCTCTGAAGGAGCGCCCGCGCGCAAAAAGATACACGCCCTCAAGTATGTTGGACTTTCCCTGCGCGTTTTGCCCGCGAAGGACGTTGACTCCCTCGGAGAACTCCGCCACCGTGTCCGTGAGATTTCGGAAACGGTTAAATTCAATCTTGCGGACGATCATTTGCCGATGTTATTCCTCGTCGTCAAGATCGAGGATGCGGATGTCCAGATCCTCGTCATCGTCAATGGACAGCTCGTCCTCCGGCTCCGAATGCTTCAGCGCCTCACGGAGCTTTGCTTCGATCTCGGAGAGAAGCTGCGGATCGTCTTCGATCGCCTTGCGCGCATTTTCCCGTCCCTGACCGAGCCTTGCTCCGTCATACGAGAACCACGCTCCGCTCTTGTTTATTATATCGTACTTCACGGCAAGATCGACTATCTCTCCCGTCTTGGAGATGCCCGTACCGTACATTATGTCAAACTCCGCAGTGCGGAAGGGCGGTGCGACCTTGTTCTTTACTACCTTGACCTTTACGCGGTTTCCGTAGGATTCGTCACCGTTCTTGAGTATCTCGGAGCGGCGCACGTCAAGCCTTACGGAGGCGTAGAACTTCAGCGCACGTCCGCCGGGCTGTGTCTCCGGATTTCCGTACATCACTCCGACCTTTTCGCGGAGCTGGTTTATGAAGATGACGATACAGCCGGTCTTGGAGACTACGCCGGAGAGCTTGCGGAGCGCCTGCGACATGAGCCTTGCCTGAAGTCCGACGTGGGAGGCACCCATCTCACCCTCGATCTCCTGCTGAGGAACAAGCGCGGCTACGGAGTCCACGACCACTATGTCGATAGCTCCGGAGCGAACGAGCGCCTCGGTGATCTCAAGTGCCTGCTCACCGCTGTCCGGCTGTGATACGAGAAGATTGTCGGTATCGACTCCGAGAGCCTTTGCGTATACGGGATCGAGCGCGTGCTCGGCATCGACGAACGCCGCCTCACCGCCGAGTTTCTGCGCTTCCGCAACAACGTGCAGAGCTACAGTTGTTTTACCCGAGGATTCGGGGCCGTATATCTCTATGATCCTGCCGCGCGGAAGCCCTCCGACTCCGAGAGCCGCATCAAGCGAAACCGAGCCCGTGGAAACTGCGGATATCTCAAGCTTGGGACTCTCCCCGAGCTTTATTACCGAGCCCTTTCCGTACGTCTTTTCTATCTTGGATATTGCTGTTTCGAGAGCCTTCTTCTTCTCCTCCGGAGTTGCCGGAGCCACAGCTTCTTTTTTCGAGGTCTGCTTCATTTTTTCACATGATTCCTTTCGGTAATATATGGACTTTGGAAATATATCTTATCTGCTTTTATTATATAACATATATTTTCCGCCGTCAAGAACAGATGTGTGTTTTTACCTCATTTGAGGTGCCGCTGTCCCGATTTTGGTACAGCTCAGGCGAGCGGCGGAAGCTTTTACAATACCGTCATTGATGAGCAGTGCAGGATAGATATAGACTGATGCGGCACACAGTGTGCTCCGTATGAACGCAAAAAAGCGGGCTTCTCCATGCAGTGCACGGATGAAGTCCGCTTTCGGCACAGCCGACGGAAGCTCTGTCAGCTGTTCTTCATTACGACCATGTCAACGCAGTCGCCTACGTGCTCGCAGGCATCGGCGCAGTTCTCAAGCTTTCCGAGGATACCTCTCCACGATACGATATCGAGTACGTCGGAGCAGTATTCGTCAAGGTTGTGGAAGGATTCGATGTACAGAGTATCGCACTCCTCCTCCAGACGGCTCAGCTCTATTATCATCTCATGAAGCTTTGCGGGCTTTTTGAAATGCTCAAACTCGCTCAGCATATCGTGCATATACTGACAGCACTCGGATATCTTCTTCGCAAACTCAAGCGCGCAGGGAAGCATCGTCTTGATCTTGCACATATATATCTTTTGAAGTATCTCCTCAAGACCGTCGGTAACGTCGTCGATGTTCTGGCTTATGAGAGCGATATCCTCTCTGTCCACGGGAGTGACGAATGCCTTGGCAAGCGCCTCGGTCATCTCGTGCTTTTTGATATCTCCGGCGTGCTCAAGCTCATGCATCTTTTCAAGCATTTCCTTTATTTTGGCGGTATCGTAGTCGGCGACACAGCTCACCAGATAATCCGCCGCATTGCAGGCGCACTTTGCGCTGTCCTTGAGGTTTTGGAAATAATACATATCCTGCTTGTTTGCCATAAATAATTCCTACTTTCTTTGTTTTTAGAAGATCCACATGAACAGCTTCGTCATGAGGAAGCCGATGAGTCCGCAGCCGGGGAAGGTCAACACCCACGTGAGGCACATATCCTTGACTACGGCGAAGTTGATCGCCTTGAGGCGCTTTACGGCGCCGACACCCATGATGGCAGTCGTCTTTGCGTGTGTGGTGGATACGGGGAGTCCGAAGACAGAGCAGAAAAGAAGTGCTGCCGATGCGGCGATATCCGCCGAAAAGCCCTGATACTTCTCAAGCTTTACCATATCCATGCCTACGGATTTTATGATCTTTTTTCCGCCGATGGCAGTGCCGAGCGCCATGACGACGGCGCAAAGCAGCATTATCCAGTTCTGCGGCACAAGTCCCTCGGGGATAGACTGCCCCTGAGACATGAAAAGGCACAGCACGATGATGCCCATGAATTTCTGTCCATCCTGCGCTCCGTGCATGAACGCCATGCCTGCCGCTCCCGCGATCTGAGCATACTTGAAGATGGGCTCGGTCTTTTTTCGCTCCATGTTGCGGAACAGCCTTGTCACAAGCTTGCATACGAGGAAGCCGAGTCCGAAGCCGAGAACGACCGAGATCACGATGCCGTACAGCACCTTGACCCACTCCGCCCCGTTGACACCGGCAAAGCTGCCCTGAAGTGCAATGGCGCTTCCCGTAAGTCCCGCGATGAGGGCATGGCTCTCACTTGTGGGAATACCGAAGATGAACGCGACCGTGGCCCATGTCACTATTGCGAACATCGCGGCACTCAGCGCGACCGTGGATTTGTATGGCTCACCGCCGAAATCGACCATCTTGGTAATGGTCTCCGCAACCTCCGCGCTGAGCATCGTCATTACATATACTCCGAGGAAATTGAACACAGCCGCCATGATGATCGCGGCTCTTGCCGACATACATCTGGTTACGACGCAGGTCGCGATGGCGTTCGGCGCATCTGTCCAGCCGTTGACGAGAATAACGCCGAGCGTAAGAACAACGGCAAGGCAGAGAAGCGGATTTTCCGCCATACTGCTTAGGAAATACTGTATTGATAGATCCATTTTTCCTCCTGATTTTCATTTCGGTGTAGCTGAGAAGCATCGGATTGCGACAGAATAGCCGCATACCCCCCATTATCTTTTATTATATCATACGAGCGGAGTTTTTCAAGTAAAATTTGTGTAAAATCGCATTATTTTTTGAGCCGTGCTCCCGCCGACGGTGAGAAGCTATGTGTATTCGGCGTAGAGGGCTTTACAATTCGCAAAAAGAGTGGTATCATCATAGTATATAGTGTGTCGGCGGGGCATCTGCCCGACAGACCGACAATACAGCACGTGGAGGGGAATATGCCGTACAATGAAATTGCTCCCGAGAGGATAAATGAAAATCTTATAGACCTGATAGGAAATCGCTGGATGCTCGTCACCGCCGAGCACGGCGGAAGGATCAACACCATGACAGCCTCATGGGGAGGCGCGGGCGTGATCTGGGGAAAGCCGTCCGTGTTTGTGTTCATAAGACCGCAGAGGTATACCTTTGAATTTACCGAGCAGTCGGAGGTGATGACGCTATCGTTTTTCGATGAGGAGCACCGCGATGCGCTCAAGCTGTGCGGCGCCGTGAGCGGAAGGGAGCACGATAAGATCGCGGAGGCGGGTCTCACGCCTGTCCACCGACACGGTATGCCCTGCTTTGAGGAGGCGCGCCTTACGCTGTTCTGCCGCAAGCGCTATGCGGAATTTCTGAAGGAGTCCGCCTTTACGGATCCCTCCGCGCTCTCAAGCTATGCGGCGGGCGATTTCCATAAGATGTATATATGTGAGATAGTCGCCGCCGAGGAAAGAGTGTGATTGCAGACGGGTGAAATGAGCGCGCCGATGCCCGCCGCGCGGCACCGAGATCGGATTTATCGAAAAAATCGAAAAAATCCGCCGTCAGGTATTGATTTTTTATAAAATCCGTGGTACAATATTAAAGCTGTATACAAAACAGCACAATATTATACCACGACCATGGAGAAGTCGCCTAGTTGGTCGAGGGCGCACGATTGGAAATCGTGTAACGGGTAACTCTGTTCGAGAGTTCGAATCTCTCCTTCTCCGCCACGAAAAAGACTCTTTTGCCACATGGCAAAAGAGTCTTTTTTCGAGCTGAGTGTACCTTGCGGCACGATAAGCATACCTACGTTGCGTGAAGTACCTGCGGGCGTGGGTGGCACACCGAGCTTCACTTTGTGCGTGAGGCATAGACCGAGCGCAGCGGGGACAGGTACTCAATAATTATTGCTTATTTGGTATTTTATGTATTCCTCTATCTTTTTGAGACGAAGCCTCACGGAGGAATATGCAATGCCTGTCAGACGGACTATTTCGAATATCGTTTTTCCGTCAAGATATCTGTATTTGAAAATCCTTTGCTGTTCTGCGGGAAGTGAGCCGACTACTTCCCGAATAAAGAGCTCACTTGCATTAAAATCATGGAAATAATCGTTAAAATACATCGGCTCATCGACTATCCCTTCGTCTATGGCTTCTTCAAGTGAGCTGTGCTTGGAATAGTATTTTTTATCCCGTTCGCGAGCCTGCATAATACAGTTGTCGGCGACCCGATAAAGATATCTCAAAATATCGTCTGTTATATCAAGTGTATCCCATTTCATAAACAGAATACGCATAACATCGTTGACTGCTTCCTCGGTAAGCTGATGATCGTGCTTCAATCGGCAGCCGCAATATCTGTACAAAGGAGCGGAATTGCTTCTTACCACCGATTCATAAAGCTCAATATCCATTCTTTCCGACCTCTCTTGATCCTTTTTCGGATAGGCTTATCGAATGAATATCAGTAGGTTCTGTCCTTCTTCGCGGTGATGACCTCGGAAACACCGTTTCTTGTGGCTGTGATACTGAGCTGAACTCTGTATGTTCCCTTTGTCGCGGTGAGAGAATCATCCGTGAAGAAAAAGTATGGCGTGCTTGCGGAAAGGCCGGTCCATCTTTTTACAAGTCCGGCATCATCGCCCGTGAGCTTAAACAAGCCGACGATCCCGTCGGAAAAGGTTGTACCCGAATATGCGGTCACCGTAAAATCAATAAATATCGTTGAACCGTCAAAATCCAAGGTCGCCGCTGTTGCGCCTACGTTTTTCCACTGCGGCTCTATCTCCGGTTCGATAACAACGGCTTTTGCATCAATCCCGTTTGCACAAACGGGAGATACCGCAAGCACTGCGGCAAGGGAAACGGAAAGAATTGCGTTAAAGAGCTTTTTTGATTTTTTGAGCATATTTAATACCTCCGTGCTCGTTTTACTTTATATACGAACACGGAGGTGCTTTTCTTTCGTTTTTCGATAAATAATTATTTAATGCTTTCCGCGACCTTTATAAGCTCCGATTTTTCCAATATGCAGGATATCATTACGCTGTAATTTGATTTTTCAAAGAAAACAGAGCCCAGCCTCTCGTCGGGATTGTAAAAAATGTATCCGTTTATGTCGTTTATCATGATCGAATCGTATTCGGACAATTCGATGTCTCCCGCGTATTCCGTTGAATTATTTGCGCGTATACTTATTTGGAGGTATTCGGAGTCGCTTGACGTATACATATATCTCAAAAAGTCATGCTCCTCCTCACTGCTCGCAAGCTCCATTCCGCTCGGCACATACCCGATCTCGAAATCACTCACATTTTCGATCACCTTGACCGGCATCTCGGGCTCGTCACCGAAGCTGAGGCTTGCGAATTTGTCAAACCACTGAATAATGGCGCCGAAGACCGCACTTCTCACCTCGGTGCTGAATGTCATAGCTCCCGCCAAAAGCACCGCAGATGCAAGCAATACTGCCGCAACACGCCGCAGGCACACCGACACCGCCGATCTCGGACGCCTTTTCTTTATCTCATGCCTAAGCCTGCGAAGTCCGTTTTTCGGCGCGGGATACTCCTCCTCAAGCTCTTTTCTTGAGGGCATACCCTCGGCTTCCCTGTCCATGTATTCGGAAAAAGCGGATGCGATAACGGCATCGAATATATCGTCTCTGATATCGTTGCTCATTTGACATTCCTCTTTTCGATAGCGTTTTTCAGTATCCGCCTGCCCCTCTGTATTCTCACACTTACTGTTCCCGCCGGCAGTCCGAGAGCCGTTCCTATATCCTTTTCCTTCATTTTGTACAAATATTTCAGAATACACACATCTCTGTACTTTTCGTCCAGCGAATATACCGCGCGAAGTATTTCGTCATATGTCTCCTTTTTCACAAGAATGTCCGCGGGACACATCTCATCGGCAGTGTCTACTATCGCGGCATCATCTATGGATACGCTTTGATTCTCTTTGCGCTTGCAGTAATCCTTCGCCTGATTTCTGGCGATCATACAGCAAAGACCTTCGACCCTTTTGGGCTCGGAAAAGTCGATCTCGCGGATGATCTCGATTATTTTCAGCATGGCGTTATGTACCGCATCGTCGATGTTGTGCTTGTTGTTGCCGAGCACAGACCTCGCGGAATACGCCATTGAAGAATAGTACGAGGTGTATATAAAAGTTATTTTATCATTATCCTCATCGGAATCGACCATTGAAAGATAGACCGATAGCATCACATTGCCTCCTATCCGTTGTTTTTTGATCTCATTCCGTATCGGTAAACGGGTTTTCGGTTTCAAGTGCCTTGAAAAAAGTATCGACCACACTGCAAAATAAAAGTGATTGCTCGGCACTGAGTCTGCCGAGCCTTTTATTATATTTCGCGTAAATACCGTGAGACACATCGAGCTTTATATCTCCGAACAAAATATAACTTGCATCCTCACCGAGTACCTCTATTATTCTCGCAAGATTGTATGATCTTGTCGCGTTGCCTCCCGTTTCCAGCTTTTGAACTACCTTTACTGACACACCGGCAAATTCGGCAAGCTGCTCTTGTGACAGCCCCTTGCTTCTTCGGGCGAGGGCAACACGTTTCCCGAGATTACTCAAATATTCTTTTTCAGACATGTCTTTCTCCGGCTTCTCATTGAAAATTGATATTAGAAAAATCACCGTAATCCACCATGCTAATTATACCTTTTGTCGCAGAATAACGTAATGTCCTATCGGGTGTCGATAGGACTTATAGGGCGGTTTTGCGACTGATTTTTTGCTTTTCGTGTTTTCCTTTCAACAAACAGAGAGCTTTTCAAAGCGGTGGATCCCGTGAGAAGCCGTATATGCATAAATAGATGATATTTCAATAAACGTATTAACATATGGTTCATAATTTGTAAGTGCACCGCCTGTAAGTCACCTGCGCTAAATACTACAATTTCGCTGAGATACTTACGGGAGGTGAGCAGTATGGTTACAACTCACAATTTCGGCAGAATTGTGCGTAATCATCGCGAAAACAGAAGAATAACTCTTGAAAAAGCAGCAGAAAGGTGCGGAATGAGCGTTAAGGGATATGAACTGATAGAGCTTGGAGATTCCGACCCCAAGCTCTCAAATGTATTGAATATTGCCGCTGTTTTTGATATGGATCTCGGAGAATTGAATATCTACGTCCCGTCTGAAATATGATAATAACAGTACAGCGGAAAGAGGAGAATAATGAATGATACATATATTGTTGTTTGTTCCGAATACAGCGGTAGAATAAGCTATGGAATAGCTCTGACGGAAAAGGCGGGAGACCGTGCGGTGATCGTGCGGACGGTCGCGGACATCAGCCTGCATAAAGGAGACGTAGAGCGATTTGTCCGGCTTTGCAATGAGCTTCAGCTTGACCCGATACACCTTGATGATGCGGTGGATGATCTCCTTGCGGGGATTTGAACACGGTAAGCCTTTTCGTAGTGCTTCTTTAGGGTTGAGCATTCGGAGCGGATGTGCGGCGATAAAACTTCCGATCTCGATTTACCACTGTATTTCCTGCCTCAAAGCCTCGTGAGCGTATTGAGTGAATGGTGAAAAAGCAAAAAAATAAAAATTCTCGGAAGCAAAGCTTCCGAGAATTTTTGGTGGGCCATCAAGGACTCGAACCTTGGACCGACCGGTTATGAGCCGGTAGCTCTAACCAACTGAGCTAATGGCCCGAAAATATTCGACCTTGTATATAATACCACAAAGCTCTCCAGATGTCAATACCTTTTGAGGCTCATAATCATTCATTTTGCAGGATTTTTTTCTCGGTGAATTTTCAAAGTAAATGCAACAGCGAAATTTAAAAGTTGTACTTAGTGAGAGAAGAATCAGACTATGACAAACAACGAAAAGAAAAACAAACACATGAAACCGGATGACAGAATCGAAATTCAAGAATGTCCAAGTAAAGAAATGACATTTAATGCAATCGGGAAACGGATAGGCAAAAATTCAACGACAGTTTCTGGAGAGATAAAGATTTACATGGGGCTACACACAAATTCATTCGCGAGAACAAATGAAGTGTGTCTGAGAATCTCCAAAGCCCCATTTATTTGCAACGGATGTGAGAAGAAAAGCTGCAACAGCCGTCCGTGCCGACGGCAAATGTATATCGCAAAGAAAGCTCAAGTCGAATATGATATGGTACTTGTGAAATCACGTGTCGGAATTTTCCCAAGCAATGAGTGCTTCTATGAAACAGGATGTATCGTTTCGGAAGCCATACAAAACGGGAAACATATCTACCAAATTATCAAGTTCAACAATCTTCCCATATTGGCCGCCGCCGCGTATCGCCATATCAAAAAGAGATAAATAACCTGAAAGTAGGGAGAGGATACTCGGCTTTAGCCTTTAATCCCCTTTTTGTTATATACCGAGCAAGGTCTGTGGCTTGATCGTTTTCGTTAGAATTGAATGCCGTCAACTTAAAGTAACTCTTAAACTTGAAAGATAGGTTAATAAAGAACAAGACGGTATACTGCGATTTTAACAATATACCGTCTTGTTTGTTAGTTTGATTTTTATGAAATCCAAGTATATTTGCACAATCGACAAACGCAAGTGGATTTCTACCTGCTAATTACTTGTTGCTTCTTGTGCCGGAATATTTTAAATGTTAAGGTAAGCAAAGCGAAAAACAGTCGTTTAAAAGGAATCAAGATGCTAATGATGTGTGATGTTTCTTATTTAATGCACTTCATTGACAATCCGAACTTTTACATCTTTACTGTTGCATTTGGGCAAGCTGTTTAATCGATCTTTTGACGCGTTACAGAATTACTGCTGTTCAAACTCAAAAACAGAAGGTTCTGCAATCTCGATATGTTGCCCTGTGCTAACGGTAATGGTGTCAGAATTGCCAACATCAATCAGTTTACAGTCAAAGGTTTCTGCGATTTCCTCCCATCCTTCTTCCGTGATATGAGTTTCATCACTGTAAACATTTACTTGGCTCATATATTTGCCTTTATTCGTTACAGTATATGTACCTTCCGGAATATAGAAAGCATAAAAAGTTTCTTCTAATTCTGTACCTTTGTTGTAGGTGATGAGTTTACCGTATTCGCCGGCTTCGCCCGCTGTTAACAGAAATCTGAGGGGCTCTGCGACAGGTTCGGAAAAATTGCCTGTGGTGTCAGATACAGCTGAACTGGATGAATCTTCCGCCGGGGGTGTATCGTTACTGCCACAGGCTGTTAATAACAGTACGAACACAAAGGTAAGTGCCAATGCCAATAATCGTTTCACGGTTGAAACATCCCAAAAATATTTTTCGTAACCGCCATTATCAAAAGGTATACTTTCGATAACTACAACTACAGCAAAATTGTACCATAAACGCATTGAAAACGCAATATATAAACACGAAAATTTTAACAGTGTTGTGCAGTATTACAATAGATGTTAGACTGAAAGATATAGGAAAAGTGATCAAGCTCCGTTAAAATAAAGTCACCACAACCAAATCAAACAGAGAGGACTCGATCACCATGAATAGTGTAACGCAAAACAAGCGATATTGTCTACATGGAATTATAATAAAAAAACCCGTAAAGCTTTACCGTGAAAAATGATATATCCTTTGTCTGACGGAGATAATATATCTCCAATATTTCGCTTATGAGGTGGGAATAAGCGGTACAGGATTTACACACACAGTCAAGACAATACGAACCCAACCCAACCTCATACGTCGTCATGTTCTTAGACCGTGAACCCCTTGCACAACTGCAAGGCGGAGCGCAGTCACCGTGACGATCGAGGACGGTTTTACAACTTCTGATTTGCCGATCTGTAAAAGCAGAAGAAACGGTATCTGTACAGATTGAATAATATCCGATGGCAGTATTTGGCTGGAATTCGCCAAGCTCGACCGACACCGCAGCGAGGGGATGTGGATATGGGGTGTTTTTCATTTGTTTTGATATTTATTGTAACAAAAAGACATATTTTTTGTAAGAACTACTTGATAATGTGATTATTTTGTAGTAAAATATTCTTAATAATCGGTCAAGATTAGAATTCTTTTTACGCAAGTAAAATAAAGGCGAGCTTGGGAGGAAATAAGATGGCTTTTTTTGATGATTTGGGAAAAAAGATCACACAGACAGGACAAGGTGTTGTTCAGAAAACAAAGGATACCGCCGAAACGATCAAGCTTAACGGAATGATTTCCGATGAAGAAAAAAACATTGTTAATTTTTACGCTGAAATCGGCAGACTTTATTTTGAGTTACATGCGGATTCTTATGAGCCTGCTTTTGAACATATGATCTCGGGCATCAAAGAAGCAAAGGCGAAAACGGAAAACTATGCGGAACAAGTCAAGAAATTAAAGGGCGTGTTCAATTGTCCCAACTGCGGCGGTGAAGTTTCTTACGGCGCGTCTTTCTGCAGTTCCTGCGGCGCTAAGATGAATGTCCAAAATTCTGTTGACCGCGCGGACAACAGCGATGTTCGGCATTGTGTTGGATGTGGCGCTCCGCTGAACCCCGGTATGGCTTTTTGCACTAATTGCGGAACAAAGGTGGAGCCTATCGGTGCATTGAATCCGGTCGATGACCGCGTTGAATACGATACCTCCGCAATGCAGGGCTTTGCCGATGCAGCTGCGCCCACAACAAAAATTTGTCCTGCTTGCGGTAAAGAAATTGCAGTCAATGCCAAGTTTTGTATCGGTTGCGGTTCTCGCATCGAGGACTGACAGTATCAAATATGAGATATAGGATCAATTATTGCGTGATTTGCCATCAAGGAAAAGTCCGTGCTGTAAATCAAGATAATTTTTGGTGCAACGGTCGGTATCTTGAGTCTGATAACAAGGGCTTGCCGACACCGATTAGCGGGAGCTTGCCAATTCGACTGCTTCCGACTTTTGCGGTTTTTGACGGGATGGGTGGTGAAGAAAAAGGCGAGATTGCTTCTTATATTGCTTCAAAAACATTTAATAAACATTATTCCGTATTAAACAAACAGAACAAACATGGATTTTTAATAACTGCCTGTAATGAAATAAACAACGCCATTTGCAAATATGCGGCAGAAAACAATGTAAGGACGATGGGTACGACGGGGGCGTTTGTTTTATTTGATAAAAATGATGTTTTTATATGTAATATTGGAGACAGCCCCATATTTCACTACAACGGTATAAAAATGGTCCGAATTTCCACGGATCATGTGCAGGAAAATTTCAAAAGCGGGAAGCCGCCTTTAACACAATTTCTTGGAATACCCGAAAGTGAGTTTATAATTCAACCGTATAGCGCGAAAGATCGTTACGCTGTTGGGGATAAATTTTTACTTTGTTCAGATGGATTGACCGATATGGTCGATCTGACTGAAATAGAACAAATGATGTCTGCAAAGCGACCGGTCGAAGAAGCGGCATACAAATTAGCTGAACGAGCGCTTGAAAACGGTGGTAGAGATAACATTACTATTGTGTTGTGTGAAATATGCAAAGAAAAAATATTAGATGTCTTTAAGAAAGGAAACAGAATATGAGTATAGAGAAACTCTCTGCGGTTTGGCCTGAATGGCAAATTGCAGAACAAATCGGTGAGGGCTCATTTGGCAAGGTGTATAAAGCTGTTCGTGAAGAACACTCGATGACTGCGTATGCCGCTATCAAAGTTATTTCTATTCCGCAGAGTGATGCGGAAATATCGTCTCTCCGCTCCGAAGGGCTGGATGCAGATGCTTCGAAAACATACTTTGACGGCATAGTTAATGATTTTGTTAACGAGATCAAGTTAATGGAATCAATGAAGGGAACATCTAATATTGTCAGCGTTGAAGATTTTCGTGTTTTAGAAAAGGAAGATAAGATCGGTTACGATATTTTTATTCGCATGGAGTTGCTGACTCCTTTCAACGATTATATCGCAAACCATACTATGAGCGAAAAAGATATTATAAAGCTGGGCGTGGATGTTTGCTCTGCACTGGAGCTTTGCTCTCGGAAGAATATCATACACCGGGATATTAAGCCGGAAAATATTTTCGTTTCTTCTTTCGGTGATTTCAAAGTCGGAGATTTCGGGATTGCAAAAGAGCTCGAAAAAACAAGCGGCGCCATGTCATCCAAAGGAACATTTAATTATATGGCACCGGAAATTGCTGCCGGAAAGAAATACGATCATACCGTTGATATCTATTCTCTCGGTTTGGTTCTCTATAAATTGTTGAACAACAATCGTCTGCCGTTTATAGATCCTTACGCACAGCAAATACAGTATCAGGACAGAAAAAATGCTGCCGATCGCAGACTTGGCGGCGAACCTCTGCCTGTTCCCGTAAATGCGAGCCCTCAGTTGGCGGATATTGTTCTTGCTGCCTGTTCATATGATCCCGCACAGCGCTTCTCGACCCCTACGGCATTTAAAAAGGCACTGTTGGCGGTAAGTGATCTCGGTACACCTGCACCGAAGTCGGGATCCGGGGCAAACATTAAAATCGATCTCGATGCAACAACTGCGGCGCGTCTTGCTCCTGCTGCACGAACAAATGCGGAATATGATAATTCCGACTATGATCCGCAGCAACCGATGCGGGATACCAAGAAGCCGAAAAAAGAAAAGAAGCGCATGAGCAAAGGTAAGAAGGTTGCAATTATTGTCGGTATAGTTGTATTTTGCATTTTTTCATATGCTATGACAGGCTTTGTAAATGCTTATGATGTATCGGAGAGCATAAAGACGGAAAACTACTCCGAGGCTTATTCGCGCTATAATACTTCCATGGATGATAACATCGTTGGAGAATTGATACTTAAGAATTTATTAAAGGGCTATGACGATGAGATCGTTGAAATGTTCAATAACGGAGAGATCGGTTACGATTCTGCCGTAGAAGCACTGGATGCTCTTGACTGGATGGGCTTTAAAGGCTCTGCCGAAAAAATAAGCAAGATCGTAGATATTAAAGATGCCGACGATGTTCTTGAAATAGCTGACGAGTATTACGAAAACGACGATTATGAGAACGCGATTATAGAGTATTCGAAGATCGACGAATCCAATGAAAAATACGATGCGGCTCAAACAAAGCTTAATGAACTGTATCCGAAGTATATTGATTCCATTGTTGAAAAAGCAAAGTCATACAATTCCGCAAAGAATTATCAAGAAGCGGTTGCTTATGTAAATACGGCTTATGATATTTTGCCGGAAGGTGTAGATACTACCGAGCTTGACAATGTCAAGAGTGAGATCCTTGCAACTTATAAATCCGATATTATGGATCAAGTAACGGAATTGATCAATGCATCGCAATTTGAAGATGCGTTTGAGTTGATCGATGAGGCGATTGCGGTTGATGATAACGAGGATTTCCGAAATACTAAAATCGCTACCGAAACAAAGTATGTTGAGTCTGTTACTGCAACTGTAGATAAGCACTTATCTAAAGAAGACTTTATCAGTGCGGCAAGAACCGTATCCAGTGCACTGACTGTATTGCCAGACAATTCTTCTCTGAAAGCCTTACAGTCAAAGGTCGAAAAGGCAACACCTACATATCTTTTGGATGTTTGCGATCCGTATGCAAGCAGCGGTTATAAAGAATATGTCAATGGTGAATTGATAAAAATGGGCGGCACTTCTTATACAAACGCGTTCAGTTTGAGTGAGGGATATGCACTCTTTAACATCGAATCAAATTATTCCACCCTGAGCTTTACAGTAGGTCATTGTGACGGAACAGAGATGCGTTCGACAACAATTAAGATCTATTGTGATGGCATACTCAAAGAAGAAATAGAAATGACCGCCGAGGATCTGCCTCAAAAAGTAACTATTGATATTACCGGTGTAAATCAGCTGAAGATAGAATCCTCACAATATTGGACAAATTACGGCTTTGCCAATGTTACAGTAAAATAAGAAATCTTATTAGGTGGTCAGAGAAGTGCTTGCTGCCGTTTGTGAAATACGCGGAAAGGAGAATGTGATAATAGGTATATGTATTGCGAAAGATGTGGAAGTTTTAACATTGAAGGCTCCGCTTTCTGTGCTGAGTGCGGAAGCCCTATGAATCAAAAACAAACACAACAAAAGACGGAAAAGAAGAAAAGTAAAAGACTTTTGCTGATCGTTTTGCCTATATTGCTGTTAGTATTGATCGCCGGTGCGTGCTTTATAGTGTTTAGAATCACAAACGGCGGCGAACAGGGTATCGAAAAATGTTTATCTGATTTTGAAACTTGCTATAACAATTCTGATATGGAAGGGTTGCTGGAATGTTTTAATGAAGATACTCAAGATAAGGTCAGCGCTGCCGTGGGATTGGGTACGAAGATCTTCGGCATTGATACTTCAAGAATATTAAGTGTTTTGTTGGGGTTTGGAACGGAAATAAGCGGACATAAAAATCTGGATATTAATATTGAAAGTATCAAAATAGAGAACAATAAAAGTGCTGAGGCTGATACTACATTTGATTTTGGCAACAAACAGTATGATTTATCGCTGACTTTTACAAAGGAACACGGTAATTGGCGTATCAGCGAAATTGATTTTGATTGACTGAAAAGGGAGAATTGAAAGGCGGGTATAAAGACCGCGGTATTGCGTATGGAATGTCCTATTTCACCTTGCCGACCGTTCGCTTTCGAATGAGATCGGATTTATCGGCAAGGTGTTTATATCTGTGGGAAGCCGCTGCTTGTTTCGGGCATCGTCAATCGACAACGGTAATGCTTCGTCGGATCCCGGCGAAAAATATTAACAAAAATATGTATTAAGGAGATTTTAAAATGGCAAAGTTTTGCGGTAACTGCGGAACGCAGTTGAATGACAATGATATGTTTTGCGGCAAATGCGGTACAAGAGTTGAGAGCGCCGAACTTGCGTATCGGCAACCCCCGTTTACTCCCGGCAGTACAAATACACCTACGAATAAGATTCACTGGTTGCTGTCATTTTTAGGACAAATATTATGTGCGGTGCTGTTTTTCTTGCCGACCATGAATATTGAGGCTCTTTGGGTATCCAAAGACGCTTCTATTATGGATATTATTTCGGAGGCAGGCTATTCTGCAATATATGTGATCTTATTGATTCTCTTCTTCTCGGCGGCGGTCGTTATGTTTTTGCCTTTTGTGCTGAACAAGCCGTTAATATCCAAGAACTTGATTTTTATGAAAGTAATGTCTGTGTTATTCTTTGTTATAAATGTGATCGTTTTTATACTCATAGGCAATGAATTTGAAGAACAAGGCGGCGGTCTCATGGAATACAGCTTGAATGCATTCGGCTGGATATACATTATAGTCAGTGTAATAGCGATTGTTGACTTGATGGTTTTGTCTATAAAAACAAAGAAAAACTAACTTGATCGAATGGATACGTACTGAAGTTATTACATATTCAAATACGGGTAGGTTTTATAATGAACGAGTTGGACAAGACTACATTTTTTCGTCCCGAAGACAATGGCAATTTTGGCGGTGCGAAAATTACTATATTTGACGGTGCGTCTGAACCGATTCAGTTTGATTTAGGCTGCCTTGGGAAAAATGTCATTACTTTCGGCAGAGATGACGGCAATGACATTTTTCTGCATTCCCACTATGTCTCAAGAAAACACGGTCAATTCCGCCTTGTGAACGGACAGTGTATTATTGAGGATCTCGGTAGTACAAACGGAATGCTGTTTAACGGCGTTTCTATAACCAAAAGAGTATTGGAAGATAATGATGCCATACGAATCGATGATGGTGTGGAAACTACGATCGGCGGTGTTCTGATTGTTTTCTCCAAAAACAGCGGATCGGAACAGTGGAAAAATGTCAGTTTGATTGGCAAGCAATCTGTCACAATCGGACGATCGGAAGATTGTGATATACAATTGAATCATATCGGCGTATCTAAAATACATGCAGGCATTGTTTGTAAGAACGACAAGTACTATATAGTTGATAACGGCAGTACTAATGGCGTATGGTTGAACGGAAATAGAATTGACGGAAAATGCCTATTGCATGAAAAAGATGTCATATTGATAACTAATTCAAAGTTGATTTTCAGTACAAATAAAATCAGCTATTGCACTTTTAATCACGGTATCCGAGTAGATGCTTTCAATATATTCAAGAGAGTCGATAAAGGCAGAAAGACCATATGTAACAATGTCAGTCTTAATATCGAGCCTTGCGAGCTGGTCGCTATTGTGGGCGGTTCCGGAGCCGGAAAATCCACTGTTATGAATTGCATCAGCGGGTATAGTGAGCCTACATCAGGTGAGGTTAGAGTAAACGGCGTTGATCTGTACTCTAACTTTGAATCAATGAAAGATATTATAGGCTATGTCCCCCAACAGGATATTGTTTTCGAAAATTTGACTGTATTTGATATGTTGAGCTATACGGCCAAATTGAGATTACCTAAAGATATCGACCATCAAGAACGTAAAGATATTATTCTGAAGGTAATTGACACTGTTGAATTGACCGCACATAAAGATACCGTTATCAAGCGATTGAGCGGAGGTCAAAGGAAACGGGCGAGTATTGCAGTTGAATTGATCTCCGATCCCAACCTTTTCTTTTTGGATGAGCCTGCATCCGGTCTCGATCCCGGAACGGAACGAAACTTGATGAGAACGTTAAAGGGAATGACGGTAAAAGGAAAGACGGTTATCTTTGTTACTCACAGCACGCTTAATTTGCGTATGTGCGATAAGATCGTCTTTATGGGCTCCGGCGGTAAATTGTGTTTTTGCGGTTCATATGATGCGGCTTTGAGATTCTTCGGTGTGGATGATCTGGTCGATGTTTACAATCTCATGACCGAAAATTCCGACTATTGGCAAAAGAAATATGCAGGCAGCACTAATGCTATGCCTGTAGCCGCGAGCGGTATTCCCAAGTCACAGAAAAAAGTTCATAAACACGGATGGCTTCATCAAATGAGCGTGTTGGCAAAAAGGCACTTGCATATTTTGCTGAATGATAAAGTTCGTTTAATGATGATACTGTTACAAGCACCGCTCTTGGCTGTTTTAATATCGTTTGTAGCTGATGGCGAGCAGTTTAAGCAGTATGAAATGACAAAAAGCCTTTTATTTGCCCTTTCTTGCTCTGCATTTTGGATCGGAATACTCAATTCTATACAAGAGATCTGTAAGGAACGAGTAATCTTGAAACGTGAATATATGACAGGGCTTCGTTTGGGAGCATATATTGTTTCAAAACTGTTCGTTATGGGAATCGTGTGTGCCGTGCAAGCTGTTTTATTGACAGGCGTGTTTTCTTTAATGATAGGTATGCCGGACGAGGGCGTTATCACACAGCCTTTTGCGGAATTATTGCTTATAACTTTTTTAACAGCTCTTTCTGCTTCGGCTATGGGCATTTTTGTTTCTTCGTTGTTCAAAAATGCCGATAGGGCAATGACAGTTGCTCCTATTTTGCTTATGCCGCAGTTATTGTTCTCGGGCTTGATCTTTAAGCTTGAAGGCGCATCGGAAATTATTTCGTGGATTGCCGCTTGTAGGTTTTCTATGGAGGGTTACGGTACTACGGCAAATCTAAACAGCTTGGAAATGAAATTACAGCAGCAAGGCCTGCAGATAGAACATGAAGCCGAGGACTTCTTTGAATTTACAGCATCGCATTTTTGCTTTGCAATAGTTGTATTGCTCTTATTTGTAATAGTTTTTTCGGTTTTAGCCGGAATAGTGCTGAAAAGTATTAAAAAAGACAAATGATAATGATACGGTGCCTTTTCCGCATTGACGGGATGTAATAACGCGGTCATACTGACAGAAGTGGAATTTTAGTGTTCGAGGCTTCAGCGGCAGCGGAGATTTGCCGAGGGGTCAAGTATACGAAGAGAATATTTGCAACATGAAAAAGGTCGCACGGCAGACTGTACAAGCTGCTGTGTGACCTTTTTATCTGTATGCTTAAGACATCACTTGAAAGTTCATGCTGTTTCAACGATCACTCCCAAGCCCAAAGCTCGTGTTATCAGAGAATGACTTCCTTGCCGGTCTTTGCGGACTCGTAGATCGCGGAAAGGATTTTGATCATGTTGAGTCCCTGCTCGGGCACGAAATCCTTCTCGGCATCGCGAAGAATAATGGAGGTGAAGTGACGGAGTGCGGCGTGGTGACCGTTACCCATATCGGAGAAGTGCTTATCATCCGTCAGTCTGCCGTCGGCGGATTCGCCGTAGATCTCGCAGGAGCCGTCATCATTCCAGTATACGCCCGCCTTTGTACCGCGAAGCTCAACGAATCTGGTCTCACGTCTGATATTCGATGCCCAAGAGAATTCGATCTGGAGGCAAGCGCCGTTGTCGAAGCGGATGAAGCCCATTGCCAGATCCTCAACGTCGAAGGTGCCGTTCTCCTGAGCCTCACCGAAGGAGGAGTGCTCGGAATCGGATTCTGCGGTGTTCTCGGCAAACTTATTAAACGTACAGCCGGAAACGGATACGGGCTTCGGGTTGCCCATGAGCCAAATGGAAAGGTCGATCATATGTACACCGAGGTCGATGAGGGGGCCGCCGCCGGACTTTGCCTTGGTGGTGAACCAGCCGCCCTTACCGGGGATACCGCGACGGCGGATCCAGCCGCAGCGTCCGCAGTAGATATCTCCCGCGCCGCCGTTCTTGATGAACTCCTTCAGGTACTGGGAGTTGGAGTAGTAGCGGTTGTTTCTCATGACCATGAGGACCTTGCCTGCCTTCTCGGCGGCTTCCTTCATTTTCAGAGCCTCCTCAACGCTTACGGCGTCGGGCTTCTCGGAGAATACATGACAGCCGTGCTCAAGAGCATAGACTGCGATTATTGAGTGAAAATCGTTGGGGGTGCAGATGTCTACCGCATCAAGGTTCATGGTGTCGATCATTTCCTTGAAATCGGTAAAGCCCTTGGTCTCGCATCCGCGGTCATCCCAGTTGTTCAAAACATTTTCGACCTTCTCGGGAATGATATCGCAGACTGCGACAAGCTCTACATCGGGATTGGAAATGTGTCCGCCGTAGTGCATACCGCCCATACCGCCGAGTCCGACAAGACCCACTCTGAGCTTCTTCATGGTAAATACCTCTTGCTTTCGTAAATTATCCGGAAAACATGCTGTTTCCGGAGCCTAATGAAATTCTACCACATAATACGGAAAGGCGCAAGGGGTTAGATGAATTTTGCGAAAAGCTTTTCTCCCGCCGCACCGCAGTCCGGAGGCCCTGCCGCCGCGTGGGCTCTACCAAAGCTCCGTAAGCTCCTTCGGAGATGCGGTGATATCCTCGGCACCGTCCTCGGTGATCACCACCATATCCTCAATGCGGCAGCCGTAGCGCCCCGCAAGGTATATCCCCGGCTCCACCGTCACGATGTTCCCCGCTCTGAGGATCTGCCCGTCATCGCGCGGGGAAAGATTCGGCGCCTCATGTATCTCAAGCCCGACTCCGTGACCGAGAGAATGACCGAAGGCTCCCGCGTATCCCGCGCCGTCGATGATGTCACGGGCAAGCTTGTCCATCTCAAAGTTCTTCTTGCCTGCGCCGATCACCTTGAGCACCGCCCGCTGCGCATCAAGCACGGTGGCGTACAGCCGCCGCATCTCGGCATCCGCGCGCCCGAGCACGACAGTCCTCGTCATGTCCGAGCGGTATCCGCCGACTACGGCTCCGAAATCCATGGTCAGAAAGCCCCTCTCCAGCTTGCGGTTTTCCGGAGTCTTGTGTGGAGACGAGGAGTTCTTGCCCGACACGGCGATCGTCTCAAAGCTTTTGTCCTCCGCTCCCGCTCTTTTCATGAAATATTCAAGCTCCGCCGCCACGTCAAGCTCCGTCATGTCGGGAGAGAGCACCGTGAGGATATGCGAAAACGCCGCATCGGTGATCACCTGCGCCTGCTTTATCATCGCGATCTCGTCGGGCTGCTTTATCTGCCGCGGCGCCGAGAGCACGCCTCCTGCCGCAACAAGCTCGGCATTTGGCAGAGCCGTTCTCAGCGCATCATGCTCGGCGCACACGAGCCGCTCCTCCTCATAGCCTATCCGAAGCCCTCCGAGTCGCGACAGCCTGTCGGCAAGCTCACCCGAGATGAGCCTGCCCCTCGGCATTACCGCCGTGATGCAGTCCGGAACGCTTCTCTGTGCCTCCTCGAAGTAGCGGAAATCCGCAAACATCAAGACCTCGGAGTGCCCTATGAGCACGCGCCCGTCGGGATTTGCGAAGCCGGTGGTGTATCGGTGATTTTCGGGTGAGCTCACCCAGATGAAGTCAAGCTCACGCGCCGCCATTGATGCTCTTATTTCGCTCAGTATCGCTGTGATATCCATTGCTCTGTCCTCATTTCCCATGCCATACGGTGTCGGCTATCTCCGACTCGGGATGCTCTCCGAGATATTTCAGCACATACGGTCTCTCAAGATACCGCTTGAAGCGGAAGAAGGCTCCCGTTCTGTCCTTTATCGGAGGAACTATCACGGCGGGAAGTCCCGCCCTGTGCGCGGCAAGGCAATCCGTGAGGAGCTGATCTCCGAGCACCGCCGCGCCTCCGTCGGCACAGCCTATCGCCTCTGCCGCCTCTCTGAGGTATCGGGTACTCGGCTTGTGAGCATCGGGAAAGCCGCAAATGTCGCGCCCGCCGATGAACTCTCTCACCCTCTCCGCCGTATTGTTCGACACAAAAGCAAGCCCGATCCCCGCCGCCGCCATTCTCTCTGCCCAGCGCTCGGTTTCCTCGGGCATCGTGATATCGTCGTATGTGGCAAGCGTGTTGTCGATGTCGCATATCAGTCCCCGTATTCCGCGAAGCTCGCAGAGCTCCGGCGTGAGGTCGCAAAATCGGGGGAGCATAAGCTCGGGGAGCAGCATTTTTTCAAGAATCATTCATGATCTCGGGCGCGTGTCCCGTCTCCTGTAAATAATACGCCTTGCCGCGGAGAGATGCCTCCGCCGCAGACCTTTCCTATAATAATATCACAAACACAGCGTAAAATCAAGTTGACAATGCGGGGAGGGTGTGCTATTATATACGGTGAAGAGTAAGGGCATTCGCGTGAAGTGTCGTCTGACGGGGAGTTTGCAGGCGAACGAAAAAAGCGAGGGATCTTCGCTTTTGCGGTGGATGCTCTGAATCCCGCTTCGTGTGGCAGAGCCTTCTTTTCCCTGCCGTATGAGAATCGGGAAAAGGAGGTATTTTTATATGAAAAATCTGACAAAGGAGCCGATACGCTCGGGCAGACGGGTGCGGCTCATTGCGATGCTCGGCATACTTGCCGCCGCAAGCGTGGTGCTCGGGAAGCTTTTGGCGATATCGGTCGGAAGCAGTCTGCGAATAAGCTTTGAGAGCCTGCCGGTGATATACGCGGGCATCGTGTTCGGCCCCGTTGCGGGGGCTGCGGTGGGCGCGGTCGCGGATCTTGTGGGCTGCCTTGTCGTGGGCTACACGGTGAATCCGATAATAATGCTCGGCGCGGTCTGCTGCGGGCTTTTTGCGGGACTTACGGCAAGGCTTTTCGCCGGTGAGCGGGTGAGTCCGATGAGGAGTGCGGTGCTTCCCGTGCTTGCGGCACACATCATCGGCTCGGTGATAATAAAATCTCTCGGTCTGAGGCTTGCGTTCCACACCCCGTGGTCACTGCTTGCCGTTCGCGTGCCGATATACTTGTGCAACATCGTCGCGGAATCCGCGATAATATACATTCTTTTGAAAAGCGAGGCTATCCGAGCCGCACTGCGCGGCTTCGGCAGACAGGGTAAGTAGACTATGAATTACAGAGAGGCAATGGGATATCTGAAAAGTGCGCGCCGCTTCGGCTCAAGACCCGGACTGGAGCGCATCGGTGAGCTGTGCCGCCGTCTCGGTGATCCGCAGAAGGGACTGCGGTATATCCACGTGACGGGAACGAACGGCAAGGGCTCCGTGTGCGCCATGCTGTATTCGACGCTGTGCTTCACCGGAATGAGAGTGGGGCTTTTCACCTCACCGTATATGCTTGATTTCTCCGAGAGATTCGTCTGCTCGGGAGTGAACATCACCCGTGAGGAAATAGCCGCAATAGTCTCGGAGATAGCGCCTCACGCCGATGCGATGGAGGACAGACCCACCGAGTTTGAGCTTCTCACGGCAATGTCGTTCCTGTTCTTCCGCCGCCGCCGTTGCGATATGATCGTATACGAGGTGGGAATGGGCGGAAGGCTCGATTCCACGAATATCATTCCGCCGCCCGAGGCGGCTGTCATAACGGGTATCGCGCCGGATCATACGGAGGTGCTCGGGGACAGCGTGGCAAAGATCGCCTATGAAAAGGCGGGCATAATCAAGGCGGGCTGTCCCGTGATCTGCGGTGAGGTGCCGAAGGATGCCGCCGAGGTGATACTGAAACGGGCAGAGGAGGAGGGCTCCGAGGTGACGTTCACCGGCAAGGGCACTCCCTACGAGATCACGGAGCGCTCCTTCACGCAGGACGGAGCCGTCTTCTCACTCGGTGAGAGGCGTGACCTCGCGCTTCCGCTTGCGGGACTCTATCAGTTGTCCAATGCCGCTGTCGCAATCGCCGCACTTGACCGCATCAAGCTGTGCGGCAGGAATATTCCCGAGACGGTGATCCGCAAAGGGCTTGTCGGCGCAAGGTGGCGCGGCAGATTTGAGCTGATCCGCCCCGAGCCGCTGCTGATATTTGACGGGGGACACAATCCGCAGGGCGTTACCGCGGTGGCGGACAGTCTGGAGGCGTATTATCCCGACAAGAGATTTACAATCATCACGGGAGTGATGGCGGATAAATCTCACCGCGAAATGGGCGAGATCATGGCGCGCTTCGCGGATCGCGCGTATACCGTGACCCCCGACAATCCGCGTGCCCTCGATGCGGCGGCATACGCCGAGGAGCTGAGGCTCTGCGGTATTGATGCCGAGCCGTGCGATTCCATGGAGACGGCTCTCGGGCTGTGCATGAGCTGCGACACCGTCGTGCTCGGCAGTCTCTATATGTACAGGCAGTTTATCGAAGCTCTCGGTGAATAGCGGAGCTTCGCAAATTTCGGAAAAGTAAGGTTCTTACAGTGCAAAAACGAGTAATTGCGGTTCATGACATATCCTGCGTCGGCAGATGCTCTCTTACGGTGGCTCTGCCGATAATAAGCGCCGCCGGCGCGGAGTGCTCGGTAATTCCGACGGCACTTCTGTCAACTCATACCGGAGGCTTTACCGGCTATACCTTTCTGTCTCTGACCGAGGAGGCGGAGAGGATCACCTCTCATCTTATGACCCTCGGCAGACCGGCGGACTGCGTTTATACGGGGTATCTCGGCTCACCCGATCAGATCGGCATGGCGGAGACGGTGATCCGAGAGCTTATGGCGGACGGCGGCATTGCCGTGGTGGATCCCGTGATGGGTGATGCGGGCAGGCTGTACAGCGGCTTCGATCACCGCATGGTGGACGGCATGAGGCGGCTCTGCGCCTCTGCATCGGTCATTATCCCGAATATCACCGAGGCGTGCTTCCTGCTCGGCAGGGCTTGTCCCGACGAGGCGCCGACACCGGATGAGAGCACGGAGGAGATACTTCGCGGGCTGTGCGGGCTCGGCCCCGCCGCCGCCGTTCTCACGGGTGTTCAGTCACCGGACGGAAGGATCGGCGCGGCATACTACGATTCCGCGACGGACAGCCTCGGATACTGCCTCTCCGACAGGCACGAGGGCTTTTATCACGGAACGGGAGACGTGTTCGGCTCCGCGTTCACGGCGGCGACGGTGCTCGGAGCTACACTTGCGGAGGCGACCGACGAGGCTGTGCGCTTTACCGAGGCAGTGGTCAGACAGACAGCCGCCGAGGGCGGGGACAGAAAATACGGCCCCGTCTTTGAGCCGGAGCTTGCCGAATTCGCACAGAGAATGAAGGGTCTGCGTTAGTCCCCGACGGGAGAGCGCACAAGGCAAAGGAGCATATATGGATATAATTATGGCAGTGGACTTCGGAGATGCCCGCACGGGGCTTGCCGTGACCGACAGCGCCGGAATGATGGCGCACGGCGCGGGCTGTATTGAGGGGAACGGCTTCAAGAAGGTCGCGGCGGCGGTCGCGAAGGAGGCAAAAAAGCGCTCCGTCGCGCTCATCGTTGTCGGAAATCCAATCAATATGAACGGCACCGAGGGGCCGAGAAGCCAAAAATGCCGCGATTTCGCGGAGACAGTCGCGGAGCTGTCCGGTATTCCCACGGTATTGCAGGATGAACGGCTCACCACGGTGAGCGCGCACCGCTTCCTCTCCGATTCCGGAGTGGCGGGAAGAAAGCACAAAAAGCACGTCGATGAGCTCTCTGCGACACTGATCCTTGAGAGCTATCTCGAAAGGCTCAAAAGCGCGGGCGATACGGCAAAGTAAAAATGAGGGGAGCTCAAAGAGCTCCCCTCTCTTTATTTGCGACTATTTCTGTGCCTCAAGGATCATATCGACGATCTCGTCGACGGCTGACTCAAGCACGCGGTAATCCTCCGTGTATTTGAGCATACCCGAGGTCACGGTGTTTACGACCTCCATGACAGCCTCACGTCCGACAAGGCTCTCTGCTATACGCAGGTAATCGAAATCGTCAAAACCGTCGCGCACCTGAAGCAGTCTCCACGACGAGGCGTAGCCGTCACGTCCCCATATGGATCCCTTGTACATGAGGATACCGTCGCCGTTGCCGATGTCGAATCCGTACTTGGATATATCTCCGCCGAACATTCTGTAGTAAAGCACGCCGTCTACGTCGTTGAAATACTGCTGCCACGAGAGCACGCGGTTGATGACGCCCTGATAGAAATTGAAGTAGTTTGCGTAGGGTACCTCGGGCGAGCAGCATACGTACCACCATATCTCATCGCCGCGCTCTCTGAATGCCTTTGCACGGTCGCTGTATTCGCCGTAGGTTTTAAGCATTCTTCTCAGAGTCCAGTTTCCGCCCTCGGTCGAGAGGTGGTATGCAAAGGACTGAGGACACCACACGTTGATGTACGGCTCTATGTATGCCACGGGATCAATGCCCTTGTTTTGCTCGTACTCGGTGGCATACGTGCTGTTGTTTGCAAGAGGCGTGATGTTTCTTACGTTTGTCGTGCCGAGGAGGGAGGTCAGGCGCTCATAGGTCGTCTTGACGTTTATAAGCCCACTGCCCCAAGGCTCGTCGGTGTAATAGAACAGTCCCTTCTTGAACCACTCGGGATTTGAAGCCACCTTGTTGTAGTATTCGACAGTCTCCTCGTCCGTCCTGTCCATTGCTCCGCCGTACATATCGACACCGTACCAATGTCCGCCGCCTGCGATGACAAATGCGGTGACACGGGGATCGTTCATGTACGCATCCGCCGCGGGATCGGAGATGTCGTAGGGCAGGTTGTAATCGGAGAGATTGTTCTCAAGCATATATTCGTAGCATTCCACAGTTCCGCCGCCGCAGAACAGCGATGCACTGTAGGGCGTGTCGGGCAGGGTGAAGTCCCATACATACGCATATACATATGCGGACTTGACCGTATTGCCATCGGCATCCTTGAAGGAGAGGGTGGATCTGTACATTCCGGCGGGAGTGTCCTTCTTTGAATGGACGGTGATGACGAACTGCTGATTTGCATTTGCCTTCAGCTCAAAGGTATCCGCCATGTCAAGCACGACCTCGGGGTGATCGTCTGTCTTGACCGTCTTGTTGTTTTCGGTGACGTCCCACGGATTTACCACCGTGAATACGGATACGGAGGGCTGGTATACGACCCACTGAAGCTCTCCCTCAAGCTCGGCATCACCGAACTCGGAGACGAAGGGCGACAGCTCGGCGCTCATGCCGCTCCTTGCGGTATCCGACCACAAAAGGGCAGTGCAGGACTGATACTCGTTCCTTGCAAGCTTGATCTTGTAGGAGAGCTCGTCCGTGCTCCTCACCTCATGCGCGCCAACCTTATTCATGATGGAAGTAAAGGAAAGCTCAAGCGCGGAGTCCTCCGCCTCGGCGGTGAGGGGCGCGTTTTCAAATACCA
>CAZVXL010000017.1:0-32972 GCA_964631595.1 uncultured Lachnospiraceae bacterium | reverse complement strand
TGAAAGAACAGGCAAAAGAAATAACCAAAAAGATTACGCCTTTACGGGCAAAATTAAAAATTGCTCAGCGAATTGAAACGCATATCCCGAAAATAAAGGAACTGCTTGACAATGAGCGAGCAACCGAAATGAAACGAAATAATTTAATCAAAAAGAAAGAACGAGGTAATGAACGATGAAAAACACAAAGAAAAATATATCCATTAACAAATTACACCCATTTGAAAACCACCCATACAAGGTACAGGACAATGAGGAAATGGAACGCCTTGCCGAAAGCATAAAGCAAAACGGTGTTGTTTCTCCCATAATACCCTGTTTATTATGACCTCGAAGATGCTGATACTACCGGCAAATGCAGTAAATCTCTTATTCTTGAAATGGCAAAAGCCTTTGTTGCTGTTCTTGAGGCAAAAGGTTATTGCGTAGGTATTTACGCTAACAAGTATTGGAATACAACCTACTTAACTGACGATTGGTATAATACCAAACCTCGTTGGATTGCACAGTATCATACAGAATGTACCTATTCGGGCGAATACGGAATCTGGCAATATTCAAGCTCTGGCAAAGTTGACGGTATTAGCGGTAATGTCGATATGAACTACGCTTATGTTGACTACCCTAAACTTCTCAAAAACGATACGGTTGAAAAAATTGCGAAGAAAACCAATGAAGAAATTGCAAATGAGGTAGTCGCCGGTTTGTGGGGAAATGGTGCAGAACGCAAGACAAAACTCACCGAAGCTGGTTACAATTACAGCGATGTACAAGCCATTGTAAATAAACTCGTTGCGAAAAAGAGTAACGAAGAAATTGCAAAAGAAGTTCTCAACGGGAAATGGGGTAATGGTGCTGACCGCAAAAATCGTTTAACTGCTGCTGGGTATGATTATAACGCTATTCAAAAAATAGTGAACGAAAAGGTTGCCAAAGCCAATTTGAAATCTATTGATGAAGTTGCAAAAGAGGTCATTCGTGGAGATTGGGGCAACGGTCAAACAAGAGTTAATAAGTTGACTGCTGCGGGTTACGATGCTGTAGCTGTACAGAAAAAGGTCAATGAAATGTTATAATTATGGAGGTATTTGTTATGACAAAGGAAAAAATCATCAAATGGGTAAAAGCCGCTGGTGTTCGTGCTATTAAGACGGTCGCACAAACCGCCGTAGCAACCATAGGTACTTCTGCCGTTATGGGCGATGTGAATTGGATAATGGTAGCAAGTGCATCAGCACTCGCCGGTATTCTTTCACTTCTCACGAGCGTAGCCGGTCTTCCCGAACTAACCGAATAAACAGAAAAATACCGAGTAGGACATTAAGTCTTACTCGGTATTTCTATTACAAGTCCAAAGCACTCTTTTATTATAAAAAAGTTCGAACTTGTCAGTTGTGGTCGAGGTGACAGGACTCGAACCTGCGGCATCTTGCTCCCAAAGCAAGCGCGCTACCAGCTGCGCCACACCTCGATTATTCGGTTATGCTGATCTCCCGTGAAACTGCACCTGCGTGATGCTTACGGTCGCAGGGACGCTTTGCCCATTTCCCGATTCGCGGAAGCGCCGACGCATGAGCGCCTTTTACCGACATTGCGGCTTCGCGCACACCGCCGTTGACGGTCGCGGATTGCATTTATCGGCATTTCGGCGGTTGCCGAATCTCGACACAAGTGAATCGCCGTGAACAAGCGTACCACTGTTTATTATATCAAACATCGTTGCCCGTGTCAAGTATTCGGTAACCGCGAATTTGAGGGTGATAATTTCGTCTGTTTTTCACAAAGCGCTGTCTTGAAAGAACGCTTATTATATGATACAATTACAGTATCGGAAAATATAAAACGGGGGTTTATATGATACGGTTTGTTTGCGGGCGTTCGGGCTCGGGAAAAAGCGAATACATAATGGACGGGCTGAGAGCCGCCGATCCCTCAGGCGGTATGATCCTCATAGTACCGGAGCAGCAGGCTGTTGCATGGGAGAGCAGGACTGCAAGGGAGCTTTCACCGAAAACGCTGATGTCGCTGGAGGTGCTGACCTTTACGAGGCTCGGTGACCGAGTGGCGCGCGAATACGGCGGCTTTTTCCACAACTGCGCGACGAAGCCGGCAAAGCAGCTCATCATGTGGGCTGCGCTCGAGTCCGTAAGAGGGGTGTTCTCTTATTACAGCGGAGCGAAGACGGAACGGCTTGCCGCGTCACTTTTGAATACGGTAAAGGAGCTCAGGACATACCGCGTGACTCCCGCGGAGCTTGAGGCGGCGGCGGATAAGCTTGAGGGCGGCGAGAGAGCCGAGGAGCTTTTGTCGCACAAGCTGAGAGATATCTCCGCTGTTTATGCGGCGTATGAGAGCCTGCTCCACGAGAGCTATAATGACAGCGATGAGCTGCCCGAGCACACTGCAAAGACAGTGTCGGAGAACGGCTTTTTTGCGGGAAGATCCGTGTTTATAGACAGCTTTTACTCCGTGACACCGGCGCAATACGATATCATCAGAGCCGCAATGCGTGATGCCGCGGAGCTGACTGTCACCTTTGCCTGCCCGAGTGAGGATACGGGTGAGCCGCAATTTGCCCACATCAGAGAGCATTACGACCGAATGAGGCGCATGGCGTCGGAATACGGCGGGTATGAGACGGTGGCTCTGAATGAACAAAAAAGGTTTACCTCTCCCGCGCTCGGCGTGCTTGAGAGAAGCATATGGAGCTTCGGCACGAGAAATGCGGAGATATCCCCCGAGGGGATAACCCTCATCGGCACAAGAGACCGCTACAGTGAGGCGGATGCCGCCGCAGCGCGGATATGCGGACTTGTGCGCGACGGTGCGCGTTATTCGGATATTGCGGTTATCGCGAGAAGCACGGATGCGCTTTGCGGGATAATAGACACGGCGCTTGAACGGCGCGGTATCCCTCATTATATTTCAAGGCGCAGAGCGCTTGCGGGGTCGCCGGCGGCGAGGCTTATGACGTCGTCGCTTCGCGCCGTTTCCTACGGCTGGAGGGCGGAGGATATACTCGGCATAGTGAAGACGGGACTTCTCCCGATCGGCGGGGACGGGTGCGATCTTACCGAGAAATACATAAAAATGTGGCATATCAGAGGACGCCGTGCCTATGATGACGGCGAGGCTTGGGGAATGAGCCCGTTCGGATACAAGCAGGCGAATGCCGAGCGCTCCGCGAGGATACTTGAGGAGGTCAACGCCGCAAGGCGCATCATCGGTGAGGCGTTGTCGAAATTTGCCGAGATATTCGAGGGAGGGCGCGTGCGCGCCGACAAATGCGCGGAGGCGCTGTACACACTGCTGACGGATTGGAATATTCCCGATTCCATCGGGAAAACGGCGGAGCAGCTCCGAGAGCTCGGATATACGACGGAGGCGGCGGAGCAGCTTCGGCTGTGGGATGCGCTGATGAGCGTGCTTGACACGCTTGCCACTGCGATGCCCGATGCCGAGGGAGATGCCGAGAGCTTTACCGTGATGCTGTCGCAGATAATCGCGGCGACGGACGTGGGGACGATCCCCACCGGTATCGACGAGGTGTCCGTCGGCTCGGCGGACATGATGAGAATGGAAAATCCGAAGCACGTCATAATACTCGGTGCGCTTGCGGGTGAATTTCCGGCATCCGTGCCGAAGGACGGCATTTTGTCGGAGAGCGACAGGATAATGCTTGAGGGCTGTGGGATCGAGCTGTCCGACGGCGGAGTGAAAAGCGGAGGTAAGGAGCTGTTTTGGTTCTATAAGGCGCTGAGCGCCCCGTCGGAGAGCGTGACCGTCATCGTACCGAGATATTCCGGTGGGGGAGCTGCCGCACCGTCTATCGGAGTTGCGAGAATAAGGGAGCTTTTCGCGGATCTCACCATGCACGAGTACAGCATGGCGTATGCGACTGAGTCTGTATGGGTGAGGGAGGATCTTGACAGATTCCTCCGCGACGGCGGAGTGTACGGCAGTGCGGCTCGCTCACTTGCAAAGACCTCGGAGCTGCCGCCGCTGTACGGAGAGGACAGGCGGTACGATCCGTCAAACGAGAGGATCTCCCCCGAGATAATGCACAGGATAAACGGCGACGTGCTCACCTTTACGCAGACCAAGATCGAGAAATACGCGCGCTGTCCGTTTATGTATTCCGCGATGTTCACGCTCGGACTTGAGGGAGACTCGGAGGCGCGTATAGATACGAGCGATACGGGAAGCTTTGTGCACAAGCTGCTTGAGAAATTTTTCAGAGAGACCGCGGATATGGAATTTCCCGTTCCCGAGGCTGTTGAGAGGGAGATATGCGACAGGCTGTTTTCGGAATACGCAGACCGCCTCGGAGAGCGCGGAGCGGTGGCGGAGAGACAGCGCTTCCTGCTCAGAAGGCTTCGCGTGAGCATCGGTCTGTTCGTTCATTCTCTGAATGAGGAATTCGGGCAGGGGCTTTTCAGACCGTGGCGCTTTGAGCAGTCGGTGGGCGGCTCGGAGAGCGACAGTATTCCGGCGCCGGAATTCATACTTGAGGACGGCACGGTGCTCAAAATGAGGGGAAACATCGACAGGATAGACGTGTTCCGCGAGGACGGACGCACATATGTCAGGGTGGTGGACTATAAGACGGGAAGCAAGGAGTTCAGCCTATCCGACATATATAACGGGGTGAATCTCCAGCTTTTGCTGTATCTCTTTACGGTTTGGAAGCTCCCACCCTGCAAATTCAGAACCGCTGTTGCGGGAGACGGGGAGATCGTTCCTGCGGGAGCGCTGTATTTCAGCGCAAGACCGGGGGAGACCACCTCGGACATGATGCTGTACGGAGACGATGGGCTTGTCGTTGCACAGGCGGCGGTATCGAGAACGGGTATCGTCCTCTCCGACAGGCATATACTTGAGGCGATGGACAGAGAGCTTTCGGGAAAATACGCTCCCGTCGGAGTTGACAGAAACGGCGAGCTGAAACAGACGGGAAGTCTTGCCGGCTTTGAGGATTTCGAGCGGCTCTACAGGGATATCTCGGATATCGTAAAGGAGCTCGGCGGACGGATGGCAAAGGGCTTTGCGGAGGCAAAGCCGAAGGAATACAAGGGGAATATCCCTTGCGAGTATTGCGATTACGGTGCGGTATGCCGCAGAGGGGTCGCGACGGAGGAGGAGAAATCATGAGCGAGAGAGTGTGGACAGCCGCGCAAAGGGCGGCAATAGACTATCGCGGGAAAAATCTCCTTGTTTCCGCCGCGGCGGGCTCGGGTAAGACCGCGACACTGACGGAGAGGATAATAAGGCTCATAGCCGACAGCGAGACTCACGCCGACATATCGCGTATGCTCGTAGTCACCTTCACAAAGGCGGCGGCGGAGGAGCTCAGGAGCAGGGTAGCAGCGGCTCTTGAGGAGC
This sequence comes from uncultured Lachnospiraceae bacterium, assembly GCA_964631595.1. Taxonomy (GTDB): domain Bacteria; phylum Bacillota; class Clostridia; order Oscillospirales; family CAG-272; genus UMGS1312. Next base: position 27,590 of record CAZVXL010000017.1, on the reverse strand, counting down.
TTGCGGCGGCAAATCCCGAGGATCGGCGCATCTCGGAGCAGCTGTGCAGAGTGGGAGATGCCACGATATGCACCATGGACAGCTTCTTCCTCGGCTGTGTGAAGCCGATGTTCGATAAGGTGGGACTTCCAGCGGATTTCCGCATAGGCGATCCCGCGGAGCTTGCCTCTGTGCGGGAAAGTGCGATGGAGGAGACGGTGGAGGTGTTCTTCGACTCCGCCGACAAGGAGCGCTCGGAACGGTTTTTGGCAGTTGCCGAAGCGATAGACAGCGCCAGAACGGAGGACGGGCTTGACAAGATCCTCCTTGACTTTGAGGCGGATGCGGACAGAAACGGCATAGGAGAGACGGAGCTTTTCGAATACGCCGATGAGCTTTCAAGGCACGCCGACGGCGATATCCTCGGCACTCACTTCGGAGACTGCGTGTTCTCATGGCTTGTCTCCGGACTGCGCCATTACGCAAACGTCTTCTCGGATCTTGCCGAAAAAATGTCGGAGGACGAGGAACTTATGAAGTCATACGTTCCGGCGGCGTACAGAGCCGCAGAGTATTGCGCCGTCTGCCTTGATGCCGCGGAGGCGCGCGATACGGACAGGCTCAGGGCGCTCCTTGCGGATACCCCGTCGGACAAAATAAGGACGTCGGAGCCGACCGACGAGTCGGAAATGTTCAAAAAAATGCGCTCGGAGCTAAAGGATTTTATCTCCGAGCTGAACGGGGGCTTCTTTTCCGAGAGCGCCGAGGTGTGCGCCGACGTGATGAACAGAACGGCGGAGATTTGCCGCGGCGCGGGTGAGATCGTCGGAAAATTTCGCAGACGCTACGGTGAGCTGAAGCGCCGTAAGGGAATTGCGGATTATTCCGATATCACCAAAATGACGGCATCACTGCTTGCCGATGCGGACGGCACGCCGACCCCGTACGGGGAGACGGTGGCATCTCGGTACGATCACGTGTTCATAGACGAGTATCAGGATACGAGCATCTTTCAGGACAGGATATTCGCCTCGGTCTCGTCGAAATGCGGAAGATTCATGGTGGGCGATATAAAGCAGAGCATATACCGCTTCAGAGGCGGTGAGCCGGCGGTTTTCGGCGGATACAGAGAGGCGTGGTCGAGGGGAGAGGGCGGAGATACCGTATTCATGAGCGAGAACTTCCGCTGCTCCGAGAATGTAACCGAATTTGCAAATGCCGTATCGCGGTATATGTTCCCCTACGGCGGTATTCCGTTTGATGACGGCGATCTGCTTGTCCACGCGAGAGCGGAGATTGAGGGATATGCGGAGCCTCCCGTTGAGGTGTGCCTGATAGAGCGTCCGAGCCGACAGCTCGGTGGCAGGCGCAAGGCGGCAGAGCAGGGTGAGAGGAAGGATGAGGAGCCGGTGACGCCGTCGGCGGTGCTTGAGGCGGAGTATGTTGCAAAGCGTATACGTCATATGCTTGATTTTGAGACTCTCCCCGACGGAAGTCCCGTGAAGCCGACCGATATCGCGGTAATGCAGCGCGATATGAAAAGCCGCATCGACGTGATAAAGGAGGTGTTCTCAAGGTACGGAATACCGATGAATGAGCTTGACGATAAGCCGCTCTTGGAGCGACCGGAGATACTGCTCATCATGTGCATTTTGCGCGCGGTGGATAATCCCGAAAGGGATATACCGCTTGCGGGTGCGATGCGCTCGGCGGTGTTCGGCTTTGATATGGGACAGCTTGCTCTCATAAAGAGCATATATCTGTCAGAGGTCGGCAAGGGAAGCCTGTGGGAGGCTGTGAACCATGTCGCATATAATTCCGAGAGCGCGGACGGAGAGCTGTGCCGTGTGTGCCGCGATTTCTGCGAAAAGCTCGGTGAATACAGGACGGCAGCTCGGGTAATGCCCGCCGCCGCATTCATATACAGACTGATCTGTGAGCCGAAGCTCGTGTATGCGATAGAGAGCGAGGGTGGAGCCGGTGCGACGGACAGGGCGATGCAGCTCTATGAGCTTGCACGCACCGGAAATGCGGGACTTTACGAATTTCTCGTGTACATCGAGCATATGGAAAAGGCGGGGCCCGAGAGCAGGGACGGCACGTCGGGAGGCGGAGTGTCGCTTATAACGGTACATCACTCAAAGGGACTTGAGTTTCCGATATGCTTCCTCATGAACTGCACAAAGAAGTACAGCAGAGGCGATTCGAAGAAGCATATGATACTGGACAGAAGCTTCGGCGTTGCCCTGAGACTTCCCGATGAAAGCGGACTTGTGCGGTGTGACAATATTCTCAGACGGCTTGCAGTGCTCAGAGCACTCGGGGAAAACTCGTTTGAGGAGATGCGCGTGCTGTATGTTGCAATGACCAGAGCGAGAGAGCGGCTCATAGTGACGGGAGTCGCGACGGGCGGCGCCGAAAAGCTGACCGGAAAAGCGAGAATGGATGCGCGCTTCTACGACGAATACAGCGTGAGAAGCAAGGATAGCTGGATGAGCATTATCCTTGAGGCGCTTACGCTGTACGGCGGCGGATTTGCCTCGGTGACGGCTGTTCCGTATGAAAGAAATACGGAGGCGGCTGAGCCGAGAGAGACGCTTGAGGTGTCGGACGGCACGGAGATGCCGATTGCGGAGAGCGCCGCGACGGAGAGCACCGCAGAGACGGCGGCTCTCGGAGAGCTTTTTGCAAGGCGCATCGGCTTTGAGTATGGATATGAGCACCTGCGGAATATCCCGTCGAAGCTAACGGTATCAAGGCTCTGCCCCGAGATACTTGATGAGTATGATGACGGCGCGGCGGAGCTTGAGAGCGAGTCGGTGAAGGCTCCGTCTGTTCCGAGATTTATGACGGACGGCGCGTATTCGCCCGCAGATGCGGGAAGTGCGGCGCACGTGTTCCTGCAATTCTGCGATTTCGAAAGGCTGAGCACGCTTGGCGTTGAGGCGGAGCTTGCGCGGCTGACAGATGAGGGATACATGAGTCGGGCGCAGAGCGAGGCGGCAAATCTTGATTATATAGAGGCGTTCAGAAGGAGCGGATTTTTCAAAAGGATCCTCTCCGCCTCGGAGGTGAGACGCGAGTTCAGATTCAATGCGGCGATACCGGCGGGTATGCTCACGGGAGATGAGGCAAGGCGCGAGGCGCTTGAAAGAGACGGCGTAGACGTTATCGCGCAGGGCGTTATCGATATCGTGTTCACCGACAGCGACGGACTGCTTGTGCTTGCGGATTACAAAACGGACAGGCTTACCCCGTATGAGCTGGGGGATCGCGCCGCCGCCTCCGCCAAGCTTTGGCGCAGACACGGAGATCAGCTCGGATATTACGCGCTCGTGTGCGAAAAGCTGTTCGGAAAAAGACCGGACGAGACACTGATCTATTCGATGCCCCTCGGAGATACCGTGTAGCCCGAAAATAAAAACGACACCCCGTGGGGTGCCGAGACGGTAAAACGCAGGATCGGTGAGATCTCGTAAAGATAAGCGGCGTGACGAGAGTCACGCCGCTTATGCTTTTGCCGAAATATCGCACCGTCAAATAAATAAGCCGCAGATGTAGCTGACGGCAGCGGCGGCGAGAGCCACAACGATCAGGGGCTTGTTAAAATACGAAAGAAGCAGTGCGACGGCAGTTCCCGCGGCGGCGGTGACCATACTGCCGGTCGAATAAAATATCGCGGGGAAGGCCATTGCGCTGAGCACGGCGTAGGGTATGTAAAAAAGAAAGCTTTTGAGAAATTTCGATCTTATCCTTTGTCGGAACAGGGTGAAGGGGAGCATACGCACAAGATACGTCACTCCTGCCATAACGGCAATATACAGTGCTGTTGTCATGATGCCCCTCCTTTCGCACCGTCGTCCGCATTGCCCGCATCCTCATCGTCATCGGAGACGGGAAATACCGCGGCGCACACGGCGGCGGATACTATCGCGCTGATTATCACGGCAAAGCCGCCGGAGATGAACGGGAGAAGATATTCGAAGATCACACTTGCGAGTATCGCAATCGTCACGGCACACAGTACACTGCGCTTTTCCTTTGCGGCGGGCACGATTATCGCGATAAACATTCCGTAGAGAACGATGCCCATGGCATCTGTCACGGAGCTCGGGAGAAGCTGTCCGGCGACGGCGCCGAGGAGAGTTCCGCCGCTCCAGCCGAGGAAGGATATGAGAATAAGACCGTACATATATGACGGGCACAGCAGACCTCTTTGAGCCGAGGCGACGGCGAATATTTCATCGGTGATGCCGAAGGAGACGATAAGCCTTCGCGGGAGGGTGAAGGTGCCATCGAGCTTTTGAGAGAGCGAGATGCCCATGAGGGAATACCGAATATTTATGACGAGCTGAGTCAGCGCCATTTCGAAAAGAGTACCGCCCGCGGCGATGATTCCCACACCGGCGGCTTGTCCGGCAGAGGTGAGATTTGTTACCGAGATCCCCACGGCGGCGAGCACGGACAGTCCGGCGCGCACCGCCATGATGCCGAAGCCGAAGGAAACAGACAGATAGCCGAGGCAGATGGGTATACCGTGCCAAAGTCCTCTAAAGAACTGATTTTTCAACAAAGACACATCCTTCATGAGATATTACGCCAATAATTCTAACATATTTGAAGCCGCTTTACAAGGGCAAAACGGCACAAAGCCGTATGTCCCGCCGCGGCGGAAATTTGAGGGATATGCCGGCGGAGACGGCAGAATTTGCATCGGATACGGGAAAGTGCGAAAAAATGTTGAAATCGAAAAAGAAATTTGATATAATAAAAAGATGAATGATGATATGCAAAATGCTTTGCCGAAAGGAGGAGATGTATGTACCTGAAATCGCTTGAGCTGCACGGCTTCAAATCGTTCCCCGAAAAGACCGTGTTGAACTTCAACTCCGGCGCGACGGTGATCGTGGGGCCGAACGGCTCCGGAAAATCGAATATTACGGATGCAATGCGCTGGGTGCTGGGCGAGCTGTCAACAAAGAATATCCGCGGCAGTAAGATGGAGGATGTTATTTTTGTGGGCGCAGACGGCAGACGGCCGATGAGCTTTGCCGAGGTCTCCGTGACCTTTGACGATTCGGAGGAGCCGAGAAAGCTGAACAGCCCGTACACCGAGATCACGGTGACCAGAAGATATTACCGCTCGGGTGACAGCGAATACTATATAAACAGAAAGCCGGTACGTCTTCGCGATATAAACGAGCTGTTTATGAACACCGGTATAGGCAGAGACGGGTATTCCATTATCGGGCAGGGGCGCATTGCCGAGATAATCTCCAAGAAGAACGAGGATCGCCGCGCGATCTTCGAGGAAACGGCGGGAATATCGAAATACAGATACAGAAAGCATGAGTCCGAGAGACGGCTTGCGGAGACGGAGGCGAATATGCTCCGTGTCCGCGATATCCTCACGGAGCTTGAGAGCAGAGTGGGGCCCATGGAGAAGGCGGCGCAGAAGGCGCGCCTGTTCCTCGAGCTTTTTGCTGTAAAAAAGGAAGCCGACGTATCGCTGTTCCTATGGGATATGGAGAAGAAGCGCGGCGAGGTCGCACGTCTCTCCGAGGCGCTTGCGATATCCTCCCATGAGATGGAAATGATCGAGGATACGGAGCGACAGCTCGATGCCGCAAGCCAGAGGCTTTTCGATGCCTCCGAGGACAATAAGGCGGCGGAGTCGAAGCTGTACGGTGAGATCGGGGCAAGGAGAAACACCCTGCACGCACTTGAAAACGAATATAAGCTGCTTGAAAACAACGCCGAGCACGGCAGGGAAAATGCCGCGCGCGATGAGGCGAGCGCCGAGAGCTACAGAGCGGCTGCCGCCTCCGAGGAGGAGAACAGCCTGCGCTTCAGCAAGGCGGGGACAGAGGCGGCGGAGAAGCTTGCGAAAACGGAAGCGGAGCTGTCGGAGCTTACGTCCGAGAGAGAGGCGCTGAAGGAGAAAAGGCTTGCTGCGGAAAATGCACTTGAGGTCGCGCTCGGTGAGCAAAGAAAGCTTGAGGGCGCGAGAAACGATATCGAGGTGCGCCTCGGAGTTCTTGAAAGCTCCGATGAGGAGCAGAAGGGCAGGAGCGGAAGCCTTGCGGACGAGCTTGCGGGATACCGCAGTGAGGTCGAACGCGCCGAAGCGCTTCGCGCCGATACTGCCGAGAGCATCGCGGCTTATGATGCGGAGACAAAGCTCTCCGAGACAGCCGCGGCAGAAAAGAGAAAGGAGCTCGGTGCGCTCGGAGACGAAGCCGAGACGGTGCAGAAGCGGTACACCGCCGTCGCCTCGGAGTGCGAGGGTCTGCGGAGCCGCATTGCGGCACTGCGCCGTATAGAGGAGCATTTCGAGGGGTATCAGAACAGCGTGCGCTATGTCATGGGGCAGGCGGGGAAGACCCTCTCCGGTATCCACGGGCCGATATCACAGCTTATCCGCACGGAGCCGGAATATGCCACGGCTATAGAGATCGCCATGGGCAACGGACTCCAGAACATCATCGTAGATGACGAGAAAGCTTCGAAGGCGGCGATGGCGGCACTGAAGCGCGCGGGAGCGGGACGTGCCACGTTCAGCCCGATCACCACGATGAAGGGCAGTGCGAGAAGCCGTGAGCTTGAAGCAGCAGCAGCCGCCGCGGGCTTTGTCGGCTTTGCCGACGAGCTGGTGCGGTGCGATGAGAAATACCGCGGGATAATAGCTTATTATCTCGGCAGAGTTGCCGTGTTTGACAATATAGATTCCGCCGCAGCAGCAGCAAAGGGCTCCGGCTGGCGTATTCGTACCGTCACCCTTGACGGACAGCAGACAAATACGGGAGGCTCCTTTACCGGAGGCTCGGTAAGGCAGGGAAGCGGCTTCCTCACCCGTTCGGGACAGATCGGACGGCTTGAGGGAGAGCTTGCGGAGCTTGATGCGAAACTTAAAACGGAGGAGCGGGCGCTTCTTGATGTCAAGGCGCGGCGCGAGAGCGTTCTCGGGGAGATCGCGGAGCTTGACGAAAGGATCGGTCTGCTGCGCGCCCTGATGAGGAGCGAGCAGGCAACGCTTGATGAGACGGAGGCAAAGCTCGGAGTTACGAATTCCCTTATAGAAAAGCTTGTCAGAGATGCCGAGAGCCTCGGTGAGAGCGAGAAGCAGCGCGAGGAGGAGAGATGCTCACTCACCGCGGAGCTTGAGACTCTCACGGAGCGGATAAACGGAATATACGAGAAGCGACTTGCGACGGATTCGGAGAAATACGAATGTGATTCGCGCATGGAGGAGCTGACGGAGCGCATAAACGGGCTCATGATCTCCTGCGCCGAGACGAGGCGCGATGCGGAATCTGCCGAAACGCTCCTGCGCGATTCTCTTGAGAGAGTGCGCGAGGCGACGGAGAAAGCGGAGGAATATGATGCCGCCGCCGCAAGGCTGAGAGCGGATGCCGATATTGCCGTAGGACTTGCGGAGGAAAAGAAAGCGGAAGCGGCAGCCATGGAGACGGAGATAGCCGAGATGGAGGAGAGACGCGCGGGACTTCAGTCCGGCGGGCTTGACTTCGAGCGGAAGATCCGCGAGATGCAGACGAAGACGCGCGAGACCGCTCAAAAGAAGGAGCTTGTTTACAGAGCTCATACCAAAAACGAGAATCGCTTTGAGGCGCTCAATGCAGATATTGATAAAATGACGTCAAGGCTGTGGGATGAGTATGAGCTGACCGTGGGCGCCGCCGCAGAGCTTGATTATCCTGCGGTGACCGAGGAGAATCACAGTGCCGTGTCGCAGACTCTCACGGAGACAAGGAACAAGATCAAGGCTCTCGGACAGGTAAACGTCGATGCGATCGAGGAGTACGCGGAGCTCAAGGAAAGATACGACCATGTGAAGGCTCAGATGGACGATCTCGACGAATCGAAGGAGGAGCTGTTCGGAATAATCTCCTCCATTGAGGACGAGATGCGCCGAATGTTTACGGAGGCATTTGAGAAGATCAACAAAAACTTCGGAGAGGTCTTCCGTGAGCTGTTCGGAGGCGGCTCGGCAGAGCTGAGCCTTACGGATCCGGAGGACGTGCTGACAAGCGGAATCGAGATATCCGCGGCGCCTCCCGGCAAGATGATAAAGAATCTGTCGCTCCTTTCCGGAGGCGAGCAGGCGTTTATCGCCATTGCGCTTCTGTTTGCGCTGATTAAGGTGAACCCGTCACCGTTCTGCATATTCGACGAGATCGAGGCGGCGCTTGACGAGGTGAACGTGGCGCGCGTTGCAAGCTATATGGCACGTGTGTCGAAGGAGCTTCAGGTGATAATGATAACTCACCGCCGAGGCACGATGGAGATCGCGGATACGCTGTACGGCGTAACGATGCCTAATCGCGGAATTTCAAAGGTGTTCACGCTTGATGTCGGAAGCGTTGCGCGCCGCGACTTTATAAACGAACAGCTTGACGGGTGAGCCCCGATACGAGAGACCGAAAGGATAATAAAATGGGATTTTTTGATAAGCTGAAGCTCGGACTCGGCAAGACCAAGGATGCCGTGTTCGGACAGGTCAACACTTTGATGAAAAGCTTTGTGAGGGTGGACGAGGATTTTCTTGAGGAGCTTGAGGAGATCCTTATCTGCGCCGATCTCGGAGCCGCAACCGCCACCGATATAGTTGACAGCCTCCGCGACAGGATAAAGACCGAGAGGCTTGATACGTCGGAGGAGGTGACGGCGGCGCTGAAGGAGCTGCTTCGCTCCAAGATCGGAGACGGCGAGGGACTGAGGCTTGATACGACACCGTCGGTGATACTTGTTATCGGCGTGAACGGCGTGGGCAAGACCACCTCTATCGGAAAGATAGCCGCAAGACTCACCGCAGAGGGCAAGAAGGTCGTCGTGGCGGCGGCGGATACGTTCCGTGCCGCGGCTATAGAGCAGCTTGAGGTGTGGTGCGAAAGAGCCGGCGCGGAGCTCATAAAACAGAGCGAGGGCTCGGATCCCGCCGCAGTGGTATTCGATGCCGCCGCCGCGGCGCGCAAAAGAGGCGCGGATGTGCTGATAGTTGATACGGCGGGACGGCTCCACAATAAGAAGAATCTTATGGATGAGCTTGCCAAGATCGACAGGGTGCTTTCGAGAGAGCTTCCCGAGGCATCGAGAGAGACGCTCCTCGTGCTTGATTCCACCACCGGTCAGAATGCCGTTCTTCAGGCGCGTGAATTCAAAAACAGCGCGGACATAACGGGACTTGTGCTGACAAAGCTGGACGGCACCGCGAAGGGCGGAGCGGTATTCTCCATAAAGGAGATACTGGATATCCCCGTGAAATTTATCGGCGTCGGTGAGCAGGTCGAGGATCTTCAGCCCTTTGATCCCGATATGTTCGTAGATGCGCTTATGGAGCAGTGATCTGTTATGCTTAAAGCTGTACTTGCATCGAGAAATAAAAAGAAGATAGGCGAAATGCGATCTCTGCTTGCGGAGACCTTCGGAGACGGGCTTACCGTTCTCTCCCTTGACGATATAGGCTTTGAGGGGGAGATCGAGGAGGACGGCGAAAGCTTTGAGGAAAATTCCGTGATAAAGGCGGCGGCTGTGGCAAGGCTCGGATATATCGGGATAGCCGATGACTCCGGACTTGCGGTCGATGCTCTCGGCGGGGCTCCGGGAATATATTCCGCGAGGTATTCCGACGGTGAGCCGGAGGACGGAGAGGACAGAGATACGCGAAATAACAAAAAGCTTCTTCGTGAGCTTGAGGGCGTGCCCGACGAGAGGCGCGGCGCGGCATTTGTGTCCACCGTTGCGTGCGTGATCCCGAGGGAGTACCGACCGAGAGACGTTATCACGCCCGATATGTGTGCGCTTACCCCCGAGATACGTGAGAGAGCGGAGGGGATGGCGGTATTTGCGGTGCGCGGAGAATTCAGGGGAGTTATAAATCATGCTCCCGCCGGTTGCGGAGGCTTCGGCTACGATCCGCTGTTTTATTTGCCGGAGTACGGCATGACCTCTGCCGAGATATCCGCGGAGGAGAAGAACCGCATAAGCCACCGCGGTAAGGCGGTGCGCGCCTTCGGCAGAGCACTCGGAGAGGTGCTGATGTCGGATAATAATGCAAAAAGGAGCAAATAATGCTTACAGGAAAACAAAGAGCGGCGCTTCGCCGTATGGCAAACCCCATGGATACGATAATCCAGATAGGCAAGAGCGGACTTGACGGCGAGAGCTTCAGAGTTGTGGACAGCGCACTTGAGGCAAGAGAGCTGATAAAGCTTCGCGTGCTTGAGACCTCCCCGTATACGTCAAGAGAGGCGGCGGATATCCTTGCCTCCGAGCTCTCCTGCGATGTGGTGACTGTGGTCGGAACGAGATTCGTGCTCTACCGCGAGTCGAAGAAGAAAAAGCAGATAGAGCTTCCGAGATGAGAGTCGGTATATACGGCGGAAGCTTTTCGCCTCCCCATGCGGGGCACGTGAGACTTGCGGAGACCTTCCTCCGCGAGATGAGGCTTGACAGGCTTATCGTGATGCCGGCGGGAATACCTCCGCATAAGGAGCTTGACGGCGGAGCCGATGCCGAGGCGAGGTATGAGATGTGTCGGATAGCCTTCGGCGGTATATCGGACAGAGTGGAGATCTCCGATTATGAGGTGCTTCGCAGAGAGCCCTGCTACACGGTGGATACACTTCGCCGATTCTCCGGAGAGGGCGAGCTTTTCATGCTTTGCGGGAGCGATATGTTTTTAACGCTTGAGCAGTGGAGAGAGCCGGAGGAGATATTCGCCCTGTGTACCGTGGTTTGCGGCACAAGAGTGGCGGAGGCGAGGGACGCCGAGGCGCTTGACGGCGCAAATGAAAAATACCGAAGGAAATACGGGGCAAGCACGGTGATAATGGATTTTGAGCCGATCGAGGTGTCCTCCACGGAGATCAGAGACAGTCTGCTTCTCGGTGCAAAGCCCGACTGTATTTGCGACGGTGTATTCGAGCTGATACGCAGTCGCGGACTGTATGATTGGGGCAAAGGAAAAGCAAATGAATGATTTGAGCATTGAAAAGCTCCGCGAGGCGGTGAGATGCCGCATGAACGGTAAAAGGTACGAGCATACTCTCGGAGTCGAGAGAATGGCGGCGGCGCTCGGTGAGCTGTACCTCCCCGAGAGGGTGGACGAGCTGAGATGTGCCGCACTGCTCCACGATATCACCAAAAACGAAACTGTCGAAAAACAGTTGCAATACTGTGCGGAATTTGATATAATGGTAGAAGCTTCTGTTTTGGGCTCACCCAAGCTTTTTCACGCGAGGACGGCGGCGGCGCTGATCCCGCGCGATTTTCCGGAATATGCAACGGAGGATATAGTGAGCGCCGTTCGCTATCATACAACGGGACGCGACGGCATGAGCCTTTTCGAGGCGCTCATATATCTTGCGGATTATATAGACGATACGCGTACCTTTGATGATTGCGTAAGGCTCCGCTCGTTCTTTTGGGATGCTTCTCCCGAAAAGCTCGGCGAGGAGGACAGGCTCATTCATTTGTACCGCACGATGGTGCTGTCGCTTGATATGACCGTGAGGTCTCTTATCGCGGATGCATCGTATATAGATGCGGATACCGTGGCTTGCAGGAACTACTATCTCGGATATCTGAAATAAACAAGGACAAAGAAAGGCGTAATGCAATGACAAGAAAGAAATTCACGGCGGTCCTGTGCATAACGGTGACGCTGTTTGTCGCTATGCTGGCTGTTGTCGGGATCATGGCGTCGTATCTGCTGTCATACACACCCGAGGGGCCAAGTACCTCCGATGAAACTCAGATACATTACGATGAGAGCAACAATCCCATTGTTGTGAGACCGGCAGACGATAAGAGCTTTAATTTCCTTGTGCTCGGACAGGACAGAGCCGCTACTCTTACCGATGTCATCATGCTTATAAACTACAACGTCACCGATGGCTCCGTCTCGGTCATGCAGTTCCCGAGAGATACCTTTGTGGGGTACGGCGTTGCCACAAGCAAGATCAACGCCACCTACAGCACGTACTATCACGAGGCACTCTACAACGGCTCCGATGAGCCGGAGCTGGAGGCTCTCAGAAAATTCGCGGACGTTCTTGAAAAGGCGCTGTGTACCAAGATAAGCTACTGCGCGATCATGAATCTCAACGGCTTTGTGAATATCGTCGATGCTATCGGCGGCGTAGAGATGGACGTGCCGGCGGATATGCATTACGTTGATACGGAGCAGGGGCTCTACATCAACCTCAAAAAAGGACATCAGGTCCTGAGCGGAAAGGAAGCGGAGGGCTTTGTCCGATTCCGCTACGGATATGTTCAGGGGGATATCGGCAGACAGGACGCACAGAAGATATTCATGAGTGCATTCATCGAGAAGCTTCAGAAGTCCGTGCCCGTGTCAAAGCTTCCGATCCTTGCCGAGACCGTGCTTGATAATCTGTATACCGATATTACCGTCAGCGATGCTGTGTATTTCGCCAAAAATATCCTGAATATAGATATGACAAAGGTGTCGATGGTGTCTATGCCGTGTAATTCGGCGGGCGGTCACGTGGTAATGGTGAAGAAGCCCATGGTGGATATAGTAAACAAGCATTTCAATATCTACGATACCGCCGTTACGGAGTCGATGTTCGACAAGGAAAAGATATTTGTAAATGAATACGATAAGGGGTATATAAACGCTTACTACTCCGAGGTCGCCACATACGGCGGAACGGAGTACGATGCGGAGAATGTCAACGGCGGTGCAATAGACATTCCGAGAGCATACTGACAGGTGATCGAAATGAATGAAAATGAAGTAAAGACAATGACGCCGAGAGAGCTTGCCGAATATGCGGTAAAGCTTCTTGACGACCGCAAGGCGAAGAACATAAAGCTTCTTCACGTGTACGAGCATACCGTGATCGCGGACTATTTCGTGATCTGCACGGGTAATTCCTCGACCCAGCTTCGCTCACTTGCCGATGAGGTGGAGTACAAGCTGTCGCTTGAGGGCTGCACGCCGACTCATATCGAGGGAGACGGTGCCTGCGGCTGGATGCTGCTTGATTTTTCCTCGGTGATAGTACACATCCTGAGTCCGCAGGCAAGGGAGTTTTACGACCTTGAAAAGCTGTACGACGAGGATGCCGTAGTCGATATATCGGGGCTTCTCTCGGAAGACTGAAGCACTTTGGCGATCAATTAAGAATTAAACCGACAGAAAGGTTTTGTGTTATGAAATATGATTTCAAAGCAATAGAAGCAAAGTGGCAGGACAGATGGGAAAAGGAGCACGCCTTTGAGGCTGTGGACTTCAGCGAAAAGCCCAAGTTTTTCTCAATGGTCGAGTTCCCGTACCCCAGCGGAGCCGGTATGCACGTGGGACATATCAAGGCTTATTCGGGACTTGAGGTCGTCTCGCGTAAGCGCCGTATGCAGGGCTACAACGTGCTGTTCCCGATCGGCTTCGATGCCTTCGGACTTCCTACCGAGAACTATGCCATCAAGACGAATACGCATCCGCGTCAGGTGACCGACAGGAATATCAAAAAGTTCACCGAGCAGCTCAAGAGAGTGGGCTTTTCCTTCGATTGGTCGAGAGTTACCGATACCACCGACGAGGATTACTACAAGTGGACACAGTGGATATTCAGAAAAATGTTCGATGCGGGGCTCGTGTTCCGCGATAAGACACTGGTCAATTACTGCCCGAGCTGTAAGGTCGTTCTCTCCAACGAGGATTCGCAGGGCGGCAAGTGCGATATCTGCCACAGCGACGTCGTTCAAAAGTCTAAGGACGTGTGGTATCTGAGAATCACCGAGTATGCCGACAAGCTCCTTGCCGGACTTGACGAGGTCGATTATCTGCCGAACATAAAGCTGCAACAGGTCAACTGGATAGGTAAGTCCACGGGCGCGTTTGTGAGGTTTGCCGTGAAGGGAACCGACGAGTCGCTCACGGTGTACACCACAAGACCGGATACGCTTTTCGGCGTTACCTTCATGGTAATGGCACCGGAGCACCCGATGATAGATAAGTATGCGGACAAGATATCAAACATGGACGAGATCTCGGCGTACAGAGCCGAGTGTGCAAAGAAGACGGAGTTCGAGAGAACTCAGCTCGTGAAGGATAAAACGGGCGTTTGCATAGACGGTCTCAGTGCGATAAATCCAGTAAACGGCAAGGAGATCCCCGTATATATCTCCGATTACGTAATGATGGGCTACGGCACCGGCGCGATCATGGCCGTTCCCGCGCACGATCAGAGAGACTATGACTTCGCGCGCAAGTTCGGTATTGACATAATCGAGGTAATAAAGGGCGGAGACGTATCCGCAGAGGCGTATACCGGCGACGGAGAGATGGTGAACTCCGGCTTTCTTGACGGATATACGAACAAGAAGGATTCCATCGAGCGCATGATAGCTGAGCTTGAGAAGATGGGCGTAGGCGAGGGCGGAGTCCAGTATAAAATGAAGGATTGGGCATTCAACCGCCAGAGATACTGGGGAGAGCCCATTCCGATAATACACTGCGAAAAGTGCGGCGAGGTCGGCGTGCCGTATGAGGAGCTTCCGCTGAGACTTCCCGCAATGGAGAATTTCGAGCCGGGCACAGACGGCGAGAGCCCGCTTGCCAAGCTTGACAGCTTTGTGAATTGCACCTGCCCGAAGTGCGGAGCGCCCGCAAAGCGCGAGACGGATACAATGCCTCAGTGGGCAGGCTCGTCATGGTACTTCCTCCGCTATATAGATCCGCACAACGATAAGTGCTTTGCCGATCCCGAAAAGCTGAAGTATTGGCTTCCCGTTGACTGGTACAACGGCGGCATGGAGCACGTTACCAGACATATGATCTATTCGAGATTCTGGCATCATTTCCTTTACGATATAGGCGAGGTTCCCACGGCGGAGCCGTATGCCAAGAGAACGGCTCAGGGACTTATCCTCGGCCCGGACGGAGACAAGATGTCCAAATCCAAGGGAAATGTTGTGGATCCCAACGATGTTGTCGATCAGTACGGAGCCGACGTGCTTCGCGTATACGTGCTCTTTATGGGCGATTACGAGAAGGCGGCACCGTGGTCGGAGAACAGCATGAAGGGCTGTAAGCGCTTCCTTGACAGAACTGCCGGACTTACGGATATCGCAAAGGGAAGCGGCGTAACGCCCGAGCTTGAGACCTCATTCCACAAGACCATCAAGAAGGTCTCCTCCGATATCGAGGAGATGAAGTTCAATACGGGTATCGCCGCGCTGATGACGCTGATAAACGAGATCTACGATCACGGCAGCCTTACCGTAGATGAGCTGAAGACCTTCATTTCACTGCTTTGCCCCTATGCACCTCATCTGTGTGAGGAGATCTGGGAGCAGTGCGGCGGCAAGGGACTTCTGTCGCTCTCACCGTGGCCGGAGTACGACGAGGCAAAGACGGTGGATTCCACGATAGAGATCGCCGTGCAGGTCTGCGGAAAGCTCAAGTCCACGATCACAGTTTCGGCAGATGCCGATAAGGATGCCGCCATAGCCGCGGCAAAGGCGGATCCGAAGGTAGCCGAGGCGATATCGGGAAAGACTGTCGTCAAGGAAATATACGTACCCGGAAAGATCGTAAATATTGTTGCAAAATAAACGGCAAGGCGGGCGACAGTGCGTAGGCATGGGTCGCCCGTGCCGTATCTGTAAAAGGAGTGAGGCGCATGAAAAGAGTTTACGAGTTTTTGAAGAATGCGGAGACGTATTATCTTGCCACGGTGGAGGGGGATCAGCCGAGAGTTCGTCCCTTCGGAACGGTCAACATATTTGAGGACAGACTGTATATCCAGACCGGCAAGGTGAAGTCCGTGTCGAGCCAGCTTGCGGTAAATCCCAAGGCGGAGATATGCGCCTTTAAGGACGGCTGCTGGGTCCGCGTCAGCGGAACGCTTGTCGAGGATGACAGAACGGAAGCGAAAAAGTCCATGCTTGACGTTTACCCCGAGCTTCGCGCCATGTATGATGAAAATGACGGCAACACGCAGGTGTTCTACTTTGAGAACGGCACTGCGACGTTTGCATCATTTACCTCCGCACCGGAGACTGTGGAATTCTGAGTCGGTCGATCTCTCGGAAACGTGAAGTCGGTATATACGAAAAGCCACGCCGTAGGGCGTGGCTTTTTTGCGTAATAAGGCAGCAGGCGAGGGTGCCGTTGTCGTGTCGAACGGTTGAATATCGGAGCGGGAGACCGAGGGACGCCGCTGGGACTGAAGCGCTCACTCGGGCAGAGCACGCCGCCACGAGAACGGGACGTGATTTGGCACGCGCCTAAAATGTCTCCTCCTCCTCATAGAGCTGCATAAGCCTGTCCTCTACCGTGATGCGCTCATCCTCAAGCTCCGCGGCGCGCATATAATCGGAGCCTGTCACGGACAGCTCATCGGTCAGCTCCACAAGCCGAGCCTCAAGAGCTTCGATCTCGGCGGCAACATCGCGCTTCCGCTTTTCGAGCCTTCGAAGCTCCGCCGCCTCCTTCTTCCGTTCGAGATAAGCATCCTTGCCGGAGCTTTGGGCTTGACGCGGAGCGGCCTCGGACGCTTTGCTCTGAGTCTTTTCGGCTTCAAGCGAGGCGATATAATCATCGTACGTGCCGCGATAATCTGTGGTGTTTCCGCTTGAATCGAAGGAAATGATCCTCGTCGCAAGCTTTTTTGTGAAATATCGGTCATGGGACACGGATATGACAGTCCCCTCGAAGGCGGAAAGAGCCTCCTCAAGAGCCTCACGTGAGGCGATGTCCAAGTGGTTTGTCGGCTCGTCGAGAATGAGCAGATTCACTCGCGACAATATCAGCTTGGCAAGTGTCAAACGTGCGCGCTCACCGCCGCTGAGTACGGCGACCTTTTTCTCAATATCGTCGCCGCGGAAATTGAATGCCGCAAGGATCGAGCGAAGCTCGGTCTGAGTCGATGCCGGATAGGTGTCCCAAAGCTCCTCAAGCACCGTTTTGCTTGCCGTGAGATTCTGGTTCTCCTGATCGTAGTAGCCAATCTCCACGTTGTAGCCGTATTCTATCCTGCCCGATATCGGGAAAAGCTTTTCCATAAGCAGCTTAATGAGAGTTGATTTTCCGCATCCGTTCGGGCCGAGGATAAAGAGTCTGTCGCCCTTCTTCACCTCAAAGGAGAGTCCGTCAAAGAGCACACGCTCCCCAAAGCCCATTTTAAGCTGCTTCACCGACAGCACGTCATTGCCGCTTTCGGCGGCCGCAGAAAATGAAAAGCTTATCTCACGCGGCGCCGACTTCGGCTTTTCGACCTTCTCCATGCGGTCGATAGCCTTCATGCGGCTCTCCGCGGCGATTATATTCCGCTCTCTGTTCCAGCGGCGCTGATTTTCGATAAATGCTTCAAGCCGCGCGATCTCCTTTTGCTGTAGGGCGTACTTCTTTTCCGCCGCCGCGCGAAGCTCCTTCTTCTTTTCGGCAAATACCGAATATCCACCCTTGTAGAGCTGCGCCTCGCCGTGCTCAATATCGAGAGTCTTGTTCGTCACCTTGTCGAGGAAGTATCTGTCGTGGCTGACTAAGATCAGGGTCTTTTTGTATGTGGCGAGGTGCCCCTCAAGCCAAACGAGAGTGTCGGCGTCGAGGTGGTTCGTCGGCTCGTCGAGCATGAGAATATCGGGCTCACCAGCGAGAAGTCTTGCAAGAGTCAGCCTTGTCCGTTCGCCACCGCTGAGCGACGAAACGGGAGTGCCGTGGAAATCCTCGGAAAATCCGAGGCGCATCAGAATACTCCTGCACCGCGACCTGTACTGAAGCCCGCCATTTTCTGCATATGCCGAACTTGCCTTGGCAAGCCGTTCGCCTGCGACGGCAGCGCTCTCGCCACCCGAAAGCGTTATTTCCTCAAGCTCAGCCATCTCCTTTTCAAGACGGAGCAGGCTCGGAAATGCCGCATACATTTGACCGAGGACGGTGCCGTCTACAGGCGAGCCCTCGTAGTCGGGAGCGATAATGTTGAAATCCATATCCTGCTTCATGAAGCCGACAGATGCGTTGCCGGAGGTGAATATCTCACCGCTGTCGGCAGTGTATTCACCGGCGATGATCTTCATGAGAGTGCTCTTTCCCGCACCGTTCACTCCGACCACAGCCAGTCTGTCACCGACTTCAACGGAAAAAGAGATATTCCTCAAAATATCTCTTTCACCGATACTGAAGCAAATATTCTTTGCGCTCAGAGATGTCATTTTTTATCCTTTTACAATTGTAGAATTTGCGGATCTATCTTCGTCCGGCACCGCCGCCGCGAGTGCTTCCGCCGCCTCCGGAGCGCGGTCTCGGCGCGCTCGGCCTTGATGATGTCGGTCTGGGTGCGCTCGGTCTGGACGTACTCGGTCGTGAGGTCGGTCTTGCGCTCGGCCTCGGCCCTGTCGGTCTCGGCGCTCTGTAGCCGCCGCGAGCGGGCGGACGGTGACCTCCTCTGAGGGGAGGTCTGCCGCTCCTCGGAGGGATCATGATCATGGGTCTGCGGGAGCGCAGCGGGCGCATCCTTATTATAATGAAAAATACAGCCAAGACCGCGATGACGAGAACGACGGTCAAAAACGCGGAGAATGCGCCGGAGCCGGATGAGGTCTTGGAGGGACTGCTGTCCTGCGTGTCGGGGATGACTGTCTCCGACAGATCGACGTCGTAGATGCTCTCAAAGGTGGATATGAGCCGATCGAACAGCGTCTCCACCCCTTTTGCGTAATCCTTTGCGGCAAAATACGGCTCAAGACAATCATCGAGCATGACCTTGATATCTCCCGAGGAGAGACTGCTTTCGATGCCGGTGCCCTGAGTTACCCAGTAATCGTCATCCTCGATGGCGAGAAGCACCAAAACGCCGTTTTTCTTTTCGGTATCACCGATCTTCCATTCGCTGAACATATCACCCGCGAAATTGCGTATCTGCTCATCCCCCGTGGTATTTACGGCGGCAATTACGATCTGCGCGCCGGTGGAATAATTCAGAAGATCGTTTTGGCTGACGATATGCTTGGTGAGATCCTTCGGGATAACGTCCGCCTCGTCATATACGTAGTAATCCTCGGTGGGGGAGGGGATCTTCGCGGAAACGGATACACACAGCGATACTGTGATGAGCAGTGACCATATTATTACAGCAAGTGATTTACGTTTTTTTGTATTCATCACGGAAAAGCCTTTCGTAAAATATGATTATAGACCGAACTCCGCCGCCGGCTGTAAGCCGAGAAGTCTGAGCGGTATCCCGCCCACGGCACTGTTGTACTTGTGCGCGGCTTTGGCATACGTCTCGTTCTCACAGAGCATAGTCCATGAGTTGAGAAGATCGTAATAATAGCGCTTAGCGCTCTTTTCCTGAGCCTCCGTCATTTTCTCGGATACGGCGAGAGTGTTGTAGAACACGGCGGCACTGCTTTTCAGCTTTGATATCGCATCTCCGTCAAGACCGATCGGACTCGGAGACGGGGAGAGCGAGCCGAGAATGGCGTCCACCTCGTCGGAGGCATCGTCCGCCCCGAGCACGGATTTATAGATATAGCTTACCTGAGATGCCGAATCTATCAGTACCGCCATATCGGAGGCGGCTCTTGAGCCCTTGTAATCTGCGATAAGGGAGCTCTCAAGAGTGCTCACACAGCGGGCAGTGCCGCCGATAAGGGATAGGAGCACTACAGCGGCAAGAGCTATTGATGCCGCCCGCCTGTTTTCGGTGAAGAATTTCATGAGCTTGCTTTATTCTGCTTTGTCGGCAGAGGTATCCGTGATGTCGAGCAGCTTTGCACGGAGCTCGCCCTCTATCCTGCCAAGCTCCTCCTCTGCGGCAAGGCGCTTGTCGCGGGCTTCGGACTGGATCCGCTTGACCTCATCGAGAGTTTCGATGAGCTGCTTGTTCGTCTCGGTGAGAGTTTCGATATCTACGATACCGCGCTCGGACTCCTTGGCAATGTCCACGGTGCCCTGCTTCAGCGCGGCGGCGTTCTTCTTCAGAAGATCGTTCGTCATGTCGGTGACGGCACGCTGAGCCTCCATCGCCTGGCCGGAATGGGCGATGCCGAGAGAGATGACCATTTGACTTTTCCAAAGGGGAATGGTGTTGACGATGGTGGACTGTATCTTTTCGCTCATCATCGAATCGTTGTTCTGAACGAGCCTTATCTGCGGTCCCATCTGAATGGATATCATTCGTGTCAGCTCAAGGTCGTAGAGCTTTTTCTCAAATCTGTCGCACATCTGGGCAAAATCGCTTGCCTTTTGCGCGTCCTCGGGAAGTCCCGATGCCTGAGCCCTTGCGGTCAGCTCCGCAAGGGTGGTGCTTCTCTCCGTCTCAAGTCGCTTTTTGCCGGCGAGAATGTACATCGTCAGCTCCTTGAAATACGTGAGGTTCATCTCGTACATACGGTCAAGCATGGCGATGTCCTTCATGAGGGTGAGCTGGTGCCCCTCAAGAGCGGTAATGATGCTGTTTACGCTGTCCTCCGCCTTGTCGTATTTTGCCTTCATGTGCTCTATCTTGCGCTGTCCCTTGCGGAAGAATTTGAATAATCCGCCCTTTTCGTCCTCGTCGGAGATTCCCTTCAGCTCCGTGATGAGGTCTGCGATCTGATCTCCGAGCTCACCGAAATCCTTGGTGCGAACGCCCTCCAGCGCGGAATCGGAAAATCCGGCGATCTTCTGCTGGGCGGCGGCGCCGTACTGCATTACCATGGCGGAGTCGGTTATGTCGATCTGCTCGGCAAACTCGTTGACCGTCTTGCGCTCCTCCTCGGAGAGAACGGTATCGTCGAGCTTTACGGGCTCCGCCTCCTGCTCTGCGGGCTTTGCGGCGGCATCGGCGGCGGGATCAAGCGTAAGCTTTAATTCGGGTGCGGTTTCAAATGCGTTGTTGTCCATGTTCGTTACTCCTTATGTCAATGTGTTTTGGTGTGTCAGTTTAAGCCGTCCTTGCGGAGCATCGCCTCGAGAACGTCGACGTCGGTCGAGATATCGAGGGCATCCTCCTCAAAGAGGGAATCGTAGAATTTGCTCACGGCATCTGCTATGAGGGAGAAGGCTGCTTCTATTTCCGCGGCGGAGCGCTCGGCGGCGATGGCACCCTTCTCGGAGCCCTCCTTGAAGCAGATGTACTTGTCGGAGAGCTTTTTGGCGGTCGGCAGGTAGTAGCCGAACAACCGCCTGAGCCCGTCAAGCTTATCGGGATCACGGCGCAGCTCCGCTTCGATGGATGCAAGGGTATCGGATATCCTGCGAACAGTCGGCGCGCAATCACTTCCTGTGGCTTCGACTGCTGCAAGAGAGTCGGTGACCTCCGCGAGTGCCTCTATCGCCTCATCAAGCTCCGGCTTGCCGGTGCTTACGGGCGCTTTTTCGTACGTGACGACGGGAGGAGCGAGCCTTGCGGTCACAGCTCCGGCTATGATGCTGAGTGCGGCGCAAATGAGGTAGTGATACCACATATACATCGGCATCAGCAGTCCGAAAAATGCCCACACCGCGGCGGCGACCCAGAGAGACAACGCGGAGGGTCTCTCTGTCTTGATGTATCCCTCCCTGTCGGGAGCAGTGCCCTTATTTGTCTTCATCTTCTGAGCTTTCGTCTGCCACTGCGGCATCTTCACCGTCGGAGTCGGTCTTGGCTTCAACCTCGGTATTATCCTCGGCTTCTTCGCAATCCTCGTCCGATGCATCGACCTCGGCAACGTACTCCGTCGATACGGACGGGAGTGCCGTCATTCTTGCGAGGATAAAGAAGAACAGGGCGATGTAGAGGAACCAGTCGAGCACGGAAAAATCAAAGCCGGAGACATCCGCGAGCATCAGCGCGAGCTTCGGGAATGCGGCGGCGCCGGTGAAGGTCAGTGCACTGAGCGCGCAGAAATAGTAGATCGCGGGAGACTGCCTGTCGATGAAGAATCTGATCTCCTCGGCAAAAAAGAGGAGCAGAAAGGCAAGCATCGTCAGATTAACTACGCGGATCGGGGAATTGATGGGCTCACCGGAGCGGAAATACTCCTCAAGAAGCTTGAGAGCCGCCCAAATGCAAGGAGCAAAGGAAAGCGGGATCATAACCGGCTTGTCCTCGGCAAAGGGAAGGAGCAAAAAGTATACTGCGGCAATTATCGCAAACACCGCCGCCGAGACTGACAGCTTTGAGGGCTCGGCTCCGTCGGACAGCAGAAACGAAAATACGGTCGATACGATGAGAAGCAGACCGGAGAGCACGGAGGCGAAAACGGTCGGCAGATTTGCAGGGGGGAGAGCATCGAAGGAAACCTTCCTTCGGATCAGCAGGGCACATACGAGGGCTGTTACCATTGCCGCTACGGGAAGATACATTCCGAGCGCGGCATTTACCGAGCCTGCATTGAAGTAGTACAGCACATGGTCAAATTCCGCCGAGAGAGCAAGATATGAGAATACGGCGGAGGCGGCGGTCAGCACCGCGATGATGGCTATTGATACGGTAAGTATGTTTCTGACTGTTTTCATGATTCGGTCAAACGCTTCCTTTAATTATTTATATATAATATAATACCACAGATCCCTCGATACTGCAACACCCAAAAAAGCAACTTTACAAAAAGTTACGCATAAAACCGTCGGCAAAAACCGCCGTGTGCATAATGCACAAAAACAAATCGCGATACAGCAAAATATTCTACACGGATTATTTTATCAAAAAAGCGCGGAGGTTATTGCAATATATGAAAGTGTATGGTAAAATTATAAGGCTTGGTGTGTGTCTGCACGGGAGGTTGCTGTCCTCAATACTGCTGAGGATGGGGAATTTCCGAGCGGATGTGTGCTTCCGATACGGAGGTACAGAGGTCGCCCGAGTGCGTTTTCTCTCCGGTTTGCCGGTTCCCGTGCGTTGCGGGTTCCGGAAAAATTAAGTGAGACGAAGAAACGCCCGACGCGGTGTTCTTCCCGCCGAAGAAAATTAAGGAGGTAAATCAGGATGGCAGTAAATGAAAAGCTCAGAATCAGACTGAGAAGCTACGAGCATGCGCTTGTTGATGCTGCAGCAGCCAAGGTCGTAGAGGTCGCTAAGAGAAACGGTGCCGAGGTTTCCGGCCCCATTCCGCTCCCTACCGAGAAGGAGATCATTACTATCCTTCGTGCTGTTCATAAGTATAAGGACAGCAGAGAGCAGTTCGAGCAGCGTACCCATAAGCGTCTGATCGAGATCAGGAAGCCTTCAAAGGAGCTTGTAGAGGCTCTTATGAACATCGAGCTTCCCGCCGGCGTGGATATTGATCTCAGATAAGTAGAAACGCCGGAGCCGAACTTATCCACCGTACAGAGCGAAGTGCCGAAATCTGTCTTACCGCCGATGATGCTGCATCGGAAGGGAGAGGTCACAGGCTATGCTTGATGGCGGAAAGGTCATGTTGACGGTGCCGGATCGG
This sequence comes from uncultured Lachnospiraceae bacterium, assembly GCA_964631595.1. Lineage (GTDB taxonomy): Bacteria > Bacillota > Clostridia > Oscillospirales > CAG-272 > UMGS1312. The sequence goes on along the minus strand of CAZVXL010000017.1, from coordinate 4,217 downwards.
CTATCCGGTAGCAAAGAGCTGTCAACCAATAACCTTCAGGAGGAAAAAGATGAAAAAAGGAATCATCGGAAAGAAGCTGGGTATGACCCAGATCTTCGACGAAAACGGACTTGTGATACCGGTAACCGTAATCGAAGCCGGCCCCTGCTCCGTTGTGCAGAAGAAGACCGTTGAAACTGACGGCTACTCTGCAGTTCAGCTCGCCTTCGGTGAGAAGCGCGAGAAGCTTGTGAATAAGCCCATGAAGGGACATTTCGCAAAGGCGGGCGTTGCTCCCGCAAGACATCTCAAGGAGTTCCGTCTTGACGATGCCGAGAGTATGAATACCGGCGATGTAGTGGCCGCCGATACCTTCGCCGCAGGCGACAAGGTCGACATTACAGGCACTACGAAGGGTCGTGGATACACCGGTGCGGTCAAGAGATGGAACAATCATGTGCTCAGAATGACACACGGTACGGGTCCCGTACACCGTCAGGTCGGTTCCATGGGCGCGTGCTCCTCTCCTTCGAGAGTATATAAGAATAAGAAGATGGCAGGTCAGTACGGTAACGAGCGCGTGACCGTTCTGAATCTGGAGGTCGTCAAGGTAGATACCGAGAAGAACCTCATCGCGGTAAAGGGTGCTGTACCCGGCGCACGCGGAGGCATCGTGTTCATCCGTGACACCGTTAAAGCATAAGCCGGAAGGAGGAAATAGAAATGGATATTAAAGTAGTTAATATGTCCGGCGCGGAAGTCGGCACCATGACTCTCTCCGACATGATCTTCGGAGCTGAGGTGAATGCTCCCGTCCTCCATCAGGCAGTAAAGACCTATCTCGCAAATCAGAGACAGGGAACTCAGTCCACACTGACTCGTTCAGAGGTATCCGGCGGCGGCAGAAAGCCTTGGAGACAGAAGGGAACCGGCCGTGCAAGACAGGGCTCTACCCGTTCTCCTCAGTGGACTCACGGCGGAATCGCATTGGGTCCGAAGCCCCGTACCTACAAGATGAAGCTCAACCGTAAGCTTCGCCGCGTCGCAATGTTCAGCGCTCTCTCCGATAAGACTGCCGAGGGCAACCTTATCGTTGTGGATCAGATCACTGCTGCGGAGTACAAGACCAAGACCATGGTCAAGATGCTTGAGGCGATCGGCGCCGGCAAGAAGTCTCTTGTCGTTCTGCCCGAGCCCGATGCAATGGTTATCGGAAGCCTTCGGAACATCCCCGGTGTAAAGGTTGCTCAGTATAACGCGATGAGCGTTTACGATATACTGAACAGCGACTCTCTCATTCTTGCCCGCGGGGCGGCTGAGAAAATCGAGGAGGTATATGCAGTATGAAGCTTGCACAGGATATCATAATCAAGCCGATCATCACCGAGAAGTCCATGGATCTTGCTTCCGAAAAGAAGTACGTCTTCAAGGTGGCAAAGGATTCGACTAAGCCCGAGATCGCTCGCGCTGTCGAGGAGCTGTTTAAGGTGGATGTTGAGAGCGTCAACACCATTAACATGAAGAAGAAGCCCAAGAGACTCCGTTACAGCGTCGGTTATACCGCCGCATGGAAGAAGGCTATCGTGACCCTGAAGCCCGACTCCAAGACGATCGAGTTCTTCGAAGGCCTTAACTGATAAGGGGGTGCGCATAAATGCCGACAATCAAGTATAAGCCGACGACAAACGGCCGGCGTAATATGACGGTTCCGTCTTTTGAGGAGCTGACTAAGTTCACACCTGAAAAAAGCCTTATCACCGTCAAGAAAAAGAATGCCGGACGTAACAGCTACGGCCGCATCACCGTTCGTCATCGTGGCGGCGGAAACAAGCAGAAGTACCGTATCATCGATTTCAAGCGTGCCGAGAACAAGGCCGCAAAGGTAATCGGTATCGAGTACGATCCCAACAGAACCGCATATATCGCCCTGCTTCAGGACGATGCCGGAAAGAAGAGCTACATCATTGCTCCCGTAGGCGTGACCGACGGCGACGTGCTCTACTCCGGTCCCGACGCGGATATCAAGCCCGGTAACACACTGCCTATCGCCAACATTCCCGTTGGTACCTTCATCCATAACATCGAGCTCTACCCCGGTAAGGGCGCACAGCTCGTCCGCTCTGCGGGTGCTCAGGCACAGCTTATGGCTAAGGAGAACGGCATGGCTCAGGTTCGTCTTCCCTCCGGTGAGGTACGTCTGGTAAGACCGGACTGCAAGGCGACCATCGGTCAGATCGGTAATATCGAGCATGACACCGTAAAGGTCGGTAAAGCCGGTAAGACCCGTCATAAGGGTATTCGCCCGACAGTTCGCGGTTCCGTAATGAACCCCTGCGATCACCCTCACGGTGGTGGTGAAGGACGTTCTCCTATCGGTCGTCCCTCCCCTGTTACTCCTTGGGGTAAGCCTGCTCTCGGTTACAAGACCAGAGATAAGAAGGCAAGGACAGATAAGTTCATCGTGAAGCGTAGAAACAGTAAGTAAGAAAGGAGGCAACACAGATGAGCAGAAGCTTGAAGAAACCCATTTTCGTGGAAGAGAAGCTGTTCAACCGCGTGGTTGAAATGAATGAGAAGGGTGAGAAGAAGGTGCTGAAGACTTGGTCCAGAGCATCCGTGATCTTCCCCGAGTTCGTCGGACACACCATTGCGGTACACGACGGCAAAAAGCACGTTCCTGTATATGTGACAGAGGATATGGTCGGTCACAGACTCGGTGAGTTTGCCCCCACCCGTACCTACAAGGGACATGCAGGCTCCAAGACATCTAACAACGGTAAATAACGGTGAGAGGAGAATTAACAATGGAAGCAAGAGCATATCTTAAATTCGTTCGCATCTCTCCGCGCAAGGTTAAGATCGTTTTGGACCTCATTCGCGGCAAGGACGCTGCAACCGCAAGAGGTATTCTGAAGAATACTCCCAAGGCAGCAAGCGAACATCTTATTAAATTGCTCGACAGAGCAATGGCGGATGCCGAGAACAACTTCGGCATGAACCGCGACAGCCTTTATGTATCCGAGTGCTTCGTATGCCCCGGCCCCACTCTCAAGAGACTGATGCCCAGAGGTAAGGGAAGCGCTGACAGAATACTCAAGAGAACAAGCCACATCACCCTCGCGGTGAAAGAAAGAAACTGAGGGAGGAGGACGTAAAACATGGGACAGAAAGTTAATCCTCACGGTCTGCGTGTAGGCGTTATCAAGAGCTGGGATTCCAGATGGTTCGCAAACGATGAGACCTTCGGCGATACCCTCGTTTCCGACTACAAGATCAGAAAGTACCTCAAGAACCGTCTTCAGAACGCAGGAGTTCCGAAAATCGAGATCGAGCGTGACGGAAAGGGCGCGATCCGCCTCTTTATCCACTGCGCTAAGCCCGGCATGATCATCGGCCGCGGCGGCTCCGAGATCGAAAAGCTTCGTGCGGATGTCGAGAAGCTCGTAGGAGCTCCCGTATCCCTGAACGTTATCGAGGTAAAGAACATCGACCTGAACGCACAGCTCGTTGCGGAGAGCATCGCATCTCAGCTTGAGCGCCGTATTTCCTTCCGCCGTGCAATGAAGCAGGCTATCGGCCGCACCATGATGCAGGGCGCAAAGGGAATCAAGGTATCCGTAAGCGGACGTCTCGGCGGCGCCGAGATCGCACGTACCGAGCATTATCATGACGGTACCATTCCGCTTCAGACACTTCGTGCGGACATTGATTACGGCTTCTGGGAGGCTAACACCACTTACGGTAAGATCGGTGTAAAGGTATGGATCTATCACGGTGAGGTTCTCTCCGAGGTAGCCCGCACCGGAACAGCTCCCGAGAGAAGACAGAGACGTGACCGCAGAGACGGTCGCCGTGACGATCGCAGAGGCGGTCAGAACAGAGGTAACGGTGAGAGACGCGGAGACGGCCGCAGAGATGATCGCAGAGGCGGTCAGAACAGAGGTCCCCGCCGCGATGACAACCGCAACATCAACGCCGGCGCAAGAGCTACAAGACCTGTCGCTCCCAAGGCCGCACCCAAGCAGGAAGGGGGAGACGCATAATGTTAATGCCTAAGAGAGTAAAGTACAGACGTGTTCACAGAGGCAGACTCAAGGGACGCGCTGTAAGAGGAAACCGTGTAACGAACGGCAGCTACGGACTCGTAGCACTTGAGCCGGCATGGATCACCTCAAACCAGATCGAGGCAGCCCGTATCGCGATGACACGTTACATCCGCCGTGGCGGTCAGGTCTGGA